>CAUUBQ010000017.1:0-141085 GCA_963543405.1 uncultured Cupriavidus sp.
TGAGCTGACACTGGAGTCATCGTTTCAGACGCAGAAGGAATCTCCTGCCTTCAGGTAGGGGAGGATGTCAACGATACGTCCGTGTATCCGCTGTCGAGCAAATCGTCGACCAACGTGGATTCGCCGCCACCGACATCAATGATGCTGGCCGCTGCCGTTGGGGCCGCGGCGCGGATATACGCCATCGAGCTTTGCAGGTGAGGCGCGTACCAGCTTACCTGCTCGGCCGACTTGCGTTGATAGACGCTTTCCCAATGGGATCGATTGGTCATGGTGCACTCGAATTCATCGCTTCTATACTGAGCTTACGACGTTGCGAGACTCGCGCCCGGCGCAGTTGTGACCCGTCCGGCGTGGATGTCATCGCGGGTTCACATTTGCCTCGAATCGGGCAAGGAGATTTTCCATGGCCAACACTCAAGGACAACTTGTCTTCACCCTGAACCACCTGATCGAAGTCGGCAAGGATGGCGAGCTCACTTGCATGACCGGCGCTCGCGAAGTGAGCAACGCCGAGATGCGCAGCGTCCTGAGCGGCACCGCCGATACCTGCCGCAATTCGGTGGCCGAGTTGCAGACTTTGGTCAGCTCGATGGGTGCCGTGCCGCGCGACCGTGGCACCATGACCGGCACGATGCATCGCGGCTGGATGGAGGTAATGCACATCATCGCACCACACAACGATGACGCGGTGCTGCAGTTATGCGAGCGTGAAGAAGAGGCGGCCAGGCGCGAGTACCGCTCGGCGCTGACGAAGGACATGCCGGATGAAGTCCGCTCGGTGCTCCTGCGCCAGTACGAAGGCATGCAGAAATACCATGAACGCATCCACGCCATGCGCGGCATGCAGATTCATTGATGCACCGTTTGTGTTCGAGCGCGTTCGAGCACGCTGATTGATCCGTTCGCACAGGCGGGCCGGCAGCCGGGAGGCTCCGGCCCGCTTCCTGTTTCGACGCACCCATCCGGTTAGCACGATACCGAGCGATTTCGACGTCTATAATCGGCCGGCACGATCGCAACGTCGAGCAACTTCGATCCTGGCCTCGCTTCTTGACGTGCCAACCAAGCCCAATTTTTTCTTAAGCCTTTCAACCGCGGAGAAAACAATGATTGACCACACCGGCGTTACGGTAAGCGACTATGCGAAGAGTCTCGCGTTCTATACGTCGGCGCTGGAGGCCATAGGTATGGCCAAGATCATGGAAATTCCCGCCAGCGTAACCGGACACACCGATGTTGCGGGTTTCGGGCCGCCGGGCAAGCCGGAGTTCTGGATCAGCCGCGGCAGGCCGAACGACCCGCCGGTTCATATTGCGTTCCGGGTAGATAGCCGGGCAGAGGTCGACGCGTTCTACCAGGCAGCGATCGCTGCAGGTGGTTGTGACAATGGTGCACCTGGAATCCGTGCGCATTATCACGCCGACTACTATGGCGCCTTCGTGCTGGATCCTGATGGCCACAATATCGAGGCGGTTTGTCACCGGCCCGCCTGAGAGAGCCGATTTCAAGGGCAGGGGGGCAGCAAGCGACCGAGCCAATAGCTCGGTCAATTGCGCGTTGGGACGGCTCCGAATGCGGCGATGGATCAGTGTCTTTCGGCAGTCTGCGACGGAAGATGCAACATCGCCCCGACAGCTTCGGCCTGGGAACGCGTGCCAGTCTTCTCGAAGATCGCGCGCAACTGGGTACGAACCGTGGCGACGGATACACCGGCGGCAGCGGCATACTCGTCGGGTGTCTTGCCGCCTATTAGCGCTTCACCCACCGCGGCCTCGGCCGCAGTCAGCCCGAACGCCTGCTGCAATTGTTTCGCGCGAACCAGTGGCACTTCGCCGCGGCGCCTGGCCGTTACCAGGATTTCCGCATGGCCGAAGGCCATTTGGGTATCGCGGCCAGGAAGTCGGCTGATACCCAGGAAGACTTCGGGCTGAAGGCCCGGTGCCGGCCGCAGTGCCAGGCTTTCTCCCTGGCGCGATCTCGCGGCACTGGTGATTGCGGCCTGCAGCCTGGCACTCTCGCTTGCTACGGTGGCGGACAGCCGCCCATGGCTGAGCTTCAGGCAGGTCGCGGCGCGCAGCATGTTCTCCGCCGATTGATTGGCAAAAACCACCTTCATGCTGCCATCGAGCGCGAATACGGCAACCCCCAGCTGCGCCATCAGTTCCGACCCTACGGCCGCGTCGCGATGCAGTACGCGCGCATCCATCCAGAGATTGATGGCGCGCTGCAGATGGGGCGACATGCTGTTGATGCCCTGGCGCTCCTGGTCCGAATAGGCCGGACGATCGTTCGAGCGCAACAGCCCTAGCAGGATGTCATCCGAACCGGTCCGCGACAGACGCGCACCGGCAAGGTAGCGGAAGCCCGTGGGAATATGAAAGTCCTGATAGAACTCGCTGCGCGCCACGTCAGCCTCGCTCAGGTAGTCCTGGCAGAACTGGAACTGGCCGATTTCCGCCTTGGCCACCACCTCGCGCCGCGGATCCAGCGCGCCGTAATACTGGTCATAGAGCGCCACGACCGTATCCCAGTGTTTGTCCGAGGTGTAGGCAGCCAGGTGTGGGGCGTTGCGTTCCGGGTCCCAACTGAACATATGGAATCCGGTGGCTCCCAGCGTTTCTACAGTTGTTTGAAACACGTCGAGAAAGCCGTCCCGTTGCAAGGCGGCCTCATAAAGGTCGCCAGTAAGATGGTCCCGTAGCAATGTCTTCCTCCCTGAACAGATTCTTTTCCTATTGACCGGCGCAGACGCCGGCAAGCCTCTAGTGGGCGTCGTTCAGCTTCGCACAACGACGACCTGGATCGTGCCCTGCGGATTGGGGGATTGACGGCATTTCATTCAAATGAATGATGCGCAAGGATTTTCCATTTCAGAGAATCGCAGCGCGAAGACGGGCCATGCCCGTCTCTCGCTTTCTGAAAACGACAGGGGGAATCCGGTTCATGAAAACAAGACTTATATTCGCGGCAATTGCCGCTGCCGCACTGAGCGCGTGCGGTGGTGGTTCCGATTCGACGACGCCGTCGGCTACACCAGTCACGCCGACCACCACCACCACCAAGTTGTCCGGCACCGCCGCGGTGGGTGCGGCATTGCCGAATGCCACGGTGCAGGCCAAATGCGCATCCGGTAGTGGTACGGCTACCACGGCGGCCGATGGCACTTTCACGATCAACATCCCGGACGCCAAGCGGCCGTGTGTGCTGAGCGTCACAACTGCCGACGGTACGGCGCTCCATTCGGTGGTCGAGGCCGGCACGAGCACGAGCGCCGTGGCCAACATCACGCCACTGACCGAGCTGATCACGGCATCGCTGGCCGGCGGCAATACCAAGGCCTTCTTTGACAGTTTCGATGCCGCTGCGCAATCGAAACTGAACGCCGATGGCCTCAGCGGCGCGATTGGAACGGTGAAGCTGATCCTGAGCGGCACGGTCGATCTGGCCGGCATGGATCCGCTCAAGGACACGCTCGTTGCCGCGCATGGCAATACGCCGGGCAACGCGTTGGACCAGCGGCTCGATACCTTGGGCACCGCGCTCTCCACGTCGAAGACATCGATCTCGGATCTGTCCGATGCCGTGGCCAGCAACAAGGGTTCGACGGACGGCATCAAGACCCTCCTGAATCCCGCATCGGCCACCTGCGCGACGTACCGCAGCGGCAAGTACCAGAAGGTGGACCTGACCGCGAACACGATCCAGCGGTTTACCGTGGACGCAGTCGCGCTTACACGCACCAATGACGCCACGAGCACATCGGAACTGTTCGAGGCGAATGCCACCGAAGTCTGCCGCTTTGGCAATGTCGATGCCAGGCTGATGGTTTCCAAGTCCGGCCTTGGGCTGGAGCGCCGCGCCGGCGCCCCGAGCCTGTTGATTCCGGAGCAGACCATTCCGCTGTCCGAACTGGCGGGCGACTGGGTGGCGATGAGCTATGAGCGCGCCACCAATCCTGGCAACTACGGCTCCGGCCTGATCCAGTTCAAGGTGGATGGCGCGGGCAAGTTCACCACGGCCGCCGATTGCGGCATGAGTGGCTGTGGTCAGCCCTGGCCTGCCGGTGACCTGCCGACGTTCTCGGTCAATGCCAATGGTGGCTTCGATCTTACCGACACCAGTGGTACGGCTCGCGCATTCGGCTTCAAGGGCGTGGATGGGCAACTCGCCATCGTGATCGTCCATGCAAATGGCTTCATGATCGCAAGGCATCCGGTCGCACGTGTACTGCCTGCACTGGGCTTCACCAACGCCTACTGGGATGCTTCGGTAAGCCCTGTTGGTGTCACCGACATCACCACGTTCTCGAACACGGTGACTGCCGTCGATACGACCGCCCACACGTACACGCGCCAGCGCAACGACGGCCGCATCGACACCTGGTATGACAACGTGCCGTCCACGGGTCTTCGTTACCGGCCTGCCGTGGCACCGGTCAACGCCATCCCGGGCGCCGCCGCGTCCATCGGCATGAACCTGTCCAATACGGGCCTGACCATTTCGATCAACGTCGACCCGAGCAACCCGTTCTATTCGATCTCGATTGACCGGCCGTAAGCCAGTCCGGCTGATTTTTGTTTGCTCCAGGCCCTGCGGGACTTTCGTCCCGCGGGGCCTTTTTTTATTGTTCGGGAACTGGAGGGCATCGTGTTTGCGGTCCCCGATCGACTGGGTACTCGCTCGTCTGGCTGTCAGTGCTGTCAATTGGAAGTTCCTTCCGGCAAGTGGGTCGGAGCGCTAAACTTTTTACAAAGTCAGGTGCGGTGCCAGGCTCGTGAATGGCGACCGGACAGGTGCGTAGATGCCGATTGATCACACGCACCCGATGTTGTCCTTGTCGACAGTTCGGCGCGAGTTCCTGGTCCGGCAACCCGTCGTCGCTGGTCGTTCGATGGGTTCACTCTTCAGGGAGGTAGCGCCATGGGCGAGTTTGCGATTCAGGAATTTCGCGGGAGGCTGATCGGTCCGTCAGACCAGGACTACGATGAGGCGCGAGCGCTGTACAACGGCATGATCGATAAGCGGCCCAAGGTGATCGCTCGCTGTGCCGACGCCGCCGATATCATGGCGGCGGTAAACTACGCGCGCGAAAACAACCTGCTTCTCGCAATACGCGGCGGCGGACACAATGGCCCCGGTTTGGGCAGTTGCGAGGGTGGACTAGTCATCGACCTGTCGCAGATGCGTAGCGTGCGTGTCGACCCCGCGAACCGCACGGTGCGTGTCGATCCAGGCTGCACTGCAGCGGATCTCGATCACGCGACCCACGCCTTTGGCGTCGCCGTACCGCTGGGCATCGTCGGCAGCACTGGCGTCGCAGGTCTCACCTTGGGCGGAGGAACCGGCTACCTCACGCGCAAGCACGGCCTCACGATCGATAATTTGCTAGAGGTGGATGTAGTGCTGGCCGACGGCTCTTTTGTCACCGCTAACAAGGACAAGCACGCTGACCTCTTCTGGGCGGTACGCGGTGGCGGCGGCAACTTCGGCGTGGTCACGAGTTTTCTGTTCCAGGCCCACCCCGCCAAGATGGTGTTCGCCGGTCCGATCTTCTGGGACGCCAGCGAAGCCAAGCAAGTCATGTCGATGTACCGCGACTTTATCCCACACGCGCCCGAAGAACTTGGCCTTTTTGTCGGCCTTAAAACCGTGCCTCCAACCGATCCCTTCCCCAAGGAGCACTGGAACAAACGCGCCTGCGCCCTGATCGGTGCTTTCAACGGGCCGATCGCAGAGGGTACCAAGCTCATGGACTCGCTGCTCCAGAAACTGCCCGCGCCGCTGTTCAACTGGATGGGCGAAATGCCGTGGACTGCCATTAACAGTCTGTTCGACCCCTTCTTCCCTAAAGGCTTGCAGTGGTACTGGAAGGGTGACTTTGTCAAGGCGCTGCCTGACGAGGCGATTGACGCGCACATCGCCAACGCGCTCAAGGCACCGACTCCTTTTTGCCTGATGCACCTCTATCCCATAGACGGCGCCGTTCGGCGGGTCGCCGCGGACGCCACGCCGTGGAGCGCTCGCGATGCGTCTTTTTCAATGGTAATTGCCGGGATCAGCGCGGATCCCAAGGACGCTGAGGCGCTAAAGACCTGGGGCCGTGCATACTGGGCGGCTGTCCACCCGTTCAATCTGGAAGGCGCCTATGTCAATTTCATGGACGCCGACGAGGCCGAGAATCGAGTCGAACTAAGCTACGCCGGGAACTACGCGCGCCTTGCCTCGATCAAGGCGAAGTACGATCCCAATAACCTGTTTCGGGTCAACCAGAACATTAAACCGAAAGCGTGAACGGGGCTATTTCTGGTGCTCTCCGTCCCACGCTGAGACGCCCCGCTTGAAAGCGGGCCCGACGCATCACGAGGACGACATCGAATAAAGGTGACGACATGTTGACGCAGCATACGAAGGACATTGTGAAAGCGACGGCGCCAGTGTTGGCGCAACATGGGTACGACATCATCAAGTGTTTCTACCAGCGTATGTTCAATGCCCATCCCGAGCTCAAGAACGTGTTCAACATGGCGCATCAGGAGCAGGGGCAGCAACAGCAAGCGTTGGCGCGGGCGGTCTATGCCTATGCCGAGAACATTGAAGACCCGGGTAGCCTGGCGGCGGTGTTGAAGAACATTGCGAACAAGCACGCCAGCCTGGGCGTCAAGCCAGAGCAATACCCGATCGTCGGGGAACATCTGCTGGCTGCCATCAAGGAAGTACTCGGCGCGGCGGCCACGGACGAGATCATTTCCGCATGGGCGCAGGCGTATGGCAACCTGGCTGACGTCCTGATGGGGATGGAGAGCGAACTGTACGAGCAATCGGCAACGCAGCAGGGCGGATGGAAAGGCTGGAGATCATTCGTCGTACGTGAGAAGCGGCCTGAAAGCAGCGTCATTACTTCGTTCATCCTGGAACCTGCCGATGGCGGCCCGGTGGTCAACTTCGCGCCCGGCCAGTACATCAGCGTGGCGATACAGGTCGCCGCGCTCGGCTTGCAGCAGATTCGCCAGTACAGCTTGTCCGATATGCCAAATGGGCGAAGTTACCGTATTTCGGTAAAGCGGGAGGCCGGTGGCCCGCAGCCGGCGGGCTATGTATCGTCACTGCTGCACGACAGTGTCAATGTCGGTGACGAGGTCCAGCTTGCAGCGCCCTACGGCACGTTCCATATCGACGTGAACGCGAAGACGCCACTGGTCCTGATCAGCGGTGGGGTGGGGCTGACGCCAATGGTCAGCATGCTCGAACAGGCGATCCAGGACCCCGATCGGCAGGTTGTTTTTATCCACGGTGCGCGCAATAGCGGCGTTCACGCGATGCGCGACCGGCTACGCGAGACAGCGAAGAAGAATCCGAATTTCAGTTTGGTCGTGTTTTACGACAATCCCTTGCCCGAAGACATGGCCGGCCGCGATTTTGACTATGCCGGGCTGGTCGACGTGCAAGCCATTCGCGACAAGATTTTGTTGCCGAATGCCGACTACTACATCTGCGGTCCGATTCCTTTCATGCGCAAGCAGCACGATGCACTCAAGGCGCTGGGCATACCCGAGGCGACCATTCATTACGAAGTGTTTGGTCCGGACCTGTTTGCCGAGTAGTGGCGCGGGCGGGTGCCTTCCATGGCGACCAGCATCCGCCTGCCTTCACGGGTGAGGCCGAAGGTGTTATCCGTTTTCCAACGCTGGCGGGCATCGACAAGACTGCGATCTATCAGTGCGTCGATGTCCCGGGGATCCAGGGTGACTGAGGAACCGCCGGATTCGAGGACTAGCAGCGCAGCGATTTCATGAGCGCTCAACATGGGCTGTCTCCACATGACCTAAGAAATGTCATAGCCATTTGCTTGGAAAATAACGACAGCGCGAAAAGTTTGCTCAACGAATCTCCATGTGGTTGACGATGATCAACTGCCGGGGCTGCCGGCGTGCATCCGAGCTATCGCGCGTGCCTGGCTACCGCACGGTGAACTTCCAGCGAGTGAGCCCAAAGTCCAATGAAAACGCGTAGTGCATGGTCTAGGTTCGAGGATTGAAGCGGGGCAATGCTGCCCCAGCACGTCATCGACGGTAACGACGTCGCGATTGACGTAGGTCATAAATGGTTGGCCCAGGTTGGAAGATTCAAAAAGGAATCACTATGCTCGACTCAAATGCTCGACTCCCGGCGCTTCTGTTCATCGTGGCCATAGGCAGTTTCCTCTCCATGTCGGCCGGTGCAACAGAACAGGCGCAGCAACGGCGAGAGGGGCGTGATGTCAGGCAGGACACGCGGCAGGGTTCCAGGGAAACGAAACAGGACTGCCGTGCGGCCGACCAGAAGAGTAATCCACAGTGCCGCCAGGACAAGCGGCAAGCCAAACAGCAGGGACGGCAGACCGCACGGGACATCAAGTACTGACCAGATACTGATGCGTCGCGCGGAGTCCTGCCGCGGTTCATGATTGCATTGCAAGAGGGGTGAAATGGCTACGCTAATGAAAGCCGCGGTCGTGCGGGAGTTCGGGGCGCCGCTCTCGCTTGAAGAGGTGCCGGTGCCAACGCCGGGCTTCGGACAAATCCAGGTAAAGATCGAGGCGTCAGGGGTCTGTCACACGGATCTTCATGCCGCGAACGGTGACTGGCCGGTGAAGCCGGCATTGCCGTTCATTCCGGGGCACGAAGGCGTCGGCTATGTCTCGGCGGTGGGCGGTGGCGTAACACGGGTAAAGGAAGGGGACCGTGTTGGCGTCCCATGGCTGTACAGCGCATGTGGATACTGCGAACACTGCCTGAAGGGATGGGAAACGCTTTGCGAGAGGCAGAAGAATACTGGTTACTCCGTCAATGGCGGGTATGCGGAGTACGTTGTGGCCGACCCGAACTACGTCGGGCTGCTGCCGGCTGGCGTCGATTTCATCGAGATTGCCCCGATACTGTGTGCCGGAGTGACTGTTTACAAGGGGCTTAAGGTGACGGACACCAGGCCAGGCCAATGGGTCGCCATCTCCGGCATCGGCGGACTCGGTCACGTGGCGGTGCAGTACGCGAGAGCAATGGGCCTTCGCGTGGCCGCCGTCGATATTGACGAGGAAAAGTTGTTGCTTGCCCGCAGGCTCGGGGCGGAACTGACGGTCAATGCCACGACAAACGATCCCGCCGCGTTTCTACAGAAGGAGCTTGGCGGTGTACATGGTGCACTCGTCACGGCTGTATCCCCGATTGCTTTCTCCCAGGCGATTGGCATGGTCCGCCGCGGCGGCACCATATCGCTCAATGGGTTACCGCCGGGTGACTTTCCTACGCCAATCTTCGATGTCGTACTGAAGGCCATCACGATCAGGGGTTCCATCGTGGGGACCAGAAGCGATCTTCAGGAAGCCCTTGAATTCGCGGCTGCGGGTGCGGTGACTGCCAGTACTTCCACTGCGAGCCTCGGCAACATCAATGAAGTGTTCGAAAGGCTGAAGGCCGGCCAGATCAACGGCCGGGTCGTCTTGAACCGATTCGGCGACTAGGTCCCATAGGACCGGGACCACCCATCGCATCTTCACTGGGGAGCGTCATGCTGGAACTCTTCGAATCGCTCACCCAGCGGGTGATCACGGAGTGGGAACTCCGCAAAAGAGGCGAGAGACTTTCCCGCGCCTACCATTGCCGTTGCAAATCGGCCATCTTCTTTCGCAACACCCAGTGCCTGAATTGCGCGTCCCAGTTGGGTTACCTGCCGGATACGCTGTCGATGGCCGCGCTTGATCCCGGCCCCGAGGCCGGCACGCTAAGCGCCGATGGCAATGATCGCCTGTACAAATACTGCGGCAATCGCGAGACGCCGGCGTTGTGCAACTGGATGCTGGATGCGAGCGATCCGGCCGCGCTTTGCATTGCCTGCCGTCTCAAGCATACGATCCCGGATCTCAACGACGTCGACAACGCGCGCTACTGGGCCGCGATTGAAGTCGCCAAGCGGCGCCTGGTGGCACAACTGCTTGCGTTCGGTCTTCCGGTGAAGTCCAAGGTCGATGAAGATCCCGAACGAGGCGTGATGTTCGATTTCCTGCGCTCGCCGCCTGAAGGCCCGGCGGTGATGACCGGCCATGCGAACGGTCTTATCACCATGAATGTGGAAGAAGCCGACGACGTCAAGCGCGAGAAGATCAAGCACGATCTGCACGAACCCTATCGCACGCTGCTTGGACACTTCCGGCACGAGATCGGCCATTACTACTGGGATCTGCTGGTGCGCGACACGACGTGGCTGGAGCCGTTCCGCCAGCTTTTTGGCGATGAGCGCGCGAGCTACGCCGAGGCGTTGAAGCGTAACTACGAACTGGGGCCGCCGGCGGACTGGCGCGACGCGTACATTTCTTCCTACGCCACCATGCATCCCTGGGAGGACTGGGCCGAGACGTGGGCGCATTACCTGCACGTGGTCGACACCATGGGCACGGCGCTTGGCTTTGGGCTGGAAGCCGATGATATCGACGGCAGGGTGACACCGTTTACAAGTGAGGACCTGTACGCACCGGATGATCCCGGAGCGTCGAGCTTCCTGTCGCTGCTCAACTCATGGATCGAGGTCATCATGGTCCTCAATGAACTGGCGCGCAGCATGGGGCAACCCGACTTCTATCCGTTCATCATGTCCAGGCCCGTGGTGGCCAAGTTGCAACTCGTGCACATGATCGTCTTCGATGCGCGCAACCACGGTGCGAAGGAAACAGAGCCCGTCGAGGAGGAAGCATGAGTGACGCGGTGGCGTCACCCAGGGGCTTGCGATCTTTAGGTCAAGTAACCTGACACGCCATCCCACAGCAACTTCATCGCCGTGACCACCAGCAAGCCATAGCATGCCCGATACATCTGGCGCTGGTCGAGCTTGTCATGCAGGCGCCAGCCCAGCCATACCCCTGAGGGGATGGCGAGAAGGCAAATCGCCATCAACTTCCAGACGGCGCCCACCGGCGTGGCCAGCGCCAGCCATGGCACCGCCTTGACGATATTGCCGACGGTGAAGAACATGCTGGTTGTGCCGGCATAGACCTGTTTGCTGAGGCCAAGCGGCAGCAGGTAGATCGCCAGCGGCGGCCCGCCGGAGTGGGCGACCATGGTGGTGATCCCCGAGGTCAGGCCTGCGGCTACGGCCTTGGGCGATGAACGAGGCTGCACCACGACCTCTCCGCCACGCAAGAGCCACAAGCCGACGAAAACCAGCGTGACCACCGCCATGACGATGGAAATCGCGCGGTGGTCCAGCACCCGGAACAGCAGGTAGCCCAGGCCAATGCCGACCACTAGCCCAGGCACCAGCAAGCGGAGATCAGGGCGGGACCACGTTGACGGCTTCCAGTAGCGCAGGCTGAACAGGTCCATCGCGATAAAAAGGGGCGCCAGCAGGCCGCCCGCTGCCACGGGATCCATTACCAGCGATAGCAGGGGAATGCCGACGATGGCAAAGCCTCCACCGAAGGCGCCCTTCATAAAGCAGATCAGGAACACGCCGGCGAACGTGACGAGGATGGTGGTGGCGTTCAGTTCCATGCTGCAAACCTCAGGGTATCGACAATCAGTCGGAGAAAGTACTGACCCATCGTAGTGCGCTGTATCAGTACAATCAAACGATTGTCATGGATACATTGACCATGCCCCGACATCGCTACAAGGAACTGGTCGACCGGTTCGCCGCAGACATTCAGGAAGGTCGCTTGCGTCCCGGCACACGGCTGCCTACTCACCGGGAGCTTGCCGCCAGCGAAGGGCTGGCGCTGGTTACCGCTACGCGCGTCTACGCGGAATTGCACGCCATGGGGCTGGTAAGCGGCGAGACCGGGCGCGGGACGTTTGTGAAGGAAGTGCTACCCCGTGGGCATGGCATCGACCTCCAGCCATGGAGTGACGACACGGTCGACCTGAGATTCAACAACCCATCGATGCCTGGCCAGGGTGATTTGCTTCGAGCGGCGTTGCGTGAGCTTGCCGGCGCAGGCAACCTGGAAGCGCTGCTCAGGTATCACCCTCATGGTGGCCGTGCGCGCGACCGGGCGACGATGGCGCGGCATCTGGCGGGTCGCGGCTTGCCAGCATCGGCGGACAACACCGTGCTGGTCAGCGGTGGGCAACACGGATTGACGGTGACGGCGATGGCGTTGCTGGAGCCGGGCGACGTGGTGGTAGTGGACGCGCTGACATACCCCGGTTTCAAGCTCACCGCCGAGGCTTGCCGGCTTGAACTTGTTGCGATCCCGGCGGCTGCCAACGGTCCGGACCTGGAGGCATTGGCAAGGCTGTGCCGGCGACGCAGGGTGCGCGCGGTGTACGCGATGCCCACCTTGCATAATCCGCTCGGGTGGGTCATGAGCGCGCGTCGTCGACGCGAGATGGTCGCTATCGCGCGGCAACACGGTCTGATCCTGATCGAGGATGCGGCGTATGCCTTTCTGGACGAGCACACTCCGCCGCCGTTGGCAGCGCTGGCGCCAGAATCGACCGTGTACGTGTCAAGCCTGTCCAAAAGCGTCGCAACCGGGCTGCGCATAGGATCAATCTGCGCGCCGCTTGCGTGGATTCCAAAACTCGAACGCACGATTCGCGCAACAACCTGGCATACACCGACGACGATGACGGCGATTGCCTGTGGTTGGATCGAGGACGGCACGGTTGCACGACTGGAAGCAGAGAAGCGGCAGGACGCAACGTTGCGCCAGCGCGTCGTGACCGAGGTGCTGGGGCACTTGAATCCGGTCCGCCATCCTGCGTCTTACTTTGTCTGGCTTCCCTTGCCTGAGGATACACGTGCCGACGCGGTGGCGAAGACGTTGCTGGGCGAACGTTTATCCGTGTCCACTGCGCAGCCGTTCGCCGCCTTGAAACAAGTGCCGCACGCCATCCGACTGGCCTTGGGCTCCGTCGCGATGGACACGCTCCGGCAGGCGCTCGGGACCGTGGCCAAAGTCGTCGATGATGTGGCTTACCTGTGAAGCTGCCTGCCGGCGACACGCATGATGCCGGGAGTGTATTGCGGTCAGTGCCGATGTGCTGCCGGTGCTGCCGGTGTTGCTGGTGCTGTCGGCTCCCGCCGGTCGGGCACCGTCACCATCACCACTTCGGTCGCCGCGATCTGGTGGGTCGGGTCGGCCAGTTCCAGTCGCAGCTTGTGGGGTCCCGGCGGCAGTCCCACCACAATGATGGGATCTTCGCTCGTATGGGCCCAGGTGGCGGGGCCCTCATCGACTGTCACATGCAAGTGGCCGATGCGCGGCGATACCTGCGCAGCGGTCTTGCCAAAGACGGGCATGACCCGGAAGTTCTCGGTACGAAACTGCACGATCACCACGCCACGTGCAAGCGCCTCAGCGATCGGTGCGTAAGTGATCAAGCGTGAAGCAGGCTCCGCTTCGAGCGGGAGGACGGCTGGAGGACGGCCGGCGTCCAGCGACGTCTGCGCCATTGCAGGCGTCAGCGTGGCCGCAACTGTCGCAGCGGCGAAAAGGTAGGTGAGCTTATGCATGTCTGTCTCCAACTCAGGCAATCCGTCTCAAGGACTAGGGCGCCGATCATGCCTTAACAAAATACTCGGCGAGCCATGTTTTTGTACGCGCGCGTATCTACACGTCGCTGGCGTACATCCCGATACGAATCGGCCCCACACGGCCACAGCAGGGATACAACGCTTTCCTCTAATGCTGCATATGCAACACATGCAGCGAGGGAAGTGAAATGAATGCGCACTCAACCAAACTTCGGTCAGCCCTGTCCGCGGGCGTCGCAGCTGCCGCGGTGGTCCTTGGTGGCCTGTCCGGCAACGCTGTTGCGGTGGATAGTCGGCCGGTTGCCGAAGTGAGCTATCTCGATCTCAGCCCCGAGATCCGGCTCCGGCGCATGGTGGTCCGCAATCCCGACCATCAAAGCACCACGGGCACCATGAACCTCAAGGGCACGGTGCTGTTCCTGCATGGATTTCCGGAAACGATGCTTGCCTGGCAGGAAGTCGCCCGTACGCTTGGCCAGGACTACGAAGTGCATGCGTTCGACTGGCCTGGTTATGGCGATTCGTCGCGCCCCACGCCGGACGTTTTCGCTTATGCGCCGCGTGACTACGCAAACATACTCACGCAGTACATCGACAAGGCAGGAATCGACAGGCGCAACCTGGTCATCTACGCCACGGATATTGGCGCATTACCGGCGTTGCTTGCGGCGCTCGATCAGCCTGACCTGGCAAGGACGCTTATCGTCGGTGACTTCGCGCCGTTCAATCGGCCCGAGTACATGCAGGGGCGGTTGCAGGCGCTGAAGGAACCGAAGTCGGCCGAGGTGGTGCGGCAGGCTTTCAACGCCACGCGCGACGAAATCCTGCGCAACGCGTTTACGCGCGGATTGCCCGATGCGTCAGGCTATTCGCTGCATCCTGACTTCCAGGCCGATATGGCTCGCGGATGGAGCAACGGCGCGCTGACGTCCGGTGATGCCTTCTACCACTACTACACGCACTTCACGCGCGACCAGGATGCCTTCGAGTCCGGCCTGCAGCGGCTGAAGACCCCGGTGAAAGTCGTCTGGGGCGAGCAGGACATCTATATCAGCAAGGATATGGGTGTCGAGTTCGCACGCAGGACTACCGCACCATTGCGGGTGCTGCCCGGCACCGGCCACTACCCCCATCTGCAGCACCCCGAGCACACCGTCGACGAGGTCCGTGACGCATTTCGCTGACACGGCATGACGTTGTCCGTGTCGCCACCACGGGCCGCCGATTTCCAGATGTGGCGAACACTCCTACTCATCCCAGCACAACATGACCCAGCCTACTGTCATCTATACCGGCAAGACCCGCACGACCGGTGGCCGCAACGGCAACGCCCGCAGCTCGGATAACCGGCTCGCCATCGAACTCTCCGGCCCGGGCAGCAACGGCCCCGGTACGAATCCCGAGCAACTTCTTGGCGCCGGTTGGTCCGCGTGCTTCCTTGGTGCCCTCGGCAGGGCGGCGCAGGCTGCTGGCGTGGTGCTGCCGAAGGATGCGGCCGTAGAGGCGGAGATCGACCTCTGCCGCCTGGAAGACGCCTTCCTGCTTGCGGCCCGCCTCAGTGTGTCGCTGCCGGGCATTGACGCCGACATGGCGCGATCACTTGCCGAGCGGGCACACCAGCTTTGTCCCTACTCCAAGGCGACGCGCGGAAACATCGATGTCGCCATCCATGTCATTTGACGCGGCCGATCTTTCATTACCCGATTTTTCATTGGAGTTGACCGTGAAGAAAACACTCATGCTTGCCGCAGCCGCGCTCGCGTACGCGGTAGCGCTACCTGCTGCCAACGCGCAGGCACCCGGCATCCATCGGACTGATCTCGTCAAGAACGATCTCAGTGCGCCGCAGCTGGAAGCAGTACAGGTTCGAGTCGACTTCGAGCCTGGTGCGTTCGCACCGAAACATGTACATCCCGGCGAGGAGATTGCCCATGTCCTGGAAGGTACGCTCGAATACCAGCTTGGCGACCAACCGCCGGTGACGCTCAAGACCGGGCAGGCACTGTTTATTCCTGCTGGAATGCCGCACTCTGCCCGCAATGTTGGTGGGACAAAGGCTTCTGAACTGGCGACCTATGTCGTGAAGAAGGGCGCACCCCTGGCCACGCCGGCCAAGTAGCGGCTGCATTCATGGCGCGGGGTCGGCAGGCGGGCCCCGCGGACCGGCGCTTTGTATCACTACGTATCAATGCCGGTTGCGGACACATTGCGAGACGGACAGGTGCTTCGGCGACACATCGCCGATACGTCTGCCATGCCTAATGGAAGCATGGCTTTTACTGGTTTACTGGAGAGGAGAATGATGATGCTGAAGAAGACCGTACCGGCACTGATGGTTGCCGCCCTGACCGCACTCGGTGCCGTGCAGCTGGCCCATGCGCAGAATTCGCCAAGGAAGGTGGATCCGTACTCGGACGGGGCGAAGACGGGCAAGCCCGATCCCTATCTGGACGGTGCCAAGTCCGACAAGTTTGATCCGTACACCAGCGGCGCCAAGAAATCGACCCGCACCGACCTGGCGCCAAGGAAAGCGGATCCGTACACCGACGGCGCCAAGACCGGCAAGCCCGATCCGTATCTGGACGGTGCCAAGGCTGGCAAGGCGGATCCGTATACCGACGGCGCAAAGAAGTAACGCTTCCGGTTTTTTCCCCTCTCCCGCATTGGCGGGAGAGGGGCCGGGGGTGAGGGCTGGCGGCTCAAGACGCGATATCGGCAATTTGAACCTCATGCCCTCTCACCCCGCGCGCGGGAGAGGGGAGCGAACCCGCAGGGAAATTTTTCCCCGCAGCTTTACTTCGCCGTAGGCATCGCGAACTCTGCGCCGCGCGCGGTATCGTTGGGCCAGCGTTGCATGATGCTCTTCTGACGGGTGTAGAAGCGCACGCCTTCTTCGCCGTAGGCATGCATGTCACCGAACAGCGAACGCTTCCAGCCGCCAAAACCATGCCATGCCATCGGTACCGGGATGGGCACGTTGATGCCAACCATTCCCACCTCGATGCGGCGGGAGAATTCGCGGGCGACCTGACCATCGCGCGTATAGCAGGCCACGCCGTTGCCGAATTCGTGTTCGTTGACCAGCTTCACGGCCTGTGCGAAGTCGTCCACGCGTACGCATGACAGCACGGGACCAAAGATCTCTTCCTTGTAGATGCGCATGTCCGGCGTGACGTTGTCGAACAGCGTTCCACCCGTAAAGAATCCTTGCTCGTGGCCGGGCACCTTGTAGTTGCGTCCATCCACCACCAGCTTCGCGCCTTCTTCCACACCCAGCGCAATATAGTTCTCGATGCGTTCCAGCGCTTGCCCGGTGACAACGGGGCCCATCTCGGCGTCTGCCTCCATGCCGTTCTTGATCACCAGTTCGCGCGCGCGGGCTTCGAGCTTCGGCATGATCTTGTCGGCCACGTCGCCGACCAGCACTGCCACCGAGATCGCCATGCAACGTTCACCTGCCGAGCCATAGGCGGCACCGATCAGCCCGTCCACGGCCTGGTCGATATCGGCGTCGGGCATCACTACCATGTGGTTCTTCGCGCCACCCAGCGCCTGGACCCGCTTGCCGAGTCGGGCGCCGGTCTCGTAGATGTAGTTTGCGATCGGCGTGGACCCGACGAAGCTCACGGCCTTGACATCATCGTGTTGGAGCAGGGCGTCGACCACGGTCTTGTCACCCTGGATGACGTTGAACACGCCATCGGGAAGGCCTGCCTGCTTGAGCAGTCGAGCCATGAACAGCGAAGCCGACGGGTCGCGCTCGCTTGGCTTCAGGATAAAGCAGTTGCCGGTGGCGATGGCCACCGGGAACATCCAGCACGGCACCATGCAAGGGAAATTGAACGGCGTAATGCCCGCGACCACGCCCAGCGGCTGGCGCATCGTCCAGTTGTCCATGCCGGTTGACACCTGATCGGTGAAATCACCCTTGAGCAACTGGGGCACGCCGCAGGCGAATTCGATGATGTCGATGCCGCGGCTGACTTCACCTGCGGCATCGCTGAGCACCTTGCCGTGCTCGGCCGTGATGATCGCGGCAAGCTCGTCCTTGTGCTGGTTCATCAGTTCCAGGAACTTCAACATCACGCGCGCCCGGCGAATCGGGGGCGTGTCGGCCCACTTGGGAAACGCCGCTACCGCGGAGGCCACGGCGGCATCGACGTCCTCGACCGTACCCAGGCGGACCTGGCGCGTTACCGCGCCGGTGGCGGGATTGAACACCGCCTGCGACCGCTTGCCATTGCCTTCATACGGTTCGCCGGAAACGAAATGAATCACGTCGGAGGGGTTGGTGTAGGGCGCCGTCATGGGAATCTCCTGTCAGTACTTAGGGCGGGGCAGGGTTGCCCGCCGCGTGATTGAGGTCTGGATGTCCGGAGTGTATGGACCGCCTGGACTGTGCGGTAGTCGTCCACCCACGAACTCACTGTTCAGGAAATTGATATGCTGCCATGCTACAGATGTGAAATGTCTTGTGAAATGTACGCGGCTGAAGGGGACGGGAATGCGCAAAGAGAACGTTGAGGAACTCTGGGAACACCTGCACTGGCTGGTGGTGTTGCAGCAGCAGGGCAGCTTCAGCAAAGCCGCCGCACGGCTTGGCGTCAGCAAGGCTTCCATGAGCCAGCACATTACCGATCTCGAAAAAGCGGCTGGCATTACGCTGGTACAGCGGACGACCCGCAGTGCGAGCCTGACCGATGCGGGGCGGCAATTGGTGGAGTCGATGCGCGGCGCATTCGAGCAGATCGCAACCGGCTATGCCAATGTCCGGGATCTGGCGGGGGCGCCACGGGGCTTTCTGCGCGTGACGGCGCCGGTGGCCTTCGCGCGGCAACAGCTGGTCCCGCGGCTGCCGGACTTTCTGCGCCAGTACCCGCAGATCCAGCTCGAACTGGATATGTCCGATCGCCTGCGGCCGCTGGCCCAGGAGGGTTTCGATATCGCGGTCAGGCATACCTCCACACCGCCCGAAACCCATGTGGCATGGACGTTGGCGGCAACGCGCACGCTTCTGGTGGCCAACCGTAGCTACCTGCGCAGCAGGGGAACACCAGAGACGCCGGAAGCCTTGCTCGAGCACGCGTGCCTTCACTATCCACGGGCGCAGGGAACTGCCACCTGGACCTTTATTCCTGCTGTGGCGGAGCCCGGTGCCAGGCATGCTGATCCCGTGACGATCCCGGTCACCGGGCCGCTGGCCGTCAATAACAGCGAAGCGTTGCGTGATGCCGCGATCGAAGGATTGGGCATCGCGTTGCTTCCTGATTTCAGCGCGCAATCAGCACTGGAAACGGGGCGCCTCGTGGAGATATTGCCGCAGTGGCGACCCACGGGGGCATTTGGAGACTGGCTCTATGCAATCCGGCCATATTCGGCGCACGCCTCGCGGGTCTCCCAGGTGTTCGTGGACTACTTGCGCGAGACTTTTTCCGAGGGTTTTGCGTCAACGCCGCCCACCCTGATCTAGGAATGGCTACAACAAGTAACTATTAAGCCATTTTTTATTCTTAAGTTCAAAAAATATCAAGATATAAATCATTGATTCAGAAATATCGATTACTTAAACTCGTTTCAACACAACCACAGAAGACCACGACCGAAAAACGGTCGGGTATGGAGACAAAATGCTCGGTTCCGAACTCGTCATTCGAGCGCTGGCGCGCCGCGGTGTTACCACGATCTTCAGCCTGTCGGGCAATCAGATCATGCCGCTCTACGACGCGTGCATCGATGCCAATATCCGCATCGTGCACGTGCGTCACGAAGCCGCCGCGGTGTTCATGGCCGATGCATGGTCGCAGGTGACCGGCCAAATCGGCGTGGCGATGCTTACGGCCGCGCCCGGCATCGCCAACGGCATGGCGCCGCTGTTCTCGGCACTGCAGGCGGAAAGCCCGGTGCTGCTGCTCTCTGGCGACTCCCCGGTGGCGGAGGACGGAATGGGGGCATTCCAGGAACTCGATCAGGTCGCGATGACCACGCCCCTGACCAAGTGGTCGAAGCGGGTAACCGACGCACGGAGTCTGGTCTCGACGGTCGACACGGCGATTTCCACGGCAATGACCGACCGTCGCGGCCCGGTTCACCTGGCGCTTCCGTTCGATCTGATGACGCGTGAATCCGGTCTCGATGCATTGCCGGCGCAGATCCCGGATGCGGCCCCCGTGGCGCCAGCTACCGCTGCCATCGAGTCCATCGCACAACTGCTGGAACAAGCGCGTCGACCACTGATCCTGGCTGGACCTTCATTCTGTCGCGAGCCAGGCGGGGCTCAACTGCGTACGCGCAGCCAGTCGCTGAACGTTCCCATGGTGTCGATGGAGAGCCCGCGCGGCCTGCGCGACCCCTCGCTTGGTGCGCTTGCCGAGGTGGTCGCCGAATCAGACCTGATCGTGCTGCTGGGCAAACGCCTTGATTTCACCACCGGGTTCGGGCGCGAGAACGTCTTCGGCAAAACGGCCCGTGTGGTGGTCATCGATCCCGACGTCGACATGATGCGGCGCGCCGAGCGACTGCTGGGCGACCGGCTGGCCGCGCGCTGCGTGGCAGACGTGGGGGCCGCGCTGGCTGCCCTGGAGTCGGTTGCTCGCAAGCCGGGTGTGGAACGGGGCGACTGGATCCAGCGTGTCACGGCAGCCCGCCTCGAACGAGGTTCCCCGGTGCCCGCGTCGGCATCGGGCATTCATCCGCGGGCCCTGTGTGAAACCGTCGACGCCTTTCTGCGCGAAGTGCCTTCGCCCGTGCTGGTCTGCGACGGCGGTGAATTCGGCCAATGGGCGCAGGCGTTCTGCAGCGCGCCAACACGGATCATCAATGGCATGTCGGGGGCTATCGGCGGCGGCATCTGCTACGCCATTGCCGCCAAGATCGCCCGGCCCGAGTCCACCGTGGTGCTGCTGATGGGCGATGGCACCGCCGGTTTCCATCTGTCCGAGTTCGATACCGCAGTGCGCGAGCAGGCAGCAGTGATAGCCGTCATTGGCAACGACCTGCGCTGGAACGCCGAACACGTGATTCAGCAGCGCACCTACGGCGAGGATCGCCTGATTGGATGCACGTTGAGCGCATCGGCGCGCTATGACGCGGCAGTGGCCGGGTTGGGCGGGTTTGGCAGGTCGGTCGAGCAACTCGACGAGCTGGCGCCAGCCCTCAAGGCCGCACTCGACAGCCAGCGGGCGGCTTGCCTCAACGTGCAGATGGAAGGACATCCGGCGCCGGTCTTCGCGCGCAACCAGGCTGGCGCGTCGGCGCACTGAATGAAACGGGGGAGAGTGATGGAGGCAACAACAGCAACACAGGCGACCACGGCAACCACGGCCGCGCAACGCACGCTGACGGTACGGATTGCCCGCGGCACCGAGGAAGGCAATTTCGCCACGTATGAAGTGCCATGGCGCGAGAACCAGACGGTTCTCGATGTGGTGACCGAAGTGCAGCGCCGCATCGATTCCACATTGTCGTACCGCTTTGCATGCCGGGTAGGTGTGTGCGGATCGTGTGCGATGACGGTGAACGGCAAGCCGCGCTGGACCTGCCGCACGCACGTGAGCCGGGTCGAGGAAGACGGCGTGATCGTGATCGAGCCGCTGCGCAATATGCCGCGCATCAAGGACCTCGTGGCCGACATGTCGGAGTTCTTCGACAAGTGGAAGAAGGCCGGCAACACGTTCGTTGGTACCGCGACGCGCCACGACCCACCGGCAGCGGTGTCCCCGACCAGCAAGAAGCGCAAGCAGGCCGATGCGGCCATCGAATGTATCAATTGCGGCGTTTGCTATGCCTCGTGCGACGTGGTGGCCTGGGACAAGGAATACCTGGGGCCGGCTGCCTTGAATCGCGCATGGACGCTCTTCAACGACGAACGCCATGCCGATCCGAAGGACGTCCTGAAAAAAGCGACTTCCGGCAGCGGATGCAATTCCTGCCACACCCAGGGTAACTGCATGACGCATTGCCCAGTCAGCCTGAGCCCGACCGGCAGCATTGCGGGCCTGAAGAAGAACGCCCTGCTGCAATTCCTGAAGGGAGGTGACTGATCATGGAGCAGCGTCTGTTCGCACTCCAGCGTCTCAGCGCGATGGTCATGGCGCCGTTCGTGCTGGTGCACCTGGGCGTGATCCTGTATGCGGTGCGAGGGGGTCTGACCGCGGCTGAAATCCTTTCCCGCACGCAGGGCAGCCTGCTCTGGATCCCGTTCTACTCGCTGTTCGTGGTCAGTGTTGCGGTCCATGTGCCAATTGGCCTGCGCAATATCCTGATCGAGTGGGGCAGGCTGAGCCGCGGTGCTGCTACCGCTTGCTGCTTCGCGTTCGGTCTGTTGCTGCTGTCGATGGGCCTGCGCGCCGTGGCGGCGGTAGGAGGTTTGCTGTCATGAAGTCGCCAAGAAATCACCGTGCCTATTGGGCGTTTCTTGGGCACCGTCTGTCCGGGCTGGCACTTGGCATCTTTCTGCCTGCGCACTTCTATGTGCTGGGTCTCGCGCTGGACCAGCAGGCGCGCATGGATGCCTTCCTGAAGTTTGCCGACATGGGCGCGGTCAAGTTCGGCGAATGGGGCCTGGTGCTGCTGCTGTCCATTCACATGTGCTTTGGCCTGCGACTGCTGGCGCTGGAGCTCCTGCCATGGAGTTCCACCCGCGACGCACGCCTTTCGTGGATCAGTTGGGGCGGCGCGCTGTCGCTGTTCGTCGGCGTGATCTTTGCCCTGGGGGTAATCTGAAATGCAAATCGAGAACCACAAGACAGACATCCTGATCCTTGGCACCGGTGGGGCAGGGCTGTTTGCTGCCTTGCATGCGAAGAAGGCCAATCCCGCGCTCAAGGTATCGGTCGCGGTCAAGGGCCTGCTAGGCAAGTGCGGCTGTACACGGATGGTGCAGGGCGGCTACAACGTGGCACTGTCCACCGGCGATTCGGTCGAGCGCCATTTCATGGACACGATCGAAGGCGGCAAGTGGCTGCCGCGCCAGGATCTGGCATGGCGGCTGGTTGAAGGTGCGATCGAGCGGGTGCGCGAACTCGAGAACGAGATCGGCTGCTTCTTCGACCGCAACCCCGACGGCACGCTGCACCAGAAGGCCTTCGCCGGGCAGAGCTTTGACCGCACGGTTCACAAGGCCGACCTGACCGGCATCGAGATCATCAACCGGCTGATGGAACAGGTGCGGGCGCTCGACGTGGAAGAGCTGGAGGAGCATCGGGCCATCGAACTGATCCCGGCCGCGGACGGTTCCGGTATCTCTGGCGTGCTGTTTATCGACATGCGCCGCGGCACCTATCGCTTCGTACAGGCCAAGGCAGTGCTGCTGGCCACCGGTGCCGGACCGACGATGTACCGCTACCACACGCCGTCCGGTGACAAGACCTGCGATGGACTGGCGATGGCCATGCGTTATGGCCTGAGCCTGCGCGACATGGAGATGGTGCAGTTCCACCCGACCGGGCTGCTGGGCGGACCTGATACCCGCATGACCGGCACGGTGCTCGAAGAAGGCCTGCGCGGTGCTGGTGGCTGGCTGATCAATGGCAACGGCGACCGCTTCATGACCAACTATGACGCGCGCGGAGAGCGGGCCACACGCGATGTGGTCAGCCGCGGCATCTATGCGGAAATGCGTGCGGGACGGACCGGACCGATGGGCGGCGTCTATATCCAGATGAGTCATCTGGGCCCAGAGAAGGTGGCCAAGTCCTTCCCCGGAATGGTCAATCGATGCAAGGACTGTGGCTTCGACCTGGCCGGCGGACGTGTAGAGGTGGTGCCGACCGCGCACTACCTGATGGGTGGCCTGGAGTTCGATGTGGATTGCAGTACCGCGTCTCCGGGGCTGTTTGCTGCCGGGGAAGACTGCGGCGGCGTGCATGGCGCCAATCGGCTGGGCGGCAACGGCGTTGCCAACTCGACGGTGTTCGGTGGTATTGCGGGCGATTCCATGGCCGCATACGTACCGAAGGTGCCGCACTGGAAAGAGCCGGACAAGCGGGTCATCCAGAGTGGCATCGAGCGAGCCGAGTATCCGTTTTCGAAAGCCCCGGGCGCGATTCACGATCTGCGCGATGCGCTGGCCCAGACGATGTGGGATGACGTTGGCGTCCTGCGCACCGAACAGGCGATGCGGCGCGGCCTGGACTCCATTGCCACACATCGTGATGCATTGCTGGCGATGGGTGTTCCGGACGGAGACCGGCGCTACAACGTTACCTGGCACGACTGGCTCAATCTGCAAAGCCTGGTGGACATGTCCCGCGTGATAACGGTATCCGCGCTGGCCCGCGAGAACAGCCGGGGCGCACATTTCCGCGAAGACTTTCCCGAGGCCGGCGATCTGCACAGCAGTCGCTATACCCGCGTGACCGCGGATGGCGACGATATTCGCCTGGAGATGGTTTCGGTGAAGTTCGACATCGTGACGCCAGGCACATCACTGATTACCGGTGAGGCCGGTCAACCCCCCAAAGTTGCAGCATAGAGGACCGCTACGATGACCATCTCTATCGACCGGGTCGAGGAAGCCGCGTTCGAGATCATGAAACGCGCCGCGATCGAGATCCCGAAGGACTACAAGCAGGGCATCCAGGCGTTGCAGAAGACCGAGACCGGCAAGCTGCCGCGCTTCGTGATCCACGCCATGCAGGACAACTGGGAAGCCGCCGACCAGGACCGCCGGCCAATGTGCGCCGACACCGGTCTGCCGCGCTACTACGTCAAGGTTGGCAATAACGCCACGGTGCAACGCGGCTTTGTCGCGGTGGAGCGCGCGTTGCGCAAGGCCACGGCCGACGCCACGCTGGCGGTTCCGCTACGTCCCAATCGCGTGCATCCACTCTGGCGTACCGATAACAACAACAACGTGGGCATCAATGCGCCCGAGATCGAATGGTCGTTCGAGCCCGATGCCGACTGGGTAGACATCACCACCGTGCACAAGGGTGGGCTGTTCGGGACCGATTACCGGATGCTGTTCCCCGGTGACGGCATCGACGGTATCAAGCGCTTCGTGCTCGATACCCTGATCGCATTCGGCAAGCGCGGCCTGGCCTGCCAGCCGGCGATCGTCGGCATTGGGCTGGGCGGATCCAAGGATACGTGCATGCAGCTCGGCAAGCAGGCGGCATGTCTGCGCGTGGTGGGTGACCGCAATCCCGACCCGAAGATCGCCGAGCTCGAACTGGAACTGATGAAGCTTGGCAACTCGATTGGCATGGGTGCGATGGGCTTCGTGGGTTCGTCGATGGTGGTCGACTGCCATATCGAAGTGGGCCACACGCACACGGGCGGCATGCCGATCAGCATCCATACGTTCTGCCTGTCGTCGCGCCGCGCGACCGCGCGCATCCATCCCGACGGCAATATCGAATATCGCACGGACCCACAGTGGTTCACCCCTTATCTGCGCAGGGAGACGGTCGAATGGTAAGCCCGCAAGATGATGAACTGAAAGTCTTCCATATCAACCTGCCCGCCACGACGGAAGACATCGCGAAGCTCGAGCTCGGAGCCGCCGTCTACCTGACGGGGATGATCTATACGGCTCGGGAAGGCGTTTACAAGAAGGTGCTCGACGAGGGCCTGGAGCCACCGGTTGAGCTGCGTGGGCTCAGCAATGTCAATTTCCATTGCTCGCCTGCCGCGGCTCCCAATCCGGATGGCAGCTACAACGTGGGCGCGGTGACCGCCACGGCGAGTTTCCGCTTCTCCAAGTGGATACCGAAGTGGATGGAGAAAACCGCGTGCCGCATCTTTATCGGCAAGGGTGGCATGCCTGCCGACGACTACAAGCGCGTGCTGGCACCGGGTGGGGCCATCTACCTGACGACGGTTGGCTATGGAACCGGCGCGTTGCTCGGTCGGGGCATCAAGCAGGTGAAGGACGTGTTCTGGCTGGACGAACTCGGCATTGCACAGGCGATGTGGATGTTCGAGGTGGAGAACTTCGGCCCGTTCATTGTCGAGAGCGACCTGGAGGGCAATTCGCTGTTCGCGCAGCACGCCGAGGTCATCAATGCCGGGATCGAGAAGCTCTACGCTGGCCTGAAACCGCCGGCGTTGCACCGGTACGGCGAGACCGATGACCGCAAGAACGAGGTGATGTAAGCACATTCCCAGGAATACGACATGATCATTGATTTCAGACTCCGTCCGCCGGTCGGTGGCTTCCTCGATACGTTGATGTACTCGGCCGGGGAGCGTCGTGACGGCTTCACGCGCACGGTTGGCTTCGAGCCGTCGCCTGCCGCCCAACAGCAGTCCATGGATCTGCTGCTCAAGGAAATGGACGAGGCCGGTGTCGACAAGGGGGTCGTGGTCGGGCGCCTGGCCGGAACCTTGGGCAGTGTTTCGAATGAGGATGTCGCGCGTATCGTGCGTGATGACCCGCAACGCTTTATTGGTGCCGCGTCAATTGATCCGACGAACCGGGTGGCCGCGTGCAAGACGATCTCCGATGCGGTTGCCAACGGGTTCAAGGCCATCAATATCGAACCGGGTTCCTATCCGATCCCGATGTATGCCGACGATCGGCGCCTGTATCCGATCTATGCACATTGTGAAGATCTGGAGGTGCCCGTAATCATGATGGTGGGTGGTACCGCCGGTCCGGACCTGAGCTATTCCGACCCGGTGAAGACCGACCGCGTCCTGACGGACTTCCCCCGGCTCAAGGTGGTGGTCGTGCACGGTGGCTGGCCGTGGGTGACGGAGATCCTGCATATCGCGTTCCGCAGGCCGAACATGTACCTGTCGCCCGACATGTATTTCTCGCGGATGCCGGGCTGGGAGGAATACGTAAAGGCCGCTGATACGTTCCTGGCGGACCGGATGCTGTACGCAAGCTCTTTCCCGTTTTGCCCGGTACGCGACTACAAGCGATGGTTCGAGACCTTGCCAATCCGTCCCGAGAACATGGAGAAGGTCATGGGCGGCAATGCCCGCCGTTTGTTGGGGCTCTAGTCTGTGTGCGCAACGTCCATGCGGCAAAATGTCGACGCAGCGCGCTAGCGGGTTGAATCACACATCAATTTGTCAGACATGGACGTCAAGACGCTTTACACACTGGTAGCCATTGCCGATAGAGGCAGCTTCGCCGAGGCAGGCAACGTCATCGGGCTGACGGTTTCGGCAGTCAGCATGCAGATGCGCGCGCTCGAAGAAGAACTGGGCATCACGATCTTCGACCGAAGTCGCCGGCCGCCGGTGTTGACCGACGCGGGGCTTGCGTTCACGAATCGTGCGCGTGACCTGCTGACGCATTGGGAGAGCATGAGCGCGGCGCTCAAGCGCGAAGCGGCCGGCGGCGTGCTGAAGCTCGGCTCCGTGCATACCTGCGTCTCCGGGGTATTGCCGCTGGCATTGAAGCGGCTGCACCAGCAGGGGCACCGCATCGACATCCACCTGACTACCGGTCTTACCCATGACCTGGAGCGGGCCGTATACCGGCGGCAACTGGACGTGGCGGTTGTTACCGAGCCGGAGGTTCCGCGCCTGGACCTTCAGTTCATGCCCTTCTTCAACGAAGAGTTCGTGGTGATCACACCTGTCACGACGCGCGGGGACTCGGACAAGGGCGTACTGGAGACTACGCCTTACGTGCGCTTCAACCGCACCGCTCGCGTTGGCCTGCTGGTGCAGGAGGAGATGGTGCGGCGCCAGATTGCGGTCCGGTCGACCATGGAGATCGACACGCTCGAAGGCGTGATTGCCATGGTGGCCAACGGCCTGGGTTCATCCGTGGTGCCGGCCCGCGGTGTCGAGAACGAGTTCCCGGCAACGATCCGTACCATCCCGTTTGGCTCGCCGCCGTTGATGCGCCGGCTTGGCATCCTGGTGCCGCGCGATAACCCTCGCGCGCATCTGTCGCGGTTGTTGTTCGATGCGCTGACCTATGTGACCACGCCGGACGACAGCCGTCCGAAACTGGCGCAGAAGGGCTAGCCATGGCGACAATTCCGGAGTTTCCGAACCCGTATCGAACGGGATAGCAGCAGCAGTACGGAAACAACATTCGATTGAATAGCCAATCCCATTGAATTGATGAGTCGATGGGAGTGGGATGGTTTTGCCTTGAAAAAACACAAGCACTCAAATCGGTAAGAACGCAAGAAGCAACACTCGAAGCAGCGTACGAAGCAGCGTACGAAGCAGCGCAAACGATAGTCGTCCGGATAGTGACGACACCATAAAGGAGACAACGATGCACTCACAAGACACAGGAAAGGCCATCGGCAACTGGCTTGCGCGAGGGCGGCGATGGTTGCGCCGCCTGCGCCAGGACCCCATCGTCAAGGAGCTGTGCCGCGATGCGGATGCACCGCGGTACAGGACATCGACCGCAGTGGCCATGTTTGCGTTTGCCATTGCGCCGCTGGCCATGGTGCCTGCCCACGCGGAGGAGTGGCCGAACAAACCGATCCGCCTGGTCGTGCCGTTTGCATCGGGCGGCGCCACCGATCTTCTGGCGCGCGCGGTCGGCGTCGAACTTGGCAAGCAATGGAAGCAGCCCGTCGTGGTGGACAACCGGCCAGGTGCCGGCGGCGCGGTAGGAGCCGAAGCGGTTGCCAAATCGGCGCCCGACGGCTACACGCTCCTGCTTGCATCGGGAAGCATGTTTACGGTCAATCCGTTTATCTACCAGAAGCTGCCGTACTCAGCGGAAAGCTTCGAAATGATCAGCAAGATCGCCAGCGGGCCGATGGTGCTGACGGTTAACTCGAAAATTCCGGCCAAGACCATGGCCGAGTTCATCAGCTATGCCAAGGCCAATCCGGGCAAGCTGACGTTTGCGTCGGCGGGTAACGGCAGTCAGGTGCATATCGCCAACGAAGCCTTTGCCGAAGCCGCCGGCATCAACGTGGTACACGTGCCATACAAGGGCGAAGGACCGGCCTATTCGGACCTGATGGCGGGAACCGTGGACATGACCGTGGGCAACATCAATGCCATCTCGCCGCTTCTCAAGGGTGGCCGCCTGCGTGCGTTGGCGGTAACCGGCAAGGAGCGATCCCCGCTGCTGCCCGATGTGCCGACCACCGACGAGGCTGGCTTGCCGGGCTTCACATTCTATGGGTGGTTCGCGCTGATGGCTCCGGCAGGCACGCCCAAGGAACTCACCGCGAAGATGTATGCCGATCTCGAGAAGGCTGCCGCCGAACCGAGCATGCAGCGATACCTTGCCGCGCAAGGCATGACCAAGACCCTCACGCCAAAGGGCCGCCTTCCCGAGGAAATCGTCCAGGAATCGGGCCGCTGGAAGGTACTGGTTGGCAAGCGGAAGATTTCCGCCAACTAGCCGTGAGGAGACAGTCGATATGAAAACGCTTCTCGGCGGATGCATCAAGGCGTTGGGCATTGGTACGGTCGCGATCGGCGCAGTCACGGCTGGTGCCCGGCCTGCCGCGGCGCAGGCGTATCCCAATCGCCCGGTCACCATTGTTGTTCCGTTCGCGGCGGGAGGGGACGCGGATCAGTCTGCCCGTAACCTTTCCGTGACGGCCTCGACCCTGTTGGGCCAGCCAGTCGTGGTCATGAACCGGCCCGGCGCGAACGGCGCAATCGGGTCCCAGGTGGCAAAGGATGCCAGTCCGGATGGATACACGCTGCTGCTGGCGCGGGTCGGCTCGCAAGTGCTGCTGCCCGCGATCCAGGAATCCGGACTGGCCTACAAGTGGAATGACTTCACGTTTATTGGCTTGCTTGAGCTCAATCCGGTAGTGTGTGTCGTGCATCCGGATTCCAGGTTCAAGACGCTGGCCGATCTGGCGGCGGAACTCCAGGCGCATCCCGGCAAGCTTAACTACAGCGCGTCGGGACCGGCCACGGTACAGAACCTCGCGCCGCAACTGCTGTTGCAGAGCCTGGACCTGAAG
Source organism: uncultured Cupriavidus sp. (assembly GCA_963543405.1). Lineage (GTDB taxonomy): Bacteria > Pseudomonadota > Gammaproteobacteria > Burkholderiales > Burkholderiaceae > Cupriavidus. The sequence continues at coordinate 29,373 of CAUUBQ010000017.1, forward strand.
TCGAATGGCGCGGTGAACGTGAACTACAAGGGCGGTAATGAGGCCGCGCTCGCCGTGATCTCCAAAGAGGTGGATTTCAGTTGCAATAACCTCAGTTCGATGGCTGGGCAGGTGGCTGGCGGCAAGTTGCGTGCCCTGGTGACGACCACGCCGGAACGACTGAAGCAGTTCCCGGATGTGCCAACTGCAAGGGAAGCGGGCTTTCCGAAGCTGGAAGCGGTGATTGGCTGGAGCGCGCTGTATGGCCCGCCCAACATGCCGGTGGAGATCGTCAGGAAATGGGCTGGCGTCCTCAAGTCGGCATCGACCGACGCCCGCTGGATCTCGGCGAATGCGACCTACGGCGGCATTCCCCGGGTCCTGACACCTGAAGAGACGGCAAAATACGTGCTTGAGAACTACCACGCGTATCAGGCGCTCGCCAGAAGCGCGGGCATCAAGATGCAGTAGGCCTGAACGATTCCAATAAACGAGCCGACGATCGACGATCCATGGGAACGGAACATTACGCAGTGCTGGGGGCAACTGTCGCAGGGGCCTACACGGTATTCGGACTGACGGGCTTCGGCGCGGCCATGGTGGCCGTGCCAATCCTGGTGCAGTTCATCCCCCTGCAATTTGTGGTTCCAATGCTCCTGCTGCTCGATCTCGTGACGACGGCGCTGGTTGGCATGCGCAACTGGAACTCCGTCTCGCGTCCGGAACTGCTGCGCCTGCTTCCGTTCATGATGGTGGGCGTGGCGCTCGGTACGACGGTGCTCGCGAAGGTCGAGTCGCGTTGGTTGCTGATTGCTCTTGGTCTGTTTGTACTGATGATGACGGGGCGGGCCCTGCTGAAATCCTCGGCACGGACCGAGGAAGTGGCAAGAGGATGGTCGGTGCCCGCCGGGGTGGTTGGTGGCGTATTCAGCGCGCTGTTTGGCACCGGCGGGCCGGTCTACACGATGTACCTGTCCCGCCGTCTTCCGCAGATGGACGCATTCCGCTCCACGATTGCCGCCGTCATCCTGTTCAGTGCACTGGTGCGCCTGGCCGCATTTGCGGGCAGCGGGTTGCTGCAACAGGGTGACTTGCTGCGCAGCGCCGCGTTTGCGATGCCATTCAGTCTCGTCGGCCTTGCAATCGGATCGCGCTTGCGCAGGAAAATATCGGCGGACGCCGTGCGGCGGGCGCTGCTGATCTTTCTCTGCGCCAGTGGCGTTTCGGTGCTCTGCCGCGGGCTATTGATGCACTGAGAAGTGTTTGTCGCTCATTTGCGGCAAATCCAGGTCAATCGTCGGTTATTTTTCGGGATTGTCCGCTGTCTGGCCGTCGGGGGCGGGGGCTGGCGCGTCCTTCGGAGCAGCCGGCTTTGCCTTCGGCCTGGCGGCACGCAGTTGATGGGCTCGCCGCGCATCGGCTTCGGTGACCAATCCTGCTTCTTGTCCGGCCAGGTCGACGCGCTTGTTGCCGATCGTCAGGCAAGCCCAGTAGCGGGCACCCCGGCACCAGGTCCGGATGGCGCTGCGAAGTTCGTCTTCGGTCAGCGCGAGGTCCTTGGCGTGCGCAAGCAGATCCTCGAAGATGCCGATCTTGAGCGGCAGCTTGGGTGCGGGATTCTTGGGGAAAGCCTGGGGGAACCGCTTCTGGAGCTTGCCAATGTTCCGTACCACGGGGTCGACGGGCGTCGACGGCGTGGCGGGAGTTGCCGGAGCCGCCCGTTTGGCGGCAGGCGCCGGGCGCGGGCGAGGCTTTTTTGCCTGCGATGCGCTCTTTGCCTGCTCGGCCATTTTTGCTTTCAATGCTGCCAGTTGTTCAAAGCCCATTTTGTCCAGCCTAGTCATGAGCCGCAGATTATACGGCGGCGCCGGATGTCCGGCTTCCGGAGTTGCGGCCGGAGGTGATCGGCATCACGGCAAGCGGCCAATCGGGTTCCGGTCTATCCTCACGCCTGCGGCACCGGCAGGCGGACCATACCGACGCCGGGAGCGCGTATCCCAGACACCCACGACTCGTCCAAGGAGCCCCCATGGCCCTCTCGATGTACGACGTATCGGTCCCGGCTTTTATCCGGGCCCTGACCAATCTTTCCGCAATTCTCGACAAAGGCGCGGCGCATGCGCAGGCCCAGGGGATGGACGCCCTGGAATTGATCCAGACGCGCCTGGTCGCCGACATGGATCCACTGTCGTCGCAGGTGCAGCGCGCCAGCGATTCGGCCAAGGGTTGTGCGGCACGCCTCGCGGGGATCGAGATCCCATCATATCCAGACAATGAAACGACCTTCCCCGAGCTGCAGGAGCGCATTGCAAAAACGGTGGGCTTCCTGAAAACCATTCGCCCCGAGCAACTCGATGGCAGCGAGACCCGCGTGATCGAGTTGAAGCTGCGTGGCGGCCCGGTGACGTTCGACGGCAAGAGCTATCTGCTGGGCTTTGTGTTGCCGAACTTCTATTTCCACGTGACCACGGCCTACGACATCCTGCGCCACAAGGGCGTACAAATCGGCAAGATGGACTACCTCGGCGCACCCCGCTGATCTGTGTTGTGTGTTTGTTGCTCCCCTCTCCCGCACGGCGGGAGAGGGGCCGGGGGAGAGGGCAAAGACGGTCAAATTGCCTTCATCGCATCCTGAGTCGCCGGCCCACTCCCGTCACTATTCTCCGCACGATCCAGCCGCCCGCTGAGCTCAGTCAGCCCCAGCGCCACCAGTACCACCAGCGCGCCAATCCACGGCGTATGCATCAGCCCCAGGTGTTGCACGATCAGGCCACCGGCCCACGCGGCGCCGGCAATGCCGAGGTTGAACGCGGCGATGTTCAGGCCCGATGCCACGTCCACGGCTTGCGGTGTGTGACGCTCGGCCTGCTTGACCACATAGACCTGTAGGCCCGGCACATTGCCGAACGCCACCGCGCCCCAGGCCAATACGGTTGCCACGACCAGCCAGCGGTGCGGTGCGGTAAACGTCAGCACGAACAGCACGGCGGCCAGCAGCAGGAACACGACGCGCAGCGCGGCAATCGGGCCGTGCCGGTCGGCCAGCCGGCCGCCCCAGATATTGCCGATGGCCACGGACACACCATAGACCAGCATCACCAGGCCCACGGCGCCGGCACTGAAGCCGGACACGTCCTGGAGGATTGGCGCGAGGAACGTGAACGGAATGAACGAGCCGCCATAACCGATGGCCGTCTTGGCATAGACCAGCAGCAGGCGCGGTTCGGCCAGCACGCGCGCCTGTTGCAGCAGGGAGGCCGGCGGCGTATGGCGGATCGACGACGGCACGAACAGCAGGCTGCCGAGGAACGCGACCACGCCCAGCGCGGAGACCGCCAGGAAGGTTTCGCGCCAGCCAAAATGCTGGCCGATAAAGGTGCCCAGCGGCACGCCGGTAACCAGTGCCACGGTCAGGCCGGTAAACATGATCGCGATGGCACTGGCGGCCTTTTCGCGGGGCACAAGCCCGGTGGCAATCGTCGAGCCGATCGAGAAGAACACGCCGTGCGCCAGACCGGTCAGGATGCGGGCAACAATCAGCGACTCATAGCCCGGTGCCCGCCAGGCCAGCAGGTTGCCGGCCGTGAATAGCGCCATCAGCGACAACAGCAAGGCCTTGCGCGGCAAGCGGCCGGTCAGCGCGGTCAGCACGGGCGCGCCAATGGCCACGCCTAGCGCATAGAGGCTGACCAGCAGGCCCGCCGATGGCACACTGATATGCAGGTCGGTGGCAATGGTGGGAATCAGGCCGACGATCACGAACTCGGTGGTCCCGATGGCAAACGCGCTGATGGTCAGCGCAAGCAGGGCAATGGGCATGGAAGGCTCCGGATTACAGGGTGGAGCGCAGTGTGCCCGGGTCTTTCTTGCCAAAAAACCCCGTGGTCGACAGAAAACATTTGAGAAAAAATCAATAATACCGGTGCTTCGACGCGCGACCGGCTGGCGATTGCGTTTCAAGAACCTGCCTTAGCGGAAACCCTAGGTTTTTGATACAATCGCCGGTTGCTCACGCCTCGGCTTTTGCCTATTTTTTGAGCAAGCCCCCACATTATCGACACAAAACCCATGACATACGCCGTCAAGGAAATCTTCTATACGCTGCAGGGCGAGGGCGCCAACGCCGGTCGCGCGGCGGTGTTCTGCCGTTTCTCGGGTTGCAACCTGTGGACCGGCCGCGAGGAAGATCGCGCCAAGGCTGTCTGCCAGTTTTGCGATACCGATTTCGTGGGTACCGCCGGCACCCGTGGCGGCAAGTACCGGACCGCGGCGGAGCTGGCGGACGTGGTGGCTTCCGAATGGCCGCAAGGCGCCGGCGGCCGCCCGCTGGTGGTGTGTACCGGTGGCGAGCCGCTGCTGCAGCTGGATGCGCCACTGATCGAGGCCCTGCACGCGCGCGGCTTCGAGATCGCGATCGAGACCAATGGCACGCTTGCCGTGCCCGACGGGATCGACTGGGTTTGCGTCAGCCCCAAGATGGGTGCGGAACTGGTGGTGAAGAAGGGCGACGAACTCAAGGTCGTGATGCCCCAGGACGGCCAGGATTTCGCGGCATACGAGCAACTGGATTTCCGTTATTTCATGGTGCAGGCCATGGACGGTCCGCTGGCCCGGCAAAATACGGCTGCAGCGGTTGATTTCTGCCAGCGCCATCCGCGCTGGCGCCTGTCGCTGCAGACCCATAAGCTGCTGGGCATTCGCTGACACATGAGCAAACAAGTTTCGATTACTCGCCGCCTCGAATTCGATGCCGGCCACCGCATCCCGAGCCATGGCGGCCAGTGCCGCAACATCCATGGCCATCGCTATCGCCTGGACCTGACGCTGTCGGGTGAGGTGCTGCGCCAGGAAGGCGCGTCCGACGACGGCATGATCCTGGACTTCGGCGATATCAAGACGCTCGCCAACGAGCACCTGGTGTCGAAGTGGGACCATTCGTTCCTGATCTATCGTGGCGACACCGCATTGCTGAATTTCCTGCAGTCGATGGACAACCACAAGACCGTGGTCATTGACAGCATTCCCACCGTTGAGAATCTGGCGCAGGTGGCGTTCGACATCCTGGCGCCGGTCTTCAAGGACTGCTTTGGCCACCATCTGCAACTGACGAAGCTGGTGCTGTTCGAAACGCCGAACTGCTGGGCCGAAGTCAGCGCGCCGCTATCGTTGCCGGCGCAGGACTGAATCACGATGTCCGCTGCGCCCGCATTCGAGGACGAAGCCGCGCGCGACCGCTACTACATGGCGATCGCGCTCGACGAAGCGCGGCTGGCGCAAGCGGCCGGCGAGGTGCCGGTGGGTGCCGTGGTGGTCTGGAACGGCGAGATCATTGCGCGCGGCCATAACCTGCCGATCCGCTCGATCGATCCGTCCGCGCATGCGGAAATGCAGGCATTGCGCGCCGCGGCCAAGGTGCTGGGCAACTATCGCATGCCTGAATGCGAGCTGTACGTGACGCTGGAGCCGTGCGCGATGTGCAGCGGCGCCATCCTGCATGCGCGCCTCAAGCACGTGGTATTCGGTGCCACCGATCCCAAGACCGGTGCGGCAGGCAGTGTCGTGGACCTGTTCGCGCAGGCCACGCTCAATCACCAGACCACGCTGACGCGCGGGGTCATGGCCGACGAATGCGGCCAGTTGCTGCGCGATTTCTTTGGCGATCGCCGCCGCGCGCAGAAAGCCGCCCAGAAGCTGGCCCAGCAGGCAGCCCAGCAGGCGGTAAGCGACGGCCAGGCCGCTCCGCCCTCGCCATCGGGCGCCGATTAGGTGAGAATTCATGCTTCCGATCAAGAACACGAAGCATGAGCCAGTCCATCGAAGTCCGCCTGATTGCCTCTTCCGGTTACCCGCATGACGTGGCCGTTGCCGCGCGCGGCTGTGCCTGGCTCAAGCATCACGGCTACCACGTCAACAATCCCGATGTACTGGCGCGGCGCTACATGCGCTTTGGCGGCACCGATGCCGAACGGCTGGCCGACCTGCATGCGATTGGTACCGGACCCGCGCGCGAACTGACACTGGCGGTGCGTGGCGGCTATGGCCTGGCGCGCCTGCTCGACAAGATCGATTTCACGCGCATTGCCACCCAGGCACGTGCAAGCGGTACGCCTATCGTCGGCCATAGCGATTTCACCGCATTCCAGCTGGCCTATCTTGCCGCCACCGGTGGCGTGAGCTTTGCCGGCCCGATGTTGCTGGCCGATTTTGGCGAAGAGCACGTCGATCCGTTCATGTGGGAGCACTTCGAGGCCATCCTGCGCCAGCCGGAATACCGGATCGAGGTGGCAGCCCCGCAGGCCTTGCCGGCAGGGCGGTCGGCGACAGCGCAGGGCACGCTGTGGGGCGGCAACCTGGCCATGCTGTGCAGCCTGCTGGGTACGCCCTATATGCCGAAGGTGGATGGCGGCATCCTGTTCCTGGAGGACATCAACGAGCCGCCGTATCGCGTGGAGCGGATGCTGCTGCAGTTGCTGCAGGCCGGGGTGCTGGCCACGCAGCAGGCGCTCGTGCTCGGTGATTTCTCGAACTACCGCACCACCGACTACGACAACGGCTACGACATGGCTGCCGTGTTCGACTATCTGCGCGGCCGGCTCGGCATCCCGGTGCTGACGGGCCTGCCATTCGGCCATTGCCCGCGCAAGCTGACGTTGCCGGTGGGCGGCACGGCGCGCCTCGAGGCCGGTGCCGACGGGTTTGCGCTGGCGTTGTCGGGATATCCGACGCTGTAGCGCCAAAGCACTGTAGCCCGCCCCGGGTGGGACGGCTTACGGGATACGCCCGCCAGTGGTAAAATCGCGGGCTATTTCCGCATTTTCGCTGCGCCTGGCACGCCAATCGGGTGCGTGCCGCCAGATCCGCCAGATTCCGGCTGCCAGCAGACATACCCCGGGTGCCAACGCGGCGCCCCACATTCCAGACAAGGTTCAGACGTGCTTTCTACCGCAAACATCACCATGCAGTTCGGCCCCAAGCCGTTGTTCGAGAACATCTCGGTCAAGTTCGGCGAGGGTAACCGCTACGGCCTGATCGGCGCGAACGGCTGCGGCAAGTCCACCTTCATGAAGATCCTGGGCGCCGACCTGGAGCAATCGTCGGGCACGGTCATGCTGGAGCCGGGCGTGCGCCTGGGCAAGCTGCGCCAGGACCAGTTCGCCTATGAAGACAACCGCGTGCTCGACGTGGTGATGATGGGTCATACGGAAATGTGGGCTGCCGCCAGCGAGCGCGATGCGATCTATGCCAACCCCGAGGCCACCGACGAAGACTACATGAAGGCGGCGGAACTGGAAGCCAAGTACGCCGAGTACGACGGCTACACGGCCGAGGCGCGTGCCGGCGAACTGCTGCTGGGCGTGGGGATCCCGACCGACCAGCACCAGGGCCCGATGAGCGAGATCGCCCCGGGTTGGAAGCTGCGTGTGCTGCTGGCCCAGGCGCTGTTCTCGAATCCGGACGTGCTGCTGCTGGACGAGCCGACCAACAACCTGGACATCAACACGATCCGTTGGCTGGAAGACGTGCTCAACGAGCGCAATTCCACCATGATCATCATTTCCCACGATCGCCACTTCCTGAATTCGGTGTGCACGCACATGGCCGACATGGACTACGGCACGCTGAAGGTCTATCCGGGCAACTACGACGACTACATGCAGGCGTCGATGCAGGCCCGCGAGCGCCAGCTGGCCGCCAATGCGCGCGCCAAGGAACGGATCACCGAACTGCAGGATTTCGTGCGCCGCTTCTCGGCCAACAAGTCGAAGGCCCGCCAGGCCACGTCGCGTGCCAAGCAGATCGACAAGATCAAGGTCGAGGACATCAAGCCGTCGTCGCGCCAGAATCCGTTTGTCCGCTTCGAGTTCGAGAAGAAGCTGCACAACCTGGCCGTGGAAGTCGAGGACGTTACCAAGAGCTACGAGCGCAAGATCCTCAACAACCTGTCGATGGCGGTCCAGGCCGGCGAGCGCGTGGCCATCATTGGCGAAAACGGCGCGGGCAAGACCACGCTGCTGCGCAGCCTGCTGAACAACGTGCTGGAAAGCGGCGTGCAGCGCGGTGTCGAAGTGGACCGTGGTGCGATCAAGTGGGCCGAAAACGCCAACGTCGGCTACATGCCGCAGGACACGTACGAGGAATTCCCGAACGATGTGAACGTGATGGACTGGATGAGCCAGTGGACCCAGGCCGGCGACGACGACCAGTCGCTGCGCGGTACGCTGGGCCGGCTGCTGTTCTCGGCTGACGATATCAAGAAGTCCGTCAAGGTCCTGTCCGGTGGTGAGAAGGGCCGCATGATCTGGGGCAAGCTGATGCTGGGCCGCCATAACGTGCTGGCCATGGACGAGCCGACCAACCACATGGACATGGAATCGATCGAATCGCTGCAGATCGCGCTCGACAAATTCCCCGGCACCCTGATCTTCGTGTCGCATGACCGCGAACTGATCAACGGCCTGGCCACGCGCGTGATCGAAGTGCGCACCGATGGCACCATCAGCGACTACCTGGGCACGTACGACGAATACCTGCAGTCGCAGGGTATCGAGGCGTAAGGCTTAAAGTCCCAATTGGTTTGCTCCCCTCTCCCGCACAGCGGGAGAGGGGCAGGGGGAGAGGGCCGGCGGTTCAAATAGCCGCAGGTGGCAAGCAGAACCACTTACCCTCACCCCCAACCCCTCTCCCGCGTGCGGGAGAGGGGAGCTTTCATCCTCTCTCTACCGCGCTGGTGCCACCCCCATCTCGGCCAGCAGGTCATCAAGCTGGTCGACGATTGCGTGGGCCGTGATGTCGCCCTTGGCTTTCTGCAAAGCGGTACCAAGCATGTCGCGCAACGCGGCAAGTTCGACCACGGTCGAAGCTTTCTCTACCTTCACCTGCAATACATAGCCACGCAAGCCCAGGTGGTTGCCGATCACATCGGTATAGAAGTGGTAAAGCCGCTTGTAGCCATCGGCGCCGGCCGGGGCTGATGGGGGGGCGACCATGGTCGGTGCGATAGTTGTGTCCGCAAGCATGTCGACGCGATCGTCGATCCCCTTTCCAGCAGCGGAATTGAAACCCGAATAGGCGGCGAACAGGTTGGTTTCGGCGCGCGCTTCCCGCCTGGCGGGGCTCGGCGCCCGTGGGGCGGCCGATGCCACTTCGGCAGGCTCCGGCAATGGCTCGATCAGGCCCAGTGCCAGCAATGTGTCGAATGCTTCTTCGGAAACGCCCATACCGCTGACTTGCGCCAACAGCGCCGATTTCACGCGTTCTCCGTTCACGATCAGCAATAACGCGCGCAGTTTGTGCTCCAGCTTGCGCGCGCGTGTGCGGATCTCCTCTTGACCAGCCTCCGTCTTGTGATAGATCGGGTCGACCATGTCTCGCTCCTTTGTTATGTTTCGGCCGCCCGCGGCGAGTCCCTCGGGTGAGTCTTGCGCGGCCGATTATCGCCATCTTGCGTCTGAAACGGCTGGCGGCAAAGGAAAAGCGATGCCGCAAACCGCTCTACAATGTGGTGCACCATAAAAGTATCAAAAAAATTGCAACCGCCGATCCACCTAATGAGGGCATGTGGCCATGCAACAACGAGACAAGCTTTTCATCAATGGCAAATGGGTGACGCCCCATGGTACGGGCAGTATCGAAGTCATCCATTCCGCCACCGAGGCAGTGATGGGCAAGATTCCCGAGGGTCACGCCCGTGACGCAGAGGATGCCATCGCGGCCGCCCGTGCGGCGTTCGATGGCTGGTCGAATACTCCGCCCGCCGAGCGGGCACGCTATATCCGCAAGATCGCCGACGGTTTGAAGGAACGCACCGAGGAACTCGCGCAACTGATTGCGGGCGAAGTCGGCATGCCGATCAAGCTGGCACGCGCGATCCAGGTAGGAGGTCCGGTATATAACTGGGGCCAGGCCGCAGCGCTGCTGGAAGGCTTCGCGTTCGAAGAGCAGGTTGGCAACTCTCTGGTGGTGCGCGAGCCGGTGGGTGTGGTAGCGGCGATTACGCCATGGAACTACCCGCTGAACCAGATCACGCTCAAGGTGGCGCCCGCGCTGGCCGCCGGCTGTACCGTGGTGCTCAAGCCGTCCGAAGTGGCGCCGCTCAATGCCTTTGTACTGGCTGAAGTGATCGAAGCCGCCGGCCTGCCGCCGGGCGTGTTCAACCTGGTGACCGGCTATGGGCCGGTGGTCGGTGAAGTGCTGGCAAGCCATCCGGAGGTCGACATGGTGTCGTTCACCGGCTCCACGCGCGCCGGCAAGCGCGTATCCGAACTGGCGGCCCAGTCGGTCAAGCGGGTGGCACTGGAACTCGGCGGGAAGTCGGCTTCGGTGATCCTGGACGATGCCGACCTGCCAGTGGCGGTCAAGGGCACCATCAGCGCCTGCTTCCTGAACTCGGGCCAGACCTGCTCGGCACATACGCGCATGCTGGTGCCGCGCAGCCGTTATGACGAAGTCAAGGCGATTGCCGCCAAGGTGGTCGAAGGTTTCACCGTGGGTGACCCGCTGGCCGATACCACGCGGCTTGGACCGCTGATTTCCGCTGTGCAGAAAGAACGCGTGACTGGCTATATCCGCCGCGGCCTGGAGGAGGGTGCCGAGCTCGTGGCAGGCGGCCCCGACGCGCCGGCCGGTTTCGAACGCGGTTTCTTCGTCAAGCCGACGGTGCTGGGCAATGTCGATCCGCGGGCGACCGTCGCGCAGGAGGAAATCTTCGGCCCGGTCCTGTCGGTCATCTGCTACGACACCGAGGACGATGCGATCCGGATCGCCAACGACAGCATCTATGGTCTTGGCGGTGGCGTGTGGTCTGGCGATGAGGCGCGCGCGATTCGTGTGGCGCGACGTATCCGGACTGGCCAGGTCGATATCAATGGCGGACCGTTCAACATGAACGCGCCGTTCGGCGGCTTCAAGCAGTCTGGCAACGGTCGTGAAGGCGGCAAGTTCGGATTGGAGGAGTTCCTCGAGTACAAGTCGCTCCAGCTCAAGAAGGCTGGCTGACCGGCCACGTGCCGGGTCAAAAGATACGCGTATGATCGATGCCCGGCTGGTCCGGGCATTTTTGTTTGCGCGGAATTCTGCGATGCTTGCGTCTTTCCACGGTGGAGGAAGTTCCGATGCGCTGGGTTAAACGGCTGGGATGGGGATTGCTGGGCGTGCTGCTGCTGGGCCTGACTGGCGCCATCGGCGGCTACATCTGGTATCGCCAGGCCACGCAGCCCGAGGTTGCCGGCACCATGCGCCTGCCAGGATTGCGCGAGCGCGTGGTGGTGGTGCGCGACCGCAACGCCGTGCCGCATATCCAGGCCGCCAATGCGCAGGATGCCTACTACGCGCTGGGGTATGTGCATGCGCAGGATCGGCTCTGGCAGATGCAGATGAACAAGCGCATCGTGGCTGGCCGGCTGGCCGAGATACTGGGCCCGAACGCGCTCGATACCGACCGTTTCCTGCGCACGCTCGGGGTACGCCGCAACGCCGAGGCCATCTACGCGCAAGCCTCGCCTGAAACCCGCGCGGTGCTGCAGGCCTATGCGGACGGGGTCAATGCGTTCATCGATACGCGCAATGCGGCCTTGCCTCCCGAATTCCTGATCCTGGGTACCCGCCCCGAGCACTGGGAGCCAGTCGATACGCTTGGCTGGCAGACCATGATGGCCTGGGACCTCGGCGGCAACTGGACGCAGGAGGTGCTGCGCATGGGTTTGTCGCAGCAGTTGCCGACGGCCCGCATCGCGGAGATCCTGGCGCCGTACCCCGGTGAGAAACCGCTGCGTACGATGGACTATGCCAGCTTCTATCGCCAGCTTGCCCCGGTTGCCACGGCCATGGCGCGCGTGGTGGACCATGCGCCGTCCGGATACGTGGAGGGCATGGGTTCGAACAACTGGGTGGTATCCGGCGCGCATACGCGTAGCGGCAAGCCGTTGCTGGCCAACGATCCGCACCTGGGGCTGCAGGCGCCTGCGCTCTGGTATTTCGCGCATCTGCAGGCGCCGGGACTGGAACTGGCCGGCGCCACGCTGCCCGGTGCGCCGCTGGTGGTGCTGGGCCATAACAAGCGCATTGCGTGGGGCTTTACGAATACCGCGCCCGATGTGCAGGATCTCTATATCGAGCGAATCGACCCGGCCAATCCGCGGCGCTACCAGACGCCCGACGGCTGGGCCGAATTCGAGACGCGTACCGAGACGATTCACGTCAAGGGGGAGGCCGATGTCACGCTCAATGTGCGAGCCACGCGCCATGGGCCCGTGATGTCCGACGTGGCCGAGCCGATCAGCGCGGCCGCCAAGGGGCTGGGTGCCCAGTATGTGGTGTCGTTCCAGTGGACCGCGCTGCGGCCCGACGACAAGACGTTCCAGGCCAGCCTCAAGATGGGCATGGCCACGGACTGGAAGAGCTTTCTGGCGGCATTGCGCGATTTTCATTCGCCGCAGCAGAACATGGTCTATGCCGATGTCGACGGCAATATCGGCTATATCGCGCCGGGCCGTGTGCCGCTCAGGCGGGCCGACAACGACCTGATGGGCCTGGCGCCGGCGCCCGGCTGGGAGGCGCGCTACGACTGGCAAGGCTTTATTCCGTTCGAGCAGTTGCCGCAGCGGTTCAATCCGCCGACCGGCATGATCGTTACGGCCAACCAGAAGATCGTGGACGACAAGTATCCGTTCTTCATTACCAGCGAATGGTCGGTACCGTATCGCGCGCAGCGCATCCAGACCCTGCTGGAGGCCGAGCCGCGCCACACACCCGACAGTTTCGGGAAAATCCAGAAGGACGTGGTGTCGCTGGCGGTGCGCGATGCCTTGCCGTTGCTGCTGGCCGCGCCGGTAGCCAGTGACGCTGCGCGTCCGGCGCGCGAGCGGGCATTGTTCGATGCGCTACGCAAGTGGGACGGCACGATGGGCGCCGACCAGTCCGAGCCGCTGGTGGTGACCGCATGGTTGCGCGAGCTGTCGCGCCTGCTGTTCGAGGACAAGGTTGGCGATCCGCTCTTCAACAAGCTCTGGGACCAGCGCAATGTCCAGTTGCCGATGCTCAATGCATTGCGCGATCCGGCCGGCGTGGGCGCGTTCTGGTGCGACAATGCGCGTACCACTACCCGGGAAACCTGTGCCGAAACCGTGGGACTGGCCTGGCAGCGCGCGATCGCGGACCTGGACCAGCGCTATGGCGACGACGCCGGCAAGTGGCGCTGGGGCAAAGCACACACCGCGCGCTCGGAGCACAAGCCGTTCGGCAAGGTGCCGTACCTGTCGAGCCTGTTCAATGTGCGCGTGCGCACCGGCGGCGATACGTATACGGTCGATGTGGGCCGCCACAGTTTGCGCGACGAGAAGGCGCCGTTCGAGAGCGTGCATGCGGCGAGCCTGCGCGCAATCTACGATCTTTCAGATCTGTCTGAGTCCCGCTTCATGACATCGACGGGGCAATCGGGCAATGCGCTGTCGCCGCACTATCGCGACTGGACCGACAAGTGGGCCGCGGTGCAATACATCACGATCGGCTCGCATCGTCGCAATCCGGGCGGCGACAGTTTCGATACGCTGGTGCTGCAGCCACAGTAAGATGCCCGAGGGTTGTCTCCCCTCTCCCGCGAGCGGGAGAGGGGCGGGGGAGAGGGCCAGCGGTTCAAACTGCGAGAGTCGGCAAGCAGAACCTCATGCCCTCTCCCCCAACCCCTCTCCCGCCGTGCGGGAGAGGGGAGCAGAACAGAATGATTTCTCTTGCAGGAGTACCAACCGATGAGCGAACCAAGCCGCCAGCCTCGTACGGACGTGATCCAGCACGTTGCCTTCGAACATGCGGGTGTGATTGCCGATGTGGCGCGCGACCGCGGACATGAGATCCGCATCTTCCAGGCTGGCGTTGACGACCTGACGCTGGTCGAAACCGATCCGGCTGACCTGCTGGTGGTGCTGGGCGGGCCGATCGGCGTTTACGAAACCGAAGCCTATCCGTGGCTGGAGGCTGAAATCAACGTGATCCGCCAGCGCCTGGAGGCCAGGTTGCCGATGATCGGCGCTTGCCTCGGTGCGCAACTGATTGCCGCCGCATCGGGGGCCCGCGTGTATCCGGGCACGCGTGAAATCGGCTGGGCGCAGATTACCCCGACCGAGGCGGCCATGCGTTCGCCGCTGGCATTGCTGGCCAATGCCGACTGGGAAGTCCTGCACTGGCACGGTGACACCTTCGACCTGCCTGAGGGGGCCCAACTGCTGGCGTCCACGGCGGCGACGCCGCACCAGGCCTACGCGATCGGCAAGCACGTGCTCGCGCTGCAATTCCATCCGGAGGTCAAGGCCGGCGACATCGAGACCTGGCTGATTGGGCATACCGTCGAACTGGCCAAGGCTGGCATCGACCCGCGCGTGATCCGTCGGCGCACGGCCGAGATTGGGGCCACGGTCGCCAGTGCCGGCGAATTGATGTTTGCCAGGTGGATGGAGGAAGCGGGTCTGTGAGTAGCCTGAGCACCGTAGCCATCGATATAGCCATTGACGCGGTCATGGCGGGCCGGCTTCGTGCGTTCGGACCCAAGGGCGTGCCGAGCGGGATCGACAAGCTGGCCGTGACGGGTGCCGTGCGCGTGACGACGACCGGACTCGACATCGACGAGCAGGGCGACCCACAGCACCATGGTGGTCCCGAGAAGGCGCTCCACCATTATCCGCACGACCACTATGCACCATGGCATGGCGAGTTGGCCGGGCAGGGGGGCGATGCCGCCGTGCTCGACCGCGCCGGGGCGTTCGGCGAGAACATCAGCACCTCGGGCCTGACCGAAGCCGACGTCTGCATCGGCGACCGCTTCCGGCTTGGCTCGGCACTGGTGGAGGTGTCCCAGGCGCGCCAGCCCTGCTGGAAACTCAATCATCGTTTCGGGTTTGCGGGCATGTCACGTGCGGTGCAGGCCAGTGGCCGCACAGGGTGGTATTACCGTGTACTCGAAGAAGGCGAGGTGTCGGCTGGCGACCGCCTGGTATTGACATCGCGCGCTTACCCGCAATGGACCCTGCAACGGTTGCTGCATGTGCTCTATGTCGACCGGCTGAACCATGATGCGCTGGCGGAGATGGTTGAGCTTTCCGCACTGGCGGAAAGCTGGCGCAACCTCGCGCGCCAGCGGCTGCAAAGCCATGTTGTGGAAGATATGGAGAAACGGCTGGCTGGCGGGTAGTCCCCAAGAGTTTTGCCTGCGGCGTGCGGACTAATCGTTCCCGGTGTCGTCGTTCCCTTGGTAGCCGTGAGCCGCAACTAGCTGGAACCCGGCGCGCTGCTTGATAATCGCCGATGGCTTCGTTACTGCACTGGCAACCACCGCGGTGACGCCACGACCTTGCAGATAAGTCAGCGCGGCGTGCAGTGCCGCGCTGCCGGCGCCACGCACCACGCCATTTTGGCCACCATAAACGACATTGCGAGGCGCACTGACCACAGTATCGATTTCCGCCAGGCTGGGGTCTTCATCGTCGACGATGGCCATTAGCACGGCCGCCGGTTGCCCTCGATAATGTGCCACGACGTAAGTGCCAGTTTCACCGTAAGCGACCGCCCTGTAGAGGCTTTCTGCCATATCGGTGCCTCTATTGGCGAGCGTCCGCTGGGCCGGTGTGAGTGCGTCGTCGTTGGTGATGGCGCGATAGCCGTCAGTCCAGTCTTGTAAGACTGCCTGCAGGTGCCGGTGTGCCGCCCTGTCGTCGGACGTAATGAACTCGAACTCGAACGGATGCTGCGTATCGGGTTGCAAATGCCCATCTCTGGTGATGCGCGGCAAGATCGGTATCGGTTGATAGTGGCTCAGATCGAGCCGATACGAACCGAGCAACGCTGTGCTTGCCTCTGCAAGGGTAGCCGGTGCCGTGGCAGATGGGGGCGATCGGAGCGTGTCTGCCTGCTCCAGGTCCAGCGTGCCGTTCCGTGAGGTTTGGTACAGATGGTCTGCGGCACGAAACGCTGCCACCGCAGTCTCGCGTCTGGTGTCGGTCGAGGCGGAACCGGTCTGGCGTCGCACGGCTCCGATCAGTTCGCTTTCAAGCTCAGGTTGGGAGCTGGCGTAACCAGTGGTACCGTGAGCAAGGATATGGTCAATCGTTCGCTGGAAGTTGTCGGCGTCCCACTGCGGCCCGAACAGCGCCTGATAAAGGGCGATGATCGTCATGGTGCGCTCGATGCAGGCGGACGAAGCGGACATGTGGTCGGGACTGCGACGCACGCGGTGAGTTCCCGCAGCGGACGCCTTTGTGTGACAGACGCGGGATGCGGCATACCGTGCCAGCGGGTTGTATCCGCGTACATACGATGCCAGAAGTGTGGGCGGTGCAGGGATTCTTGGTGCCGTTACCGGGTTGACGGTCATATGGCGCTGGTTTGGCCGCGCTCCGGCGCTAAAGACGATTGTCTTGGCATCGTGCGTCGTGGGGCCCGGTGACGGGGCGCTGCAAGGACCCAGAAAATGGCCGGTCACGGCCAGCATTGGATTACTCCAGCATTGCGAGGCTGGTTGCACCCACGCCTGCGGTGCCACATTTGCGAAAGACAGCGCCTTGAGCCGGACAGGATGGTTCGAATCGTTCTCGATCGCAAAGGTCTGGGTGAGTCTCCCCGCATCTTGCGCCACCGTTGCGATGGGCGACGCATTCATAAATCTGCGTGAGCGGTCCGATGCGATGAGCTGATAATCGAGATCGGTCGTGCCAGCGCGGAATCCCAGTGCAATCGACACATACGCGGTGCCGTCATCGAGCTCGAACTGGTCGGCGTTGACGGTGTCGTCGCGATAGGTCGTCGTGACCGTGCGGCCAACAAACCGGAACTCGACTGCGTTGCCGGCATTGACGGTAAAGGACTGCCGCGAATCGGTCTCGAATGTCGCTACCGCCTGGCTCAGGCGGGCCCATTTGCCCTTGTTGGCCTGCAGCGAAGTCGTATACACCACCTTGTCGAGATCGTAGGCCTCCGAATACGGGATCGGGCAATCCTCGAAGCAGTTGGCGATCCACCTGACCAGCTGGAGCGAACGCGCCTTGTCGTTGAAAGTGCGCAGGAATGGCTGGTTTCCATAGTGAAACGAGCTGTCGCCTTTGCCGTTCTGTTCCGAGAACGTATAGAGTGCCAGCCCGCGCGCCATGGTTACCGATGAAATTGCCGCGTCAAGGGTTGTCGTGAGCTCAGGCTGGAGAGGACCTGGCGCGAAGCATGTCTGGCGACCATGGTAATGCGCATCCTGATAGACGCACGCGCCAGGCCTGACCTGAAACGAACGATACCGTGTACCGTCGGGCTCGGAGAACGCGGGATGGCTTACGCTTTGCGAGAGCCGCGAGAGAGCACCACTGAGCTGGGTGCCCGTTGCAACGATCAGCTCGGCGCCAGGGTCCACGCGCACGGACTTGATTGCAATGCCGTCCGGCACGTCGGTCAGCGCATCCATTCGGAAACAGTGTGGCGTACCCTGGAACTGGCTTTCGGTAAAGACGCACGCTTGCTGGGCGAGTGCCCTGGCGGGCGTTATGGCCAGCAGGCAGGCGCACATGGCGAGCCATCGGATTCTCGAGATCGTGAGCGCCAGCGGGACTGCAAACGGGACTGCAAACATGATCGAACTCCCAGTGCCGCGGAAATTTCCGCTGCTGGGAATTCTGTGAAGGTCAGCCCCTGTCAGTGTTGTGGCGTATCAAATCGCGACATTACTGTGAGAAATTTCGCAGGAATGTGAAGAGGTTGGCCGCATGGGCGGCAATTTCTCAGTCCCGTTGGAATCGTCGCGCGGTGTTTTCACGCGTAATACGATCCCAGATCACCTGCTTTTCGTCGTCGCTATAGAACACCCAGTTGCTGACTTCGGCCGCGGTGCGGCCACAACCCTGGCAAATTTCGTCGAACAGCGTCGAACAGATGCCGATGCAGGGGCTATCCGGGCGGTCGCTCAGGCGTGTCTGAGCCTCGGCTTCAGCGTTTGCGGCTTGCGAGGTGGGCGATTCGGACGGCTTGACGGACATGAAACGGGGCGGCGATGACGGGCCGCACATTATAAACGGGCGCGGTGGGCGCTTCAGGCACTTGGGAATTACCCGTGACGTCATTGTGGCCGCCCGGCAGGCCGCCTACGCTGGACCCATCGTGGTTCCACGCGCATTCATAATCGCAACCGTTTTCAGGGAGATCACCCATGCCCGGCAAGACTGTCGATCCCCGTAATGCCGCAATGCTTGAATCCGTGCTGATCGGGTCGCCGGTCGCACGTACGCTCGGTATCCATTTTGACGCGGTGGAAATCGATCACGTTGAACTGCTGTTACCCTTCAGCATGAACCTGATCACGGTCGGCGACATGGTGCACGGCGGCGTGATCGCGACACTGATCGACGTGGCGGGTGCGGCGGCCGCGTTCAGCAATGTGGATCTCGACGTGGTGAAGGGCGGGGCGACGGGGTCGTTGTCGATCCAGTACCTGGCGCCGGCGAAGTCCGCGACGCTGCGGGCGGTGGCCGACGTGGTGCGCCGTGGCAAGCGGCAGGTGGTGACCGAGGTGTCGGTCTTTGCCGAGCGCGATAACGAGGCCGTGCTCGCGGCCAAGGCGTTGATGAGCACGGCCTTGCTGTGATGCGTCAGCGCATCAGTACTTCCAGAAGATCTGTTGCAGCGCCTTCGGATCGTTGGTCTTGGTCAGTGCCAGCGCCGTCAGGATACGTGCCTTCTGCGGCAACTGGTCATCGGTAACGACCCAGTTGTACTTGTCGTCGGGCTGTTCGGCATTGCGCACGACGATGCCGCTGCCGGTGCGCGAGGCCCGCACGATCTGCACGCCCTTGGCCTGGGCGGCCTTGAGCGGTTCGACCATGTAGTCACCCACGCTGCCGTTGCCGGTGGCCGCATAGACGATCGCCTTCGCACCATTCTTGACGGCCGCATCGATGCTGGCGGGATTGACGTTGCCATAGGCGTAGACGACCGCCACTTCAGGCAGCTTGTCGATCTTGTCGATGTCCCATTCGGTCTGCAGCGTGTGCGGGCGGGCCGGGATGCGATAGTACAGCGTGCGGCCTTCCACCACGTAGCCGAGCGGGCCGAACGGCGAGCGGAACGTCTCGGTCTTGAACGTGTTGCTCTTGGTCACGTCGCGGCCGGTATGGATTTCGTCGTTGAGCACCACCAGCGTGCCCTTGCCCTTCGATGCGGGGTTTGAGGCCACGAGTACCGCGTCATAGAGGTTCAGCGCACCATCGGCGCCCAGCGCCGTGCCCGGACGCATCGAGCCGACCACCACCACGGGTTTGTCGCTCTTGAGCGTCAGGTTCAGGAAGTAGGCGGTTTCCTCGATCGTGTCGGTGCCATGCGTGATCACGATGCCGTCCACGTCGGGTTGCTTGAGCAGTTCCGATACGCGCTTGCCGAGCTTGAGCAGGCGCTCGTTGTTGAAGCTCTCGGAACCGATCTGGAAGATCTGTTCGCCCTTGACGTTGGCGACCTTCGAGATCTCCGGCACCGAGGCAATGATCTTGTCGACCGGTACCACGGCGGACTGGTAGGCCGCGGTATTGGTCGCCGAGGCACCAGCGCCGGCGATGGTGCCGCCGGTGCCAATGATGACGATATTGGCCTTGCGTGCTTCGGCGGTAGTGCCGGCCGGTGCGGTGGCGCTGGCCGGTGCAGGTGCGAGTTGTGCGTGCGCGTAGCCGCTCAGCAGGGTGGCGGACAGCAGCAGGGCGGCCAGGGGGCGAGCTTGGCAGGTCGTTGCATGATTCTCCTCATCTCGGCGTAACGATGTCTCTTGTGGAGACAGCTTTTGCGCTTGTGGTTGGTTCGTGAAACCGTGGCAGCTTGTTGTGTGTCGCATTGCCAGCGGAGCGTGCACTATAACCATGCATCGGCGTTGCGTCGACAACTTCACCAGAACCGTTGCAACCCGCAAACGTACGCTGGATAAGACAAAGCGGCATCTTCCCGTCACGAAAGATGCCGCCTCATGACGACAATCAGACCGGTGTGCGATGCGTCAGAAGCTGTCGCCCGGCACGCGTACCCAGCCTTCCATCAGCACGCGGGCGCTGCGGCTCATGATGGCCTTGGTCACCGTCCATTGACCATCGACCAGGGCAGCCTGCGCGCCCACGCGCAACGTGCCGGACGGATGCCCGAAACGCACGGCTTCGCGCTCGCCGCCACCGGCGGCCAGGTTGACCAGCGTGCCCGGCACGGCCGCTGCCGTGCCGATGGCCACCGCGGCGGTGCCCATCATCGCGTGGTGGAGCTTGCCCATCGACAGCGCGCGCACCAGCAGGTCGACATCGCCGGCGTTGACGGTCTTGCCGCTCGATGCGGTGTAGGTCGTCGGGCTGGCCACGAACGCCACCTTCGGCGTGTGCTGGCGCCTTGCGGCCTCGTCGATGTCCTTGATCAGGCCCATGCGCTGCGCACCGTACGCACGAATGGTCTCGAACATGGCCAGCGCTTTCGGATCGCCGTTGATGGCGTCCTGCAGTTCGGTGCCGGTATAGCCGATGGCTTCGGCATTGACGAAGATCGTCGGGATGCCGGCATTGATCATGGTGGCCTTGAGCGTGCCCACGCCGGGCACTTCGAGGTCATCCACGAGATTGCCGGTCGGAAACATCGCGCCGCCGCCATCGTCGCCTTCGTCCGCCGCCGGATCCAGGAACTCGAGCTGGACCTCGGCCGCCGGGAACGTGACACCATCGAGTTCGAAGTCGCCGGTTTCCTGCACTGCGCCATCGGTGATGGGCACGTGCGAGATGATGGTCTTGCCGATATTGGCCTGCCAGATCTTCACGACCACGGTGCCATTGCGCGGAATGCGCGCGGCATCGACAAAGCCGTTGCTGACCGAGAAGGGCCCCACGGCGGCCGACAGGTTGCCGCAGTTGCCGCTCCAGTCAACAAATGGCTGGTCGATCGAGACCTGGCCGAACAGGTAGTCGACGTCATGGTCCGGACGCGTGCTCTTCGAGATGATCACGGTCTTGCTGGTGCTCGATGTTGCCGCACCCATGCCGTCGATCTGCTTGCCATACGGGTCGGGACTGCCGATCACGCGCATCAGCAATGCATCGCGCGCGCGGCCCGGGACCTGCGCCGCCTCGGGCAGGTCCTGCAGCCGGAAGAACACCCCCTTGCTGGTGCCGCCACGCAGATAGGTGGCGGGAATCTTGATTTGCGGTACGTGAGTCATGTCTGTCCTTGTCAGGGCCGGTCAGGCCGCCGCGCGCGACGATTCCAGGAAGTCCTGCGCGAAACGCTGCAGTACGCCGCCGGCTTCGTAGATCGAGACTTCCTCATCGCTGTCCAGACGGCACAGCACCGGCACTTGCACTTTTTCGCCATTGCGGCGATGGAGCACCAGCGTCAATTCCGCGCGCGGCTTGCGATCGCCAACGATATCGAACGTTTCGGTGCCGTCGATGCCCAGCGTGGTGCGGTTGGTGCCCGGCAGGAACTCCACCGGCAGCACGCCCATGCCGATCAGGTTGGTGCGGTGAATGCGCTCGAAGCCTTCGGCAACGATGGCTTCCACGCCAGCCAGGCGCACGCCCTTGGCAGCCCAGTCGCGCGACGAACCCTGACCATAGTCGGCGCCGGCAACAATGATCAGCGGCTGCTTGCGGTCCATGTAGGTTTCGATCGCTTCCCACATGCGCACGACCTTGCCTTCGGGCTCGACGCGGGCCAGCGAGCCCTTCTTGACCGCACCGTCCACCACGGCCATTTCGTTCATCAGCGTCGGGTTGGCGAACGTGGCGCGTTGCGCGGTCAGGTGGTCGCCGCGGTGCGTGGCGTACGAGTTGAAGTCTTCTTCGGGCAGGCCCATCTTTGCCAGGTACTCGCCGGCGGCGCTGTTGAGCATGATCGCGTTGGACGGCGACAGGTGGTCGGTGGTGATGTTGTCACCAAGCACTGCCAGCGCGCGCATGCCTTGCAGCGTGCGCTCGCCGGCCAGCGCGCCTTCCCAATACGGCGGGCGGCGGATGTAGGTGCTTTGCGGGCGCCAGTCGTAGAGCGGGTCGGTCGACGTATCGTTCTCGGCGTGCAGCGCGAACATCGGCTCGTAGACCTTGCGGAAGTGCTCGGGCTTGACGCTCTGTTTGACGATGGCGTCGATCTCGTCGTCGCTCGGCCAGATGTCCTTCAGGTAGACCGGCTTGCCGTCGGCATCGGTACCCAGTGCATCGCGCTCGATATCGAAGCGGATCGTGCCGGCGATGGCGTAGGCCACCACCAGCGGCGGCGAGGCCAGGAAGGCCTGCTTGGCGTACGGGTGGATGCGGCCGTCGAAGTTGCGGTTGCCGGACAGCACGGCCGTGGCATACAGGTCGCGATCGATGATTTCCTGCTGGATCTTCGGATCGAGCGCACCCGACATGCCGTTGCAGGTCGTGCAGGCGAAGGCCACGATGCCAAAACCGAGCTTTTCAAGGTCGGGCAGCAGTTTGGCTTCTTCCAGATACAGCTCGACCGCCTTCGATCCCGGCGCCAGCGAGGACTTGACCCACGGCTTGCGCGTCAGGCCGCGTGCGTTGGCGTTGCGCGCCAGCAGCGCGGCGGCAATCACGTTGCGCGGGTTGCTGGTATTCGTGCAGCTCGTGATGGCTGCAATGATCACCGCGCCGTCGGGCATCTGGCCCGGCGTTTCTTCCCACTTGCCGGCAATGCCGCGCGCGGCCAGGTCAGAGGTGGGCAGGCGCTTGTGCGGATTCGACGGGCCGGCCATATTGCGCACCACGGTCGACAGGTCGAACGTCAGCACGCGCTCGTACTCGGCATCCTTGAGCGCATCGGCCCACAGGCCGGCGGTCCTTGCATAGGTTTCCACCAGCTGCACCTGCGCTTCGTCACGGCCGGTCAGGCGCAGGTATTCGGTGGTCTGGCCGTCGATAAAGAACATCGCGGCGGTGGCGCCATACTCGGGGGCCATGTTCGAGATCGTGGCGCGGTCGCCCAGCGTCAGGCTTGAGGCGCCTTCGCCACGGAATTCCAGGTAGGCGCCCACGACCTTTTCGCGGCGCAGGAACTCGGTCAGGGCCAGCACGATGTCGGTGGCCGTGATGCCCGGCTGGCGACGTCCGGTCAGTTCGACGCCGACGATATCGGGCAGGCGCATCCACGATGCACGGCCCAGCATCACGTTTTCGGCTTCCAGCCCGCCCACGCCAATCGCGATCACGCCCAGCGCGTCCACGTGCGGGGTGTGGCTGTCGGTGCCAACGCAGGTATCGGGGTAGGCCACGCCATGCTCCGCGTGGATCACGGGCGACATCTTTTCCAGGTTGATCTGGTGCATGATGCCGTTGCCCGGCGGAATCACATCGACGTTGCGGAACGCCTTCTTGGTCCAGTTGATGAAGTCGAAGCGGTCTTCGTTGCGGCGATCTTCGATGGCGCGGTTTTTCGCGAACGCGTCGGGGTCAAAGCCGCCGCACTCGACGGCCAGCGAATGGTCGACGATCAGTTGCACCGGCACCACCGGGTTGACCTTGGCCGGGTCGCCACCCTGGTCGGCAATCGCGTCGCGCAGGCCGGCCAGGTCCACCAGCGCGGTCTGGCCCAGGATGTCATGGCAGACCACGCGCGCGGGGAACCATGGGAAATCGAGCTCACGCTTGCGCTCGATCAGTTGCTTGAGCGAGGCGGTCAGCGTGGCGGGGTCGCAGCGGCGCACGAGGTTCTCGGCCAGCACGCGCGACGTATAGGGCAGCTTGTCCCACGCGCCCGCGGCAATGTCGTTGACGGCTGCGCGCGCGTCGAAGTAGTCAAGCTTGGTGCCGGGTAGCGGCTTGCGGTATGCAGTGTTCATGGCGTCGTGGAGACTGGCGTGCCTGCCGTCCCGCCGGATTCAATGTGGCAGGACGGTGGCACTGTTTTTGTTGCGACTAATGTCAGGCGCGCTTTTCGATCGGCACGAACTTCAGGTTCTCCGGGCCGGTGTAGTTGGCCGTCGGACGGATGATCTTGTTGTCGATCCGTTGCTCGATCACATGCGCGGCCCAGCCCGAAGTGCGGGAAATCACGAACAGCGGCGTGAACATCGCGGTGGGCACGCCCATCATGTGGTAGCTCACGGCGCTGAACCAGTCGAGGTTCGGGAACATCTTCTTGGCATCGGCCATGACCGTTTCCAGACGCTCGGCGATATCGAACATCTTCATCGAACCGGCGTCCTTCGACAGCTTGCGCGCCACTTCCTTGATCACCACGTTGCGCGGATCGCTGATGGTGTACACCGGGTGGCCAAAGCCGATCACGACTTCCTTGTTCTCCACGCGGCGGCGCACGTCGGCCTCGGCTTCGTCGGGCGTGTCGTAGCGCTTCTGGATCTCGAAGGCCACTTCATTGGCGCCGCCGTGCTTCGGGCCGCGCAGCGCGCCAATGCCGCCGCAGATGGCCGAGTACATGTCGGAACCGGTGCCGGCAACCACGCGGCAGGCAAACGTCGAGGCGTTGAACTCGTGCTCCGCGTACAGGATCAGCGAGGTCTGCATCGCGCGTTCCCAGAGCTTCGACGGCGGTTCGCCATGCAGCAGGTGCAGGAAGTGGGCGGCAATCGATTCGTCGTCGGTTTCCACTTCGATGCGGCGGCCGTTGTGGCTGTAGTGGTACCAGTACAGCAGCATCGAGCCCAGGCTGGCCATCAGGCGGTCGGCGATATCGCGCGCGCCCGGGGTGTTGTGGTCGTCCTTTTCCGGCAGCACGGTGCCCAGCACCGACACGCCGGTGCGCATCACGTCCATCGGGTGGGCGCTGGCCGGCACCCATTCCAGCGCCGCCTTGACGTTGGCGGGCAGGCCGCGCAGCGCCTTGAGCTTGACCTTGTAGGCCGCCAGTTCCGACTTGGTGGGCAGCTTGCCGTGCACCAGCAGGTGGGCGATTTCCTCGAATTCGCAGGTGTCGGCGATATCGAGGATGTCGTAGCCGCGATAGTGGAGATCATTGCCGCTACGGCCAACGGTGCACAGTGCGGTATTGCCGGCGGCAACGCCCGACAGGGCAACGGACTTCTTGGGCTTCGGCGTGGCCAGCGGTTGGGCTTCGGACATCTGGGTCTCCTGGTTCTGTGAGGTAGTTTTGCGAGCTGCCATGGTGTTCAGCGCGTCTTGGGTCCCGGTTGTACGGTTGGCTTATTTGGTTTTGGCCTGGGCGAACAGGGCGTCGAGGCTCTGCTCGTAGGCATGGTAGTCGATCCGCTCGTAGAGTTCGGCGCGCGTCTGCATCGTATCGACCACGTTCTTCTGCGTGCCGTCGCGGCGGATAGCCGTGAAGACGTTCTCGGCGGCCTTGTTGGCGGCGCGGAAGGCCGACAGCGGATAGAGTGCCATGGCCACGCCCACGCTGCGCAGGTCGTCGAGCGTGAAATACGGCGTGGCGCCGAATTCGGTCAGGTTGGCCAGCACCGGCACCTTCACGGCATCGACAAACTTGGCATACATGTCGAGGTCGGTCATGGCTTCCGGGAAAATGGCGTCGGCACCGGCTTCCGCGCAGGCCACCGCGCGTTCGATCGCGGCATCCAGGCCTTCCACGGCCAGCGCATCGGTGCGGGCCATGATTACGAAATTCTGGTCGGTGCGGGCGTCGACGGCGGCCTTGATGCGGTCGACCATCTCGTCCTTGCCGACGATTTCCTTGTTCGGGCGATGGCCGCAGCGCTTGGCGCCAACCTGGTCTTCGATATGCATGGCGGCGGCGCCGAACTTGATCAGCGAGCGCGTGG
Organism: uncultured Cupriavidus sp.; assembly: GCA_963543405.1. GTDB lineage: Bacteria > Pseudomonadota > Gammaproteobacteria > Burkholderiales > Burkholderiaceae > Cupriavidus. The sequence continues at coordinate 55,075 of CAUUBQ010000017.1, forward strand.
TGCGGGCCACGTTGAAGGCCGACGCGCCGAACCCGGTGTCGACGTCCACCAGCAGCGGCGTGTCGCAGACATCGGTGATGCGGCGGATATCGGTCAGCACATCGTCGAGGTTCGAAATGCCCAGGTCGGGCAGGCCCAGCGAACCGGCAGCCACGCCGCCGCCCGACAGGTAGATTGCGCGATAACCGGCGCGTTTGGCCAGCAGCGCGTGATTGGCGTTGATGGTGCCCGGAATCTGCAGCGGGGCTTCGTCGATCAGGGCCTGGCGGAAGCGGGCACCCGCGGAGCGGGCGAGTTCGTTGGCGGAAAAAGTCATGGCGGGCATCTCTTGTAGGTTTCAACCTGCGTCAGGCAGGGCGGCGCATCTAGGCGCAAAGCGTGTGCCAGGTTTTCGAGGAACGGCCATGGCGCCTCGGTTGCGCCGGTGCGTCGCGCAGAAATCCTTTCTTATCAGTAGGTTAGGCTGCCTTGAGTCCCCTGGTGCCCGTTCTTTAAGCGGCTGCTTTTTCACATTTTGATTGCTTGAATGAAATTCAATGATTTCAAAGTTGAAATGTGAAAGGCGCCGGCGCACAATCTGGAACCGAACCTGATCGAATATATGCCGGTCCCGGCCCACCTTCCATGTCGTCACTGCCATCCCCCTTGCCGCTCAATCCTGCGTCCGCGCCAGCCGCCGGCGCCCGGCCACGCATCTGGGCGATGGGCATCAGCCGCTTGTCGCGTGCGTTCGCGGACCTGATTCCCGCCTATGCCGCACGGGCGGAATTCCGCATCGTCGGCCGGGCGTTCGAGGCGGCGGCCAGCGCCATCAATCGCGAGGCGCGCGAGAACCGAGTGGACGTGGTGGTGGCCGGTGGTTCCAATGGGGCCTACCTGCGCCAGCACGTCGATGTTCCCGTGGTACTGGTCAAGGTCACGGGCTTCGATGTCATGAGCGCGCTGGCCACGGCACGGCGCATTTCGCCGCGGGTGGCGCTGGTCACGCATGCTTCGACCTACGCCGAAGTGGATGAATTCGTTGGCGCGTTCGGGCTCGACATTCCACGCTACACCTATCTGACCGAGGACGATGCCACCGCACGCGTACGGGCGCTCAAGGAAGAGGGCATCCGGGTGGTGGTGGGGCCCGGCATGGTGACCGACCTGGCCGACAAGTACGGACTGGTCGGCGTATTCCTGTATTCGGGCAACGCAGTGCGGCTGGCCTTGGAGGATGCGATCGAGGCGGCGCGCCTGCGCCGTATCGAATCCACGCGGCGCGACTACGTCAACGCCATCCTGGCGCACCTGAACGAAGGGGTGGCGGCCGTGGATGCCGAGGGCAGGGTCCAGGCATTCAATCCGGCCATGGAACGCTTTCTTGGCACGCCGGCCGGCGTGGCGGTGGGACGCAAGCTGTCGACCCTGGCGCCGGACCTGTCGCTGGATGGCGTAATGCGCAGCGGTGCCCGGGAACTCGAGGCGATCCACCGGCTGGGCGACCGGATGGTGGTGGTGAACCGGATTCCGATTGTTGGCGAAGCCGGTACCTCGGGGGCGGTGCTGACGATCCAGGATGCCAATGCAATTCATCGGGCCGACCGCAACCTGCGTTCGCGCACCCGGCCGCGCGCGGCGGGCGTGCGATATAGCCTCGATGACCTGGCCGGCGATTCCGCCGCGATGAACGACCTGCGTGCGTTGGCGCGGCGCTATGCGGTGGTCGATTCGACGGTGCTGGTGGGCGGCGAAAGCGGTACCGGCAAGGAGGTGCTGGCACAGGGTATGCACGACGCCAGCCCACGCCGCGCGTTTCCGTTCGTGGCCGTCAACTGCGCGGCATTTCCGGAGGCGCTGCTTGAGTCGGAACTGTTCGGCTACGAGGAGGGCGCGTTCACCGGCGCACGCCGTGGCGGCAAGGCCGGCCTGTTTGAATCGGCGCACAATGGCACGCTGTTCCTGGATGAAGTCGGCGACATGCCGCCGGCGTTGCAGACCCGTTTGCTACGCGTGCTGCAGGAAAAACAGGTGCTGCCGATCGGCGGCATCGAGGCGGTGCCCGTCAATGTGCGCGTGATTGCCGCCACGCACCGCGACCTTGCGGCGCTGGTGCGCGAGGGTACGTTCCGGCAGGACCTTTACTACCGCCTGAATATCCTGCGCATCGACATGCCGCCTTTGCGCGAGCGCGTTGCAGACCTGCCGGAGTTGGCGGCGCTGCTGTATCGGCGCGCGCAGGAAAGACTGGGCATTGCCGCGCCGCAGCCGCTGCCCGCACAGGTGCAGGCGCGGCTGACCGGCTATGCATGGCCGGGGAATATCCGTGAACTCGAAAACGTAACCGAGCGCATTGCGGTGCTGGTGGCCGGCGCACAGTTGGAACCACCAGCGCAGCAGAGGGAATTGCAGGCAGCGGTGCCGGAGCTGTTTTCAAACCGGCAATTAACGGCCCCGGCGCAAACGGACGCGTCCGTGCCTTCCGCGCGACCGTCGCTGGCAGGCGTGGCGCAGGCCAGCCAGGCCGAACATATTCGCAAGGTGCTGGAAGAATGCGGCGGCAACCGGGCAGCCGCCTGCGCGCAGCTTGGCATCAGTGCCACCACGCTTTGGCGGCGGCTGCGTCAGGATTGATATGTAGCTTCCTGACTCGAACTGACTGATTCGGCAATTAACTGCCATGCGTTGATCCGACCAGCAAAATGGGCGCTCCTGATATTCAGGAGCGCCCATCAATACCAGCTTGCAAGACAGGGGTCAGATGTCGTCGGCCAGGCGTACGCCCGTGAACTGCCAGCGCTGATGCGGGTAGAAGAAATTGCGGTAGGTCGCACGGATATGCGACTCGGGGGTGACGCACGACCCGCCACGTAGCACCATCTGGCTGCTCATGAACTTGCCGTTGTATTCGCCCACGGCACCCGCGCTGGGTCGGAAGCCCGGATAGGGCAGGAAGGCACTGGCGGTCCATTCCCATACATCGCCAAACATTTGCCGCAGTGCGCCCGCGGTGTCTTGCCGGTCGGGCAGCGGACGCAGCGTACGTCCCTCGACAAAGTTGCCGGTGGCCGCCAGGTTGCGGGCGGCGTGTTCCCATTCCGCTTCGGTAGGCAGGCGCCGTTCCGCCCAGCGCGCGAACGCATCGGCCTCGAAGAAACTGACATGGGTGACCGGGCTGTCCGGGTCAACCGGCTGCATGCCCCGCAGCGTCATCTGCCACCATGTGCCTTCGCGTTCCTCCCAGTACAACGGCGCTTCGATCTGGTGATCGCAGACCCAGCGCCAGCCATCGGACAGCCACAGGCCCGCGGTCTGGTAGCCGCCATCCTCGATAAATTCGAACCACTGGCGGTTGTTCACCGGGTGCGAGCACAGCGTGTACGGTTGCAGCAACACCTGGTGCCGCGGGGTTTCGCAATCGAAGGCAAAACCGTCGCCGCCGTGTCCGATCGTGACAATGCCGCCTTGCAATGGAATCCATTCCGGAGCAGGGCGCGGATCACTGATCACGGGAACCGTCAGAGCCGGCACATAAGCCGGACGCAGCGGATTCTGGGCGAACAAATGCAGGATATCGGTCAGCAGCAATTCCTGATGCTGCTGTTCGTGGTGCAGGCCCAGTGTGATCAGCGCGGCCTCATCGTCGGTCTGCGCCGACATCAGCAGCGACAACATGCTTTCGTCGACGGCCTCGCGGTAGGCCAGCACTTCGTCAAGCGAGGGCCGTGTCAGCAGCCCGCGGCGCGGCCGCGGATGACGTGCGCCAACCGATTCGTAGTACGAGTTGAACAGGTAGCGATACTGCGGATCGACCGGTTCGTAGTCGGGCAGCCGCGCCGCGAGCACGAATTCCTCGAAGAACCAGGTGGTATGCGCCAGATGCCATTTGGCGGGACTGGCATCGTCCATCGATTGCACGGTGGCATCAGCGTCGGTCAGATCCGCCACCATGGCTTCGGTGGCGGCGCGCACGTGTCTGTACTGGCTCAGCAGCGCGGGTTCGTGCGGCGGATGGCTGGCCGTGGCAGGCAACAGTGCTGAGGCTGAGGTCATGCAGGCTCCCGGATGGCGGACTTCGGTGGGCGGGCTCGACAGGCGGACTGTCGAACCATCATAGACCCATCCGACCGAACGGGCGAGCGGGCGGCCGTCCGCTAGCGATGTAGGTCGATGCCTACGGGCGAGACATAAAAAAGACCGGTATCCCGCGAGGGGATACCGGTCTCAGGCAGCCCCGGCGCCGAAGGGGAACGACGCCGGGTACTTCACGGAGGTGGGGTGATGCGGTGCGAGGCTCAGGCGGCGGCGCGAACGGCGTCGTTGAGTGCGGCAATCTCGGTACGTGCCTTGGTCAGGCCGGCTTCGCGGGCTTCCGGACCCATCGCCAGGCCGTGAGCGCGGACGAAGGTGATATCGGTGATGCCCAGGAAACGCAGCACGGCGTCCATGGTGATTTCATGCAGATCGAGCGCCGAGCCATCCTGGCGCACACCACCACGCGACGACACGACCACTGCGCGCTTGCCGACGGCCAGGCCTTCCGGGCCATTTGCCGTGTAGCGGAACGTGCGGCCGGCTTGGGCAATGCGGTCGATCCAGGCCTTGAGCTGGCTCGGGATGCCGAAGTTGTACTGCGGAGCACCAATCACCAGCACATCGGCGGCCAGGAATTCGGCCAGGAACGCTTCGGTGAGCTCCAGTTCGGCTTGCTGCACCGCATTCAGGCCATCCTTCGGGCCGCCCAGTACCGGCAGCAGATGGTTGCCCAGGTGGGCGGGGGCTTCGCGGTCGAGGTCGCGCACGGTCACGTTGGCGGCCGGGTTCTTGGCCACGAGGTCGGCCACGATGCTGGCGGTCAGGTTGCGCGATACGGAGTTGTCGCCCAGTACGCTCGAATCGATCTGCAGGATGTTCATTGTCTGGCTCCACTAAGTTCGGTTGGGATGGCTGAAAGATATAGGCTGGCCATTGATGCCGGTAGTGAGGCAAAATGCAAATGATTGTTCTATTGATGCAACGGAAGAGCTGGAGCCCGGATCATGCAGGACCTCAACGATTTGTCGCTGTTCGCCCAGGTGGTACAGCACGGCAGTTTTTCGGCGGCAAGCCGCGCTACCGGCGTGCCGAAATCTCGGCTGTCGCGCCGCATTGCCCAGCTGGAACGCGATCTGGGCGTGCAGTTGCTGCGCAGGACCACGCGCCAGGTGCGGGTCACGCCGCTGGGGGAATCGTATTACGCACACTGCCGCGAGATGCTGGAAGCTGCCGAGGCCGCGCGTGAAGTGATCGAGCAGGCGCGCGAGCAGCCGGGAGGATTTCTCAAGATCAGTTGCCCAGTGGCTATCGTGCAGATCCTGCTGGCGCCCAATGTCGGCCACTTCATGCGCGCCAACCCCGGCATCCAGCTTGAGATCGACGCAACTAACCGCCGTGTCGACGTCATCGGCGAAGGCTACGACATGGCCTTGCGCGTGCGTAATGTGCTCGACGATTCCAGCCTGGCAGTACGTACGTTTGGCAAGAGCGACCTGAAACTGGTTGCAAGTCCCGCGTTACTGGACAGCATCGGCCGGCCGCGCACGCCGCAGGCGCTGGAAGGCATGCCGGGCGTAGGCCAGAAACCTCATGAAGGCCGCCACCTCTGGACGCTGTATGACAAGGCCGGTGAGGCCGTCAATATTGGCTACGAACCGCGCCTGGTTTCCGATGAGTTCGCGTTGCTGCGCGAAGCCGCCATTGCCGGCGTAGGCGTGGCGATGCTGCCGCGCATGTATTGCCGCGACGATATCGAGCGCGGCCATCTTGAGGTGCTGCTGCCCCAGTGGGACTTGCCGATGGGTGTATTGCACGCGGTGTTTCCCTCGCGGCAGGGTGTCACACCGGCGTTGCGCCGCTTTCTCGATTTCCTGGCCGAGGTGTTGCCCGAGCATGGCCGCAAGGTGGGCATGATGTCGATGGGCGGCATGCCCATGCATGCGGCACCCCCGTCCGGCCTTGCGCCGGCACGCGCCGATGGTCCGGAAAACGGGGAGGATTAGGCCGGAGGCGTCGAGCGCTGCGTCTTTACCTTCACGCCAGCACGATCTAAGGTAGTTGTGCAGGTCACATGCGCCTGTATCCAACTGCAAGGAGCCAACGCGATGAGCCGCACGCAAGGAACGCAGGATCTGGGCAAGGCCATTCTTCGTATCGTATTGGGTGTGTTGATTCTGGTGCACGGGATTGCCAAGCTGATGGCAGGTCCTGGCTTTGTGGTGCAGGTGGTCACGCAGGCCGGCCTGCCGGCAGCGTTGGCCTACGGTGTCTATATTGGCGAGGTGGTGGCGCCAGTTCTGCTGATCATCGGCCTCTGGTCGCGGCTGGCAGCGTTGATCGTGGCGGTCAACATGGTGTTTGCGTTCGCCCTCGTCCATGCGAAACAGCTCGGTGAAATGGCACCGACCGGTGGTTGGGCGCTGGAATTGCAGGGCATGTACCTGGCCGCGGCGCTGGCCGTGGCACTGCTTGGCGCAGGCCGCTTCAGCATTGGCGGCATCGACGGGAAATGGAACTAGGGAGACCGACATCATGGTCCGTCTGACATTCTTGCTCGGTCGGGCGCTTGCCGCGGGTACTGTGCTGCTTGGTTTGCTGGCGAGCGGTTGTGCCACCGGCCCCGATATCCGAACCGACTACAACCGTGCCACCGATTTCTCGCAGTACCGGACTTTCGGCTTCGTGCCGCGTCCCGGTACCGACCGGCAAGGTTATGAGAGCCTGACCACGCAGTACCTGAAGGCCGCGGTCCAGCGCGAGATGAACGCGCGTGGCTACCAGTTCGCGCCGCGCCAGCCCGACCTGCTGGTTAACTTCAACATGCAGTTCCAGCAGAAGATCGCCAGCAGCCCGGCGCCGATGCCACCGCCTGGCTACATGGGCTACTACGCGTACCGGGGCGGCCTCTATGCGCCGTGGCCTGGTTATGGCTTCTACAACGACACCTATACGTATACCGAGGGAACCCTGAACATCGATCTGGTAGATGCGAAACGGAACCAGTTGGTATGGGAGGGTGTGGCGCAGGGCGAGGCCAACCAGACCGATCCGCAGAACAATCAGCAGGCCATCGACAAGGTGGTGGGCTTGATCTTTGCCAAGTATCCGTTCCGCGTTGGGCAGTAGTTGTGGTTAAAGCGTAAGTTTTTCCGTGTAGAGCCAATCCCGTATAGCCAGACCCGCTACAATCGCTGCCCGTGATTTAGAACGTGTCATATCAAAAATGGGTCTTGGCTGGTTCGGATTGTCGACCTTCTGGCTGTTGCCGGTTATCTGGCGAACAGTAGGGCGTGCGCTTGCCGGCGATCGCCGTGTCTTTGGCCGTGGCTCGCTGCGCGTATGGATGGGCACGCTGCTGGTGCTGGGCGCCAGCGCCACCCTTGAAGCGCTGACCGGCGGTGAAGGCGAGGGCGCTGCCGCCGGTGGTGCGGTGGGTCATGCGCTGGCGGGTACCGCGTCTGGCATGCTTGGCTGGACCGGCGCATTGCTGATGATGCTGGCCGTGCTCGGGCTGGCCGCGCCGATGGTGTTCGGCGAGACCTGGCGCAGCCTGTTCCTGCTGCGCAAGCCGCGTGCGGATGCCGATGACGAACCACCGGCACCAAGGCAGGAAGCCCGCGCCGAAACGCGCGGCGATTTCCGCAGTGACTTCCGCAGCGAATTCCGTAACGAGTTCAGTCACAGCACATCGGCGCAAACGCCGCAGCGCGACGGAACCGAGCGTTGGGAAACTACGTCGCTGCCATCTCAGCCGGTGGCAGGCAGGCAGGCGCCACGCCACAAGAGTATCGAAGCCGTTTCGGCGCGCCGGCAGCCGGCCTGGCAACCGCCACCGCGAACCCGCGAGTCGCCGCCGCAGCCTGGCGAAATCTGGCTCCATCACGCGGAAGCGCCCGGTGCCGTCAAGCGCGAGCCGGCGGGCATGATGCCCAAGCCAACGCCAACGCCAACGCCAGCGCCAGCGCCGGTGCGTCCGGCCGCCGTGGCCAAGCCCGAAGCCAGCGTCCAGCCCCGACCCCAACCGAAGCCGGAAGCCAGGCCCCAAAGCAGGCCCATGCCACAGGCCACCGTGGTCAGTAGCCCGTTCCGAAACCCCCAACTGGGTCTGCGCTCGGCGGTCACCACGCTGCCGGAAACCACTGCCAAGCCCGTGGCCGTAGCGGCCACGGCAGCAGCCGTAGCCGAAGCCGTGGCTGAAACCGTGGAAGCCGACGTGGCGGTCATTGAAGCGCCACCCGCGATGCCAGCTGCGAACACCGACGTCGTGCCCGCAGAGGCATGCACTTCGGATGAAGCCGAGGCGCCGGTGACGCTGGATTCGATCCGTGAAGAAGCCATGGCTTTGCTGGCGGAATTGCGCCTGCTGGCGGGCAAGCCCGTGGATGAACGCGAGAGCGCCGCGCAGCCAGCACCTCAGCCTGACCCGCAGCCCGACCTGCAATCCGACCTGCAATCCGACCTGCAATCCGAACAGTTGCCGGCCGAGGCCCTGCCGCCAGCCAGTCTGGAAACCGTAGCGGAACCGGAACCGGAACCTGAACTGCCTGCGGCGGAGACGGTGGAAGCCATGCCGGCGCCAGAGCCACTGCCAGAGTCGCTGCATGTCGTCCCCACCGAGTCGGAAGCCATCGAACTGGCGGTAGCGGCTTCGATATCGGAAGCGGAAGCGGAGGCCGAAGCGGAAGCGGAAGCACAGACCGAAGTCCAGGGCGGGGAAGCATCGGTTGCCGGGACGTCCGCACAACTGCCGGCGGTCGTGGGCGAGGCCGAGGACGAGCCCGACGATCCTGCCCAGGTCGAGGACGCCAACGTATTCGTGCAGCCCGCTCCCAAGCCGCGCATTGTGTTGCAGGCGGTCATCGGCAAGACCGTAGCGCTGGGAACTGCCCAGCCCGCCGCGCCTGTGGTGCCGGCCGCCCCGGTCACCCCGGTGGCGCCGGTCGTTGCCGTAGTACCGCCCCCGGTGCCACGCGCGCCGGTGGACTACCGGCTGCCGGGCACCGATCTGCTGGAGGCCGGTGACGAAGGCGCGGAGCAGGTGTCCGACGAACTGCTACAGCAGACCAGCGAGCTGATTTCCCAGCGCCTGGCCGAATTCAAGGTGCCGGTGACCGTGGTGGGTGCCAGTGCTGGCCCGGTCATTACCCGGTTCGAAGTGGACCCGGCAATTGGCGTGCGTGGTTCGCAGGTGGTGGGCCTGATGAAGGACCTGGCACGCGCGCTGGGCGTGACGTCGATTCGCGTGGTCGAGACCATTCCGGGCAAGACCTGCATGGGGCTGGAATTGCCGAATGCGAAGCGCCAGATGATCCGTCTGTCGGAGATCGTCAGCGGCAGCGCATTCGACGCACACGCGTCGAAGCTCGTGCTGGCCATGGGCAAGGACATCACGGGCCATCCGGTAGTGACCGACCTGGCTCGCGCGCCGCACCTGCTGGTGGCGGGGACCACCGGATCGGGCAAGTCGGTGGCGGTCAATGCGATGATCCTGTCGATGCTGTACAAGGCCACGCCCGAAGACGTGCGCCTGATCATGATCGATCCGAAGATGCTGGAACTGTCGGTCTACGAAGGCATCCCGCATCTGCTGGCGCCGGTGGTGACGGACATGAAGCAGGCCGCGCACGCGTTGAACTGGTGCGTCGGCGAAATGGAAAAGCGCTATCGGCTGATGTCGGCGCTTGGGGTGCGCAACCTGGCCGGCTACAACCAGAAGATCCGTGCCGCCGAAGCCGCCGAACAGAAGGTGCCCAACCCGTTCTCGCTGACGCCCGACGCACCGGAGCCGTTGTCCACGTTGCCGTTGATCGTGGTGGTCATCGACGAACTGGCCGACCTGATGATGGTGGCGGGCAAGAAGATCGAGGAACTGATTGCACGGCTGGCGCAGAAGGCGCGCGCTGCCGGCATCCACCTGATCCTGGCCACGCAGCGCCCGTCCGTGGACGTGATCACGGGCCTGATCAAGGCCAATATCCCGACGCGCGTGGCCTTCCAGGTGTCTTCGAAGATCGATTCGCGCACCATCCTCGACCAGATGGGCGCGGAAAGCCTGCTGGGGCAGGGCGACATGCTGTTCCTGCCGCCGGGCACCGGATATCCGCAACGCGTGCACGGGGCCTTCGTGGCCGACGATGAAGTGCATCGCGTGGTGGAGCACTGGAAACAGTTTGGCGAGCCCGACTACGAAGAAGCCATCCTGGCAGGCGATGCGCCGGAAGGTGCCGCGGACCTGTTCGGCGAAGGTGGTACCGAGGGCGAAGCCGATCCACTTTACGACGATGCCGCGCAGTTCGTGCTGACGTCGCGCCGTGCGTCGATCTCTGCCGTGCAGCGGCACCTGCGGATCGGCTACAACCGCGCCGCGCGCCTGATCGAGCAGATGGAAGCGGCCGGGCTGGTGTCGCCCATGGGCCGCAACGGCACGCGCGAAGTGATCGCGCCGGGTGGCCAGGACTGACCGCGGAGCACATCATGGCAGCAACCCAGGGCAATCTGTTGCACGACGTCCCGGTGCATGCGGCCGGCGAAGTCTTCAGTGACCTGCTGGCGTGGCCGGCGGCGGGCCAGGTGCGCGTCGAACGGATCGTATCGAACGGCCAGTGCAGCCCTCCCGGATTCTGGTACGACAGTGGCGATGACGAATGGGTGCTGGTCATTACGGGTAGCGCTGCGGTCGAGATCGAAGCGGGTGCCACCCATACGCTTGGCGCGGGCGACTGGCTCCACCTGCCGGCCCATTGCCGCCATCGCGTGGCCTGGACCGACCCGGCGCAGCCGACGGTCTGGCTGGCCGTGCATGTGACGCCGGCCGGCTGAGTGGCCCGCTGATCCGGCGGCGCTGGCGCCGGGTGATGCCCGGTTCGCGCGCCGATCGGGCACTTGTATGGACGACGTATGGCTTTATGATGTCGGGAAAACCTATCCGGAGGTTCCGGCTTGCCCCGCATCGCACGGCCGCTGTTCGCCTGGTTCTCGCTTGCATGGTTGCCTGTGCTGCTGGCATTCGGCCCGGCCGCGCATGCCGATACGCTGCGGATAGGCTCCAAGCGTTTCACCGAATCGTTCATCCTGGGTGAGATCCTGACGCAGGCCGCCGCACCGTATGCGCAGACACGGCATCTGCAGGGGCTTGGCAATACCGCGATCGTTTTCGAGGCGCTCAAGGCCGGCAGCATCGACGCCTATCCCGACTACACCGGCACACTGGCCAGTGAGATCCTGAAGCTGCCGGGGGCAGCCACGCTCGAACAGATCAATGCAGCGCTGGCGCCGCTGGGTCTCGCCGCGGCCATTCCGCTTGGCTTTGACAATACCTACGCAATCGCGGTCTCCGACGCGCGTGCCGGCAAAAACCTGCACACGCTCGGCGATCTCGCGCACGAGCCGTCGTTGCGGCTGGGGCTCTCGCACGAATTCATGGGGCGGGTCGATGGCTGGCCGGCGCTGGTGCAACGCTATGGCCTGACGCAGAAGCCGGTGGGGATCGACCATGGCATTGCATACGAAGCACTTGCCGATGGCCAGATCGATGCGACCGATATCTACTCGACCGATGCCAAGATCCGCAGGTTTCACCTGAGGGTGCTGGATGACAACCTCCATGTTTTCCCGGCCTATGAGGCCGTGATCGTCTACCGGCTCGATGTGCCGCGCCGTTTCCCGTCAGCGTGGCAGGCGCTGCAACAACTGGCGCGCCGCATTTCGGTAAGCCGGATGATCGACATGAATGCCGCCGCCGAGACCGGCGGTGCATCGTTTGCGGCCATCGCGCACCAGTTCCTGTCCGGACAGCCGGACACGGCGATCGACGGCGCGGGTGCGGGCCGCCAGGGCCTGCTTGAGGTCCTGACCGGCGCACAGACCTGGCGGTTGACCGTACGGCATCTGGTGCTGGTGGGCGGCGCAGTGGGTGCCGCCACGCTCATAGGTGTACCGCTCGGCATCGTGGCCGCGCGCCGGCGCCGCCTGGGGCAAGTGTTGCTTGCCGTGGTGGGCGTGCTGCAGACAGTGCCATCGCTGGCGCTGCTGGCCATGCTGATTCCACTGCTTGGCCAGATCGGCGTATGGCCGGCCATGATCGCGCTGTTTCTCTATGCGTTGCTGCCAATCGTGCGCAACGCCTGCACCGGCTTGCAGGAAATCTCGCAAGGCATGCGCGATGCGGCGCGCGCGCTCGGATTCCGGCCAATGCAGGTGCTGCGTTTCGTGGAACTTCCGCTGGCGATGCCCATCATGCTGGCCGGAATAAAAACCGCCGCAATCATCAGCGTGGGCACTGCCACCATAGCCGCCTTCGTTGGTGCCGGCGGTTATGGCGAACGCATCGTTACCGGACTGGCACTCAACGACTCGACCCAGTTGCTGGCCGGCGCGATTCCCGCCGCGCTACTGGCGCTGGTAATGCAGGGCGCATTTGGCGGGGTGGAATGGTGGGCCAAACGCCGGCGCATATCATGACGAAAACGATCTTGACCATGCGTGGGGTTGGCGCGCGCGTTGCGGCAATCGGCGCCTTGTTGCTGGCGGCCACGGTACACGCCGCGCCGGCCGACCAGATCGAACGTGGCCGCTATCTGGCACGCACGGCGAACTGCGTGGCCTGCCATACGGCGGACGGCGGTGCTCCCATGGCAGGGGGCAGGGCGCTGCGGACCGATGTCGGCACGATCTATTCGACCAATATCACGCCGGATCCGGACACCGGGCTGGGCCGCTATACGCTTGACGATTTCGATCGTGCGGTGCGCCACGGCGTGGCCCGTGACGGAAAGCGGTTGTATCCGGCCATGCCCTATACCTCGTACGCGAAAATGACGCGTGACGATGTGGCGGCGATCCATGCCTGGATGCGTAGCGAGATCAAGCCGGTACGGCAGCCGAACCGCGCGACCACACTGAGCTGGCCCTACAGCATGCGCTGGTTGCTGGTGCCCTGGAACTGGGTGAACCTGCGCAGCGACCCGGTGCGAGCCGATGCAAAGCAGGGCGAAGCGTGGCGGCGTGGTGCCTATATCGTCCAGGCCGTGGCCCATTGCGGTGCCTGTCATACCCCGCGCGGCATGCTCTATGGCGAAAAGGGCCGCGACGAAACCAGCCGGCACTTCCTGTCCGGCGCAACCGTGGAGGGTTGGTCGGCTACCAACCTGACCGGCGACATGCTGACCGGACTCGGTGCATGGTCCAGCGCGGAACTGGCCGAATACCTGCACACCGGGCGCAATGCGCATGCCACGTCGTTCGGCCCGATGTCGACCGTGATCGCGTCGTCGACCCAATACCTGAACGCAGCCGACCTCGACGCCGTGGCCATCTATCTGAAGTCGCTCCCCGGCACGCGCGGCGAGGCCCGGCCATTCCGCTACGACGCAGGCACCACCGCGCAGCTTCAGCAGGGGCGCTTCGATACCCCGGGCGCGCGGCAGTATGCCACCTATTGCATGCCGTGCCACAACGCCAGCGGCAAAGGCTTTGCAAAAGTCTTCCCGCCGTTGGCGGGCAATCCCACCGTGGTCGATCCGAATCCGTCCTCGCTGATCAACCTGTTGCTTGACGGGGCGGTTACCGCGCGGGTCGATACCGCGCCAACCGACTATCACATGCCCGGCTACGGCTGGACCCTGGAAGACCAGGAACTGGCCAGCCTGCTGACATTCATCCGCGGTGGCTGGGGTAACCGCGCCGCGCCAGTGTCCGTCGAAGCAGTAGCCGACCGGCGCCGTGCGCTGGGTACGCGCGCACCCGATGCACCCTGAGCACCATGACCATTACCCGCAGAGATTTCCTGAACGGTACCGCGCTGACGATTGCGGCTGGCGTGGCGCCGGCCAGCCTGCTGCACGCCGCGGCTCTGGCGTCGTCGACCTATCCGCCGGCATTGACCGGGTTGCGTGGCAATCATGCCGGCACCTTCACGCTGGCCCACAGCCTGGCGCGCGAGGGTGCGACCTATCCAGGCGTACTGGCCCGGGAATCGTATGACCTGGTGGTGGTGGGTGGCGGCATCAGCGGGCTGGCCGCCGCATGGTTCTACCAGCGCAAGTTCGGCGCGGGCCGGCGCATCCTGATCCTCGACAATCACGACGACTTCGGCGGCCACGCCAAGCGCAACGAATTCACGGTGCGTGGCCGTACGCTAGTCACCTACGGCGGCAGCGCCGAGATGCCGCCGTCGGCCAATGACAATCCGGCCGTGCAGGCGTTGCTGGCCGGGCTCGGCCTCGCGCCGACCGCAAGTGCCCAGGCGCGCCCCGGAGAGGACTACGAACGGCGTGGCCTGGCGCGTGCGATGTTTTACGACGTCGGGCATTTCGGCCGCGACCAATGGGTGTCCGGCGACCCGTTCGCGGCACTGGTCGAGGCTCGCTTCCGAGGGGAGGTGACGCGTACCGATGGCATGGCGGACTTTCTCGCGAAAGCACCGCTGCCGGCAGCGGATCGGCAGGCCCTGCTGCGACTGGCCCAGGGCGACACCGATTTCCTGGCGGGCATGCCGGCCGATGGCAGGCTCGCTTACTTGCAGGCCACGCGCTACGCCACGTTCCTGCGCGACAAGGCGGGCCTGGGACTGCCCGGCGTGCGCTTCCTGCGCAGCCGCAGCCTGGATGCCTACGCGCTCGACGCCGACGGCATATCGGTTGCGCAGGCAATTGCGATCGGATTGCCGGCCGGGGCCGGTATGCCCGTGCCGCGAGATGACGCGCGCCTGGGCAAATCGCCGGCATCGCGGCTGTGGTTTCCCGATGGCAATGCCACGCTGGCACGCACGCTGGTGGGTCGCCTGGTTCCGGCAGCCGCCGGCGCAGGCAATGCCCGCCTCGACTACGGCAAGCTCGACCAGGATGGCCGGCCGGTTCGGATCCGGCTGAACAGCACCGCCATCGCCGTCGAGCCCGATGTCCGGATCACGCGCGTTACCTATGGCTGGCAAGGCAATCTGCAGCGCGTGGAGGCGCAGCACGTCATCGTGGCGGGCTACGGCATGATGGTGCCATTCATCCTGCCTTCGCTTCCCGAACCGGCCAAGGCTGCGTTGCGATCCGGCGTCAAGGCGCCCGTGGTTTACACCAAGGTGGCGCTAGACAACTGGCGCGCATTCGAGTCACTGAAAGCATGGCGCATCCACGCGCCGACCATGACGTACGCCGATCTCTGGCTGGAGCCGGCGCCAGGCGGCAGCGGCGATCCCGTGGTCCTGCACATGCTTTACGTTCCGACCGTGCCCGACAGCGGTATGGCGCCGCGCGAGCGCTTTCGCGCGGGGCGCGCGTTCTTGCTGGGCACGCCGTTCGACGTCATGGAACGCGATATTCGCGCACAACTGGACACGATGCTGGCGCAGGGCGGCTTCCAGTCGGCGCGGGATATTCGCGGCATTACCGTCAACCGCTGGGCACATGGCTACAGCTACATGCCTTCGACGCTGGCGCCAGACGATGCCGGTCTGCAGGCGGCCCTGGAGCAATCCGGGAAGGGTGTCGGAAATGTCCGTATTGCTGGCGCCGATGCGATGGGCAACCCGTCTGTCACGGCCGCGATCGACCGTGCGAAGCGTGCTGTTGATGCATTGGAATCTGTTATTTGAGGAAATGCTGATGTCTTGTACGGGCACCATTCGACAGAATCCGGCCATCTCAACTGACGTGAATGGTGCCTGGCATGAAAACCTTCATCGCTGCCTTATCGCTGGCCGCCGCGTGCTCCGGCGCGGCCGCACAATCCTCGACCATGCAGTTGGACGGCAACGTTACGCCGTCGGCCTGCGATCTCGCGCTCGTGGCGAATGGCGGGGGCAACCGCCTGGACTATGGCTCGATTGACGTCGATGGCCTGGGTGCCGGCGCCTCGGGGTACCTGCGGCTTCGGGATGACGTGGTGACCGCCACCGTGACGTGCGCGTCGGGCGCGAGGGTGGGGCTGACGGTGACCGATGGCCGCGCCGGATCGGCAGCGGCAGGCCTGGATACCGCAATTGCGGAGGACTTCGGCTTCCAGCCCGTTCTGGGCGCCACGTTCGGCCTGGGTACCGCGCCGGGTGGTGCGCCAATCGGTGCCTACTACCTGCACCTGGCACCACAGTCGGGAGGCGCCATGATCGGATCCACGATGTCCGGCGCCCTGAGTTCCGACAACAAGGCCGCAAGCTGGGCGGCTCTGCCATTGACAGGCATGAATGACGCGTCGCGCGTCATGTTGCCTACCGGCGGCCGCATCCACACCTGGGCCGATATATCCGGCAGGGAGGTCAGCAGTTCACCTGCAGTGGTGACAGCGGCTTCACTGCGCTACGAGGTGTTTCCAGCGCTCCTGCCGAAATCGGCATTGCCGCTGACTGGCCAAATCGAGATTGACGGGCTTGCGACTTTCACGCTGTACTACCTTTGATCCCGCCTCTCAGCCACCGGTGACAAATTTCTGCAGGAGCCGGTGGAATTCCTCGAACTCCTCGACGGTAAATCCCTGGAGGCGCTGATTCAATACTTCCGGTGCAATGGCCGGAATTTCCTCGGCGACATGCCTGCCTTTTGCCGTCAGCGTCAAATTGACGACGCGGCGATCATCAATGCTCCGGCTGCGTTCTAGCAGGCCCTTTTCCTCGAGTTTATCGAGCATGCGGGTCATCAGGCCGCTATCGATGCCAAGCAGCTTGCTGATTTCAAACGGAGTACTTGCCATGCCGCGGGTCAGCGACAGGAGAATACCCATCTGTTGCCCGTTGATATCCAATGGTCGCAGCGCGGAATCCATTTCCATCAGAAGGCTGTTGCGAGCCTTGTTCAGGTGAAAGCCGATGCTTTGGGTAAGCTGGAAATTGTCTGATGTGTAGTGCTTCACTGTGGTTTCCTTTGTGTTGCACCGAGAAAGTTGATCGGTCAGTAACCGAACTACGCCTGGGATGAATGAAGGGCGCCTTGCATTCATCGGACGGTAGTCTGGCAAATCCTGTGAAGAATGGGAATTCAATTTTATTGTCTTTCGATTTAGATGAAATGAAATCCATGAAATCGTTGCGGTTGAATTATTCTGGATTCATTTATTCTGGTATCGAGATAATCCCCCGTACGGGTTATCGAATGACTGTACATTATGTCAATGTGTGATGAAATTGCGGTTTGGCCGGCGGCGTACAGGCGTCCGTCGGCTGATGTAGTCCGAAACTACTTAATGCGGGGCGCGAGAAAGTTCAACACCGCATGGCACGCCACGGTCCATAGGCTCCGGTACATTGCAGCAAAGGAATGGCGTGCCGTTCGATGGTCGAGGCGCCGTGATCCCACCCGCACGAAAATGACCGACGCAGGCCTGACATGACGGTTGCAATATGAAGCGCCCGGGCGCCGCAGGCGCGCTGGGGGCAGTGCTTTCGCTAGCCGCGCTGACACTCGCCATGCAGGTTCGCGCCGAGCCTGGTGTGCCAGGCGCAACGGAGCAGGCGCCGGCCCAGAAGCCCGGCCTTTCGTTCTTCGATCCGGAAGACGGCATGTTGGACATGAGCGATTTCCTGCTCCACCACAAGGGCGCGCTGCCGGTCCCGATGATCATTACCGAGCCGGCAGTGGGCTACGGTTTTGGTCTCGGATTGGCGTTTTTCTCGGAATCAATGGCCGATGCCGCGCAGCGTGCCAAGGAGGCCGGCAAGGGGCCGGCGCCGCCCAATATCACCGCGGTGGGTGGGGCATACACTGAAAATGGCACCTGGGCTGCTGGCGCGGCGCATTTCCATACCTGGGGCGGCGACCGCATCCGCTATTTGGGCGCGATCGGCAAGGTCGACGCAAACCTCGAATACTTCGGGTTGGCAAACCAGCCACGCGCATACCAGTTGCAGGGCTTTGCGCTGATGCAGCAGTTGCTGTTCCGGGTAGCGGATTCCCGCTGGTATATCGGGCCACGCTATGTGTACGCAGACACGTCGGCGTCCTTCCGGTTCGGTGCAAATGCCGGCGAACTGGGCCCGATAGAGCAGGACCAGCGCATTGGCAAGGGCGGTATCGTGATCGACTACGATTCGCGTGACAATATCTTCTATCCGAACAAGGGCAGCTACGCCGAGCTTGAAGCGCAATTTGCGCGCGGCGGCTTTGGCAGTACGCAGACCTTCAATATGTATAACGCGCGTGGCTTTACCTGGCTGCCACTTTCCCGCAAGTGGATCCTCGGGTTGCGTGCGGATACAAAATTCTCGACCGGTGACGTGCCATTCTATGCGCAGCCCTATGTCGACCTGCGTGGCGTGCAGAAGGGCCGCTATCAGGACCGCAATGCCGTGGCCATCGAAGCCGAGCTGCGCTGGGATGTAACGCCACGCTGGGCTGTGCTGGCATTCAGCGGCACCGGCAAGGCTTATGGCCGCTGGCACGACTTCTCCGACGCCACGACAGTCTTCAGCGTGGGTGGCGGATTTCGCTACATGATCGCGCGCAAGCTGGGCCTGTCGATGGGGATCGACGTGGCCCACAGCAAGGACCAGAACGCCTTCTATATCCAGGTCGGCAGCGCCTGGCACTGACCGACCCGGAGCCGTGCGTTACGACACCGCGGGGAAGTCCAGTGTCGTATCGTTGACGCGATTGACCATGTTCGTGAACAGGATCGCGCTGATCGCCTGGATGGCTTCCACGATTTGCGTATCGCTGAAGCCGGCGGCACGTACCGCATCCACGCTGGCGGCCGGCACGGTGCCCCGCGTACCAACCAGTTCCACGGCGAAGCGTACCAGTGCATCGGTCTTCGCATCCTCGGGGTAGCTGCCACGGCGCAGCAGCTGCGTCTGTTCCGCGGTGTATCCCGCCATCTTGGTCGCGGTCAGCGTGTGGGCGGCCACGCAGTAATCGCAACCGCTGTGTTCGCTGACAGCCAGGTTGATCGCTTCGAGCTCCTTTGCCGACAGGCTGCCTTGCTTCAAGGTGGCATTGGTCTGCAGTGCCTGTGCCAGGACGGCCGGCGCATTGCTGCCGATGGTGGCGTAGGCGTTAGGTACCTTGCCGACAGCCTTGCGGATCGCGCCGAACAGCTCGGCGGTTTGTCCGGTGGCGTCCTGGACGGGGAGGGTATGGAGGCGGGTGGTCATGGTGATTCTCCTTTGGGTTACGGTTGAGCGTTGGTTCGGGAGCGTTGCGAAGGTTGTTGCGCCGCGCTTCCATGGACTCAATGGTAGGTGCGCTGGTGATCCGAAAGGGTTAGAATCGGCTCATATTTTTGCTTGATCGTCTCACCATCCAAGAGAATATGGACAGCCTCAGCGAACTGGTACGGCTGCTGGCGCCAACCGGCACCGTCGACCTGCATTGCCGGGTGGCCGGTGCCTGGTCGGCCCACAACGCACAGGCGGCACCGGGCCACATCCCGTATCACGCGATTCTTGATGGCCATGCCGACGTGTCGGCAGGCGCGGATGCGCTTCGGGTGGGAGCGGGCGACGTGCTGCTGTTTCCCCATGGCGCCGCGCATACGCTGTCGGGCGTGCAGCGGGGGCGAACCAGGACGGCGGAATCGCGGCATTTCAATGGCGTGGTGACCGAGGTGTCGGTGCCCGGTGCGGCTGCTCCGCTCGATATCCTCTGTGGCACGTTTGTTCTTGGCAGTTCCGCCGCCGTGCTGTTGCGCGGCTTGCCTGAAATACTCTGCGTGAAGACGGCCCGTGACAGCAGCAATGTCGGCATTGACTGGTTGCGCGGACTGATCGGCATGATGCATGTCGAGGCCGATTCACCGGGCCCGGGCAGCGTGGCCATCATCGCCGACCTGTCTACCGCGCTGTTCACGGTGCTGCTGCGCACGCTGCTGGCGCAGGGCGCCGTTTCCCATGGTGTCATGGCGCTGATGGCCGATACGCGCATGGCGCGCGCCGTGGATGCCGTGATCCGCAATCCCGAACAACCGTGGACCATCGATGGCCTTGCCACGGTATGCAACGTCTCGCGTGCCACGCTGGCGCGGCGTTTTGCGCAGCTTGGCATCACGCCACTCGAACTGGTGACCGTGTTGCGCATGGAACGGGCCGCGCGGCTGCTGCGTCGGGGCGAGATGTCGGCGGCTGCCGTGGCCGAACAGTGCGGCTACGCGTCGCAGGCCGCGTTCGGGCGTGTCTTCACGCAGCACTTCGGCATGGGCCCCGGTGCCTACCGACGCCGGCATCGTGAGTTGCGCAACCCCGGACCGACCCAGATACCGGATGTATCCGAATGACTGCCCCGAAAGCCTCCCTCCGTCCCGCCAGCCGTTCCACCAGCCGTGCCCATGACAATTGGGACGACTACCGCTATTTCCTGGCCGTCGCGCGCGGTGGCACGCTGTCTGCCGCTGCCGCGCAGCTTGCAACCGAGCACACCACCGTGGCGCGCCATATCCATGCCCTTGAACGGGTACTCAATGCGCGGTTGTTCCACAAAAGCCATGTTGGCTATGCGCTGACGGCTGCCGGCGAACGGCTGCTGACCACCGCCGAAGCCATCGAGAGCGCGCTGCTGGCCTCCAAGGCAGCAGCAGTCGGCGAGCAGGACATCGCCGGTGTCGTGCGCGTTGGTGCGCCGGATGGATTCGGCAGCATGTTCCTTGCACCGCGGATCCATGCGTTGACTGCGCAGCATCCACGGCTCGAGGTCGAGATCTTCGCGGCGGCGCGGCTGTTCAGCCTGACCCGGCGCGAGGCCGATATCGCCATCGGCCTGTCCGGCGCCGATCACCTGCGCGTCGCCTCGCGCAGACTGACCGACTACCGGATGCACGTTTATGCCGCCAAGTCATATCTGCGACAAGCCAGCCGGATTCGCCGCAAGGAAGACCTGCTCGCGCATCCGTTCGTGGGCTATGTCGAGGAACACCTGTTTTCACCGGAGCTGAGCTTTGCCAGCGCGATCGGCGTGGACTACCGCGCGCGTGTCCGGAGTACAAACCTGCTGACCCAGGTGCATGCCACGCTGGGGGGCCAGTGCCTGTGCATCATCCCGGCCTATGTCGCTGCGGCTTTTCCGGCGCTGGTGCCGGTTTTGCCTGACGAGGTCGAGGTAACACGCACGTTCCACATGCACGTTCATGAAGATCACTGGAAGGCGGCGCATGTGCGCGCCGTGGCCAATTTCATCGCCGAACAGGTCGATGCCAGCACCGCGTTGTTCATGAGCGGACAGGCATAGGCTTGGGCATGCCGCATCGGTTGTGCAATTCTGCACAACCGATGCGGATTCCCTGCCTGTCGTTGTGCGGAAACTGGGTGAATAATCGTTGGCATTCCGTACTTCGCACCATTGCCGCCGTGTCCGCCCCAGCATCCTCCACCTTGCTTCGCCCCCCGATTTCACGCCGCATGCTCCGGACCACCATTCAGATTGGCGGGCTGCTGGCGGTCTGGTTCGCGGCGGACTGGCTTACGCGGGCGCTCGGTTGGTCCGTATCGCCCGGCGTGCTTGGCCTGCTGGCCGTGCTGGCTTTGCTGCTGTCGGGCAAGGCTGAGGTGGGCTGGGTAAAGGATGGCGCCGACTGGTTGCTGGGTGAACTGGTGCTGTTCTTCATTCCATGCGTAGTGGCCGTGGTCAACTATTTCCCGCTGTTCCGCACGGAAGGTGTCCAACTGACCATTGCGGTTACCGTTGGCACGGTACTGGTGATGGCTGCCACGGCGTTGGCGGTGCATGCGGGGTGTCGCCTCGAACGACGCATTGCAAGACTGGCCAGACGGCGTATCCATGCGCGCGCCCGCCAGCACACCACACGCGAGACCAAGTAAACATGGCCTCGTTCTTCTGCCTCGCATGGACCATTGCGCTGTACTTTGCCATCAAGCCGTTCTATCAGCGTCGCCCCCGGATCTGGTATTCACCGGCAATCCTGGTGCCGGTATTGACCATCGCGCTGCTGCTGGGCGCTGACATTCCCTATTCGGCCTATGTTGCAGACACCCGCTGGATGGTCTGGCTGCTGGGCCCGGCCACGATTGCGTTTGCAGTACCGATCTATGAGCATCGTGCCATTGTGCGGCGTCACTGGCTGGCGCTTGCGCTTGGGGTCGTGGCAGGCATGGTGGTGGCATTGGTCAGCGCACGACTGCTGGCCGAGGCGTTTCACTTCAGCAACGAGGTCTCGCAAAGCCTGATGGCCCGCTCGGTGTCCACGCCGTTTGCGGTGGCGGTGGTCTCCCATACCGGTGGGTCGGCCGACCTGGTGTCGTTGTTTACCGTGATGACCGGACTGGTGGGCATGATCGTAGGCGATGCAGTGCTGGCACTGCTCAAGCTTCGCTCACCGGTGGCACAAGGCGCATCGCTGGGCGCCGCGGCCCATGGATTCGGCACGGCCCGTGCACGCCAGCGCCATACCGAGGAAGGGGTGGTTGCCAGCCTGACGATGGTGCTGGCCGGCGTGCTGATGGTGATTGCGGGTCCGGCCATGACGGGCTGGGTGACCGCCATCGTCGGCTAAATCTCGGCCTGGCGCTGATAAAAGCGGCTCGTAAGCCATGTCATGGCTGGATGGCTGGCATGATCCGCGTCTTGCCGCCTAGACTTTCTGAACGCTGCATAGCGTCTGTTGCGGGAGGAAGTCGTCATGGCGGCACGTTCCATTGCTTCGTTATCGATCAGTTTCGGGCTCGTTTCCATTCCGGTGAAGGTGTACTCGGCCACCGAGAGCAAATCGGCGATCAGCTTCAACCTGCTGCATAAGGGTTGTGGCTCGCGGCTGCGTCAGCAGTACATCTGCCTGAAGGAAGATGTGCCGGTGGATCGCGCCGATATGGTCAAGGGCTACGAATTCGAGAAGGACCGCTATGTGACCTTCACGCCCGAAGAACTCAAGGCGCTGGAGGATGCGGCGCAGCCGACCATCGACATCGTGTCGTTCATGCCGGTGGGTGCGGTCGATCCGATCTATTTCGACAAGGCCTACTATCTGGGCCCAGACAAGCGTGGCGCCAAGCCCTACAACCTGCTGGCCGAGGCCATGCGCGAGAGTGGTACCTGCGCGCTGGCAAAGTGGGCATGGAAGGGCAAGCAGTACATGGTGCAGATCCGCGTAGGCGACGACGGCCTGATCCTGCAGCAGTTGCTCTATGCCGACGAAGTACGCGACATGGCCGACCTGCACGTGGAACGCACCGACGTGCAGCCTGCGGAGCTGAAGCTGGCGCAGCAACTGATCGAGCAGAACTCGGTCGATGGCTACGATCCTGCCGCCTATACCGACGAGGAGAAGCAGCGCATCCTCGACCAGATCGACAAGAAGATTGCCGGCAAGAAGATCACGGTTGCCGAGGAAGCGCCACCGGCCACCGGCGGT
Source organism: uncultured Cupriavidus sp. (assembly GCA_963543405.1). Classification (GTDB taxonomy): domain Bacteria; phylum Pseudomonadota; class Gammaproteobacteria; order Burkholderiales; family Burkholderiaceae; genus Cupriavidus. Next base: position 78,361 of record CAUUBQ010000017.1, read on the forward strand.
GAAGTGATCGACCTGATGGAAGCACTGCGCAAGAGCATTGGTGCCAACAAGCGGCAATCGGCGGGACAGTCCGCGGCAAGAAACACAGGCAAGGCCGCGGCCAAGGCGGCAACCGAGGCGCCAGCCCGCAAGACTGCCCGGCGTGCGACCGCAACACCCGCGGTGGCCCCTAAACGCGCCGCACGGAAGTAGGGGGACGGTCCGACGATGCAAGCCTACTCGATGCGCGACGTCCAGGCCTTGCTGGGCATTTCGCGTACCGTGATCAATGCGTTGATTGCCGCTGGAGTGGTAGTACCCCGGCGCGGTGTACGGCGCGAGTTCCGCTTCAGCTTCCAGGACGTGGTGCTGATGCGCACGGCACAGTCATTGCGCGAGGCGCGGATCCCGACCCGAAATATCACTCGGTCATTGCGGCGGCTGCAAGGGCTGGGCGAAGGTCGTCCGCCGACCGGGTTGCGGGTAAGCGCGGTGGGCGGCGATGTCACGGTGCAGGATCGGCAAGGGCGCTGGCAGGTGGATTCGGGGCAGTTCGTGCTCGATCTCGATGCTGACAGCGAGCCTGGGCGCGGTGCGGTAGTGGACCTGAGGCGTCCGTCCAGGGCACCAGCGGCCGAGGATCCTGCCGGATGGTTTGAACGCGCGGTCGCCCTGGAGCCTGTGGACAGTGCCGAGGCGGAGGCTGCCTATCTGCGCGCGGTAGCGGCGGCACCAGACTACCTCGATGCGTGGCTCAACCTCGGCTGCCTGCTATGCGAACAAGGGCGTTTCGATGAGGCGGTTGCCCGTTACCGTGAAGCGCTGGTGCGTCTGCCTGATCAGCCATTGCTGCATTTCAATTTGGGCGTGGCGCTGGAGGATTCCGGCGCGCGGCGTGATGCGCTGGCAAGCTATCACGCCTGCATCGACCTGGCCCCTGACTTTGCCGATGCCCACTACAACGCAGCCCGCCTGCACGAGGAGCTGGGCGATCCGCACCGCGCGATCCGGCACTACAACCAGTACCGCAAGCTCGAGCCGGTGGAATAGCAAGAGGATCAGGCAATCTCTCAGGCCAGCGCGCCTTGCCAGAGCAATGCGCCATTGAGGAACAGGATCACGGCGGCGGAGCTCCAGGCCAGTACCAGCGGGGTACCACGTACGCGCCATTCGCCCATCAGGTCGCGGTTCGAAGCAAACTGGATCAACGGGACGACGGCAAGTGGCAAGGTCAGACTCAGAACCACCTGGCTGGCCACCAGCAAGCTGGCCGAGCCGTGCTCGCCGAACACCCAGACCGCTGCCAGCGCCGGTACGATGGCCACCGCGCGGGTCAGCAACGCTCGACGCATGCGCGACATCTTCAGGTCCAGGAAGCCTTCCATCACGGCCTGGCCGGCCAGCGTGCCGGTCAGCGTCGAATTGAGCCCGCAGGCCAGCAGCGCCACGGCAAACAGCAGGCTTGCATAGTTGGAATGCAGCAATGGCGCCAGCAGGCGGTGGGCTTCGGCCAGGTCTTCCACTTCGGTCAGGCCATTCGCATGGAATGCCGCGGCGGCAAGAATCAGCAGGGCGGCGTTGATCAGGAACGCGAACGCGAGCGAGCCGAACGTATCGAGGTTCATGCCGCGCAGCGACAGCACCATGGCGCGATCGCGCAGTGCCTTGCTGCCCTGGCGCGGCGCATGGCGGCGCACCAGGGACGAGTGCAGGTAGAGGTTGTGGGGCATCACGGTGGCACCCACGATGCCGGCCGCGAGCCAGAGCATGCCCGCATTGCGCAGCAGTTCGGCAGGTGGCGCGAACCCACCAATGACGGCACTCCACTGCGGCTGCGCCATGGCCAGTTGCGCAACAAAGCACAGCGCTACCAACGCGATCAGGCCGGCAACCATGCCTTCCATCTTGCGCTGCCCATAGCGTTGCACGGCAAGCATGACCAGCGTGGCCACCGCGGCCATCAGCACGCCAACCCACAGCTTCACATGCAGCAGCAATTGCAGTGCGACGGCGCTGCCCACCACCTCGGCCACATCACAGGCAATGATCGCGATCTCACTGGCGACCCACAGTGCGATGACCACCGGACGCGGAAAGCGCTCGCGGCAAAGCTGCGCCAGATCGCGTCCGGTCACCACCCCCACGCGCGCGGCAATCCACTGCAGCAACATGGCCACAAGGCTGGCCACCGCAATCACGAACAGCAGGCTATAGCCGTACTTCGCCCCACCTGCAATGGCCGTCGCCCAGTTGCCCGGGTCCATGTAGCCGACTGCCACCAGCGCGCCGGCGCCAAGAAATACGGCACGCGACCGCTGCGGCGGCAGCGCGGCGGAAACTGCATCGGGCACGGTGTCTGGCAGTGCTGCGGATTCGGTGGGCGGTGGCATCGGAATGTCCGGGTGAGTCCCGGGAATGACCCGTATGCTGCATTCTAGTGTCTTGATGAGAATAATTCCCAATTAGATTTGACTAAGAGGGTCATTGGGTGATGCGTGGGTAGCTGGCCAATTCGACACATAAGTTGACGTTTTGGGCACACATCGACACATTTTTCAGCCCGATAAACACGCATAGTTCGCCCGGGGGAGCTATGACAGCATCGAAAAGCAACTCCCCAAAAAGGAAACAGAGACCCGGGAGGATCAAATGCCATGATGAATCAGGACGTTTTTGCCGCTCTTGTTGAGGGCTTCGAGGCGCTTGCGAATGAGCGAGAAGGGAAGGCCGTGCTACGAATTCACAAGGTGCAGCTTGCCAATCCGGGTTGTATGCAAGGGGGCGAGCCCCCGGAGCGGCTTCAATGGTTGGTCGTCCAGGGCCTTCCGCCTGAACTCTTGCCCCCATCCGACCGACCCGCCAGCTTGACCGATCCGCAACAACCGCAGCCGGCACCGTGAGATGACGATTCCTTCGTCGCCGACGCACTCGTGCTGCCCAGCGACGGCGCCGCCACCAGCGCCCGGGCAGCCAGCGAGCCGCACGCGGGGCAGGGGGCAGGCTCGTCGCGTCGGGCCATGGGGCGCATCACGGCGAAGTCGCCACAGGCATCGCATCGATAGTCGTAGGTTGGCATCGCGTCTCCGCCCGCGTGAGTCATACGTAACAAGCTTAGGATAGGTCCGGTGAAAGCGGCAGTCCCACGCCGCCGTCGATCATCGTTGTCGATCGGACGAAGCACCAGCTTAAGACGATTCTAATTTCAATGGCAAGACGTTCATTGGGCAGGCTTGCGGGCTATTCTGCCGGCTTCCTGACACATCCGATGGATCGCCATGAGCCAGCATTGCCCTGAAGTTGTCGACTACCTAGCGCATGTCGATGCGCTTTACGCATCGGTGAAGCAGTGGGTCAGCGAACTCGATGCGGTTGAGGCGGAGTCGCCCGCGGAGATGAATGAAGAGGACTTTGGTAAATACTCGGTACCACGACTGGTACTGAAAACGCGCGATGGCAGGGAGTTAGCAAGGCTGGAACCGGCCGGCGCAGGCGTTGTACTCGCATTTGGCGGGATAGACCTGCATGGCCGATTCAGGAGCGATTTCCTCTACTACTTCAAGGGGCGAGGCTTCTTATTCGAGCGTCCACCGGTCAATGGCATTCCGTCCGCACCGACCCCGGCATTCGAAGGCATCGATGGTGATGGATGGTACTGGGTTGATTCCACGCCCTCACTGCGCGCACATCGCGTCGATGAAGATGGCTTTCGGGAATTACTCGAATTGGTATCCGACTATGGACGATAAGGGATCGTTACAACGCGCATTCGATGCGCACCAAACTGTGGCCGAGTGCCTTGGCATTGTGAAGCGGGCGTCAGGTTGCGATGCCCATCTGATACGTAACACACGCTTTGACAGGATAGGGCCGGTGACAATCTCAACCATGATTGGCGACGGCCAGGTTCATCTGGATGACGGCGCCATCGTGTCGATGTGGTCCCACTTCGAGCGCTTCATCATCGAGTATGTCCAGGCACAAAGCGCACAGCTCGAACAGGCGCACCCGCCGACATTCTCCGTTCGTCTGGCAGCAAAGTTTGTGGACGAGGTGGAACGGTGGCGGCCGGCCGAGATGCTCGACCTGTTTCGCGATGAATTTGCGGCAACCGAACTCGGTGAAGTCAAGCGGATCAAGCGCTATCGTGACTGGATCGCGCATCGAAACCCCAAACTCGAAACGCCAAATCGACCGACGCCAAACGCTGCTTTCAGGGTGCTTTCGGATGTGATTCTCCGCATCCGGGCTATGTGACAGCCGATGTTTTTCGGCCCTGTGTTTTCTCCCCTCTCCCGCGTGCGGGAGAGGGGCGGGGGAGAGGGCCAGCGGTGCAAGCTGAGACAGGTCGCAATTTGAACCTCATGCCCTCACCCCCAGCCCCTCTCCCACCGCGCTGGGAGAGGGGAGCGCATAGCGATCGTGGTTGGCATGCAGCGGCGCATGTCCAGGTCGGCCCCCTCAATCCATCGCCGCATGCGCCATATTGTCGTCATTGGCATGCTTGTTCCCGGGCCGGATCAGCAGGATCAGGGGCACTACCACCAATGTGGCGATAAACATGGCCTTGAAGTCGTTGAGGTAGGCGATCATCGCCGCTTGCTGGTTGATGGTCTGGTTCAGCATGGCGAGATCGAGGCGCGAGCCGTGCGACAGCATTGATTGCAGCGCCGGGTTGTACGGGTTCACGTGCGTGATCAGGTCGCTGTGGGCGATCTGCGTATTGCGCGTCATCAGGGTCTGGATCAGCGAGATGCCAATGCTGCTGCCGATATTTCGCATCAGGCTATACGTGGCAGTGCCGTCGGCGCGCAATGACGGTTCCAGCGTCGAGAACGTCAGTGCGGACAGTGGTACGAACACCAGTCCGAGGCCAAAACCCTGGATCACGCCGGGCCATACGATGTCGGAGACCGACAGCACGATGGTGTAGCCCATCATCTGCCAGAGCGCAAATGCCGAGATCAGGAAGCCCGCCAGCAATAGCAAGCGTGCATCCACGCGCCGTAGCAGGCGGCCCGCCAGCATCATCGCGACCATCGTGCCGACGCCGCTCGGCGCGGTGACCAGACCTGTGGTGGCTACCGGGTAGCCCATCAGGTTCTGCAGCATCGGCGGCAACAGGGCGCGCGTGGCGTACATCACCGCGCCGATCACGAAGATGAAGCAGGCGCCGGTGACAAAGTTGCGGTCCTTGAGCAAAGCCAGGCGGAAGAAGGACCGGTTGCCCGCCGTGGCGGTATGTACGATGAAGTATGCGAACGCAATTACGCAGATCAACGCCTCGATACGGATCTCAAGCGACCCGAACCAGTCGAGCTGCTCGCCGCGGTCGAGCATGGCCTGCAAGGCGCCAATGGCTAGACTTAGCGTGGCAAAGCCGAATGCATCGAAGCGCATGCTGCGTGCCGGCGCACGATTCGGCAGCGTGGCCAGCACCCCGAATAGCGCGAACGCACCGATTGGTATGTTGATAAAGAAAACCCAGCGCCAGTTATAGCTGTCGGTCAGCCAGCCACCCAGTGTTGGCCCCAGGATCGGACCAACCATGACGCCCATGCCCCAGACCGCCATGGCCTGCCCTTGGCGCGATGGCGGATTGATATCGAGCAAGATCGACTGCGACAGCGGCACCAGTGCCGCGCCGAAGATACCTTGCAGCAGACGGGCCGCCACGATCTGGCTTAGCGAATCGGCCATGCCGCACAGCGCTGAAGCCACTGTAAAGCCGCCGATCGCAATGGCCAGCAAGCGCTTGACGCCCAACTGGTCGGATAGCCATCCGGTCAGTGGCGTGGCAATGGCCGCCGCCACGATGTACGAGGTCAGCACCCACGTGATCTCATCCTGCGACGCCGACAGGGCGCCTTGCATATGCGGCAAGGCCACATTCGCGATGGTGCTGTCGAGCGTCTGGATCAACGTGGCCAGCATGATCGACAGCGTGATCATCGGGCGATTGAGCGGCTTGCCGGCACTTTCGGCCGGAGCATGGACCACGGAGGACATCAGGAAGGTGGGGGGCGGATTATTTATAAGCGTGCTTATTATATGCGTGGGATGGAATTCATGCCGGCTTGATACTGTCAGGGTTTCCGAGAGCAAGCCGTTGCCCGGGACTGCCTATAATCGCGCGCATGGAAAAGAATCTTGAAAAGCGCTTCGGCTTCCTGGTGGCGGATGTTGGCCGGCTTTCCGGAAAGCGCTTCGACGACCTGTCGCGCTCGACGCTGGACCTTACGCGCGCCCAGTACCGCGCGCTGACCTACCTGTCGTACCACGGTGAAATGAACCAGGCGGCATTGGCTGACCTGATGGAAGTGGCGCCGATCTCGGCCGGGCGCTTGCTCGACCGCATGGAAGATGGCGGCTGGATCGTGCGCCGGCCCAACCCGGAAGATCGTCGGGAACGCATGGTGCGGATGACGGAGAAGGCCGATCAGGCGCTCGATGCCGCGCGCGAAGTGGGCGATGTGGTGACCACGCAGGCGATGAACGGATTTACCGAGGCTGAGACGGAGCAGTTTCTGGGGTTCCTGCAGCGCGCGCGGGCGAACCTTTCGAAGCTGTAGCAACCAGCTCGGGAAACACGATTTCCACGGTCAGTCCGCCACCAGCCGTCTCGGCCAGCGCGACCGAGGCGCCGTGCAGGCGCGCGATTTCCCGCACGATCGACAGGCCGAGCCCGCTGCCTTCGCGGCTGGCACTGGCCTCGCCGCGATAGAACCGCCGGAACACCGACTCGCGCTCGAATGGCGCCACGCCCGGGCCATTGTCTTCGACCAGCAACCGGTGTCCTACCGTGCGCACCGTGACGATAGCCTCGGGGCCGCCGTAGCGGATCGCATTGTCAATCAGGTTGCCGAGCAATTCCTGCAACAGATCGGGTTGTCCGTCGATCTCTCGCGCCGAATGGTTGTCGGCCACACCGTCGAAACCAAGATCGACGCCATGACGGCGGGCCAGCGGTGCCCATTCCAGTGCCACGCCTTGAGCGAGCAGGTCGAGGCGCAAGCGCCGCAGTGTCGGCGCATAGCCGCTGTCCGGCTCCAGCCGCGATAGCGACAGCAATTGCGCCACTTCCTTGGCGGCCTGCTGCACCGAGCCGTGCAGCCGTTCCAGATGCGCGCGCGCACCTGCCAGGTCGGTCTCGCGCAAGGCCAGTTCCGATTCAGCCTGGATGATGGCCAGCGGCGTCTTGAGCTGGTGCGCGGCATCGGCAAAGAACCGCTTGCGGCCCTGGATCATCCGGTGCAGGCGCGCCACATACTGGTTAATGGCGGACACCAGCGGCTTGGTCTCCACTGGCAATGCCGCATCCTCGAGCGGATCGAGGTCATCGGGCCCGCGGGCCGCCAGGGCGTCGGAAAGCCGGTGCAACGGCCGCAGGCCACGCCGCACACCGAACCAGACAATGACCAGCGCCAGGCTGACCAGCATCAGTTCCTGCAACAGCGATCCGATCAGGATATCGTTTGCCAGTTGCTCGCGTGGCTCGGTCGACTCCGCTATCAGCACCCATACCATCTGGGTACGCGCCGAGCGCACATCGTGCAATGGCAGCGCCATGGCCGCCATGCGCACGGGCGTGCCCAGGTAATCGGCATCGTAGAACTGGGTACGGTATAGCGTGCGTACCGTCCGTGGCGGCATCGGCAGGTCGTCGTAGCCGGTGATGGTGGCGCCGTTTTCATCGCGAATCTGGTAGTAGACGCGCGAGCCGGCTTCGGCGTCGAAGACTTCGAGCGCCAGGTATGGCACTTCCACTTCCACGCGCCCGTCGCGCAGCTTGATGCCGTCGCGCATGGCTTTCAACGAAGCGGCCAGCGTGCGATCGAATGCCTGGTGCGCGGCCGACATCGCACGCTGGTCGGTCAACCACGCATCAAGGGCCAGCAGGACCAGTAGTGGCAACAGCAGCCAGAGGGTCAGTTGCAGCCGCAGGCTGCCGGCCTTCATGGGCGCACTTGCGCCGCGCCGGCCGAGGACTGGTCGCGTGCTTCAAGCAGATAGCCAAGGCCGCGTAGCGTAACGATGCCAACGCCGGTGCCTTCAAGCTTCTTGCGCAGGCGGTAGACGTAGATTTCAATCGCGTCGGCGTTGACCGACTCGTCGATCCCGAAAATTTTCTCGGACAATGCCGCCTTGTTGACGGCGCGGCCGTCTCGCAGCAGCAGAATTTCCAGCACGGCACGCTCGCGGCCGGTCAGTTGCAGTAGCTCGCCCTGCAACGTAAACGCGCGGCTGACGCTGTCATAGTGAAGCGGACCGCAGGTCAGTCCGGTGCGGTCATGGCCGTGGCTGCGCCGGATCAGCGCGCGTGCGCGGGCCTCCAGTTCGGTCAGCGCAAAGGGCTTGGCCAGGTAATCGTCGGCGCCCAGGTCAAGGCCGCGTACGCGGTCTTCCACCGACCCATGGGCAGTCAGGATCAGCACAGGTAAGGCGTTGCGGCGCGCGCGCAGGCGGCGCAATACCTCCAGGCCATCGAGGCGCGGCATGCCGATGTCGAGGATGGCCAGTGCGTAGTCTTGCGTGGTCAACAGATGATCGGCGCTGGCGCCGTCGTGCATGCAATCGACCGTAAAGCCACTCTGGCTCAACGATTCCATGAGGGATTCGGCCAGTTTCAGGTTGTCTTCGGCAAGCAGGATACGCATGGGGCTACAGCGGGGCAGGAGTGTCTACGATGGTGCGCGTGGAGTGATACCTGCAACCGGGTAGTCATGACTAGCTAGGGAAACTCCCAACCGTGGTGCATCTTCCACGCCAAAAATGAAAGGAACTTCGAAAGCGAACTGAAAGTGAGCCCCTCATACCATCCGCTCCGTTCACAACTAGAACGACGAATCAAGGAGACCTGGTATGAAACGGAAGGCAGTGGCGCTGGGCGCATTGGGTTGCGTGGTGTCGGGTGGCGCGGTTGCGCAATCGAGCGTGACGCTGTATGGCCTGGTGGACTCGGGTATCGAATACGTGAGCCATGCTGGCCCGACCGGCAGCTCGACGGTCAAGATGACCTCGGGCGGCAAGAATACCTCGCGCTGGGGTCTGCGCGGTTCCGAAGATCTGGGCGGCGGCCTGAAGGCCATCTTCACGCTGGAATCGGGCATTGCCATCGATACCGGCAAGCTCGATACCGACAACACACTGTTCGACCGCCGCGCATGGGTGGGTCTGCAGGACAAGAACCTTGGCAGCATCCGCATGGGCCGCGACTTCACCACGACCTATGACTTCATGCTGCCGTTCGACCCGATGGGCTATGCGCCGAACTACTCGTGGGCAACATCGGCAACGGCCACCGGCGGCCGCAAGGACGGCATGTTCTCGCGTTCGGCCAATATCGTGCGCTACGACGGCCAGTTTGGTCCGGTAAAGGTGGGTGGCACGATGTCGTTCGGCGAAGTGCCGGGCAGCTTCAAGAGCTCGTCCAAGTACGACCTGGGCCTGGGCTACAACGCCGGCAAGTTCGCCGCCGCAGTGACCTGGGATCGCCAGATGGGCGCAGGCACCAGCACCACGCCGGCCGACACCATCGACTATATCCAGGGTATCCACGCCGGTGCCAGCTACGACTTCGGCGCGCTGTCGGTCTATGCCGGCTATCGCAACTACCGCAAGACGTTTACTACTACGGCCGCCAAGCAGCTGAGCGACATGTACTGGCTCGGCGCAGCATATGATTTCACGCCGGCCTTTACGCTGTACGGCGCGGTGTACAAGCAGAACATCAAGGGCGATACCAACGCGGACCCGATCCTTTTCTCGCTGCGTGCCCAGTACAATCTTTCCAAACGCACCATGGCCTACCTGTCCGCAGCGTATGCCAAGGCGCGCAATGGTCAGGACGTGAGTGTCTCGCGTGATTTCGTTGGCTATGCCAACAATCAGGTCGGTGTGACGGCGGGCCTGCAGCACCGCTTCTGATCATTGTTTCAGACTGCCGTGGTGGGCGGTCTTCCGGCGGTGCGAGGGGCTCGCACCGCCGGTTTTTGCGTTTCTGTTTTTTTCAGGTGTCAGTTGGCGCCCGTGACGCGCCAGATCATGTTGCCGACGTCATCGGCCACCAGCAGGCCACCACGCTTGTCGATGGCGACACCTACCGGCCGGCCCTGCGCTTCGCCATCGTCAGTCAGGAATCCGGCCAGTACTTCAAATGGCGCGCCCTTGGGCCTGCCCTGGTCGAACGGTATGAAGATCACCTTGTAGCCGGCGCGTGGCTTGCGATTCCATGAGCCATGCTGGCTTACGAACATGCCATCGTGGAACTGCGCGGGCAGGCTGTTGCCGGAGGCACCGGTCAAGCCCAGCGATGCGGTATGGGCGCCAACTGCGTAGTCGGGCATGATGGCCTTGGCCACCATGTCAGGCGCGGACGGCTTCACGCGCTCGTCGACATGCTGGCCGTAGTAGCTGAATGGCCAGCCATAGAAGCCTCCATCGCGCACCGACGTAATGTAGTCAGGCACGAGGTCGCTGCCAATTTCGTCGCGCTCGTTGACGGAGGTCCATAGCATCTTCGTGGTCGGCTCCCATGCCATGCCGTTGGGATTGCGCAGGCCACTGGCATAGATGCGGTGCTGCCCGGTCTGGCGATCGACTTCCCAGATTGCGGCGCGGCCCGCCTCCTTGTCGATACCGTTTTCGCCGACGTTGCTGTTGGAACCGACCGTGACGTAGAGCTTGCTACCGTCGGGGCTCGCAATGATGTTCTTGGTCCAGTGATGGTTGATCGGACCGGCCGGCAGGTCCACCAGCTTTTGACCTGGCTCGGTAATGCCCGGCTGTCCCGGTACATAGGGGAAGCGCAACACGGCATCGGTATCGGCCACGTAGAAATCATTGCCGACCAGCACCATGCCGAACGGCGAATTCAGGTCCTTGATAAAGACGGAGCGCTGGTCGGCCACGCCGTCGCCGTCGGTATCGCGCAGCAGCGTGATACGGTTGGCGCTCGGCGTGCCCGAACCGGCCTGCTTCATGATCTTCTTCATGATCCAGCCACGGATGCCCTTGCCATCCTCGGGCTTGGGCGGGGCATCGGTTTCGGCCACCAGTACATCGCCATTCGGCAATACATAGACCCAGCGCGGATGCGCGAGCTTGTCGGCGAACGCCGCCACGCGCATGCCGTCGGCAGCGACCGGCGTCTTGCCGTTGTCCCAGCCCTTGGCCGGAGCGATATGGACGGTGGGGATCATGGTCTTGTTCGGCGCCGGCAACTGCGGCGTTGGACCAAAGCCGGCCGATTCGGGCAATTTGGCCGACTCGCCGCAGCCAACCAACAGGGTGACCGCCGCGATCGCAAATAGCGTGGCCATCGGATAGATCAGGTATTCGCGCATCGCGGGCTCCAGATTGCCACGCAACGGTGGCATATCCTGAGCATAGGAGGGCACTCCGCAGGTGTATGTCAGCGCGGATGCAAGGCGTTGTCCGGCAGTGTCCGACTACGCCAGCAAGCCATGCCGTTGGTGCCATTCGCGCAAGGATTCAGGCGGCCACGTGCCCGCATGCCGATGTCCCTTGCCGCGCGGTACGTCGACCCAAGGCGCCACGTAGTCCAGCGCGGCTTCCACGACCTCGGGAGGCTTCGGCAGCGGAGTGTCGATGGCGCTGGCGTTCGGATGCACCAGATCGGGCCAGCGCGGGTCCCACAGCCACAGCGGGCTGCCGCACAACTTGCAGAAATGGCGCAATGCTTTTGATCGCACCGCGCGTTTGCCTGGCTCGCGCATCACGGCATGGAACTGGCCCACATGCTTCTGCCCGCGCACGCGCAGCGTGGTGGCATCGCCGCCCAGGTTGATCGCATAGCCACCACCACCGCCGGTCTTGCGGCAGATCGAGCAATGGCAGTGCATGAACGGGTAGGGCGAGTCTGATTCCAGATTGAAATGGACGGCACCGCATTGGCACGAGCCTTCGAGATGCATGGCAACTCCTCAAACGGGCGATCGATGCGCTTCAGTTTGGGCGACGCCATGCAGCCATTCAAGCGTGAATTGCCGCATATCCGCGTAGAAACTGTGGTGTTGTCAGGCGTTGTCTGTCAGTGCCCGCGAGTTTTTGTAAGGAGATGTGTGAATGCGGCACGCGGGGCACGGAGTCACTTCTACACTGGGCACGCGGTGTGGAAATGCACCGGTACTTTTCGATAACAACATTGAGAGGTCTCATATGTCTATGCATCGAACCATTCGCACCACTTCGCTGATCGGCGCCCTGGCGGCCGGCCTGATGTCCGCCACGGCCTTTGCGCAGACCCCCGCGCCCGCACCGGCCAACGCCAATGCGGTGCCGCCGGGCATGACGCAGATCCAGCCGCCGAAGGATCCGCTGGTGGAACGCCGCGAGGCACGCAAGGCGGCCAAGGACCAGTACAAGGCTGAAAAAGCCGCGGCCAAGGGGCAGTACAAACAGGATGTAGGCGCGGCCAAGCAGGAACGCAGCGATGCCAACAAGGCGGCCAATGAAGCGGCCAAGGCAGAGTTGCAGCAGGGAACTACCAAGCAGTAACGGTGGCCCTTGTTCCGGCGGTTTTCTCCCCTCTCCCGCGCGCGGGAGAGGGGCGGGGGAGAGGGCATGAGGTTCAAATCGCGACTTGACTTGGATTGAGCCGCTGGCCCTCACCCCCAACCCCTCTCCCGCCATGCGGGAGAGGGGAGCAGAGAAGAGTCAAATCAGCCGCGCCCCCGGCCATGCCCCTGACATCACGATATTGCGTACCGACTGTCGCACGGTCTGCATGATGTCCCACAGCTCTGGCACGACCGGTCGATTACGCGCGGTGGTCATTGCTACCTGACGCGTGACCACGGGATCGATGACCCGTGCCGAATGCAGGCGGCCCTGCGCCACGCGGTCCGCGACTGCGGCAAACGGTAGCAGCGTCGCGCCACACCCGTCCTCCACGAGCCGCATGGCCACAGTGTTCGACGCATCGCACTCCATTGCCAGGTTCAACGTAGTGCCGACGCGCGTGGCCAGCGATTCGGCCAGCACGCGCAAACCGTTCGAAGTGCTTGGCAGGATCAGCGGCACTTCGCCGAGGCGGCGCGCCGGGAAGGTTGGCCCCAGATGGCTCCACGATGTGGGCGTCACCAGCGTCAGGTCTTCCTCAAGCAATACGTCCACCTTCAGCGCGCCTTGCTGCTCAGGCAGGTAAAGCAGGGCCACGTCGATCTCGCCTGCGGCCAGCCAGGCCAGTACCGGGCTTGCCAAACCCTCGACAAACCTGATTTTTGTAGCGGGAAAACGTTGCTTGAGCGCGGTGCCGATGGCCGCGAACGCGGTATTGGCGATGGTGGGCTGCGCGGCAATGACCAGTTGCGCCGGACCTTGCGCGGTCGAGGCGCGTACCGCGGCGCGCGCCTCCGTCAGGGTTGCGGCAACCTGTCGCGCATAGCTCAACAGCGTGGTGCCGGCCTCCGTCAGTACCACGCCGCGTCCGCTGCGATGAAACAGCCGCGTATCGAGCGTGGCTTCGAGCCGTGCGATCTGGCGGCTCACCGTCGACTGGTCCGCGCCCAGTTCCAGCGCGGCGCGCGAAATGCTCTGCGTGTTGGCTACGCAGACAAAGCACGCGAGGTCGTCGGAGTTCAGTGCAGTCATCAGGCTTTCGGCGTATCGCCAATCGCGAACGACGACAGATGTTCGATCGCCTTGACCAGACCCGAATGATCCCAGGCCGCACCGCCCTGGGCCACACAGACATTGAACAGTTGCTGGGTGGATGCCGTATTCGGCAGCCCCAGCCCCAATGCCTTCGCGGTGGACAGCGCCAGGTTCAGGTCCTTCTGGTGCAGTTCGATGCGGAAGCCCGGATTGAACGTCCGCTTGATCATGCGCTCGCCATGCACTTCGAGGATCTTCGAGCTGGCAAAGCCGCCCATCAGCGCCTGGCGTACGCGCGCCGGGTCGGCACCGGCCTTGGCCGCCAGTACCAGCGCCTCGCTGACCGCTTCGATCGTCAGCGCCACGATCACCTGGTTGGCTACCTTGGCCACTTGCCCGTCGCCGGCATTGCCCACCAGCGTGATGTTCTTGCCCATCAGTTGCAGCAGCGGCAATACGCGGTCGAATACATCCTGCTTGCCGCCGGCCATGATCGACAACGTGGCCGCCTTGGCGCCGACTTCACCGCCGGACACCGGCGCATCGACGTAGTCACAGCCCAGCTTTTCGATCCTGGCTGCGAACTCGCGCGTCTCGATTGGCGAGATCGAGCTCATGTCGACCACGATCTTGCCCTGGCTCAGCCCCTCGGCCACGCCATCCTTGCCAAACAGCACGCGCTCCACGTCGGGCGTGTCGGGCAGCATCAGGAAGATGACGTCCGATTGCCGTGCCACCTCGGTCGCGCTGGTGCATTGCTGCATGCCCTTGTCGCGCAGTTCCTGCGGCACGCCGCTGCGCGTGTGCGCATGCACGGTATGACCGCCGGCCTGCAGATGTTCCGCCATGGGCTTGCCCATCACGCCTAGTCCGATGAATCCGATCTTGCTCATGATTGTTCCCGGTTGATGTGGTGTCAGCGCGCGAAGCGTTCGCACAGCGCGCGTGCGGCGTCGCGCAACAGCAGATGGTCGAGGCCGACGGCAACAAAATGCGCGCCCATGTCGAGGTAGCGCTTCGCATCGGCTTCCACCGGCGTCAGCGTGCCAATTGCCTTGCCGGCCTGGTTGGCGGCGTCGTAAATCTGTTTGACGGCCGCCTGCACTTCCGGATGGTTCGGATTGCCAAGATGTCCGTAGGCTGCCGCGAGGTCGTTGGGCCCGATAAAGATGCCGTCGACGCCAGGCTCCGCGCAGATTTCCGCAATGGCCGCCACGCCCTTGCGGCTTTCGATCTGCACCAGCACGCAGATATTGTCGTTGATGGTCTTGAAGAAATCGGGCAGCGTGCCGTAGCGGTTCTGACGCTGTACCCCCGAGACCCCGCGCACGCCATCGGGCGGGTAACGCGTCGCCTGCACCGCGCGGCGCGCTTCTTCCGCCGATTCCACAAACGGGATCAGGAAATTGTAGAAGCCGATATCCAGCAGGCGCTTGAGCATGACCGGGTCGTTCCATGGCGGACGCACTACGGCAGCGCTGGTACTGTCCTTTAGCGCCATCAACTGCGGCGCGAACGTCAGCACATCATTGGGCGAATGCTCGCCATCGAGCAACAGCCAGTCGAAGCCGGCCAGCCCGATGATCTCGCTGGTCACCGGCTGTCCAAGCGAGCTCCACAGGCCGATCAGGCGCTTGCGCGCCAGCACATCGGCACGGAAGCGGTTGGGCAGCGGGTGGATCTGCGGCAGGTGAGGGGAGGTGGTCATGAGGGTAACTCCAATTCAGTCGACGGCCAGCGCGGTAAGCGGGCCGGGCGACTTGCCACGCGCCTGCAACACGCGTGCCGCGGCGTCGTCGAGCTGGGCCAGCGTACTGCTGTCCACGGGAATGAATTCGGCACGCGCCCGGCGCCAGGCGCGCTCAGGGTCGCCCGGCAGGCGAATGGCGTCGTTGCCCGGTTGCAGGCGCGATGCCTTCATCCACTCGACAAAAGACTCCACTTCATGGCCGAAACTGGTGGTGCTGCCAAGTCGCGCGGGATCGAAAATGATCGCCAGCATGTTGTTCCACACCGCGTGTTCATGGGTCAGTGTTTCGGGGCGGATGGTGTGCCCGCCCGTTACCGCCGCGCCCAGCAGTTCGCACATCACGGCCAGCACGTAGCCCTTGTGCTCGCCAAACGTGCGCAACGCACCTTGCGGCGTGCCCGGATGCGGGAACATGACCGAGGGATCATCGGTCGGGTGGCCGTTGGGGTCCATCAGGCTGCCTGCCGGCACTGGCACACCCTTGTTATGAGCCACGCGGACCTTGCCCAGCGCAATCGCGCTGGTGGCGAAGTCCAGCACCAGCGGCGGCTGGCCGGCCAGCGGCACGCCGATCGTAAAAGGATTGGTGCCGAAGCGCGCATCGTAGCCGCCATGCGGCGCCACGATCGGCTTGGACAGGACGTTGACGAAATGGATCGAGATCATCCCGGCCGCGGTAGCCTGCTCGGCCCAATGGCCCACGCGACCCAGATGGTGGGAGCGGCGCAGGCCCAGCACGCACACGCCATGTTCCCTGGCGCGTGCAATGCCCATGTCCATGGCCTGCTCGGTCACGGCCTGGCCCATGCCGCGATTGCCGTCGAGGCTCAGGATGCCGCCCGATTCGTGCACCACGCTGACCTGCTGGTTCAGTTGCAACTGGTCGGCCTGCCACGACATCACGTACTTGGGGATCATGCCCACGCCATGCGAATCATGGCCGGACAGGTTGGCGCCTACCAGATGATCGGCGGTCAGCTTTGCCTCGCGGGCATCCGAGCCCGCCGCCAGCCACAGATCGACTACCCATTGGTGCAGGCCGGCGGTTGGAACGCGGTGTTCACTCATGCTTACTCCAGATGAATATTGGCGGTCTTGATCAGGTTTGCCCATTTGGCGACTTCGCTTTTCTGGAAGTTGCCCAGTTCGGTGGGACCCGCGCCGGACGGTTCCACGCCCATCGATGCGAGCTTGGCGCGCACTTCGGGCTGGCGAATGATCTTGCCGATTTCGGTCGAAAGCTTGTTCACGATCGGCATCGGCGTGCCCGCCGGCGCAAAAATGGCCTGCCACGACACGATCTCGTAGCCAGCCAGACCGGCTTCCGCCATGGTCGGCACATCGGGCAACTCGCCTGCGCGCTTGCTGCCGGTCGTGGCCAGCGCGCGGAACTTGCCGGCCTGGATCATCGGCATGGCGGCGACGCTGTTCTCGAAGACCAGGTCCACCTGGCTGCCCAGCAATGCCTGTACGGCCTGGCTGCTGCCTTTATAAGGGACGTGGGTCATGCGCAGGCCGGCCATGTTGGCGAACAGTTCGGCGGCCAGGTGTTGCGACGTGCCATTGCCCGACGAGCCAAAATTGATCGAGCCGGGCTTGGCCTTGGCGGCCGCGATTACGTCCTGGACGGTCTTCCACGGGCTGTCCGCGTTGACCACCAGCACGTTCGGCAGCTTGCCGATCAGGGCTATCGGCTGGAAGTTCTTGACCGGGTCATACGGCATCTTCGGATACAGGCTCACATTGATGGCGTGAGAACTGATGGTGCCGCCCAGGATGGTGTAGCCATCGGCCGGGGCCTTGGCCACATAGTCGGAGCCGATATTGCCACCGGCACCCGCACGGTTTTCCACGACGACCGACTGGCCCAGGGTCTGGGACAGCCGCTGGCCGATCAGGCGGCCCAGCAGGTCGGTGGTACCGCCGGCGGCAAACGGCACCACGTAGGTGATGGGCTTGCTCGGGTAGTGGTCGGCGGTCTGCGCGCCAGCCGGGGATGCGACGGCCATGCATCCGGTACAAAGCACGGCCAGCAGCGGCCGCATCAGTCGATGGGGGAACAGCATTGTGTGTCTCCTGTTGCGCGAACGGTCGAGTACGGTCAAGTGCGGCTTTCCAGTACGGCCTTTCCATACAGTTATTGTTCTGCCTACCGGCTTCGCAATCACGAACCGTGGCAGACTTGGGCGTCTTGTGCTGCGCCTCGTCAGCAATCTACACGGCGAAGCCGTGTACGGACTTGCAGAAAACGCATAACAGAAATGCACGATAGACCGCGCAGCGATGCACGTCAAACGGAACAATCGCAGACATTCGCCTGACCATCGCCTGACCATTCCCTGAGACCGATAGACAGACCGTCCGGACCATCGCCATGACATCCAGCACTTCCACCTCGGCCCGCACTGGCGGCCGCGTACTTGTAGACCAGTTGCGCATCCACGGCACCGAGCGCATCTTCTGCGTGCCCGGCGAGAGTTTTCTCGATGTCCTGGACGCGCTGCATGACCAGCCCGCCATCGACCTGGTGGTCTGCAAGCACGAAGGTGCGGCGGCCAATATGGCGGAAGCGGACGGCAAGCTCACCGGGCGGCCTGGGATCTGCTTTGTGACACGCGGTCCCGGTGCCACGCATGCCAGCATCGGCGTGCATATCGCCCAGCAGGATTCCACGCCCATGATCCTGTTCGTGGGTCAGATTGCACGCGAACACAAGGGCAGGGAGGCGTTCCAGGAGGTGGACTACGCCGCGGTATTCGGTTCGATGACCAAGTGGGCCGCCGAAATCGACGACCCGGCGCGCATTCCGGAAATGGTGGCCCGTGCGTTCCAGGTGGCCACGTCCGGGCGTCCCGGGCCGGTGGTACTGGCATTGCCCGAGGACGTGCTCGACGGTCTGGTGGAATGTGCCGATGCGGTGGCGTACCGCGCGGTTGCCGCGGCCCCGCGTGCGGAAGATGCCAAGGCGCTGGCCACTGCGCTGGGCGCGGCAAAGCGCCCGCTAGTGATTGCCGGCGGCGCCAACTGGACCGACCAGACGGTGCGCGACTTTGCCGCGTTCGTCAAGGCATGGGATCTGCCGGTGGCTTGCGCGTTTCGCCGCCAGGACGTGATCGACAATCGCGATCCGCACTATGTGGGGCACCTGAGCCTTGGCGTCAGTCCGAAACTGGCCGAGCGCGTCAAGACCGCGGATCTGATCGTGGCATTCGGCACGCGCCTTGGCGATATCGCCACCGATGCCTATACGCTGCTGGAAGTTCCGACGCCGCAGCAGAAGCTCGTCCATATTCATGCCGACAGCTTTGAGCTGGGTCGCGTATACCAGCCCGCGCTGGCGATCCATGCCGGCGTGGAGCCAGGCGCCGCCATGCTGGCGTCATTGCCTGCCCCGGCCGCGCTGCCGTGGAAGGACTGGACCGGCGGCGCACGCGCCGACCACGAGGCGTTCGTGACCGTGCCCAAGCCGCATCCGGAATTGTCTGGTGTGGATATGTCCGCGGCAATGGCACACCTGAACCACGTGCTGCCCGAAGATTCCGTGCTGACCAACGGCGCAGGCAACTACACGGTCTGGCTGCACCGTTTCTATGCTTACAAGCGGCCGCGTACGGAACTGGCGCCGACCTGTGGCGCCATGGGCTATGGCCTGCCGGCGGCGGTTGCCGCAAAGCTGCGTCATCCTGAAAAGACCGTGGTCTGCCTGGCTGGCGATGGCTGCTTCCTGATGTATCCGCAGGAAATTGCCACGGCCGCCGCGCATGGTGCCAACCTGATCGTGATCCTGGTGAACAACCGCATGTACGGCACGATCCGGATGCACCAGGAGCGCCGCTATCCGGGACGCCAGAGCGGCACGACCATCGTCAATCCGGACTTTGTTGAGATGGCGAGGTCGTGCGGCGCATGGGCTGAACGCGTGGAGAAGACTGAGGACTTTGCGGCGGCCTTCGAACGTGCGCAAAAGGCCGGTAAGCCTGCCGTGCTGGAACTGCTGACCGATCCGTTGCAGATCACGCCGGCCATGCGCGTGACCGACCTGCCGGCGTGATTTATCCCGAATTATTGGATTTCAATAATTCGGACTAATTTGCGCGAAAGGCGGCGGGCTCCCTTCCGGCTCAGGCTAGATAAGGGAGCCTTGCTGCGCTTCCTGCCCGGTCAGCCGCGCTGCGGCAGGCGGGACGGCAAGGATCTGGCGGATCTGGGCCAGGTAGCGTTCCCCCACGGCGCGGTGCGTCTTGCGCGCTTCCTCGGCAAAGCTGCGCCGCGACGGCGCACGGATGTTGAGCATGCGGCAAATGGTTGAAAGGTAAGGCTTTTTGCCGTCCGCAGCGACCCTGCGCGCGGCCGACTGCAGCGCCGCATCGCCAATGCGCCCGCGCAGCCAGACCAGTACTTGACGGTCGTATTCGTTTTGCACCCGGATCAGATGTTCCATCAGAAGGCTCCGATACTGTTCATTCATACAGTACCTGTAAATATATACAGTGAATCGGAAATTTCAAGGACGAGCAAGGGGCGGCGGTGCCACAATGGCAACCCGACCGATGGACCTCGCCATGGCAGCACCCGCACCCGATCCGACCACCTTTTTCGACACGCTCCGCCCACGGCTACAGGGCATTGCATACCGGATGCTTGGCTCGGTGGCCGAAGCCGAAGACGTGGTGCAGGACGCCTGGCTGCGCTGGCATGGAACGGACCGCGACGCGATCGATAATGCCGAGGCGTGGCTGGTGTCAGTGACGACACGCCTTGCGATCGACCACTTGCGCGCGGCCAAGCTGCAGCGTGAGCACTATGCCGGGATCTGGTTGCCCGAGCCTTTGCTGTCCGATCATCCCGATACGCCCGAGGCCATCAGGGAGCGTGCCGACGATATCTCGGTGGCCTTCCTGTTCTTGCTCGAGCGGCTGACGCCTGAGGCGCGCGCGGCCTTCCTGTTGCGCGAAGTGTTCGATGCCGACTATGCCGAGGTGGCCGACGTGATCGGCAAGAGCGAAGCGGCCTGCCGCCAGCTCGTCAGCAGGGCCAAGGCACAACTGCGCGACGAGCGTCCGCGCCAGGTCGTACCCAGGGACGTGCACCAGAACCTGATGCGCAGTTTTGCGCTGGCACTGGAGCAGGGCAGCTTCGATGCCATCCGCGGCATGCTGTCCGATGAGGCGGTCCTGATTGGCGATGGCGGTGGCAAGGTGTCCAGCTTCCCCAAGCCGCTGGTCGGCGGCGGACGCATTGCGCAGGTTTACTTCGCGGCCCAGCGCCGTGGTCAGGACGTGCGCGTGCAGATGGTCATGCTCAACGGGCAGTGGGCGCTGCTGCGTTACGTCGATGGGCAGCTCGAATCGGCGCAGACGTTCGAAACCGACGGCGAACGTATCGTCAGCATCCACGCGCAGCGCAATCCGGACAAGTTGCAACGCATCCTGGCGTCCATTACCCATTCGTGAGCATGCGTCTACCAAGCCTGATCGCACTCCAGATGCTGGAATGCGCTGCCCGCCTGGGCAGCTTTACGCGTGCCGCGGCTGAACTCAATGTCACGGAAAGCGCGGTCTCGCGCCAGATCCAGGCATTGGAGGAACGGCTTGGCGTGCGCTTTTTCGAACGCATCAAGAAGCGCGTGGTACTGACTTCCGACGGCGACCGCTATGTTCGCGAGATCCGTGCCGAACTCAAGGCCATCGAGCGCGCCACCAAGGACCTGGCCTCGCGCGCCGGTGGCATGGAGGTGATCGAACTGGCCGTGGTGCCCACGTTCGCCACGCAGTGGCTGATTCCGCGACTGGGCAGTTTTCGCGAGGAATATCCGCGCATCGTCATCAATATCCATGCACGCCCCGAGCCATTCCATTTTGCGGACTCGTTGTTCGATGCCGCAATCTACTTTGGCGAGCAGCCGTGGGACGGGCATCCTTCGGCAAGGTTGATCGACGAAGGGCCATCGATCCCGGTATGCAGTCCGCAATTGCTGAAATCGCTGAACAGCACGCGATTGCGCAAGCGTGAAGACCTGCTGCGGCAGCCATTGCTGCATCTGGCCAGCCGGCCCGACGCCTGGCCAGACTGGTTCAGTGCCGACGACGAGGAGATTCGGCGCAGGGCACGACTCGGGCCCCGCTACGACCTGTTCACGATGGTCACGCGCGCGGCCATCTGCGGGCTTGGCATCGCGGTATTGCCGGAGATGATGGTTCGTTCTGAAATGGAATCTGGTCAACTGCAGGCGCTGGCGCTTCCCGCTGCCCCGGAAGCCACGCGTAGCGGCGCTTATTTCCTGACGTGTCGGCAGGAGAAGCCGCACGAACGCAAGCTGCAGGCCTTTGCCGGCTGGCTGATGCGGCAGTGTGATGTGAAGAGTTGATGCCAAAAGCGCATCAACTGGCGCTGAAATATCGTTTGCCGCGATGTCGCAAACATCACACACTGGCCAATCTTCACTGCCAGAATGATCGATGTCTGCTTCCGCCCCCACTACCTTCAAGCCCTCCAGCCAGATTCGAGCCCTTTTCTCGCGCGCCATGTCCGACATGTATCGCGCCGAAGTGCCGCAGTACGGCACGCTGATGGAGCTCGTCTCCGACGTCAATACCGAGGTGCTTGCCAACGTTGGCGCGGCCGCTGCCGGTGCGGTGGGACAGGAGGCGCGCATCGAGGTGGAGCGCCATGGAGCGATCCGCGTCGGCACTCCCGCAGAACTGGCGACAATCCGCCGTCTGTTCGCGGTGATGGGCATGTTCCCGGTCGGTTACTACGATCTTTCGGTGGCTGGTGTGCCGGTCCACTCCACGGCATTCCGTCCGCTGGATACGGCGGGCCTGGCCGAGAATCCGTTCCGCGTATTTACCTCGCTGCTGCGCCTCGATCTGATCGAGGATGTCGCGCTGCGCGATGCTGCGGCTGCGGTGCTGGCCACGCGCTTGATCTTCACGCCAGGCTGCATTGCGCTGATCGAGCGCGCCGAGCAGCAGGGCGGGCTCGACGAGGCCGATGCCGCGCAATTCGTTGCCGAAGCACTTGAGACATTCCGCTGGCATGGCAAGTCCACCGTGGATGCCGAGCTGTACTGGAAGCTGCGCAAGACGCATCCGCTGATTGCCGATATCGTTTGCTTCCCCGGCCCGCACATCAATCATCTGACGCCACGCACGCTGGACATCGATGTCGTGCAGGCACGCATGCCCGCGCGCGGCATCCAGCCGAAGGCCGTGGTGGAAGGCCCGCCGACCCGGAAATGTCCGATCCTGCTGCGCCAGACCAGCTTCCTGGCACTGAGCGAGCCGGTCTCGTTCCGCGACGGCGGGGAAGCCGGCACCCATACCGCACGCTTTGGCGAGATCGAACAACGTGGCGTGGCCCTGACGCCCAAGGGCCGGCAGCTCTACGACCAGTTGCTTGGCGAAGTCCGCAAGACCATCTCGCCTGCCGGTGATGGCTCCAATGCCGATGCGTATCGGCAGGTGCTGAACAAAGTGTTCACGGCGTTCCCGGACACCCATGAAGCAATGCGTCAGCAGGGTCTGGCCTATTACCGTTACGCTGCCGGTACGGCCACGGCCGAAGGCGGGAATATCGACGCGTTGATTGCCGCGGGTGCGCTGGCGGCGGAACCGATTACCTATGAAGACTTCCTGCCAGTCAGTGCGGCAGGCATTTTCCAGTCGAACCTGGGTAACGAAGCCCGCGATGCGCTGGAGGCATCGCCAAACCGCGCCGCGTTCGAGTTGGCGCTGGGTGCATCGGTCCATGACGAACTGGCGCTATATGCGGAGCAGCAGGAGGCTTCACTGGCGGTGGCAATGAAGTCGCTACGAAGCTAGGTTTGCCCTCTCCCCCACAAGCAAACCAGCAGCTATTGATATGCCCGTGGTTTTCTCCCCTCTCCCGCATGGCGGGAGAGGGGAGCAAACCAGCAGCAGATCAGAAGCGGTGACGTACGCCGATGATTGCGCCGAACTGGCTCTGGCCAGCGCCAACTTGCTCGGACGTGGCGGTCAGCGTGCTGGCGCTGCCGTTCAGCGACGGACCGAAACCCGACAAGCCCATTGCCGAACCGTTGCGGTTCTGTGCGTAGGCGGCAATGGCGTAGACGTCGGTGCGCTTCGAGAAGGCATAGGTACTCGACAGCACGAAACTGTACGGATCGCCGTTGCTGTTGCGCACGTCGGTGTAGTAGGCGGCGCCGGTCAGTGTAATGGCCGGGGTTGCCTGGTACGTGGCGCCGACCCAGTACAGGTTGGTACGCAGCGAACTGCTGGCGAAATCGCCGTAGTACCAGCGGTAGCCGGCAAATGCGCGGCCACGGCCGAAGTTGTAGCTCGCGCCAAGCGTGGCGCGGCGTTCGCGGTTGTCATCGGTGGCGACGGTGCTGCCACGGACTTCGTCGTAGACCACGCGGGCCGACACGGGGCCGGCGTCATAGCCACCGGCGACGGACCAGTTGCGGCCGGCCTTGTAGTTGCCCGGTAGTTCGCCGCCAGCACTGCTGTCATAGCCGGTGCTGTAGAACAGCCCATAGTAGAACGCGCCAGTCTGGCCCGTGAACTTCAGCGAGTTGTCGGCCCGGCCCGACATCCACTTGTCGTGCATCAGCACCGAATAGCGCGTGGCAATGGCCATTGGATCGTAGGCCAGCGAGAAGTCATACAGCACGGTCTGGTGACGGCCCAGCGACAGCGTGCCGTACTGGTTCTGCAGGCCCACGAAGGCCTGGCGGCCGAACAGGCGACCGCCCTGGTTCAGGCTGCCGGTGTCGAGGTCAAAGCCGCTTTCGAGCGTGAAGACTGCCTTCAGGCCCCGGCCCAGGTCTTCCGAGCCGCGCAGGCCCCAGCGCGAGGTCGACAGGTTGCCGGCCGACATGCGCACGACATTATTGCTGCCGCCGGTGGCGGTGTTCGGGGCGTGGGTCAGGAACTCCACACCGGCGTCCACCACACCGTACAACGTGATGTTCGATTGGGCCTGTGCCGCGGACGGCAATGCAGGCAGTACGGCCATGGCGGCCAGGCAGGCGAGACGGGTCTTCATGCTTCGTTATCCTTTTGTTTGAGACACACGCACGCACGCCTCCATACGGGCTCAGGCGTGGCGCGGCGTGTGAAATGTAACGATTGGTGTCGAAGCGAAGAAGAGCGATTCGGCTGACAGTTTGTCTTGCGTTGTGAACAATGAACGCTCAGGAGGATCGTCTGCGCCTGGTCAGCACCCGCTTAGCGCCCGGTCAGCGTCCATCTCTCGCGTTCCGTCGCAAGCCTTTGCATGACGTCGATGGAACTGCCATGCATGCTGTAGCTCATGCTGACTGGCAACGAGTCTGGCAGAACTGGCGATTGCAGGTGACGCGCCCATGCGCGCGTCATGCCATGTCGTTGCAGACCCGCGATCTCGCGCAAATTGGGGCGGCGATATAGCCCCAGACCTTCAAAGAACGATGCAGCATGCACGGAGAACCTGACATCGACATTCCAAAAACCGTAGTTCCGTGCCTTGCGGCATAGCTCGTACAGCACGACCTTGTGAATGCCAAGCTCCAGATGCTTGATGTGAGCGAGGGAAAAGAAGACGATGAACTCCTTCGTTTCATGGTCCTCTTGAAACAGCGCGAGCGTGGTACATCCGGGCGGCCCGTTGATCGAATAGCTACACATCGGGCTGGTGCCCTCGTCGAGCACTTCAAAAACCTGGCCGCCATCGTTCTGCGAAAGGTATTGCATCGGGGATGGGAAAGGGTTTCCACGTGGATGTTCCCGATACTCCTATCCGTGCCCTTCATTTCGCAAGGCATTACTGATAATTGGGGCGTAAATAAGGATTTGGCTAGATCATGGCGCCTGGTTGGGCTGGCCGGCGATCTCCATCAGCCCGTCCACCACCACGGCGCCTGCTACATCGAGCATCACCGGATTGAGATCCACCGACCGGATTGCACCGCGTGCGTCATGGACGAGTTGCCCGACCATGGCCGCTACGGCACAAAGCGACGCCACATCCAGGGCCGGCTCGCCGCGCACGCCGTCCAGCAACGGCGCCATGCGCAGGCTGCGTACCGCGCGTTCGATGGCGGCTGGCGTGGCGGGCGCCAGCAGGACTGCGGTATCGCCCACCGCTTCCACATACTTGCCGCCATCGCCGACCAATAGCACTGCGCCGAATACCGGATCCCAGTGTGCACCGACCATGCACTCGCGCCGGCCGCGCGTCATGCGCGCGACGATCACGCCTTCGCAGCTTGCCCCCATCTTGTCCAGAATGGTGGTTTGCCGGTCAAAAGCCCCGACGATCGCATCGCCGTCAGTGCAGCCGAGCGCAACCAGGCTGTGTTCGCTCTTATGGGGAACATCGGGCGAACTGGCCTTGACAGCCACAGGCGCACCGATCCGGCGCCATGCGGCCACGGCCTCGTCAGCGGTCCGGCACAGGTAGTGCTCGACCACGGGCACGCCAGCAGCGGCCAACCGGGCCAGGCTCGCCGCCTCGCTGAGCGTGTGCGATGACGCCGCCGTCGACGCATGATCAACCGGTATTGGCGCGGGATCACAGGCGTTGTCGCGCAGCAGTTGCTGATGGGCGGTCAGTTGGTCGAAGGCGGCCAGCGCATCGGCCGCATGGAAGAATGTCGGCACATTCGCCGCGCGGAATACGCTCGCGACCGATTCCTGCCATGCCGCGACCGCAATCGGCTTGCCTGCCTGATCGGCAAACCGCGCGGCGTCGCGCGCGAAACGGGGAATGTCATAGCCCATGCCGGCAACCGGGATGTCGAGCAGCACCAGGTCAGCCTCGGCGTCGGCGCCGACCACGGGCAACACGTCGCCGAACAGGCCGCTATTGGTCAGCAACGCGGCTGTGACATCCACCGGGTTGGCCGTTGCGGCAAAGCCGGGCAGGCGTTCCGCAAGCGCGGCCTGCGTGGTGTCCGACAGGGCGGCCATGGCGATGCCGCGCGAATCGGCGGTATCGGTGGCCATCACGCAACTGGCCCCCGAATTGCTGACCACCACGAGCCGGCGGCCTGCAGGCTGCCATCCGCGCAAATAGAGTGGCGCGCAACGCGCCAGCGCATGCGCATCGTCGACACGCCAGATGCCATGGCGTGCCAGGAACGCATCGACGGCACGATCCTCGTTGGCCATGGCCCCCGTATGCGAGGCCGCGGCCCGTGCGCCGGCCTGCGAGCGCCCCGATTTCACCGCCACCACGGGAATGCCGCGCGCGTGGGCAACCATGGCCGCCTCGGCCAGTACATCGGGATCGGACAAGGTCTCCAGGTAGAGCAGCAACAGGCGTACATCGGGATCATGCGCCACGGCCAACGCCAGTTCACTGACGGTGACATCGGCCTGGTTGCCGGTGGCATGCACATGCCGCACGCCAATGCCTTGCTGGCGCAGCAGGCCATAGACCAGCGCCGCGGTGCCACCGCTCTGGCTCACCACGGCCACCGGGCCATCCTTGGGCGGGATCTCGATAAACATGGTCGAGAAGCTGGCAATGGTGCCGTTGCCAAAATTGGCCAGTCCCTGGCTGTTCGGCCCGACGATACGCAGGTTGGCGCCGCGTGCAATGCGTACCATCTCGTCCTGTTGCAGTTTGCCTGCCTCACCGGCTTCGCCAAAACCGGACGCGATCACGATGGCCGCGCCGACGCCAAGCCGCGCACAGTCGGCAACCGACTGCACGGCGGCATCGCCGCTGACCACGATCACGGCAAGCTCGGGCGCCTCGGGCAGGGCATCGAGCGATGGATACGCGCGCAGGCCCTGCAGCGTTTCGCGTTGCGGATTGACCGGATAGATCGTGCCGGCATAACCCATCTGCTGCATGTAGTGGATGGGACGGCCACCAATCTTGTGGATGTTGTCGGACGCGCCGATGATGGCAACGGAGCGTGGGGAGAGCAGGGCGGAGAGCGTCGAGGACATGGTCTGTTCTGTGCAGTTTTTTGGAATCGGTGGACCCGGAGCGGTGCTCCGGAAGCTGGCTCAGAGTCGTGAGAAACGCAGCAGTGTCTGGCCGTCGTGCTGGAAGAAGCCGGCACGCACGCGATCGCCGATGGCGATGCCGGGGTCGGCATGGCCCATCACGCGCGGACCTTCGTCGAGCGTGGCGAGCACCAGCGTGTAGGGCACCAGCGCCTGGAACGCTGCCACGGGCGCGCGGAATACCTCGCTCACCGCATACACGGTGGCCGTGCCACGGCTGTCGCGCCAGGCCAGTTGCAGGCCGCCACAGGCGCGGCAAGCGTGACGCTGCAATGGCTGCCAGGCATCGCAGGTTTCGCAGGCCTGGTAGCGCACCAGCCCGGCGGCGAGCCCTTCGGCATAGGATTGCGTCATGAAGTCTCCAGGATCAGGCTGACGTGCGAAGACAGGACTCCGCCGTCGGCGTGAAACAGCGCGCGACGGCGCGGCGCGATCTGCCGGGTACCGGCGCGTCCGGCCAGTTGGCGCGCGGCCTCGGCCAGATGCATCAGGCCTCCCGCTACGCCCGAATGGCCAAATGCCAGCAGGCCGCCGTGCGTATTCAGTGGCAGTGCGCCGTCGGCGTTGAAATCGCCAGCACGCAAGCGCGCAGTCGCCTTGCCGCGCGGCGCGATGCCAAGTTCTTCGAGCAGCATGACCAGCGTGATGGTGAACGAGTCGTAGATCGCCAGGTAGTCGATATCGGACAGCGCGCAGCCGGCCTCGGCAAAGGCACGCGCCGCGGCTTCTGCCGCACCGCTTTGCATGACGTCGTCGATGGCCCCCAGGTGCTGGTGCAGGTGTGCCTGTCCGGCACCCGCAATGCGCACCGCAGTATCCGCGCCGGGCTCGCATGACACCACGATGCCCACCGCCCCATCGGAGATTGGGCAGCAGTCCGACAGCCGCAGCGGCGAGGCGATTGGCCGGGCCTGGCGTGCGGCTTCGCGCGTCAGCGGCTCACGCAGATGCGCATCGGGATGGCTTGCCGCATGCTCGCGCATCAGCACGGCAAAGTCGGACAGCATATCGGCGTCCATGCCGGTTTCATGGAGATAGCGCGACGCCAGCAGCGCATAGTAGGCGGGCACCGAGGCACCGTTCGGCACCTCGATTTCCGGCTCGCCCACCTGCGCCAGGGTCTGCATGGACTGGTCGCGGCTCTGCCCGCTGAGCCGGTTCTCGCCGGCCACCACGAGGACGTTGCGGCAACGCCCGGCACGCACCAGGTCGTGTGCGAGCATCGCCATCAACCCGCCCGTCGCGCCCCCGCCCGCCATGCCATGGGCATACGCCGGCCGTAGCGAAGCGAACTCGCAGAAGCGGTCGGCCAGCATCAGGTGCGGCAGCGTGGTGGCATAGCCGCACAGCACGCCGTCGATCTGGCTGCGGGCAAGCCCGGCATCGTCGAGCGCGGCGTCGGCCGCGTGCGCCATCAGCGTCAGTGGCGTGCTGTCCGGCAGGCGCCCGAACCGCGTGTTGCCGGTACCGCGGACAAAGGCGTGGGTACCGGTCATTTCTTCAGCAGCGGGCACTGCGACTTCGCCACGGGCATGAAGGCCTGGTCGCCGGGCACCGTGGCCAGCAGCTTGTAGTAGTCCCACGGATACTTCGACTCTTCGGGCTTCTTTACCTCGAACAGATACATGTCGTGAACCATGCGTCCGTCCTCGCGGATACGGCCATTCTTGGCGAAAAAGTCGTTGATGGGCAGCGCCTTCATCTGCTTCATTACGGCCGCCGTTTCATCGGTTCCGGCCGCCTGTACGGCTTTCAGGTAGTGCGTGACCGACGAGTAGACGCCGGCCTGGCTCATGTTCGGCATCTTCTTGACCTTGTCGAAGTACTTGCGCGACCAGGCCCGCGTGGCATCGTTCATATCCCAGTAAAACGCCTCGGTCAGCACCAGCCCTTGCGCGGTCTTCAGCCCGATGGCGTGGATATCGTTGATATAGAGCAGCAGGCCGGCCATCTTCTGCGTACCGTTCTTGGTCAAACCGAACTCCGAGGCGGCCTTGATCGCGTTGACGGTGTCCCCGCCGGCATTGGCCAGCCCCACGACCTGTGCCTTGCTGGCCTGAGCCTGCAACAGGTACGAGGCAAAGTCGCTGGTATTGATCGGATGCCGCGCCGCGCCCAGCACCTGTCCGCCCGCTTCGTTGACCACGGCGGTGGCAGACTGCTGGAGCGTGTGTCCGAATGCGTAATCGGCGGTCAGGAAGAACCAGGTCTTGCCGCCGCGCTGGACCATCGCCCTGGCCGTGGTGTTGGCGAGCGCGTAGGTGTCGTAGGCGTAGTGCACCGACACCGGCGTGCACAGGTCGTTGGTGATTCGTTCGGAGCCGGGGCCCGAGAACACCACGATCCGGTTTTTCTGCTTGGCAACGTCTAGCACGGCAAGCGCCGGCGCCGAGGCGGCCACATCCAGGATGGCGTCGACCTTGTCCTGGTCGAACCACTCGCGCGCCTTGTTGGCCGCGATATCGGCCTTGTTCTGGTGATCGACCACCACCAGTTCCACTTTCTTGCCCAGCACCTTGCCGCCGAAATCGTCGATGGCCATTTGGGCAGCGGTGGCACTGCCGCGTCCGGTCACGTCGGCATAGAGGCCGCTCATGTCGAGCAGCATGCCGATCTTGACCATGTCGTCGGAGATGGTGGGCTTGGGTTGGGCGTGTGTCGCGAGCGACGCCAGGGCCAATGCTGCCGCGGCGATGATGCGGATTGCTGGTTTCATTTTTGTCTCCTCCTTTTGAACTGCTGATTTTTTTCTCCCCTCTCCCGCATGGCGGGAGAGGGGAGCTGACATCGCTGTTTTTATACCGTTGCAATCGGTGTGGTGGGTGACCCTACCGCGCCTGGCAGGCGCAGCGGTGGCGCGGTGAGCATGAAACGGGTGCGGTGGTTGGCGCGTAGCCAGTCGGCGAGTTCTTGCAGATACCAGAGTTCGCCCAGTGGCAGGCCCAGCTTGAACAGGCAGTGGTGGTGGAGCGGCAGCAGCGGATGCGTCCTGGAGTTGTCAGGCGGAGGTAAGGCCGGAAAGCGCTCGACGGCATAGTTATCGGCGATCAATGCGGCGATGCCCGCGTCGGTGATCCAGTTCAGCAGGCGGTCGTCGCGGCCGTTGAGGGCGCAGCAACTGTGATGCAGGACTTTTTCATCGGGCTCGCGCTGCATCGAGAGGACGACTTCGGCGAAGCCCGTGCGCAGTAGCAGCATGTCGCCCGATTCCACTTCCACATGGCGGGACTCCATGGCGCGCATCAGGTCGTCATAGCCGACGTTGCGGAAGTCCTTGCCATAGACGTCGGCCAGGTCCACCAGCACACCCCGGCCCTGCATACCCTTTACCGCGAAATTCTCGATGCCGAGCGCATCGGCGTGACTGGTGTGGCCATGGCCGCAATCGTGGGCTTCGAAGTGGTCATCCTCGGCATAATCGACCGGGCCGACGATATCGGCATTGGCACGGTAGCCGTTGTAATAGACGCGTTCCGGGCGGCCATCGCCATCGGCATCGAACAGTGCGCCCACGTGCGCCAGGGAATCCCATTGGGTCGAGTATTGCAGGCACAGCAGTACCTGGTCGTCGCTGATCACATCGGTGGCGGCCGGGTTGACCTTGGCCAGCGGAAAATTCAGGTAAGGGATATCGTCGCGGAACGTGGGGCGCAGTTGCGGAGGATGGCGGCGCGGGTTGAGTTTGTTGCCACCAGGGTAGTCGAGCGGCATCGACAGGCAGAAGCTCTTGCCGGCCTGGATCTCGCGCGCACCCTTGAGGACCTGTTCCGGACCAATCAGGTTGACGCGCCCGAGTTGATCGTCAGGACCGAAGTCGCCCCAGTTCGAGCCTTCCGGACGTTGTTTCCAGCGCATGCTTCATGCCTCCTTTTGCAGGTTGCCGTAATTGCCATGAGTGTGGTGGGGCCAGGCCGCACCGATCGCATCGGCTTCGCGCCGCAACGCGCGGGCCAATGCTGCTTCGCGATCGGTGATGCGTTCATTGAGTGCCGCGATACTGATGGCGCCGAGCGGGTAGCCGTCGGGGCCGGGCAGGGCGATGCCGATGCCGCCCATGCGTTCCACCACCACGTCGAGCAGCACCGCATAGCCGCGTGCCCGCGTGGTGTCCACATGGCGCCGCAGCATGGCGGTGTCGATGCGTGGATATCGCTTGAGGGAAGGTTCGATGCAGGCGAGCACCGCGTCGATTTCAGCGTCGGGCAGTGCGGCAAGCAGCGCCAGACTGCCGGCGCCCACGCCAAGCGGGCGCCGGCTGCCAATGTCCAGATAGTTGGCACGGATCGGAAAGCTGCCCAGTCGCAATTCCAGGCATACCGACTCCCAGCCGCTGGGTACCGACAGAATTGCCGAGTCCTCGAAGGTGTTGGCCAGGCGGATCAGCGCGGGCCGCACCAGCGGGCGCATGTCGAGCCGTCGTTGCGAGGCGGCCTGCAGCGCCAGCCATTCGCGGCCCGGCGCGAATGCCTTGGTCTCGGGGTCACGCTCGACCATGCCTTCGGCCATCAGCGTTTCCAGCAAGCGGAGCGCCGACGCCTTGTCCACATGCGCCGCATTGGC
Organism: uncultured Cupriavidus sp.; assembly: GCA_963543405.1. GTDB lineage: Bacteria > Pseudomonadota > Gammaproteobacteria > Burkholderiales > Burkholderiaceae > Cupriavidus. Next base: position 110,248 of record CAUUBQ010000017.1, read on the forward strand.
CAGATCGGTCAGCCTTGCGTTACGTGTGTCGGACAGGGCGCGCAACAGCCGGCAGGCCTTCTGCAATGAAGTGCTTGGAACGGACACCGTTGAATGCGCCTCCCCCGGATGGAGTTTCGCCGCATGAAACGATGTCAGTGCGGCACCCGGTGATTTATAGGCGATGTGACGTCCAAGGTCATTTTGCGGCGCATCAAAGTTTTGCCGCGTGAAACCGGGCGTGTGCGGAACGGAGATTATTCGCCGAGGAATTCGGCCAGTACTTCGAGACCTTCGACGTGATCGGCCACCACCTTGGCGATCACGGCCAGCGGAATCGCCAGCAGCATGCCCCATGTGCCCCACAGCCAGGTGAACAGCAGCAGCGAGACAAACACCGCCACGGCATTCATGCGCGCCATGCGGCCGGTCATCCAGGTGGTCATGCCGTTGCCGATCAGCGTGGCGATCAGCATCGATCCGCCGGCGGCGGCGGCCGCGATGGGGAATGTGCCAAACTGCATGAAGGCGGCCACGCCCAGGCATGCCGACACCATCATCGCGCCAAAGTACGGCACGAGGTGCAGCGCCGCCGCAACCAGTGCCCAGGTGCCAGCGTTGTTGATCGACAGGTATTTGAGCAGCACATAGGTGCAGATACCGAGCGACGTGTTGGTGATCAGCAGCATCAACATATAGCGCTGGATCGAGCGGTTGATCTCGTCGAGCATATGGACACTGATCTTCTTCTGGCTGATGGTCTTGCCAGCCATCTTGACGAACTTGCGCTTGAACATGTCGCCGGCAACCAGCAGGAACCAGCTCAGGAACAGCACGACCACAGTCTGGGCCATCAATGCGAACACGCCGAGCGATCCGGCCCACAGCATGTTGTTGAGACCGTCCGCCGCGCGGTCGACCACGACCGCGGCGCCACGTGGCGCAGGTGGCTGACCCGTGCCACCGAGAACCGTGGCTGCCCGGCGCACCTTCTGCAGCATCGAATCGTCTCCGCTCATTAGCGCGCCAACCGAGCGCGACAGCTTGCTGGCGATCTCCGGCAACCGATCGACGATCGACGACACCTGTCCCTGCAGCAGATAGGCACACCACAGCACAAGGGCCAGCAGGCCCAGCAAGACCACCGTGGCGCCTACCACGCGCGGAATCCGCTGGCGCTGCAGCAACGCCACCAGAGGATCGAGCAGGTATGCGACGACGATGGCCAGCACTACCGGGACCACGAAGTCCCTGGCCACATGGAGCGCGTACAGTGACGCCAGCGTGGCCAGCACCACCAATGCGATGCCTGCGCGGCGCAGCGAGCCTGTCCAGGCCGGCGGTGCATAGTCCGGTGAAGTAATGGGTGCCGCGGCTATGGCCGGAACGGGTCCGACAGCATCCGGCTCCCTTTGGGTGGTGTCCGGGGCGGTGTCCGGCGGAGGAGCGGTCCGCATGGCGGAAGAGGGCGGAACTGTGGACATGGCACGTATCGCAGGTCGGGGGAGAACCTGCTCAGAGCATAGTGCTTCGCGGCGGTGCGATGTGTCGGCGCGACCCGACCCGTGGTGTAGGACAGCGACGCGTGATGTATGGCATGCAGCGCGCCCTGCAAAACAAAACGCCGGTCTCGTGAACCGGCGTTTTCAGGTCAGGCAATAGGGTTGGGGCGATTAGATGGCGCGTGAGTCCATGGCGCGTGAGTTGCGCAGTACGTCAGCGCGTCAGCGTGCGCGTATCGTCGGCGCGCGAGCCTGCAGAGGCGTCGAGAAACTGTTGTTGTTTGAGCAATGGGTCGTTCTTGAGCATCCAGCGAACACCGAAGGCCAGAGCAACGATGCAGGCCAGCATATACGCAACGATCGCAGTGAGAGTCAGCATGGTTCTGTCACAGGAGTGGGTTGCGACCGCAGTTGCCAGTGTTTTGCCCCGGATAGTGCAGGCAAAACATGGCGGGCCGGATGGGAACGGATTGTATGTGACAGCAGACGTGATGCCGACCCGATTTCGCCTGAAATTTTCTGTATGCCGATCTAAGTACGACTAATATCGGCGGGTTGTGCGATGTCGATACAGGTGAGGTGAATTCACCGGTCACACAACACCAGCGCTGCGCCTGTCAGAAATAGCAACCCAGATAGTATTGCTCCGAACGCAGCGCGTTTGCGGCATCGCGGTAGCGGTCGGCGCGGCTCCAGTACTCGGTTTGCTGCATGGCGCGTTCCGATGCCCGGGCCTGGAATTCGAGCGCGCGGCATTGATTCCAGAACGCATTCTGGGCCCGCCATTCCTGCTCATCGTCGCGCGCGTCCCAGACCTGCAACTGGCGTGCAATCTGCTCGCGGTTCTGCAGGTAAGCCTGCTCGTCCTTGCGTGCCTTGGCTGCTGGCTTGGCTACAGTGGTTACGCTGCCGCGCATCGAACTCGTGACGTCGCGGTAGCCAGTGGGGCAGGCGGCCGACGTGTAGAGCGTATCGCGGTCATTCTGGCATTTGGTGACTGCCTGCGCGGCGCCCGAGGCCGCCAGCGTCAGCAACAGCAGAGCAAGGAGTCTGGACATGGCAACGATCCTGGCGAGTCTCGATGCGATCACTGTAGGCAGCGCCCAAGCCGCCAGCCAAGGGCCACAAGGTATCCAGATATTTCAGAAGCTTTCGAATGGCTTACGGAACTGTTTGCGTTGGGCGTGGACTCGTCTTACGACCCCTCGGCTGCCGGGTTGGCGAAATTGCTGCGTTCGCAGACAACAGCATGTCATACAGTTGCTGCGCCGCGGGTGACAGCGAACGGCCGCGCTTGCGGATCAGGCCAACCGTGCGTTCGACGACCGGATCCACCAGTGGCACGCTGGTCAGCGCGGGATGCTTGCCGGGCGGCATGGCCAGGCGCGGCACGGCGGCAATGCCCATGCCCGCCTCGACCAGGCCGACCAGCGTGGTGACGTGGCGCACCTCGCAGTACCACTGCGGCCGCGTCGGAATGTTGCCCAGTGCCAGGTCCAGCAGCATGCGGTTGCCGCTGGCCTTGCCCACGGTCATGTAGTCGTACTGGCCCAGTTCCGCCCACGTGACCTTGCGCTTGCGGGCCAGCGGATGATCGGGTTGGCAGGCCACCACGAACGGCTCCTTGAGCACCGGTTCGAAATCTACATCGGGCTCCTGCGTGCCGATGTAGTTGAGTCCGAAGTCAGCCTCGTTGCGGACGATCAGGTTCAGCACCTCGTTGGCACCTTCGTCGATCAGTCGCACCACGATGCGCGGATAGAGCTCGTGGTACTTGCGCAGAACTGCCGGCAGGAAATAGCGCACCGCAGACGGCACGCATGCAACCGTTACCTCGCCAGTCACGCGCATGGCGACATCGCGGATGCCGAGTAGCGATTCGTCCAGTCCATTGAGCAACTCGCGTGCCTTGCGCGAGAACTCGCGACCCACGGCGGTCATCTCCACCGACCGCGTGGTGCGATCGAACAACCGGACGCCCAGTGCATCTTCAAGCTTCTCGATGCGGCGCGACAACGCCGGTTGGGACAGATGCAGTTCGGAGGCCGCGGCCCGGAAGCTGCTCAGTTCCGCCACGGCCACGAAGGCGCGCAGGTCCGCCAGATTGAAATTCATGCAAGCCTTGCATCAATGGTGAGGAAATTTGCAATTCACAGTCTAGCACCGAGCGGCGATCATTCGCTTCGTCCATGAGCAAGACGCCATCCCGACGAGAGGCGCACCTGGAGGAGACATGAACCCTAAACGCCGTACCCTGATCAAGGCCAGCGCGATGTTGCTGGCGGTGCCTGGCTTTGCCGAGGCGCAGGATCGTTTTCCAAGCAAGCCAATCCGCTATGTGGTGCCTGTATCCGCCGGCGGCGGTTCGGACCTGGTTGGACGTACCGTTGCCGAACGCTGGGGCAGGGTGCTGGGCCAGTCGATCGTGGTCGAGAACCAGGCCGGTGGCGGCGGCGTGATTGCCTGCCAGATGACCAGCAAGGCAGCGCCCGACGGCTACACGCTGATGCAGGGCTATGTGGCCACGCATGGCACGAACCCGGCCACGCGCCGCGTGCCTTACGACCCGGTCAAGGATTTCACGCCGATTGGCATGATCGGCGGCACGCCCAACGTGCTGGTGATCAATGCCAATGTGCCAGTGGCCAATCTTGCCGCGTTCATCGACTATGCGAAGAAGCAACCGGTGGCCTATGGTTCGGCCGGTCCCGGTTCATTGACGCACCTGACGATGGAACTGTTTGCCCAGCAGGCGGGCGTCAGGATGACCCACGCCGCATACCGCGGCATTGCACCGGCGTTCACCGACCTGATCGGCGGGCAGACCCAGGCCATGTTCCCGGGCCTGGCCGCGGCGTTGCCCAATATCCGTTCCGGCCGCGTCAAGCCATTGGCCGTGACGGGGCACCGGCGGCATCCGCTGTTGCCAGATGTGCCGACCCTCGAAGAAGCCGGCATGAAAGGTTTCGATGCCATGCAGTGGTATGGCGTGGTGGGACCGGCCGGCATTCCGCCCGATGTGGTGGCACGGCTCAACAGCGCGCTGACCACGGTACTCAAGAGTCCCGATCTCAAGGACAAGCTGGCTGCCGAGGCCCTGGACCCGGAACCGATGACGCCCGACCAGTTCCGCGAGTACATCGCCAGCGAAGTCACGCGGTGGAGCACGCTGGCCAAGGCCCGCGGCATTCACCTCGACACCTGACCGCATTTTCCTGTCTTTCCGTCTTCCGGCATCCCCGCATTCCGCATAAGGAGTTTCAAGCATGGCCCGCAACACGCACGTCGCCGCTGATCACAACGCACCTCCCGTGACCCGTATCCTGGGCAAATTCGTCGCCACGCATCCATCGCAAGGCTGGAGCCAGGCGGTCGATCATGAGGCGCACCGTACCTTCATGAACTGGCTTGGCTGTGCGGTGGGCGCGGCCGGCCATGCATCGGCAGACGCCGCGCTGGCAGCGGTGGCCGAACTGCAGCCGGCGGCGCAGGCCACCGTGCTGGGCCGGCCAACCAGGGTGGACATGGCCAGCGCCGCGCTGGTCAATGGCATCACCTCGCACACGTTCGACTTCGACGACACGCATCTGAAGACCATCATCCATCCGGCGGGCCCGGTTGCTTCGGCGGTACTGGCACTGGCCGAGCACACCGGCGCCAGTGGCCGTGCGGTCACCGATGCACTCGTACTTGGTATCGATGTAGCCTGCCGCGTCGGCAATGCGATGTACCCCGACCACTATGACCGTGGCTGGCATATCACTGGCTCCACGGGCACGCTCGGCGCGGCGGCCGCCTGCGCACGTCTGCTCGGGCTCGATGAAGACCGCACGACGATGGCGCTGGGCATTGCTGCCTCGCAGCCGGTGGGCCTGCGCGAGCAGTTTGGCACCATGACCAAGCCGTTCCACCCCGGCGGCGCGGCACGTGCCGGGCTGATGTCGGCGCTGCTGGCACGCCATGGGTACACGTCGAGTGCGAAGGCGCTGGAAGCGCCGCGAGGCTTCATGCAGGTGATCTCGAACAAGGCCGACTGGAACGAGATCACCGACGAGCTGGGCCAGCGGTTCGAGATTTCGTTCAACACTTACAAGCCGTTCGCCTGCGGCATCGTGATCCATCCGAGCATCGATGCCTGTGCACAGCTGCGCGGCCAGGGTGTGAAGCCGGAAGACGTGGAGCAGATCGAACTGCGCGTGCATCCGCTGGTGCTGGAACTGACCGGCAAGAAGGAACCGACTGACGGATTGCTGGCCAAGTTCAGTGTTTATCACGGTTGCGCGGCTGGCCTGATTTTTGGCCGGGCAGGGGAAGAGGAGTTCTCGGACCACATCGTCACGCGCGAAGATGTAGTGGCGCTGCGCCGCAAGGTGGTGGCCACGGCCGATGCCAACGTCGACGAGGCCGCGGCATTCGTCAAGGCGACGCTCAAGGATGGTCGCCAGGTTGAAGTACACGTGGAACATGCCATCGGGTCGCTGCAGCGGCCAATGACCGACCAGGACCTGGACGCCAAATTCCACGCGCTGGCCGATCCGGTGCTGGGAGCAGGGCAGGCGTCGCAACTGATTGCGGCGTGCTGGAAACTGGGTGGCTTGGCCGACGTCAACGCCATCACGGCACTGGCCCGCCCGCGTTAACCATGCTCCCCTCTCCCGCGCGCGGGAGAGGGGTTGGGGGAGAGGGCATGAGGTTCAAATTGCGACTTGTCTTCGCTTGAACCGCTGGCCCTCTCCCCCGCCCCTCTCCCGCCGTGCGGGAGAGGGGAGAAAACAAGTGGTTATACGAGTTCCCAGATACCTTCCGCGTCCCGTACTACGCCATCATCTTCCAGCTTGCGCAGATGCGCCAGCAAGGACCGCTGCGCTACCGGATGCATGCGCTCGGGCACGTCGTCATAAACGCTGGCCAGCAGCGTGGCAATATCGGCCGGGGCCAGTGCGCGCAGTGCGTTCATGACCTTGGCTTCGCGCTGCTGCCGATGGCGGACCAGCAGCCGGATGGCGTCGTGCGGGCGCGGCATCAGGAAGCCGTGGCCTGGTGCGATCCAGTCGAGCTCTTCGTCTAGCAGCGCCTGCAGCGAGACCAGGTAGGCGCGCATGTCGCCATCGGGCGGGTTGATGACCACCGAGGAGCCTTGCATCACGTGGTCGCCCGTAAACAGGGTCTTCTCTTCTTCGAGCAGAAAACAGAGATGGTTCGATGCGTGGCCCGGTGTGTGGATCACGCGTAGCGTGGTCTGCGGACCGAGCACGATGCGGTCACCATGTTCCGGCATATGGTCAGGCCGGAAAGTCTGGTCCTGGCGATCGGTGACCGTGGTCACCCGGCCCCACACCGGCGCCGAGGTGGCCTCGCGCATGCGCACCGAACCAGGCGAATGGTCGAGGTGGGTATGCGTGACCAGGATCCATTTCACCGGACCCGGCGCGGCTGCCATTACCGCATCGAAATGCGCGGCATCATCGGGACCCGGGTCGATCACGGCCCATTGATTGTCAGCGCCAGCCACGAAGTAGGTGTTGGTGCCCGGGCCGGTCATCACGTTGCCATTGTTGGCCGTCACGCGCCAGATGCGATCGGACAGCCTGACCGCCAGCCCCGGTTCCAGCGCATAGCGTGCATGGCCCGCGCCATCGGGGTCGATGCGCGCGATCTCGGCGTAGGGGGCCTCCTCGGGCATCACCGGGCGCTGGCCCTTGGGCCCATCGGCCAGGCGCGGCATGACCAAGGCGATGCTGCGCTGCTGTTGCGCGTGGTCGAAGCAGGCCTGCGCGGTCGGGAAATGTGCGATCGATTGCAGGATCTTGCGCGTGGCATTGACCAGCGTCAGCTTGTTGGTCGGATCGATCACGTCAGCGGGGCGCATCCAGCGATGCTCGACCGCCTCCACGCCGTCATGGATCGCGGTCTGGCCTTGTGGCAACACAGCCATGAAGAAACGCGTATCGAAGCGCTTGGGCAGCCCCGGTGGCGTCAGCCAGTAGGCGCAATAGGCCAGTTTGTCGACCGCCAGGGTCAGGCCCAGCATTTCGCACACATGGGCCACGCCCTTGCCGCCATAGGCCGCTGCCTCGCGCAGTTGCTGCCGGATCCCGTCGCCCAGATCGTCCAGTCGCACCAGTGCGCCGCTGGCATCGTAGGCGAACAACAGGTTGGCTTCCTCGAACGCTTCGCGCACCGCGCACAGGTAATAGTCGAGCCCGTTGGCGTCTACCTGGAGCCGGGCGCTGGCCGCGGCATCGTCAAGTCCGGCGCATAGCGGGTGCAGCGCGGTGTCCTGGGGATCGAGCACCCCGCCCGGAAACACAAAGGCCCCGGCGCTGCGGTCGTCGTCGCGTTGCGGACGGCGCATCATCAGGATCTCCATGCCCGCGGGCCCATCGCGCAGCACGAGCATGCTGGCGGCGTAGCGCATGGCCTTGGAGCGGGATGGATCGGTTGGGCTGGCTGTGGATTGGGGCGTGGCGGCGGACATGGAAGGCGGGCGAAGTCTCTTCGGATTCTTTATCGGCAGATCGGGCCGATTGTAGCGGGTTGCAGCGATGCCGCACCGCAGCAAAAATCGGTTAGTGCGGAAACAGCGTCATCTGGCCAGACAGCAGGGTCGCAAAATCGTCGTCGAGAAACGGCAGGATCGCATCGGCAATCGGCTGCAGCTGCCGCGTGACATAGTGGTCATAGTCGATCGACGCCGTACGGGTTTCGAGCGGTTCCGGCCCGGCCACGGTCATCAGGTAGCTGATCCAGCCGCCGTTCTGGTACTGCTTTGGCCGCCCATGCAGCGCGTTGTATTCATCGGCGATGCGCGCGGCCCGTACGTGCGGCGGCACATTGCGCTGGTATTCGTCGAGCTGGCGGCGCAGACGCTTGCGATAGACCAGCTGTTCATCGAGTTCACCGGCCAGCGTGCGGCGTACGATCTCGCGCACGTAGTCCTGGTAGGGTGCACGGTTGAAGACCATTTCGTATAGCGTCTGCTGGAACTGCTGGGCCAGCGGCGACCAGTCCGTGCGCACCGTTTCGAGTCCCTTGAACACCATCTCGGGCTTGCCGTTGGCGCGCACCACCTGGCCTGCGTAGCGCTTTTTGCTGCCCTGGTCGGTGCCGCGTATCGTCGGCATCAGGAAACGCCGAAAGTGCGTTTCGAACTGCAATTCCAGCGCGCTTTCGAGGCCATACGTCTGCCACAGGTGATCGCGCCACCAGTCGTTGACATAGGCCACGAGACTGCGGCCAATGTCCGCCGCATCGGTCTCGCTACGGGCACGGCGCAGCCATACAAAGGTCGAGTCCGTATCGCCATAGATCACCTCATAGCCACGCGCCTCGATCAGTTCCCGCGTCCGGCGCATGATCTCGTGCCCGCGCATGGTGATCGACGATGCTAGCCGTGGATCGAAGAAGCGGCACCCGCTGGATCCCAACACGCCGTAGAACGCATTCATGATGATCTTGAGCGCCTGCGACAACGGCTTGTTCGCATCGCGCTTGGCCGCCTCGCGGCCTTGCCACACGCGCGCCACGATCGATGGCAGGCAGTGCTTGGTGCGCGAGAACCGGGCGCCGCGGAAGCCCGGCACCGAGTCGGCATCGTCAGGATGGGCAAGCCCTTCGACCAGGCCTATCGGATCGATCAGGAAGGTACGGATGATCGACGGATACAGGCTCTTGTAGTCGAGTACCAGCACCGATTCGTAAAGGCCCGGACGCGAATCCATGACGAACCCGCCCGGGCTGGCCTCGGGTGCCTTCTCGCCAAGATTCGGCGCCACATAGCCCTGGCGATGCATCAGCGGCATGTACAGGTGCGTAAACGCCGCCACCGAGCCGCCATTGCGGTCGGCGGGCAATCCGGTGACCGTGGCGCGTTCCAACAGGAAGCGCAACAGTTCGGTTTTCTCGAAGATCCGGGTCACCAGTTCGCAATCGCGCAGGTTGTAGCGCGCCAGCGCGGGCTTGTCCTCGGCGAACATCCGGTCGATCTCGTCCATGCGGTCGTACGGATTGTCGATGGCCTTGCCTTCGCCGAGCAGCGTCTGCGCGACCGATTCGAGACTGAATGACGGGAAAGTCCAGGTGGCCGAACGCAGCGCCTCGATACCGTCGATGATCAGGCGTCCCGCCGCGCCAGCAAAGTAATGCTGCTGCTGGTTATGCTCGCGCCATTCCATCTCGGCGCCGCCACGACCGAGCCGCAGCGGGATCTGGTACTGCCGTGCATGTTCGCGCAGCACACGCAGGTCGAACTGCACCAGGTTCCAGCCGATGATCGCATCGGGATCATGCTCGGCCAGCCAGTCATTGAGCTTCTCTAACAGTTGCTGCCGCGATGCGCAGTATTCGAGTACGAATCCCGGATCGCCAGCGCCTTGCTCCGGCGCTGGCCCGAGCATATAGACGTGCCGCTGGCCACAGCCTTCCAGCGCGATCGAATAGAGATCGCCGAACGCGTTGGTCTCGATGTCGAGCGAGACCAGCCGTAGCGGTGGCCGGTAGTCGGCGGCAGGCTTCATCTGGGCGTTGCGCAGCACGCCGTCTGCGTCGGCGTCGCCATCGAACCAGACCGGCGCGGTGATAAAGCGCTCCATCAGGTAACGCTCGGGCGGGCGGATATCGGCTTCGTAAACATCGACACCGCCCGCGCGCAGCGCACGGTCGAGCTGGATCAGTTGGCGATGCTGCTGGCAGTAGAGCCCCAGCACCGGGCGGTGCTGGAAGTCCTGCAACTGCAGCGGACGCAATGCGACGTCGCGTTCGCCTTGCAACAGGGCCTCGGCGACAGCGCGTTGCGCTTCCGGAATAAACGCCGTGGAGGTCTGGTATGGCAGCCGCAGCCGGCGCGGTCCGTCGTCGGTGGCGAGCCAGAACTCGACCTCCGTGCCGGCGGGGGTATCGCGCCAATGTCGGGTCAGGATAAAACCCTGCTGAAGTGCCACGCTGGAAAACCTTGAAGATATATATCTGGCGTGGATTCTAGCGGAGTCGTGGCGGCCCGTTCCTACACTGGCGTCTTCAGCAAGGCGCCCTGGAACACCACCGGTCCGGTGGGACCCGCGGGATCTGGCGATCCGCCCGGCGGCTCCACGCTGACCGCCAGCGCTGGCACGTTGGCAGGCAGCGCTTCCAGCGGCAGGCGTATTTCGCGCGCCCGGCCAATCACACCAAGGGAGCGTGGCTTGCCGCCCTCCGGCAATGCCCACAGTTGCAGCACCTGCTGGTCGGTCAGAGCGAGATTGTCGAGCCGCCGGACTACCAGCGCGCGGCCCCTGGCATCCCAACTGACCAGCATCGCCGGCTGGGCTTGTTGCGATTGAAGTACGGCGACCACTACGCCGGCAGACGGCGCCTGTGTTTGCCAGCGGCCCAGCGTGCCAACCACCGCAAGCACCGCCACGGCTGCAAATGCCGCCGTGGAGGCCCGCCAGAACGCCGGCGATTGCCACCAGCGCCACCACCCGCCGCTCCGCGCGGGCCGGTTGCTGGCGGGCGCGTCCTCGTCGGTCTTCCATCCCAGCCTGCGTTCGATACCGCACCAGACCGCTTCCACGGGAACGGCCGGCGCATGCAGTTCCGCCACGCCTGCCAGGCGGCTTTGCCAATGGCTGATGGCCGCGTGGACCGCTGGTTCGTGCCGTGCCATCTGTTCCATGCGGCGCCGGGCGCCGCCGCGCAGCACGCCCAGCGCATACTGCGCGGCCATGCGATCAAGCAGGTCGGGGTGGCGCGCGAGGTTCATGGGGCGGCCTCCAGGCAGGCGCGCAGGCGTTCCAGTCCGCGCCGGATCCACGATTTGACGGTGCCCAGCGGCGTGTGCATGCGTTCGGAAAGCTCCGAGTGGCTAAGGTCCTGCAGGTAAGCCAGCACGATGGCTTCGCGCTGGCCGTGTTCCAGGCGCTGCAGGCAGCGGTTCAGTGCGCGGGCCTGCTGGCTGGCCTGGGCCAGGTCGGCGGGGCCGGCACCGGTATCCGCCAGCTCGGCTTCCGGGGCGTCATCGAGTGGCGTGGCACTGGCCAGACGGGCCGTCGCGGTACGGCGCAAGGCATCGAGCGCACGGTTACGCACGATCGTCGTCATCCACGTCATCGGCGCGGCCAGTTGGGGCCGAAAGTCTCCCGCATAGTGCCAGATGCTGACAAAACTCTCCTGCACGACATCCTCCGCCAGTTCGCGCTTACCAGTAATACGCAGCGCAAGCCCAAACAGTTTCGATCCGGCGTGGTCGTAGATCGCGCGCAAGGCCTGCCGATCGCCAATCGCCACGCGCGCGAGCAACGCTTCGAGCGCGTCGGGATCGTCCGGTAGCGGTGAGGGCAGGGCCACTTGCGGCTCCGTGCAAAGGTGGTTGCCAGATTATAGGCGGGGCCCTGCATCCAGCGAGCGGGGCGCTGCGTATATGCAGGTGACGCGGACAGGAATGCCGCGTGGATCCAACGCCCATCAAAAGGAGGATTCCCCATGAAAAGCAAACCTGACGTGTCTCTACCGCTGGTAGGCGGCAAGAAGTCCGATGCCGAGTTGGCTCCCGACCTGATGCGCCGGGGCTGGCTCAAGGTTCCCGGCGCCTTTGCGCTGGGCTCGCTGGCCGCGATAGCGCTGGGCGAGGCCATGCCGGCCTGGGGGCAGACCCAGTCTGGCAGTACCAAAGATGACATCAATATCCTGAACACCGCGCTGGGCCTCGAATACCAGGCCATCGCCGCATATCAGGTGGGAGCCGAAAGTGGCCTGCTACAAAAACCGGTGCTGGACACCGCCGTCAAGTTCCAGACCCATCACAAGGCGCACGCGCAGGTGCTGGCCAGCACTGTGGAAAAACTCGGCGGTACGCCGGTCAAGGCAAGGTCCAGCAACGAATACAGCTTCCCGACCGCGCAGCTGAAAACGCAGGCCGATGTACTGCGCTTTGCGGCCGGACTGGAAAAGGGCGCTACCGCGGCATACCTGGGCGTGCTGCCGAATTTCCACAATCGCGATCTCAGCAAGGCAGCGGGCAGCATCCTTGGCGATGAGGCGATGCACTGGGCCATCTTGCTCAGCGCACTCGGTGAAGATCCGGTACCAGGGGCGTTTGTGGGGTGATATCGCCCGCAAACCTGTTGAAGCGGTGCGCCGGCCTGGTTGGCACGCGCACCGTTCCGGCCGCCTGACAGGAACGGGTGCGCGGCCGGTTTTTTTCCCGGGCCGAGGCCCGGTTTTTTTTCGGCGCAACGGTAGCGCTTGCGCTGCTCAGCGGTCTGCCGGGCTGGCGCGCGCCACCGCGGGGGCAGCGGCACTGGCCACTGGCGGCTGTGTCACGGTCTTCTGCGACCATCCGCCGCCGAGCGCCTTGTACAACTGTGCGCGGCTGGTCAGGCGGGCCAGCTGGATCGTGACCAGCTTCTTCTGTGCTTCATAGAGCTGGCGCTGGGCATCGAACACCGCGAAGTAGTCGTCGACGCCGTTCTTGAAACGCATCTCGGCGAGCCGACGGGTTTCGCCGACTTCCTTCTGCAGCGATGCCTGGGCGGCGGCCTGCCGGTCATAGGTGCCGCGCGCGGCCAGGCCGTCGGCCACTTCGCGGAAGGCGCCCTGGATCGTGCGCTCGTACTGGGCGACGTTGATTTCCTTGCGGACGTTGGACGAATCCAGCTGAGCCTGGTTGGCGCCGGCATTGAAGATCGGCAGCGTGACCTGCGGGGCGAACGCCCACGCCGCGCCGCCAGTGAACAGTCCTGCCAGCGTGGTGCTGGCCAGCCCGACCCCGGCGGTCAAAGAAATCTGTGGGAAAAACGCCGCGCGCGCCGCGCCGATATTGGCGTTGGCGGCCTTGAGGCGGTGCTCGGCCGCCATGATGTCGGGCCGCTGTTCCAGCAGCGCCGAAGGCAGCCCTGACGGCAGTTCGGCCACGAACGAGCTATTGTCGAAGGGCTGCGGGGCCGGCAGGTCGGCCGGCAACGGACCGCCTATCAGCAAGCCCAGTGCGTTTTCATCCTGGGCCACCTGGCGCGTGTACTGTTCCACGTCCACGCGTGCGGTTTCCACCTGTGTCCGGGTGCGATGCATGTCGATCTCGGCCATGCCGCCGGCCTTCTTGCTGCGGCTGACCATTTCGGCGGCATCCTCCTGCAACTTGAGCGTGTCCTGCGACAGCTTGAGCAACTGCTGGTCGGCCTGCCAGGTCAGGTAGGCGCTGGCAATTTCACCGACCAGGCTGATCTGGGTGCTGCGCCGGACTTCCTCGATGGCCAGGTATTGTTCCAGCGCTTCATGCTTGAGGCTGCGCACCCGCCCGAACACGTCGAGTTCGAACGCGCTGAAGCCCACGCCGGCGGTCCATGCATTGATGGTCGGATCCTGACCCGGCGGACGCAGGTCGCCGGTCAGCCGCGTGCTGCTGAAGCCGGCATTGGCGTTGATGGCCGGAAACTGCGCGGCGCGCTGGATGCGGTACTGGGCGCGCGCCTGGTCGATCGACAGGGTGGCAACGCGCAGGTCACGGTTGTTGGCCAGTCCGAGTTCGATCAGCCTGCGTAGTCGGGCATCGGTAAAGAAGTCTTGCCAGCCAAGGCTGGCTGCGGGCGCCTGGGCTTGCGTCTGGCTGGCGCCGGAATTGTTGCCGGTCCGCGCGCTGTCATAGGCGGCGCCAACCGGATATGCATTGGGCACCGGCGACGCCGGACGTTCGTAGGTTGGTTCCAGCGTACAGGCTGTCAGGGCCAGCAAGAGCAGCGGGGAGAAGAGCAGCGGGGCGGGGCGAAGCATCGTGTTGGTCTTCATATCGTGAATCAACCTGTGAAGGCACGCCGCAGCAGCTGCACGAGAGCCGTGCCAGGCAAGCCGCGATGCGCGATGTTGTGAGCCGGTTCGCTGAACAGCAGGCGGATCAGGCGGTGTCGTGCGGCGGTGTCCGGATGCAGCGCAATGCCAATCAGCTGGCCGTCCATGCGCGCCACGCGGCAAGGCACCCAGCCCAGCGGCGCGAGCCAGAAGGCGCCGACCGCGCCGGGTTCCACGGGCCCTACGCTGTGCGATTCCAGGCCCACGCCATTGCACGACAGGTCGCGTGTCACGCCGTCGATCTCGCGCGATACGCCATCCTTGCCGTAGAACTGCAGGCGCGCGGCCGCCTGGAACGGGAAACGCTCTTCCTTGCGCGGGCGCGGCAACTCGAAACAGACCAGCAGGGACGCCAGGTATAGCACCATCGACACCACGGTCCAGCCGATATTGAACGCGATGCCCGGCGCCGCGCCATCGGCGGCCACGGCGCGCCCGAGTCCGAAGGCCGACAGTACGAACAACGCGCCATAGAGCGCCGCGAACTTGCCGTGCACCGTGAGTTTCGAGCGGTCGAGCCCCTTGTTGGTAACCTTGAACGGGCGTCCGAACGGCTTGAACATGGCGCTTACGAGCGTGGCCGTAACCGCCATCGCCGCCACGATCTGCGTGACCTCGGTAAAGACCGGCATGGCGCGGCTGCCGGTGATAAAGATGCTGTAGGCCCAGTACAGCAGCAGCGCCGGCACGCCATAGGCCAGGAATTGCATCGGTTCGCCATAGAGCGTCGGTACGTTGAAGAACCAGTAGAGCAGGGGGCCTGCCAGCAGCATCAGCGTGAAGGGCCGGCTAAGCCAGTGCAGCAGGCCATGCACATAATGCAGGCGCTGGCGGAAGGTGTAGCCCCGGCCGCGCAGCGGACCGTCGGCGGTCAGCGCCACCTGGATCGTGCCCAGGCCCCAGCGGCTGCGCTGGCTGATGTATTCGGGCAGGCCCTCGGCGGACAGGCCCACGCTGAGCCGCTCATTGAGCCAGCGTGTGACGTAGCCATGCGGCATCAGCTTGTAGGTAAGATGGATGTCCTCGGTCACCGTTCCGATCGGGAAGCCACCGATATGGCCCAGCGCCGCGCGCCGCACCACGAACGAGGTACCGATGCAGAACGCGGTATCCCAGGCGTCCTTGGCCGGTTGCATCACGTCGAAGAAGGCGCGTTGTTCGTCGACCCAGCAGTCGGTCGAGCGCAGGTTGTACTGGATGGGATCGGCGTTGTAATAGAACTGCGGCGTCTGGACCACGCCCACCCGGGGATCGTCGAACAGGCCCAGCACCCGCAGCAGGATATTGCGGTTCGGCGCGAAGTCCGCATCGAGCACCATGATGTAGGGCGCACCGCCGTCTACCTGCGCGCTGTGGTGCAGCCCGTTGTTCAGGTTGCCGGCCTTGGCATGCGTGTTGTCGGGACGTGTTACGTAGTTGACGCCTACCTGCGCGCAGAAGGCCTTGAGCCAGTCGCGGCGCGTATCGTCCAGTACCCAGACACGGAAGTTCGGATAGTCGATCGCCTTGGCCGCGACGATGGTCTTTTCCAGTACATCGAGGCCCTCGTTGTACGTGGCGATAAAGATGTCCACGCCCGGCGCATGACGGTCGCCCCGCAGGCGCGCTTCGCCGGCATCGGCCTGGGCAGTGTGGTCGGTGCGCCGTGTCAGCGTGACAATCGAGATCAGCGTATAGGCAATCGTCAGCGACTCGAACCCGAAGAACACATGGGCCCAGATGCTTGGAAACTCCATGCGCCATTCGGGCAGCGTCTGCGTGAAGCGCCAGACGTAGTAGACCACCAGCAGGACTGCGGCCGCCAATCCGAACAGCCAGCGATCCGCGGCCCGGTGGCGGTCACCGCGCAGGCACAGCAGCGCGACCAGGAACGCTCCAGCATTGATTTGGACCAGCATCTGGCTGTCCAGGAAGTCGGCGAACATCGTTACTCCTTGCGTGGCTGGTCGGGCGCACCGCCAGTGGCGCTGGTCAGGGCGCTGCTTGTGGTGCCGCCGGGCTGGAACGGATTCCATCCCGTGGCGGCCAGCACCGCCCATGCGGTGGCGCCCAGGTGTGGCAGGTGGAAGTAGTAGAAATCGTCCGTCTTCGAATCGGGGCCGATCTGCAGGCCGGTACGGATGCGCGGATCTGGCGTGGCGAACAGCAGGCCCGATGGCGCGCGCTGCGCAACCAGGATTGGCCACAATGCCGTGGTATCGGCGTCGCGGCCGCTCGCGCGCAACACCAGCGCAGCCTGCCCGGTGCCTTCGGTCCAGATGCCGTCCGGGTTGGCATTGAAGCCATAGCCACCCTTGACGCCGTGCCGGTTGCGCGCCCAGTCCAGCGCGCGCTGCCAGTTGCCTGCCGACTCGGGAATGGCGATCAATGGCCAGAGCGAGGCATCGAGCGCCGACGGGATTGCGTTCAGTGTGCGGCCATCATCGCGCGTGCCAATCGCGAAGCGGCCTTCGCCCGGTTGCCACATCGACTGGACAAACTGCCGCGCGCGATCGGCACCGGTGCGCCAGCGTGGATCGCTGTCATAGCGAGACAGCCAGCGGAATGCGGCATAGGCATCGACATTGTGTTCGGTGGATTTCCAGCCTTGCCGCTGCGGCGACGGTTCGTGCGCGAAGAAGCCGCCGATAAAGGCCGCCGGCGCCTGGCTGTCGAACGTTTGCTTGTCGATCCAGCCCATCATGGTTTTGGCGTTGTCGAGGTAGCGCTGCGCACGTGTGGCTTCATAGGTTGCCAGCAATAGCAGCGCGGCCCAGGCCACGTTGCCGGTGGCCGTGCCAACCTGATAGCGGTCTTCAAACCAGCGCTGGCTCTGGTCGTCCCACCAGCCCGGCAGCGGCACCGGTCCATCGGGTACCGCACCGGCGCGATACGCATTGCGGATACGGCCGTCGTGATAATGGCGGTCACGTGTCACACCGGCCACCACGCCGTCGGCGATGCGGCGCGCGGCATCGCGCTGGCCGCAGGCGATCAACGCAATGCCGGCCAGCGCATTGTCATAGACAAAGGCCGACTCCTTCAGCGGGCCGGGCAACGCCTTGCCGCCGGGCGCCGGTTCATAGCTGGCCAGCATCACGGGGCCATTGCCGGGGATGGCCGTCACGCGTTTTGCCAGCGTCTGGCATCCCGCTTCGCCCATCTGTTCGCGCGGCTCGGCCGGCGCGGCGGACAGCGTCAGCGGCGTGGCCATCACGGTCAGCATGAGACCGGCAATCAGCCGCTTGCGCGCGGCCGGGAAACACATTCCTGAGGTATTACGCTGCACGGTAGTCTCCTTCCTGCGGGCGTTGATGGAATGACTGGACGATCGGTCGCGATCAGATCAGCCGGCGAAACCACGGTCGGTCGAGACTGACCTTGGCCCAGTGGCCCAGCGCACAGCGGTCGGTCTTGCCAGCGCCGGGCAGGTCGGGCAGCGGCTTGTCGAGTTTTGCAATCAGATAGATTTCGTTCTTCTCGATCGGCGGGAATGGCACGAAATAGCGTGCCTGGTCGCCGTCGGGCGCGCGTGGCAGGATTTCCGCGACCTTGCCGGGTAGCGGCGTGGCAACGCCATCGACCAGCACCGTGACCTTGGCGCCAGGGAGCAGGTCCTTGCTCAGGCTGCGCGGAAACACCGCGACGACGCTGGGCTGCGTGCAGTTGGTCGCGCGCATCAGCGTGGCGCCTGCCGCCACCCGGGTGCCCGGCGGGGTCAGCACGTCTTCGACGATGCCGCCCGTGTAGGCCTTGATATCAAGATTCGACACGCGGTCCAGCCGCTGCTGTTCGGTGGCGACAAGCTTGTCCACTTCCACGCCATAGTCTTCGAGCTGTTTGATTTCGGCCTGGAGCTGGACGTTGTCGGCCTTGAGCTCGTCCTGCCGCTGCGTCAGCGCACCCACCGCGCCATCGGTGTTCGAGCTATAGACCTTGCTGCGCGCCGCGGCGCTACTGTTGCGCGCACTATCCAGTTCAGCCTGGATGGCATCGCGCGAGCCGGACAACACCGTCAACTGGTTGCGCGAGGCATCGGTATAGGCCTGGCTGACCGCGCCGGCCCATTGCATGGCCTGGTTGCGATTGACGACATCCTCCTGGGCGTCGATCTGTTGCCTGGCTACGGCCAGCTTGGCCTCGATGCCCTGGATCTTCGAAGCATGCTCACGCTGCGCGGCGGACTGGTAGCGCTTGACATCGTCGCCCGTGGAAGCCAGCCGCGCCTGATTACCTTCGAGCTTGGACTTTGCGGCCTCGAGCCGCTTCTGGTTGTCGAGTTGCTTGCCGGTGAGCTCCATCAGCAGCGCGCGATCCATGTTCGGATTCTGCAGTTGCATCAACGACTCACCAGCCTTGAAGCTGGCGCCAGCCTGCACCACCTGCTTTGTCACCACGCCTTCCACCGGGGTCGTGATCAGGTTGACCGGGCTATTGACGATGGCGCGCTCCGACGAGCGTGTAAAGACGTAGGGGAACATCACGGACAGGATGACCCAGATGATGAAGCCCACCATGCCGTAGCTGGCCAGACGCGGGATGGCCTGCCAGAGCGGCCGCAGGCTCAGCGCATTGCCGCGTGGCGCCAGTGCGTCGCGGGGCGGGGGCTGCTGTGGCCGCTGCGTGGGTGGTAGCCGCGTTGGCACGGTCGGCTTTCGGTCGGAATTGTTGTCCATGCGAGCTCCCGGGTAATAGGTGTCCATCCGCGATCGCCAACGTCGATCGCGGTTACTTTTTCGCAGACAGCACGCATCCTCCGCTCGAGCGCAGAACGCTCGGTCGGTTACGCGGTGCTGACGTCCCCCAACGCTGTTATTTGCCGTTGTCCCGGGCCGGTACTACGCGCCGGAACTGGCTGAGGATCGTGTTAGCCGATCCATTGAGTTGGCGCTACGCGCCATGGAAACCCACAGCACAACATTGCACGGTTGATGCAATGCAGTGCCGAAGCGATTCAAAGTTAGACACTTTGCTCGATGCGTGCTGTAAGAACTTGTAAGGACTGAATATCGATCCACTTACATCACCGCGCGCGAACGACCGGATGTAGTAAGCCCCTGATTCAAAAGGGCTTCCGTTAATGCGAGCTTAATCTTCGGAAGGCTATTCGGTAATTTTTGCCATTGGGATCGATGGCGTCGTTCTGCGCGCAGATAAAGGCTTGGAGGGCGCGCCGGACGCGTGAATTGCGGCAGTGCAGCGTCGATGATCGAGATGAAGCGGAAGTTTGTACACGGCAGTTGCAAGGTGTGGCGAACGCATTGCGATAAGAAAACTTATCGTAATGGCATTGGAAAATAACGATACCGGTAGCCATGCGCTCCCCTCGCCCACGTCGTGGGAGAGGGGTGGGGGAGAGGGCATTGCGGTTCAAATTGCGACTTGTCCCGGCTTGAAACTCCGGCCCTCTCCCCCGGCCCCTCTCCCGCTCGCGGGAGAGGGGAACAAGACCTGAGAAACGAACAGTTGGTTACTCTTTTACGGCGCCGGTCATGCCGGACACGTAGTATTCGACGAAGAACGAATACACCACGGCCACCGGCAGCGAGCCCAGCAGCGCCCCGGCCATCAGCGCGCCCCAGTGGTACACATCGCCTTCCACCAGTTCGGTAACGATGCCCACCGGCACTGTCTTGACCTCCGATGACGAGATGAATGTCAGCGCATAGATAAACTCGTTCCACGACAGCGTGAACGCGAAGATCCCTGCTGAAATCAGGCCCGGCACGGCCAGGGGCAGGATGATCTTGACCAGGATTTCCCAGCGGGTAGCGCCGTCGATCAGTGCGCATTCCTCGAGTTCATACGGGATCGAGCGGAAATAGCCCATCAAGAGCCAGGTGCAGAACGGAATCAGGAAGGTGGGGTAGGTCAGGATCAACGCCCAGCGCGTATCGAACAGGCCAAGCTGGAACACGATCGACGCCAGCGGGATAAACAGGATCGACGGCGGGATCAGGTAGGCCAGGAAGATCGCCAGGCCAACCGGCTTCGCGCCCTGGAAGCGCAGGCGCTCGATCGCATACGCAGCCAGCACGCTCGCCGCCAGCGACGCGAATGTGGAGACCGTCGAGACAATGACCGTGTTGAGCAGCCACGCAGGGTAGGGCGTGTTGAATAGCAGCTTCTTGAAGTGTGCCAGGGTAGGCGCCATCACCACGAACGGATTGGCGGTCTGCATCAGCAGTTCGCCATCGGGCTTGAATGCCGTGATGCCCATCCAGTAGAACGGAAACAGCAGCACGAAGATAAAGACGCCCAGTGGGATATAGATGGTGATCCAGCGACGCGGCATCGACTGCAGGTAGTCCATCCCCTGTTGTTCATTGTCGGCCGCGTTCGGGTTCGAGGTCGCTTTGGCTCTCACTTGTCGCCTCCCTGTTGCCAGGCGCGTCGCTGCAGCCCGAAGTAGGAAAACAGGATTGCCGCCAGCAGGAACGGCACCATCATGGTGGCCAGCGCCGCGCCTTCGCCCAACGATCCGCCGGGGATCGCGCGCTGGAACGACAGGGTGGCCATCAGGTGCGTGGCATTGAGCGGTCCGCCGCGCGTCAGCACATAGATCAGCTGGAAGTCGGTGAACGTGAACAGCACCGAGAACGTCATCACCACGGCGATGATTGGCGTCAGCAGCGGCAATGTGACATAGCGAAACTGCTGCCAGGGCGTGACGCCGTCGATCGACGCCGCTTCGTAAAGCGTTGGCGAGATCGTCTGCAGGCCGGCCAGCAGCGAAATGGCGACAAACGGAATACCGCGCCATACATTGGCCGCGATAGTGGAAAACCGCGCCAGCCACGGGTCGCCAAGGAAATCGATATAGCGATCGATCAGGCCAAGCTTGACCAGCGTCCAGCTGATGACCGAAAACTGCGCGTCATAGATCCACCAGAAGGCCAGTGCCGACAAGGCCGTGGGGACGATCCACGGCAACAGCACCACCGCGCGGAAAAACGACTTGAACGGCAGGTTCTTGTTGAGCAGCAGCGCCAGCCAGAGCCCCAGCGCGAACTTGAGCACGCTGGCGATCACCGTGTAGAAGATCGTGTTGAACAGCGCCAGTTGCGTCAGCGAATCGCCGGCCAGGTAGCTGTAGTTGGACATGCCGATCCATTCACCGGCGCGGCCGATCTTGGCATCGGTGAAGCCCAGCCAGACGCCAAGCCCAAGCGGGTACGTCAGGAAAACCAGCAGCAACAGTGCGGTGGGCAGCATGAATAGCAACCCCAGCGCATGACGGTTGTTTGACAGGCGGGACAGCATGGTGCTCCTTGGCTACCGCTGCGGCGCAGGCCGCAGCGGATAACGGGACGACTAGGCCTTGTAGTAACGCTCGGCGCGCTGTGCCGCGCGTGCGGCGGCTTCCTTGGGTGTCTTCGAGCCGCTGGCCGCCTCGGCTACCATGTCGAGCACGATATAGTCGGCCATCGATGCCGCCGAGGCCGTACCCAAGGGCCCGGCGTGGCCGTTGTCGAGCATCAGCGACGCCGCATCGCGGTACACGGTGTGCTTGGGATCGGCGGTCCAGATCGGATTGGCCTCATAGGCCTTGAGCGGCTGGCTCACGTAGCCGATGGCGGCCTCCATCCACGGGTTGTACTGTTCCGGCTCCATCATGAACTGCAGGTAGGCCTTGGCCGCATTCGGGAACTTGCAGTACTTGAACACCATCATCTGGGTGATCTGCATCAGCTCGGTAGGCTTGCCGGTCTTGCCGATCGGGAAGTGGGCGTGCTGGATGTCCTGCGCCATCTCCTGCAGCTTCGGCTCCTTTGAATTCTTGGCCGCGTAATAAACCGAAATGCCGTTGGCGGTCAGGCTGACCTGCCCATCAAGGAAGGCCTTGTTGTTCGACGGGTCCTGCCATGACAGCGTACCCGGCACGAACGTGGCATAAAGCTGCTTGGCATATTCCAGTGCCGCCCAGGTCTCGGGCGAATTGACCACCACCTTGCCCTTGGCGTCAACCAGCATGCCGCCGTGCGACCAGAGCAGCCAGTGCGCCCAGTTATTGCCATCGCCCACGGCCTTGCCCAGTGCAAAGCCACACGGGGTGTTCTTGGCTTTCAAGGCCTGGCACAGCTTCAGGAAGCCCGGCAGATCCTTGGGGATGGTGTCGAAGCCGGCAGCCTTGACGTGGCTCTCGCGATAGACCAGTGCGTTGCCGACCACGCCGAGCGGCAGTGCGATCCATTTGCCGTTATGGATGCCGTATTTCTTGCACACGTCGTACCAGCCGCCATGCTTGCCGGCAAGGTAGTTGGCAACGTCGGACACGTCGACGAGTTTGTCGGGGTATTGCTGCGGGTCATCGAACCAGCCCAGCACGATGTCCGGTCCGGTGCCGACGCTGGCGGCGACGGCCGCCTTGGGGCGTACGTCTTCCCAGCCTTCATTGTCGACGCGCACCTCCACCCCGGTCAGTTCCGAAAACTTCTTGGTGTTGGCGGTCCACAGGTCTTCGTCGCCTTGCACGAACCGTTTCCAGCGCAGCACGCGCAGCTTGGCACCGGCCTCGGGCTTGTATTGCAGCGCCGTGGCGGCAAACGCATTGCTGCCCAGCGCCGTGGTGGCAGCCACTGCTGCCGTGGATACCAGGAAATCGCGTCTTGTAAAGTTGTTGTGCTCGCTCATCGCTTTGTCTCCTCCATCGTCAGGGGTGGTGCCGCCGTGCTGGTGTTGCTTTAAGTTATTGTCTTGGGAGTGCCTGTCCCGATTCGGCATCGAACAGGTGGGTGTGCTGGTGATCGGGCACCAGGTGCAACGCCTGGCCTGCCGCAAAGTCGTGACGCTCCCGAAACACCGAGATGAACTCGGTTTCGCCAAAGCGCGAATACACCTCGGTATTGGCGCCGGTGGGCTCCACTACCGAGACCACGGTCGGAAACCCCTGGCCCGCCGCGCCGAAGCCCAGGTGCTCGGGCCGCACGCCATAGACTACGCGCTGGCCGTCCGCGCCGGCGCCTGCCGCCAGCCGGGCTGGCGGTGACAGGCGCGTGCCATCCGCGAATTCGACCTTGGCTTCGCCGTTCTGGCGGCGCAGCACGCCGGGGATGAAGTTCATCGCCGGTGAGCCGATAAAGCCGGCCACGAACAGGTTGTCGGGATGGTCATACAGTGCGAGCGGCCGGCCACGCTGTTCCACCCGGCCGTCGCGCATGACCACGATCTGGTCGGCCATGGTCATGGCTTCGATCTGGTCGTGCGTGACATAGACCGAGGTGGTGCGCAGGCGCTGGTGCAGTTCCTTGATCTCGGCGCGCATCTGCACGCGCAGCTTTGCATCGAGATTCGACAGCGGCTCGTCGAACAGGAAGACCTGTGGATCACGCACGATGGCACGCCCCATGGCCACGCGCTGGCGCTGGCCGCCGGACAACTGGCGCGGATAGCGGTCCAGCAACTGGCCCAGCCCGAGAATGCCCGAGGCCTTGTCCACCTTCTGCTTGATGGTCTCCTTCGGCATGCCGGCAAGCTTCAGCGAGAACGCCATATTGTCGTAGACCGACATATGCGGATAGAGCGCATAGTTCTGGAACACCATGGCGATATCGCGTTCCTTGGGCGGCAAGCGGTTGACCACGCGTTCACCAATCGAGATCTCGCCGGCCGTGATTTCCTCGAGGCCGGCAAGCATGCGCAGCAGCGTCGATTTACCGCAGCCGGATGGACCCACGAGCACCGTGAACTGCCCATCCGCAATATCGATGCTGACCCCGCGAATCACCTGCGTGCCGCCAAACTGCTTCTCCACTTCGCGAATCTGTACCGATGCCATGCGTCGCGTCTCCTTTGGTTTCGCGCTGCGCCACTAGTGGTTGTCTTTCGGCACGCCGGCGCCGCTTTTGCCGACCAGGAAATCGAGGTCGGCACCGCGGTTGGCCTGCTGCACATGCTCGAAATAAAGCTTGGTCCAGCCGCGCGCCATCGGCGCTTCCGGCGGCTGCCATGCCGCGCGGCGGCGTGCCAGTTCCTCGTCGGAGACCTGCAGGTGGAGCTTGCGCGCCTCGACATCGAGTTCCACCATGTCGCCATCCTGAACCAGCGCCAGCGGCCCGCCGGCAGCGGCTTCCGGGGCCACGTGCAGCACCACGGTGCCGTAGGCGGTGCCACTCATGCGCGCGTCGGAGATGCGCACCATGTCGGTAATGCCCTGGCGCAGCAGCTTGGGCGGCAGCGGCATGTTGCCGGCCTCGGCCATGCCCGGATAACCGCGCGGGCCGCAATTCTTCAACACCAGCACACAGCTTTCGTCGACATCGAGCGACTCGTCGTCGAGCCGCTCGTGCATGTGTTCGCTGTTCTCGAACACCACCGCGCGCCCGGTATGTTTGAGCAGTGAAGGAGTTGCGGCGGAAGGCTTGATCACCGCGCCGTCGGGGCACAGGTTGCCGCGCAGCACGGCAATGCCTGCATGCGGCTTGAACGGAGCATCGAAAGCATGGATGACCTCGCGGTTCCAGTTCGGCGCGTTCTGGCAGTTGTCCCACAGCGTCTTGCCATTGACCGTCAACGCGTCACGCGCCAGCAGCGGCCCGAGCTCGCGGATCACCGCAGGCAAGCCGCCCGCGTAATAGAAGTCTTCCATCAGATGACGGCCCGACGGTTGCAGGTCGAGCAGGCAGGGCAGCGCGTGGCCGAGCTTGTCGAAGTCATCGAGGTCCAGTTCCACGCCGATGCGTCCCGCAATGGCCAACAGGTGGATCACCGCATTGGTCGAGCCGCCGATTGCCGCGTTGACCTTGATCGCATTCTCGAAAGCCTGGCGGGTCAGGACCTTCGACATGACGAGGTTGTCCTTGACCATTTGCACGATGCGCCGCCCCGAGGCGCGGGCCAGAATATTGCGCCGGCCGTCCACCGCGGGGATGGCCGCGTTGCCAGGCAAGGCCATGCCGAGCGATTCGACCATGCAGGCCATGGTGGACGCCGTGCCCATCGTCATGCAATGGCCGTGCGACCGGTGCATGCAGCTTTCGGCTTCAAAGAAGTCTTCCTGCGACATATGGCCGGCACGGACTTCCTCCGACATCTTCCAGACGTCGGTGCCCGAGCCCAGTTCCTGGCCGCGAAACTTGCCGCTCAGCATTGGCCCGCCGGAGATGCCGATGGTTGGCAGGTCGCACGATGCGGCGCCCATCATCAACGCCGGCGTGGTCTTGTCGCAGCCCATCAGCAGCACCACGCCATCGATCGGATTGCCGCGGATCGACTCCTCGACGTCCATGCTGGCCAGGTTGCGGAACAACATGGCGGTAGGGCGTAGCAGGGTTTCCCCTAGGGACATCACCGGGAATTCAAGTGGAAAGCCGCCAGCTTCCCAGACACCGGTCTTTACCTGCTCGGCCAGCGTGCGGAAATGGGAATTGCAGGGTGTCAGTTCAGAGTAGGTATTGCAGATGCCGATAACCGGGCGACCGTCGAACTGGTCATGGGGAATGCCACGATTCTTCAGCCATGAGCGATAGATAAAGCCGTCGCGATCGAGCCGGCCAAACCATGCCTGGCTGCGGAGTCGCGGCCGACTCGATGCATCGTTGTCGTCGTTCACTCGGGTCTCCTGCGTTCTGCTTTTATAGGGGATGCAGATCCGGATGCCCGCGACCACACTGCCGCGCCGCACGCATGCCGAGTCAACGCAGTCTAGGACAGGCCTCCGAACAGGTAAACTGGTATTACCAATATCGAGTACTAACCCGTATGCCGATCCAATCCATCGAGCCCCAGCGCCTTTACCGGCAAATCAGCCAACAGTTACGCGCCCTGATCCTGGCCGGGGAGTTCCCGGCGGGCTCGCGGTTGCCGGCCGAGCGCGATCTGGCCGTGCAACTGGGCGTGAGCCGCCCGTCCTTGCGCGAAGCGCTGATCGCGCTGGAGGTGGAGGGCTATATCGAAGTCCGGATGGGGTCGGGCGTCTATGTATGCGAGCGCCCGTCCGACCCTGCTCTTGGCCAGGACCTGTCGGGGGAAGAGGGGCCGCTGGAGGTGATCCGGGCGCGTTCGGTGGTCGAGGGTGAGGTTGCCGCGCAGGCCGCCACGCATGGTTCGGATGCCCAGTTCGATGCCATCGGGGACGCCATCGAGCAAATGGTTGCGGACGCCCGCACCGGTATCAAGCCGCTGGCGGCCGACCGCCTGTTTCACGTGCGCATTGCCGAAGCTACCGGCAATGCAGTGCTGGCCAGCGTGGTCGGTCGAATGTTCGACTTGCGCATGGGCCCATTGTTCGACCAGTTGCATAGCCATTTCGAAACGCCGGAGGTATGGGCGCAGGCCATCGAAGAGCATCGGGCCGTGCTGGCGGCGCTACGCAGCAGGGATGCCGCGCAAGCCAGGGCGCTGATGCACCGGCATATGGATATCGCCTATCGCCGGCTGACTTCGAGCCTGACGCTAACCCCGGACCCGGACGGGGCATAGACGCGCTTGGCGACGCGCGTCAACGTTGACGTACGCAGCAAGGTCCTCGCCCGCTTTCCTCAAAACTTCAGCCCAGGCGCCTGCCGACGCTTGCCGGTAGAGCCGCACGGTCGGGTACCAGACGCTGTCGGCCCGGTCCAGCAACCAGCGCCAGTCGGGCACCTGGGGTAGCAGCACCCAGGTGTTCTTGCCCAGTGCGGCAGCCAGGTGGGCCACGCTGGTATCCACGCTGATCACGACGTCCATCAGCTCGCAAAGCGCCGCGGTGTCGCTGAAGTCCGCAAGGCTCGAACCGAAATACCGGACCTCGGGATGCGCGGCAAGCACCGCGTGGTCCGCATCGCGCAATTCCTTTTGCAGCAGCACATACTCGAAGCCCTGCGGCAATTCCCGCAACAGGTCGGCAAGCGGAATGCTGCGCTGCAAATCGTTGCTGTGTTGCGGATTGCCGCTTGCCACCAGACCTACCCGAGGCCGCGCAGCATCGCCAAGGCGGGCTTGCCATTGGCTGACCTTGTTGGCGTCGCTAAGCAGGTATGCCGGTGCGGCGGGCACGGTGGCCAATCGCGTGCGGAACGCCAATGGCAGGCTCAGCAACGTGCAGTGGTAGTCGAAGTCGGGCAGGGGGGCGCCGGCAGCCACAACCTGGGCAACGCCGTTGACGGTGCCCAGCAAGCCGACCAGCGACCTGGCGACTTCCAGTATGACCTGGGCTCCGAGGTGCGCCACCATGGTGGCATACCTGCAGAATTGAATGGCGTCGCCAAGGCCCTGGTCATGATGCAGCAGGATGGTCTTGCCGCGCAGCGATTGGTCGCCGCGCCAGGCCGGCTGCTTGAAAGCACGCCGGGGTGCCAGGAAAGCTGCGGTCTGCCAGCGCGATTCGTACAGTTCCCAGCCTTGTTCCAGATCACCGGCAAGCAACAGCGCCAGCGACTTGTTCCATTGGGCATCGGCATACCCTGGCCGAAGCCGAATGGCTTCACTAAAGCTGGCTATCGCTGCGTCGATTCGCGCGAGTCTCTTTAGCGCAATACCTCGGTTGTAGTGAGTTTCCGCACAATCAGGCTTGATGGACAGGGCGTTGTCATAGTCGGCAAGCGCCGCATCGCATTGCCCGGCGGCACTCAATGCGTTGGCGCGATTGCTGTAGGCCTCGGCATGTGTGGGATTGAGGGACAGGGCGCGGTCGTAGCTGACAATTGCCGCGCCGGGTTGGCCAAGTACCTGCAGCGCATTGCCGCGGTTGTAGTAGGCCTGCGCATACGCGCCATCGAGCGCAATGGCCCTGTCGTAGCTGGCGACAGCCGCCTCGTGGCGGCCAAGGTCTTGCAGCGCAACACCGCGATTGTAGTAAGCCTCGGCGTAGTCGGGCTTGATGGCGATAGCGTTGTCGTAGCTGTCCAGGGCCGGTTCGATGCGGCCCAGTTCCCTCAGCACATTGCCCCGGTTGCTGTGAAACGATTCGTCGCCCGGAAATGCGGCAATCGCGCGTTCGATCAGCGTGAGGGCAAGCGGGTAATTTTTCGCATGGGCGGCGAGAATGCCGAGCAGGTTCAGGCAGTCAGGGTGATTCGGCTCGGACTCGAGGATGCTTGCGTAAATGGCACCCGCCTGCGCCAGTTTTCCTTGCTGATGCAAGGCGATCGCGTCTTGCAGTGACTGGTTTGGCGACTTCTTTGGCGGCATTTGTACAGGTAGCGAGGCAGGAAACGGGTGCCGCATGGAACTGGATAGGGCATCTCCGGTCGGTGACTATACAACCACAGTTGTCCTAAAGTGGAGATACCGTACCAGACATCCGTTGCAGGAGGCATCATGTGTCGCTGGTCGGCCTATTCAGGCCGTTCTGTTCCGATGGAAGCCGTGCTGTTCCAGCCGGAGCACTCGTTGATCGATCAAAGCCTGAATTCCCGGCTCGGTCATACCACTACAAATGGAGACGGCTTCGGGGTTGGCTGGTATGGACGCCACTCCGAACTGCCATTCCGCTACCGTTGCCTTCACCCGGCATGGAGCGATACCAATCTGCGCGAAGCGGCCCGGGCGGTGAGGGCACCGCTGTTCGTCGCCCATGTACGGGCAGCCACCGGTACACCGACCCAGGAAACCAACTGCCATCCGTTCAGGTTTGGCCGCTGGCTGTTTGTTCACAATGGGCTGATCCGTGACTATCCGCTGGTGCGGCGCGAGCTGATGATGGCCGTGGCCCCGCATCTGTTCCGCTGGATCGAAGGCTCGACCGACTCCGAGATCATGTTCTTCCTCGCGCTCACCTTCGGGCTCGAACGGGATCCGCGTGGCGCACTGGAGCAAATGGCCGGCCTGATCGAGGAAGTCGGGCACCGCAACGATATCGAGTTCCCGTTGAACATGACCGTGTGCGTCACCGACGGGCAGCAGGTGGTAGCGGTGCGCTATTCGAGCGAAGCCGAGTCGCGATCGTTATTCCACAGCACTTCGTTCCGGCAGTTGCGCGCACTGTATCCCGAGGATCCGCGCATTATCGCGGCCGGAGACGACGCGTTCCTGGTGTTGTCGGAGCCGTTGATCGACGTGCAAGGTGTCTGGGAGGAAATTCCCGAGGCCACCATTCTGGTGGCCCGGGGCGGCAATATCGAGCACCAGCGCTTTACGCCGCGCTTGCCCGAGGCGCCGGTCTAGGCATGCATCGGGAAACTTGCGTGCGCGCGGTCCGTCCAATGCTGCATCGAACACCCCAATGAAAGGATTCGGGACAACTTCATGCGGCGACACATTCTATGCGCGATAAGCGCGATTGGCGCGATTGGCGCAGTCTTCCTGCTTGGCGCGATCACAGGCTGCGCCACGCCAACCGACTCAGGCAACCGGGAATCCGGCATCACGATGTACGGCACCGTGGATGCCGGGGTAAGCGTGACACGGGACCGGTAATCGACAGCGCACAATAATAGTGCCTCATCAGGCACTTAATATTTGGGGACATTGCTAAAACATTAATATCGGTTGCAGAACAATCTAATTCCGGTTTGCACCGCAAGTGTCCAGAATCGAAAGCTCCCAGTACCAGTGTCGGGCCGCCTTGACCTGCTGCTGGCACGCCCATTCCAGGGGAGTCTTCCATGACACGCATAGCAGTTCTGACCTTGCTTGCAGTTTCTCTGGCGGCGTGCAGCAGTGCGCCACCGAAAACCGCTTCCACGCCTGCGGCGCCGCCGCCTTCCGCGCAGGCCAGTACGGCCCCACCACCGGCCAGCAGTGCCCCACCTCCAGCCAACGCCGTGGATCCGGCCGCCGTGCAGGCATTGCGCGACATGGGCACCTACCTGCAAACGCTCAAGCAGTTTGAAGTGGAGGTGGCGCTATCGGGCGAACGCGTGCTGACCGACGGGCAGAAGCTGCTCCACACGGCCTACGCGAAGATCGACGTGCAACGGCCCAATAAAATGCGGGCGCAGATGCGCAGCGCGCGCTCGGTGCGTGACCTGATGTACGACGGCAAGACCGTGGTGCTCTACATGCCTGAGCAGAAGTACTACTCCAAGGCACCGTTCAGCGACAACTTGTCTGAACTCGTAGGTCGGCTCAGGGAACGGTTCGGCATCGAACTGCCGATGGCGGACCTGTTTCTGTGGGGCACGCCACAGGCGCCGCTCGACGGCATGAGCTCGGCGATGAACGCGGGCCAGGATATCGTCGACAACACGCTCTGCGATCACTATGCGTTCCGCCAGGGCGATATCGACTGGCAGATCTGGATTGCCACCGGACCACGGCCGCTGCCGCGCAAGCTCGTCATTACCAATCGCGCCGATGAGGCGCGCCCGCAGTCGGTAACGACGATCCGGTGGAACCCGAATCCGCGGATGACCGAATCGCTGTTCACATTCACGCCGCCCCAAGGGGCCAAAGCGGCTGAGTTCGTACCGCTGAAGAACCGCTAATGGAGGCCGCCATGAGACATGCTATGGGAAAGGGCTTTGCCCTGTGGATGGTCGCCGTGGTCACTGTGGCCACTATGTACATGCCTGTCGTTGACGCGCGCCCCGGTGGCGGGGGTGGCGGAGGGCACGGAGGCGGCAACCGGGCGGCAGCGCACGCTGGTGGTGGTGGCCTGTCTCTTATACACATCTGACGCTGCCGACGAAGCTAGAAGT
>CAUUBQ010000018.1:0-135364 GCA_963543405.1 uncultured Cupriavidus sp.
GCGCTCAGGCGTTGCTCGTCGCGCGAGGCCAGTTCCGTTTGCAGCGCGGTTGCGGCCTGCAGCAGGCGGTCGATCTCGGTAACGGTGGCGGACGCATGGGCCTGCGAGTCGGCGGCGATGTCGCGCACGCTTTGCGACAGGGCATCACGGACTTCCTGCTGGTGGGTTGTGGCCAGCGTGCTTGCCTGTTGCCATTCCCCGCGCATGGTGGCGGCCATGGCGGCCAGTGATTCGTGCCACGCGCTCAGGCGTTGCTGGTCGCGCGAGGCCAGTTCCGCTTGCAGTGCGGTTGCGGCCTGCAGCAGGCGGTCGATCTCGGCAACGGTGGCGGAGTTGTGGGCCTGCGAGTCGGCGGCGATGTCGCGCACGCTTTGCGACAGGGCGTCGCGGACTTCCTGCTGGTGCGTGGCGGCTAGCGTGCTGGCCTGTTGCCACTCGTCGCGCATGGTGGCGGCCATGCCGGCCAGTGTGTCGCGCCACGCGGCCAGGCGTGTCTCTTCCTGCAGGGCGAGTGCGGTCTGGCGGGCCGTATCCTGCGCGGCCAGTTGCGCTTGCAGGTCGGCGTGCGATTGGCTGACCGTGCCGGCGATATCGGCAGTGTGCTGCGCGAAAGCGGCCGAGGCGTCGGTCATGGCCTGGCGGTTGGCGCTGGCGAGTGCTTCGCCCGTAAGTTCAAGGCGCGACAGCGCGCTGTCCCACGTGCTGGCCGCGCCGGCGGTCGCCGTGTCGAGACGGGTGCCAATGCCATCGACCAGTGCGGCCGAACGTTGCGCGAAGGTTTCGCCAAAGCCATCGAGCGATGCACGCAGGTCAGATGTGAGCGTGACGTTTGCTTGCTGGTGGTCGGCGAGGGCAGCACGCCAGGTGTCGGCCACGCTGGTGGTGGTGGCGGCAAAGCGGGTAGAGAGGCTGTCCAGATGCTGCTGCACGGTCTGCGTGACGGTATCGCGCACGGTGGCTGCTTCATGGGCCAGGCCGGCCATGGTGGTGTCCACGGCGGGCTGGATTGCGGCGCTGGCTGCGCGGGCGCTGTCGGCGATGCCTTCCTTCAGTGACTGCCCGACGGTATCGGCCAGCCGCGCGTAGGCTGCCTCGGTGCGCGTGTGGAACGCGTCCTGGCTGGCCGACAGGCGCTCGCCCAGTGCTTCATTCTGGCGGGTCATCGCCACGGCCATGGTGTCGAGTCGATCCACCAGCGCGGGCATCAGTTCGGCCTGCCGTTGCAGCAATGCGAAAACCGTGTCGTGCTGGTGATGGCGGGAATGCACCCGCAACGTGGTGGCAATGCGTTCGTCCAGCAACTGCGCGGCCTGCACGCGCTCGCGGCGGACCAGCGTCGCAAGCAGCCCGAGCATGGCCGAGGTGGCTACGCCCGCCACCGAGGTGCCAAATGCGAAGCCAAGCCCCTTGACCGGTGCCGCCAGCGAGGCACGGATGGCTTGCAGGTCGGCGGCGCTTTCCAGCGCGACGCCGGTGGTGCGCAGCGTGCCTACCATGCCGAGGAAGGTGCCGAGCATGCCCAGCAGCACCAGCAGGCCGACCAGATACGGCGTCATCGACGGGCCGGGCAGCGCCACGCGTTCGCCTTCCACGCGCAGGCGCACGGCATTGCGCAGGCTCGGATGCAGGGTGTCGAGCCAAGCGCCAAGGTTGGCGGGCGGCGCGGTGAGCCTGGCAACCGCGGCGGTCAGCGTGGGCGTGGCCTGCCGGTAGCGGTGCAATTCGAATGCGCCGCCCACGTAGAACCCGCCGATGATCAGCGTGACGGCCAGCGCCAGCGCATTCGTGCCCGCGTAGCCAGCGCCGACCCAGCCGACGACGGCCAGGCCCGCGAGGAAGACTACGGGTGCAACGAGTGGTGTGAGGTGTCTGTTCATGTCAATCGGTCAGTTTTCGCGCAGGGCGGCGAGCAGGGCGTCTACCGGCTGGAAGCGGATCTCCAGCTCAGCCAGCAGCACGCTCCGCATGTCCATGCGAAATACGTTAAGCCACGCGCCTTCTGCACCGCGCAGGCGTGTGAAATGTGGTTCCAGCATCCCCGGCACCGCGGCAAGCACGGCCTGTTCCCGCGCGCCAAGCACCTGTTCCATGACGGTATCCAGCATGGCCAGTCGGGCTGCCTGTGGCGAGCGCGCTGCCAGTGCCGTCCGTAGCCGGCCGCGCAGGCCGCCGATCTCGCGCTCCATCTGCAGTTGCAGCGTGATATAGCGCTGGCGATGGACGGCAAAGTCGGACTCGGCCGCATCGGGCATGGCCTGACGTGCCGGCATGCGTCGGCGGCTGTCGGATGCAGCACCTTGCCCGGTGATCGCGGCAGTCAGCATGGCGCGCACATGGCTGCCGGCCGAGTCGCCAATGCCTGCACCGCTACCTTGGCGCGTGGGTGCCCCGGAGGGCACTTCCGGTGGATTGCCGTTAAGCGCCGCAGACAGCGAGATGGCGTCGGTCCAGCCAAGCCACCGGCTCATCACGGCGGACAGCGACGGCGCGGCGCCGGCGGCCTCCGCGTCGGTCAGGCGGGCCAGCAGGCGTAGCAGTTTCGGGCCGCTGAGACCCGTGCGCTGTGGCACTTGCGTCATGTCGCCTGGATGCAAAAAAACGGGAAGTTTACACGGTCGCGGCCGTGACGGAACGGGCTTCGGGTTTGTCCCTGCGAATAGGGGAGTCTGGAAGGAGCCTGGGCGAGCCTGAGTGGCTGCAGGGCCCCGAACCATCGCTGGTTCCGGTGGCCCCAAAACCGCGGGTCAACCGATGTGATCAGTCACTAACCATTAGTCACCAATCACTAATCACTAATCACGCTCAGCTGTCGGATTTCTCGCGTACCGCGTTACGCAGGTGCAGGCGCATGAAGTCGGCTGCGGCTTCTTGCTGGCCGGCCAGCAGCATGTCGATCAGCGTCAGGTGTTCGCGGCAGCGCCGCTCGGCCTGGTCGCGGTCCACCGCCTTGCGGTATTCCATAAGTCGGCGCAAGCGGTCCAGCCTGCGCAAGCCTTCGAGGATAAATGCGTTGCCCGAGCATGCGGCAATGGTTTCGTGCAGACGGCTGTTGGCGTCGAACAGGGCGGCCGCGGTTGCCGTGTGCGCGCCGCCGTTGGCCAGCGCTTCCTGTTCGGCGCGGCAGCGCAGCAGCGCTTCGCGGTCGAGTTCGAAGGTCGGTTCCAGGATGCCTGCGGCTTCGATCAGCAGGCGATAGCGGTAGCCCTGCTTGTAGGTCTCCGCGGAAGTCAGTACCGGCAAGAACATCCACCCGTGGCCGGGCAGCCGTTCGACCCATCCCTCCTGCGTCATGCGGCGCAGGATCGCGCCCAACTGGGCGCGCGTGATGCCGTACCGCCGCATCAACTCGTTTTCGGTGAAACGATCGGGCAGTCCGCCGTTGAGCCGCTCCTCCGCAATCCGGAAGTAAATCGCCTCGTTGTCATCGCCTTGCGTGGCATCGGGCTCCAGGCCGTTCGCCGGGACGGCAGGGCCGCCAACGGCTACGGCATAACCGCCCTCCGGGTGAGCGGTGACCACCGATTGCGATGCCAGCCGGCGCAGCGCTTCACGTACTGGCGAGCGCGACACCCGGAACTGCTCGGCTAGCGCACGTTCGGGCAGGCGAGTGCCCGGCGCCATGCCGGCTGCGGAAATGTACTGGTGGATGTTTGCCGCAAGGACGTCGGCAAGTTGGCGGGCCATGGGAGAGCGTTTCAAAGCGGTTGGCAGATGCTATCACATTAAACGTGGGTCTTTTAGCGCGTCAAAGTTCCATCATGTTGCAACGTTCACAGGCGTCTGTGATGCTTCACACCGGCTCGGCTATTCAGCTGTGTTTCGGGTAAACCATGGTGAAAGACCGCCAAGCCTTGCACAGCAAGGGCTACTGGGTTCTGTGGTTTCTGTTGGTTCTTTATAAATTCAAAAAACCCTTTACATGGTTCTTTGAATTTATAAAATGCCAACCATCGCGTCACTGGATGTCGACGCAACCACAACAACAGGAGACAACAGTGCATCGCAGACAAGTGCTTCAGGCCGGACTTGCGGCCATCGGCGGACTTTCTCTCATTGATGCGATGGCGGCCGATGCCACTGGCTTCACTACACAAGGAAACGCCGTGAACCCGGACCTCGTTCGTCACGTCAGCGCCCCGGCCTTCAAGCCGCCCCCCGGCAGTTGCGATTGCCATGTCCACGTTTTCGACGGTGCGCGCTTCCCGTTCGCGGCCAAGCGTTCGTACACGCCGGGCGCCGCGCGGGTGGAAGACCTGGTCGCTTTCGAGCAGCAGTTGGGCATCGACCGCATCGTGCTGGTGCAACCCAGTGTCTACGGTGTCGACAACGCCGCGCTGCTCGATGCCCTGGGCCGGTTGCGCGAGCGCGCACGCGGTGTGGCCGTAATCGATCTGGAGAAAGCCAATCACGCCGCGCTGCAGGGTATGCACGAGAAGGGCGTGCGTGGCATCCGCCTGAACCTTGAAGTCAGCGGCCAGCGCAATCACGACTTCGCATTGACCCAGTTGAAGCGTGCGGAGCAGGTGGTCGGGCCGCTTGGCTGGGCGGTCCAGGTCTATGCCGACGTGGACGTGATTGCCGAGTTGGCTGCCGCTATCGCCGAACTGAAAGTGCCGGTGGTGCTCGACCACTTTGCCGGTATCAAGACCCACAAGAAGGAAGAACAGAAGGGCGCCTTCGCGAGCGTGGTGGAACTGGTCAGGCGCGGCAATACGTACGTGAAGCTGTCTGCCCCGTATCGCGCGTCGCGCGCTGCGCCCGGCTTCGACGATGTCGGCGAGTTCGCCCTGGCCTTGATCCGGGCAAGACCGGACCGGATGGTATGGGCCTCCGATTGGCCGCACACGGGTAGCTCGGGCAATCGCAGCGGCAACCTTGACCAGATCGAGCCGTTCCGCAAGGAGGACGCGGGACGCGCATTGAACCAGCTTGCGTCGTGGGCGAATACGCCCGAGTTGCTGCATCGCATCCTCGTCGACAACCCGGCCCGGCTATACGGCTTTGGCCAGGCGACGGCCTGATCCATCCCGGTTCCTTTCTTGTTCACCACATACAGCGAGTTTTCTGGAGTTTCATCATGTCGATCAAGACCCCATCCGGCGCCGTGCTGCTCAAGCCGGATCAACTGCCAACTTTCGATCGCGGCGGCGGCGCCAGTACCACACCGCTGGTTGGCAAGTCGATCGGTTCGGACAGCTTCATCACCGGCTACACGACCTTCGCCCCCGGCGTCGAGATTCCGTTCCACAGCCACAACTGCCAGGAAAGCGTAGTGCTGGTGGAGGGCGACGCGATGCTCGATATCGACGATCTCGAATACCGGCTCAAGCCATTGGATACCACGTTCATTCCGCCCAATGTGCCGCACCGGTTCCGCAACCTGTCGAAGTCATCGCCAATGAAGATCCTGTGGATCTACGCCACGACAGACGCCACCCGCACCCTGGTCGAGAGCGGCGAAACACGCCCTGTATCGGCCGAGCACCACACCCCCAAGGCTTAACTGAGAGTTTCCATCATGCGTATTCTTGTTCTCCCGGGCGATGGCATTGGCCCCGAAATCGTTGCCGCCTCGATCGATGTCCTGAAGCAGGCCGACCAGGTCTTTGATCTGCAACTGCAGTTCGACTATGAGGATGTGGGGTTCGCCAGCCTCGAAAAATACGGCACCACGCTGCGCCAGGAGGTGCTGGACCGCGCCACGTCGTATGACGGCGTGATCCTGGGCACCCAGTCCCACGCTGACTATCCGACCCCGGACAAGGGCGGCCGCAATATCTCGGCGGCGTTCCGATGCGACCTGGACCTGTACGCCAACGTGCGTCCTTCCCGTTCGCGCGAGTTCCTGGGCAAGGGCGCCAGGAACATGGACCTCGTCATCATGCGTGAGGCCACCGAGGGCTTCTATCCCGACCGTAATATGTACGAAGGTTGGGGCGAGATGATGCCGTCGAAGGACATGGCCATCTCGGTGCGCAAGATCACGGCGCATTGCTCGGAGCGCATCGCCCGTCGTTCATTCGAACTGGCGATGAAGCGCAAGAAGCATGTCACGGCCATCCACAAGGCCAACAGCTTCCATATGACCGATGGACTGTTCCTGCGCGAAGTGCGCAAGGTAGCGGCCGAATTCCCCGAGGTGAAGTTCGATGACCTGCTGGTCGATGCGTCGACCGCTTACCTGGTGCGCGACCCGTCGCGCTTCGACGTGATCGTGGCGACCAATTTCTACGGCGACATCCTGTCGGACCTGGCCAGCGAACTGTCGGGCAGCCTGGGTCTCGGCGGCTCCGTGATGGCGGGAGATGCACTGTGCTGTGCGCAGGCCCAACATGGTTCGGCGCCCGATATCCAGGGGCTGGACAAGGCCAACCCGACGTCGATGATCCTGTCCGTCGCCATGCTCGTGCAGTGGCTTGGCGAACACCGCGACAAACCGAATTTTGTTGTGGCAGCCGCGGCCATCGACGCCGCCGTGGACAAGGTGCTGGCGAACCCCGCTACACGCACGGCAGACCTGGGCGGCACGATGGGTTGCGACGCATTCGGCAAGGCCGTGGCGCGGAGCATCTCCGCGGCCTGAGTCGCAGCCCCGCCTCGCCTTGCACGGACGCGGTGCCATACCTCGGCCACCGCGTCTCTTACATCCAGAAGAACATCCGGAGACAGCATGCACGCATTCAAGTCATGGCTGGCGGTGGCGCTCGCCAGTGTTTCGTTCATCGGCGGCGCCAGCGCCAACGACAGTTACCCGGCGAAGCCGGTCAGCATCATCGTGCCGTTCGCGCCAGGCGGCGGTAGCGACAACGTTTCGCGCTATATCGCCACGCGCCTTTCCGAAAAGACCAAGGCCACGTTCCTGATCGACAACCGTCCCGGTGCCGGCACCAATATCGGCAACGAGGCCGCGGCACGCGCGGCGCCCGATGGCCAGACGCTGCTGTTCGGCCAGGTGGCGTTGTCGATCAACCCGTTCGTCTACAAGAAGCTCCGCTACGACACCGAGAAAGACTTCGTGCCCGTCGTGCTGATTGCCACGTCACCGACCGTGCTGGTCGTGACGAAGGATTTTCCGGAGAAGGATCTCAAGGGTGTGATCCGGTATATCAGGGCCAATCCGGGCAAGGTCAACTTTGCGTCGGGCGGCAAGGGTACGTCGGTGCATCTGGCTGGCGAGCTGTTCCGCAGCATGATCCACGCCGACATGGTCCACGTGCCATACAAGGGCAGTGGTCCGGCCGTAACCGATTTGATCGGCGGACAGGTCCAGATGATGTTTGATACCGCCGCGTCCGCGTTGCCCCAGCTCAAGGGGGGCAAGCTGCGCGCCATCGCCGTCACGGGTACGCATCGTCTGCCCGAACTGTCCGATGTGCCGACCTTCGCCGAGGCCGGCCTGAATGGCTTCGAAGCCCCCGCATGGTACGGGTTGCTGGCACCGGCCGGCACGCCGAAGCCGGTGGTCCAGTTTCTCAATACGCAAGTCAATGACATCCTCAAGGAGCCTGCCACAAGGCAGCGGCTGGCGCAGCTTGGCGCCGAGCCCGCAGGTGGATCTCCCGAGGACCTCGCCCGCTTCATGCGCACCGAATCGGCCAGATGGTCGGCGGTTGTGAAGAGCGCGAACGTGGCAGCCGATTAGCCCCGACCAGTCCATTCCTCAACCCTCCGTCGCACCCGATAGCCATGAGCCAAACCATTACGACCTATGACCCCAGCACCGGTGACGTGCTGCAGACCTACCAGGGCTGGACCGCTGAACAGATTGAATCCGCCGTCAGCGCCGGCCATGCCGCAGCGCAGGCATGGGGCAAGCAAGCGTTGGCGGATCGCGTTGCGGCGGTGCGCCGCCTGGCTGCGGAACTGCGCCGCCAGGCCATGCCGTTTGCGGAGTTGATCACCGCCGAAATGGGCAAGGTCTTGCCAGAAGCCGTCGGCGAAATGGAAAAGTCCGCGGTCACCGCGCTCTACTACGCTGACAATGCCGCGCGCATCCTGGCCGGCGAACAGGCAGCCATCGAAGGCGTGGAAGCGTGGGTCAGCTACGAGCCGATCGGTCTGGTACTAGCGGTGATGCCGTGGAACTTCCCGGTGTGGCAGGTCATGCGTTTCGCGATCCCGGCGATTACAGCCGGTAACGGGGTGTTGCTCAAGCATTCGCCTAACGTTACCGGTTGCGCGTTGGCGCTGGAGAAACTGTTCCTCGACGCCGGATTGCCAAAGCATCTCGTTACCACGCTGGTCGTCGCCGAACCGCATGTGCCACAGGTGATCGATGGCCTGATCCACGACGACCGTATCGCGGCCGTGACGCTCACGGGTTCCAACCGCGCTGGTGCCGCCGTTGGCGCCGCCGCCGGTCGCGCGTCGAAGAAGTCGGTGCTGGAACTGGGCGGTTCCGATGCATTCATCGTGCTCGACGATGCCGACCTCGACAAGGCCGTGGCAGCGGCCGTCAAGGCGCGCTTTCACAACGCGGGCCAGAGTTGTGTCTGCGCCAAGCGCTTTATCGTCTCGGAGGGTATTGCCAACGCATTCACCGAACGGTTTGTGCAGGCCACACAGGCACTGGTCGTCGGCAATCCGAACGAGTCCGCCACGCAGATGGGACCGCTGGCACGTCCCGACCTGCGCGACGCGCTGGACCTGCAAGTGCGCCGCTCGGTCGACGCCGGGGCAGTGCTGCTGGCGGGCGGCAAGGCGGTGGAGGGGGCGGGGAATTTCTATGCGCCTACCGTGCTTGGCAATTTGCGGCCCGGCATGGCGGCCTTCGATGAAGAGACCTTCGGACCCTTGGCCGCCATCGCCGTGGCCGTGGACGATGCCGACGCGGTGCGTCTGGCCAACGCCACGCCGTTCGGCCTGTCGGTGAGTGTCTGGGCCGGCTCGAACCAGCGTGCGCTGGCGGTGGCCAAGGGCATTACCAGCGGTGCCGCCTTCATCAACGCGATCACAGCCTCCGATGCGCGCGTGCCATTCGGCGGCACGAAGAAGTCGGGATACGGTCGTGAGCTTGCCGCCGCGGGCATTCGCGAATTCACCAATGCCCGCACTTACTGGGCCGTGGCGCCTGCCTGAACCTGACTGCAGCTGCCATGCGCGCATAACGTTCTGCGCGTTTGTTCGTTCCTTGCGCGGGCGGCAGCCTCTAGAGTCGGTGGCTTGTCCCCATCCTGCCTTTCTGGCCATCGACATGAGCGCATCCCAAGCTTCGCTGCCTGCCGCCGCAGAACCCGACATTGCCAGCCGCCGCCATCGGGCCGTGGCCGCTTTTATCGCCGAGACGCGTCGGCTGCTCGGTAGCGCCGCGGTGACCGACAAGGCCCGGCTCGAACCCGTCGCACGGGCGCTGGAGGCGCTCGGCCAGCAACGCGAGCTGTTTCCGGAGCGGCACTTTCCGGTCTCGGCGGCCAACCCTGCGCAGGTGTACCGCCTCGCCGAGGATCTTGACGGAAGATTCGCACTGTATGTATCGGCCGGCTTGCCGGGAAAGGCCCAGCCGCCGCACGACCACACTACCTGGGCGATCATCGCGGGTATCACCGGTCGCGAACGGAACAACTTCTTCGCGCGTGAAGCCACCGACGATCCAACCCGCGACACGCTGAGAGAGATCAACGAATCGGATGTGGTCGCCGGCACATCGGTGACCTTGCTACCCGATGACGTGCACACGATCGAACTGATCGGCCAGGAAAACGGGCTGCATCTCCACTTCTACGGACTTGCGCTGGATCGGCTGTCTGGCCGCGTGGTGTTCGAAAGCAAGGCGGGTGGCGCCTACCGGCACTTTGGCCCGCCGCGGCGCTTGGCCGCGCCGGTGATCGATGCCGCGGCGTTGAAGTCGGCGCTGGCCGATGGGCGGGAGATTGCGCTGCTCGATGTCCGCGAGACCGGTGTCTACACGAAGGGCCATCCGCTGCTGGCCGCGTCGGCGCCGTTGTGGCGCCTGGAGTTGCTGATCGATCGTCTGGTGCCACGGCGCGACACGCGCATCGTGTTGCTCGACGGTGGCGATAACGCCGACGCGCTCGCCCACCAGGCCGCGGCAAAGCTGGTGCGCCTGGGCTGGGGCAATGTATCGGTGCTCGAAGGCGGTGTTGCCGCGTGGGCGGCGGCGGGCCATGAACTCTTTACCGGCAGCAATGTGCCCAGCAAAGCGTTCGGGGAGATCATCGAGCACCAGAAGCACACGCCGTGGATCGATGTGGACGAGTTGCATCGCCGTATCGAAGAAGGCGAGGATATCGTCGTGGTGGACAGCCGTACTACCGAGGAATTCGCCGACTTCAGCCTGCCGTTCGCGCATAGCTTGCCGGGTGCGGAACTGGTCTACCGGATTGGCGAACTGGCGCCGAACCCTGACACGCTGGTGGTGGTCAACTGCGCGGGCCGCACGCGCAGCATCGTGGGCGCGCAGACGCTGATCGACGCGGGCATTCCGAATCCGGTGGCTTCGCTCAAGGACGGCACCATGGCCTGGCTGCTGGGTGGCCGCACGCTTGCACACGGCCGCGTGACCCCGCTGCCGGAGCCTTCGACCGGCACGCTCGAAGGCGCCCGTGAGCGCGCCGCGCGCGTGGCAACGCAGGCAGGCGTGCGCCGGATCGACGCCGCCGGGCTTGAGCAACT
The DNA here is from genome assembly GCA_963543405.1 of uncultured Cupriavidus sp. Taxonomy (GTDB): domain Bacteria; phylum Pseudomonadota; class Gammaproteobacteria; order Burkholderiales; family Burkholderiaceae; genus Cupriavidus. Next base: position 10,633 of record CAUUBQ010000018.1, read on the forward strand.
GGTGGCTGCGTCGGAGGCGCGTTCGCTATTTCGGTTTGACGTCCGCACGCGCGGCGAGTATGAGTCGGGCCATCTGCCGGGCTGGCGCTGGGCGCCCGGTGGGCAACTGGTGCAGGCAACGGACGAGTATCTTGCCACGCGCCGCGCGCGTATCGTGCTGGCCGATTTCGATGGCGTGCGCGCGTTGACCACGGCGGCGTGGCTGGCGCAGCTTGGTGGGCATGAGGTCTTCGTGTACGCACCGTCCGCCGATGCGGAGCTCGTGACCGGTGCGGAGCCCGTGCGCGTGCTGGCATCGAGGCCTGCCGCGGCGTCGGTGTCGGCACAGCAGGCCTCGCAGCAGGAGGCGTCGGGCACCGCGAGGCTGTTTGACGTGGAGCGCCGCTCGGCCTATGAGAAGCGTCATGCAGCCGGTGCGTACTTTGCGGTGCCCGATCGCCTGGAGGCAGTGATTGCCGACCTCGCGGCCGATCATGCGATCCTGATCACCTCATCGGATGGCGTGCTGGCGCGTGTGGTCGCTGCGGAACTGGCTGCGCGCACCGGCCGCGATGTGCGTTACGTAAGCGGTGGCACGCAGGCCTGGGCGGCTGCGGGGTTGCCTGTGGGGGCGGGTGAGGAGAGGGTGCTGACTGGCGACGACGACTACTGGTTCAGCCCGTATCAGCATGCCGACGTGGCCCAGCGCAATGCCGGTTTCCAGGCGTATCTCGACTGGGAGGTCAATCTTGTGGAGCAGCTTGGGCGCGAAGGCGACATTGGCATCCGGTTGATCGGGGCAGCCGAAACCGCAAGCTGAGCCGAACGGTAGCGACAAACGACACGAACAAGGGGGCAGGCACTGCCCCCTTGTTTCATCTATCAGCCACGCCAGAGCGCATGCTCGTACAGTTCAGGGCCAAAATCGGGTGCCACATCGGCATGCGCACGGGCCTGATGTAGTTCCAGGTCCGCGGTGAACAGGTCGCGGCTCACACGTGACACGATCACCGGGATATCGCGCCGCATGCTCGGGATATCGCCCAGGGGCACGCCAGTGCTCGCATAGCCGGCCGGATTGAAGACATGGATTGCGCCGAGCCATGGCGCGGCGCCGCGATGCTTCTCGGTATATTCGTGGCCGCTGCCCAGGTAGGGCGAGGCGCCTAGTGCGTCGTCGCGCTCGCCTGGCAACGGCTCGTAGCGATCACGCCAGCGTGCGATCAGCGGTGCGATGCTGGCCAGTTCGGCGCGGTCGGCCGGGTCGGTGGTGTAGCCGGTGCCGGCAATCACAAAGTCGAACGCGAACGTGTGGCCTGCCACATGCGCCTCGACTACGCGATCACGCAAGGTAGCGGCCTCCCATGGTGAAGCCAGATGCAGATGGAAGTTGGCGTGGGCGGTGGCGCGCTTGACGGCGTCGGCGGGTGGCGTGGAGCCGGCGCGGCGGTAGCGTACCGCGTGTTGCCAGCGGTGTGCGTCCGACAGGCTCGCGTAGTTGTCGAAGAAGCCGGGATACATGCGTGGCTTGGCTGCGGCACGGGCGGCAATATGGTCGCGCCGGGCAAACAGGCGTACTGCATGCGCACCCGCTTCCAGCGCCACGGCGGCGGCATCGAATGCCGACGCGGCCGCACCGATCACCGCCACGGTCTTGCCGCGCAACGCCGCGAAGTCGATCCCGTCAGCCGTATGCGCTGCCAGGCCTGATTGCACCGCCGGGCGCAGGTAGCCCGGGATGTAAGGCGCACCATTGCCGGCCACCCCATTGGAAAGAATCAGCTTGCGAGTCGTTTCGAAGCGGCGCTCACCGTTGGTTTCGAGCGTGATCCGCAAGGCCGGCACGCCAGCGCCATCCCACGGGGTGATGTCGATCAGGCGCGTTGCATGGCGGACGTCGATATCAAGAAACTCGCGGAACCAGGCCAGGTATGCGGCCCAGTCCGCGCGCGGAATGCGGTCTAGCGCCGCAAAGGCTGCCTGGCCGTGCCGCGCTTCGAACCATTGCTGGAATCCCAACGCAGTGATGCCGAGTTCAGGTCCCACCAGCGACTTCAGCGTACGCAGCTTGTGCATGCGCGCGCGGGTCAGCCAAACGCCGGCGCCGGCGGCATCGGCCGCTGCGTCGATCACGGATACGCCGCCGATGCCAGCCCGCCGCAATGCGTGCGCGATGGCACAGCCACCCTGGCCGCCGCCTACGATCAGCACATTGTGGTCGATGCCGTCGCGTTGCGGCACCCAGTTGTCCGGGGCGGGGCCCAGCAGCCGCAGCGTGTCCCGCGCGAAATGGTCGATGTCGCTCATGTCAGGCTCAGGCAATGGAGAGTTGGAACGCTTGCCGCAGGTCCGCGATCAGGTCCGCTGGATCTTCCAGTCCAACGTGCAGACGGATGACCGGCGCGTTGTTGCCGCTATGCTGCCAGCTGCGGGACGCATTGAGCCGTTCGGGCGGTGCCACCAGCGCCAGGCTCTCGTAGCCGCCCCACGACGCACCGATCGAGAACAGCCGCAAGGCATTGACCAGCCGGCCGGCAGCGCTGTGGTCGGTGCCGTGCAGGGCAAACGACACCAGGCCGCTGGCGCCGGTGAAATCGCGTTTCCACAGCGCGTGGCCGGGGTCTTCGGGCAGCGCAGGGTAGAAGGTGCGCGCTACTGGCGACTGCTGTTGCAGCCATTGTGCAACCTCGGTGGCGTTGCGCTGGTGTTGCGCCAGCCGTACCGGCAGCGTGCGCAGCCCGCGCAGTGCCAGGTAGGCGTCGTCGGCGCCAATGGTCAGGCCCAGCGCTTCGTGCGTGGTGGCGATGCGTTCGGCCAGCGCGGGGCTGTCGACCACCAAGGCACCCTGCATCACGTCGGAATGGCCGGCAATGTACTTGGTGGCGGCCTGGATCGAGATATTGGCCCCGAGTCGCAGCGGCTGCAGGAACCAGCCGCCGCTCCACGTGTTGTCGATGGCCACGGGCACACCTTTCGCACGCGCGACCGCGGTCAGCGCGGGCAAATCAAGCACGTCAAACAGCAGCGAGCCCGGCGACTCCAGGTACACGAGCCGCGTGTTGGCGCGGATCAATGCATCGAGGTCGTCGTGTTGCGGCGAGAAGTACTCGATCTCCACGCCGAGCCGTTGCAGCAGCGTCTGGTCGACGCGGCGCAGAGGTGCGTACACGGTGTCCGAAACAAGTGCGTGGTCGCCGGGGCCCAGCAGCGACAGCAGCACCAGCGTAATCGCGGAGAGCCCGGAAGGTGCCAGAAATGCTCGATGTCCGCCTTCGAGCGTACACAGCGCGTCTTCGAGCGCTTCGTGCGTGTCGAGGCCGTGCCGGCCATAGGTTGCGATGCGTTCGCCGTGTGAGCGGCGATGTTGACGGTCGGCCAGCGTCTCGACATTCTCGAAGCGGACCGTGCTGGTTCGCACCACAGGTATGTTGACGGGGCCCACGCCATCGCGCAGGCGCGCGGAGCCGGCGTGCAACAGTCGCGTGTGGATGCCGTCTGTGGAATTCTGGCTCATCGATGGTCCTTGTCAGGCTTGAAGGGTTGCAGGTGCCGGCGCGAACGCCGCATTGAATTCGGCGGGCAGGCGCGGGATGGCGCCTAGCGCGCGACGCAGGAAGGCGCGCGTGCGTTCGTGGCCGGGGTTGCCAAAGATCTGCTCGGGCGGGCCGTGTTCGACGATGCGCCCGGCCTCGGTGAAATAGATGTGGTCACTGATCTCGGCGGCGAAGCGCATCTCGTGGGTGACCAGCACGCAGGTCATGCCGTCTTCCACGAGTTCGCGGATCACGGTCAGCACTTCGCCAACCGTTTCGGGGTCGAGCGCGGATGTCACCTCGTCGAACAGGATCAGTTCGGGCCGCATCGCCAGCGCCCGCGCAATGGCCACGCGTTGCTGCTGGCCGCCCGACAGTTCGCCCGGATAGGCATGGGCCTTGTCGGACAGCCGTACCTTGCCCAGCAGCGCATGGGCTTCCTGCTCGGCTTCGCGGCGGCTGCGGCCAATCACGCGCGTGGGGGCGATCACCAGGTTTTCGAGGACGGTCAGGTGCGGAAACAGGTTGTACTGCTGGAACACAAAGCCCACGCGCTTGCGCAGCGCGATCAACTCGTCCTCGGTGCGCAATGCTTCCACTGCGGTATCGCCAACGCGGATCTGCCCGGTCTGCGGGCGCAGCAATCCGGTGATGCATCGCAGGATCGTGCTCTTGCCAGAGCCCGACGGCCCGATAATGGTCACGGCCTCGCCACGCCGGACTTCGACATCGATGCCCTTGAGCACGGTGTTGTCGCCGAAGCTCAGGTGCACGTCGCGTAGCGCAACGAGCGGCGTGGCTGGCGCTGAAGTCTGGTGGTTACGCAAGAAGGAATCAGTGGCGGTCATGACGACGCTCCAGCGCGCGCGTGGCGCGCGCGATCGGATAGCAATAGGCAAAGAACAGGGCCAGCAGCGTGAAATAGACCAGCACCGTGAAGTCGGTGCGGGCCACGGTATTGCTGGCCACCTGGGCGGTATCGACCACGTCGTGTACGCCAACCAGCGAGGCCAGTGACGTGCTCATGGTGATGCTGGCGTAAAGGTTCATCCACGGCGGCAGCATGCGCCGCACGCATTGCGGCAGCACGATGAGCCGGAAGATCTGGCGGCGCCGGAAGGCCAGCGAATGGGCTGCCTCCCACTGCGCGCTCGGGATCGACTGGATGGCGCCGCGGAAGATCTCCGCCACATTGGCACTGGCTGGCAGCGCCAGGCCGAGCACGACCTTGATCCAGTCGGGAAACGGCACTGTCCACTGCCCGATGTGCAACTCGAACGGGAACACATAGGTGGTGAAGTACACGAGCACCAGGATCGGTGCGTTGCGGAACGCCTGGACCCACAGCCGCGCCGCATGGCGTACCCAGCCTTGCGTGGACAGCGACAGCGCGCCGATCAGCAGGCCAGCCAGCGTGCCGAGCGCCATCGCCAGGATGCTGATCTCGATGTTGGCCCACATGCCGCGCAGCAGCGCGGGCGACCACGTCCAGAGGTTGCGGAACGCGGCCGGGGTGCTGCCGGTGGCCGTCCAGAATCCGACGATGGCCAGCACGCACAGTGCCGCGAGCGCCCATGGACTACGCAGGACATCCCTGACGGGCCGTGGCGCGGGGCGCCAGGGTAGGGCAAGCGGGTTACTGGCCATAGCCGGGCATCCTTAGGCGTAGTTCCAGCCAGCGGCCCGTGCGGCTGACCAGCCAGGTCAGCACGCCGAAGAACGACAGGATCAATAGCAGCAGTTCCAGCACGTTGTCGCGCTGGGTCCAGATCATGATTGACTCGTATGTCACATCGCCCACGGCGATGGCCGATGCGACCGCGGTCATCTTGACCAGGTCTACGAGGTTGTTGACCAGCGCGGGCAGCGCGAAGCGCACCGCCAGTGGCAATTCCACCTGCAATAACAGCTGGCGGCGCGAGAAGCCCAGCGAGCGCGCGGCTTCGAGCGTGACGCGCGGCACGGCCTCGATACCGGCGCGCAGCGCTTCGGCGTGAAACACGGCCTTGTGCAGCGATACCACGGCGATGACCCAGAAGAACGGCGTAAGCGGATTACTGCTGCCCAGGCTGTTCAGATGCTGGGTGATCAGCATATTGAGCACCAGAAAGCCGCAATACAGCTGTACCAACGTAGGCGTGTTGCGCGTCAGTTCGACGAACGCACGCGCCGGCGTGGCCAGGGTTGCCTTGCCTGACGTCAGCAGCGCGGCCAGGATGGCCCCGGCCAGCAGGCTGCAGGGGATGGTCAGCGCGCACAGTTGCAGCGTGACGACCAGTCCATGAAGAAACGCCGTGCGCTCGGTGTGATCCAGCACGAAGGCATAGTTGAGGCCCAGCGGCTTGAGCGCGGCAACGATGGAGACAAGCCAGGCATCGATCATGGGCGGCTTTCGGTGTAGACCGCGAAGTCCTGGGGCGCCACATCGAACTTGCCCTGTTTGGCATGGTCGTGCGCGGGCCGGATATAGGCGCCGTCCGGCACGCCGGACTTGCGTGCCACGTTGAGCAGGAAGCCGCTGCGGTGCCAGTCGCGGATGGCCTTGTCGACGAAGGCGACCGTGTCCTGTTCGCCGCGCCGCGTCCAGACCACGGTAGGCGATGGAATCAACTGGTCGTCGGTGGCGAGCGTGAATGCGGTCCACTCGGCCTTGTTGGGGCCGCTCAGCGTCTGGTACAGCGCCGGCTGGATATGCACCGATGCGGCGCAGGTGCCGCCCTTGAGTGCCAGTAGCGATTCCGGAATGCCACGCAAGCCCTTGACGATGGCGCCATACTTTTCGGCCAGTGGCTTGGCGAAGTTGCTTCCCTGGGATACACAGGCGACCTTGCCGCGCAGGTCTTCCCAGCGCTTGATGCCACTCTGCTTCGAGACCATGGCCGCTCCGCCCACAAGGTCGTATGGCGTGGGTGCGAAGCTCAGGATTTCGCTGCGTTCCTGCGTCCACTGGATATTGGCCACCAGCAGGTCGACCTTGCCCGCCTGCAGGAATTGCACGCGCGTGGAGGCGGTCACGGGGACGGTTTCCAACTCCACGCCCAGGCGTCGCGCAAGATCAGCGGCCAGTTCGGTCTGGTAGCCGCCGGTCTTGCCGGTGGCGGTATCAAGAATGCCGAAGGGCGGACTGGGACCGTCGATGCCCACCGACAGCTTGCCGCGTTGCCTGATCTTGTCGAGCGTGGCGTCAGCCCACGCCGTGTGGGCTATGGCGATGCCGCCTAAAAGCAGGGTGGCCGATACGAGATGCCTGTTCATCATGTGTTCGCGCTCAGCCCTTGTATTTTGCTTGCAGTTCGGGCAGCAGCGGCTGCGGCGGCGTGATGCCGAGCCGCTTTTCGGTGCCGATCAGCCAGCCCGTGCGGTGCCACTCCTGTACGACCTTGTCCACGGCTGCCACGGTATCGGCATCGCCCTTGCGTGCCCAGACCACCGATGGCGCGGGCAGGATTTCCGTTGGGATCGGTGCGGTGTAGTTGGTCCACTCCGCATTGCTACGCAGCAGTGGGTGGATCAGCGTGGCGTCATGGACTGCCGCCACGCACTGTCCGCCGCGCAGCGCCAGCAGTGATTCGGAGGCGGTCTTGAATCCGCGTACCTGCGCGCCATACTGTTCCTGCAGCGGTTTCACGAAGCTGCTGCCTTGCGATGCGCATACGGTCTTGCCGCGCAGGTCTTCCCATTGGTGGATGCCGCTGGTCTTGAGCACCGCTGCGGTACCGCCCACGCGATAGAACGGCGTCGGGGCATACGAGAGCAGTTCGCCGCGATCGGCGTTGTATTCCATCGAGGCGATCAGCAGGTCGACCTTGCCTTGCTGCAGGAACTGCACGCGGTTGGACGGATTGACCTGTACGAGCTCGGCCTCGACACCGAGCCGCTTGGCCAGGTCTCGCGCGAGTTCCGGATTCCAGCCAACCAGTTGCTGGGTGGCGGGATCGATCGAGCCGAAGGGTCCGCCGTTGACCAGCACGCCGATGGCGACCTTGCCGCGCTGCTTGATCTTGTCGAGCGTGGCATCGGCGCGTGCCGGCTGGGTAGCGAAGGCCGTAAGCGTGGTAATAGCGAGCGCCGCGATGGCGCGCAGCGTGTGAGTGGTTTTCATAAGGCGTAGGAAAGTTAGTGCTGGGTAGCCGGATAAGGCTTGTGGATATGGGTTCGCTACTAGTTCAGCTTGATGCCCGATGACGCAATGACCGCCGCATAGCGCGGCAAGTCCTTCGACAACGTGTCATCGAGTGCCTGTGCCGATGAAGCAACCACGACGAAGCCGGCTTCTTCGAGCTGCTGCTTCGTCGCCGGTTGGGCCAGCACGGCCGTGGCGTCGCGATTGATGCGATCGACGATTTCAGCTGGTGTGTTGGCTGGCGCCAGCAGGCCTTGCCAGCTTTCCACGGCAAAGCCCGGTGCGCCCGCCTCGGCCATGGTGGGTACTTGCGGCAGCGCCTTCGAACGATACGGCGTAGTCACGGCCAGTGCGGTCAGGCGCCCGTTGCGCACATAGTCGGAAACGGCGGCCAGCGTGATCAGCGTGGCATCGATATGGCCGCCCAGCAGATCGAGCGTTGCGGGACCACCGCCGGGGTAGGGGATGTAGTTGACCGCGATGCCGAGCTGGCGCGACAGCATCTCATGCGCGACGTGAGCGATGCCGCCGTTGCCGGGCAGTCCCAATGCGAGTTCGCCAGGCTTGCGCCGCGTCAGCGCAAGGTATTCGCTGAAGGTCCGCACGCCCAGGTCGGGACGCACCACCAGTATCTGGGGGCTGACCACGGCCTTGATTACGCCGCGGAATGCATGGTGGGTGTCGTAGGGCAGCCGCTTGAACAGTGACGCGTTCAACGTCACGCCTTCGCCGCCAAGCAGCAGCGTGTAGCCGTCCGGCGCGGCGCGGGCTACCTGGCCGGCGCCGATCGTACCGCTGGCGCCCGACACGTTCTCAACCACCACGCTCTGGTGCCAGCGCTCGCTGAGCTTTTGTGCCAGCGTGCGGGCCAGCTTGTCCGCGCTGCCGCCAGCGGCCACCGGAACGACGATGCGGACCGTCTTTGCGGGAAACGTGTCGGCCGGTGTATTGGCGAAGGCAGGCGTGGCGCAACTGGCGTAGGCAAAGGCGACCAGTGCGGATTTCAGCAATTTCACGGAGTGAAGCAGTCTGCGGCGCAGCATGATGAAGGCAGGTATAAGCCCGGACGCGCCTGCCGACACGATGTCGGCATGTAGTAAAGCGATTAAGCGATGTCACGGACCAACCAGCTTATGGAGTGCGACGCGCGATACGAACAAATCTTTTCGTACTTCGATATGCACGGCGGACTTGCGCGCTCAATTGAACGGCGGTCGATCCGAGGCGTCGCCGTCCTTGTGCGGCGGGTACAGCGGATGGCGCAGTGCCACGTAGACGAGCACCACCACGCAAGTGGCCGTGAACCAGTCGAGAAGGTCGGTCATGGCAATGTCTCCGTGTTGGTTGAGGTTCGATCTCGTGGGCGGCCACCCGCCTCACTGCGGGTTCGGCAACTCAAGGTGCTCGCGCAACGTACGACCGTCATAGTCGCGCCGGAACGCGCCACGGTCCTGCAGGATCGGCACAACCTCGCGCGTGAAGTCTGCGAATCCACCGGGGAAGTAGGCGGGCATGATATTGAAGCCATCCGCTGCACCAGCCTCGACCCATTCGATCATGTGATCGGCGATCTGCGCCGCGGTGCCGACCACGATCTGGTGGCCGCGCGCACTGGCCACCAGGTGATAGAGCTGGCGCAGCGTCAGGTTGCGTTCGCGCGCCAGCTTGATCAGCAGCGCGCTGCGGCTATGCACGACGATGTCGGTGGGTAAAGTTGGTAGCGGCTCATCGAGCGCGAAGCCGGAAACATCGACGGCAAGTTGCTCGGCCAGGATGGCAAGCGCGTTCGACTGGTCCGTGAAGGATTGCAGTTGCGCGAGCTTGCCATGGGCCTCCGCCTCGGTCGCACCAATGATCGGCATCAGGCCCGGCATGATCAGGCAGTGCCGTGGATCGCGTCCCGCCTCCGCCACTTGCCGGCGCAGACCGGTAGCGAATGCAAGCGCCGAATCGAGATCCTGTTGCGCGGTGAATACCACTTCGGCATGGCGCGCGGCCAATGCCTGTCCGGGGCCCGACGAGCCGGCCTGAATCAGCACGGGCTGGCCCTGTTCGCTGTTGGTGACGTTAAGCGGACCGGCGACGGAAAAATGCCTTCCCTCGTGGTTCAGTGCGTGCATCTTGGCGGTGTCGATATAGACGCCGCGCGCCTTGTCCTGGACGTACGGATCCCGGTCCCAAGAGCGCCAGAGTCCCTTCACCACCGAGACAAACTCTTCCGCGATCGCGTAGCGTTCGTCATGATCGGGGTGGCGGCTGCGGCTGAAATTCACCGAGCCATCGGCGAAGGTGGTCACGATATTCCACGCCGCGCGGCCGTGCGACAGCTTGTCGACGGTAGCCAGCGTGCGCGCAAGGTTGAACGGTTCGCTATAGGTTGTGGATGCGGTGGCGGCCAGCCCGACATGCGTGGTCACCATCGACAGCGCTGCCAGCATCGCCAGTGGATCGGGCCGCGTGATCATGGACGGATGGGCGTCGGCGGACGTCAGCAGACGGTCGCCAAAGAACACCATGTCGAACTTCGCGCGCTCGGCGGCCTGGGTCATGCGCACCACCAGGTCGATATTCTCGGTGCCGGATTCGGCGCCGGGATACCGCCAGCCGGCCGCATGATGCCCGGCCGCGAGCAGGAACAATCCGAGTTTCATGATCGTCCCGGCTCAATTGCCCTGCATGGTGCGATCAGCCACCACGCGCGCAGCAATCTCGTGCACCTGGCGGATCCGTTGCGAGGTCTGCTCGGGCGTCAGGATCTGCACGTCCACCTGGACGCGGCTCAGTGCGGCTACGGTATCCGGCTCGGCCAGGATCTCGCCAATCCACTGGCGCAGTTTCGCTAGCACGTCGGGCGGAACGTTGCGAGGGGCGGTGATAAAGAACGCGCCGGCCAGGGAGTCTTCCCAGCCCTTGACGCCGGCATCGCGAATACTGGGCACGTTCGGCAGGTCCGGCGAACGTGCGCCGCCGAAGTAGGCCAGCGCGCGCAGCTTGCCTTGCTTGATGAACTGTGTGCTGAGCGGATCGAATACCAGATCGACGTGACCGGCTACCACATCGGCCACGGCGGGTGCGCTGCCCTTGTAGGGCACGTGGCGGATGTCGATGCCGGCCTGACGCTTGAGTAGTTCGCCGGCCAGGTGCCCCGGCGTGCCGTTGCCCGAACTGGCAAACGTGAGCTTGCCAGGATTGGCGCGCGCATAAGCGATCAGTTCCGGTAGCGTGCGGATCGGCAACGACGGGTTGATGGCCACGGTTGCAAGCGAGTTGCCAATATAGGCTACGGGAACGAGATCGTGGAATGGATCGAACCTAACGGTCATCAGTTGCGGCGCGATAGCGAGATTGCCAATCGACGTATTGAGCAACGTGTAGCCATCTGCCGGCGACGCAGCCACATAGCCCGCGCCGAGCGTGCCGCCCGCACCGGCCTTGTACTCGATGACCACCGGCTGTCCGGCTTTCTCGGCCAGACGCTTGGTGATGATCCGGGCAACGTTGTCATTGGTGCCGCCGGGCGTATAGGGCACCACGTAATTGATCGGCTTCGACGGGAACGGTTGTTGTGCCGACGCGGTCGCGGCGGTGACGTGAAGTACGGGCAGCGCTGCCAGCGCCACTAGTGCGGCGCGCACGGGCGCGGGGAAGGCAGGAAAGAAACGCATGACGATCGGATGGGACTGGAATTGGATGCATGAAGGAGACTGGTCATCGTAGGTTGATAACCCTGCAACCGGAACTGCCGATTCGTCATGTCGTTAGCCGCTCAGGTGATAAGCGGCGATGCAAGCTCGGAAGCTTGCGGCGCAACGGTGGCGGGATGTGGCGGCCGTTTCAGCCCGAGATGCTCACGCAGTGTCGAACCCGTGTACTCGGTGCGGAACAGGCCGCGGCGGCGCAGTTCCGGCAGTACCAGCCGGATGAAGTCGTGCAGCCCGCCGGGCAGGAACGGCGCCATGATGTTGTAGCCGTCCGCGCCGTAGTGGCGGAATCGTTCTTCGAGCTGGTCGGCGATCTGCGTCGCGGTGCCCACCAGTTGCCAATGCCCGCGCGCGCCGGCCACGCGCTGGTAGAGCTGGCGAATCGTCAGGTTCTCGCGGCGGGCCAGGTCCACCACCAGCTGCTGGCGGCTCTTGGTGCCATTGGTTTCGGGTAGGTCGGGAATCGGTCCGTCGAGCGGAAAGGACGACAGATCGAACCCGCCGGTCAGGTTCGAAACCAGCGTCAATCCCACCACAGGGTCGATCAGCGCCTGCAACTGCTCGAATTTTTCCTGCGCCTCCGCCTCGGATGCACCCACGACGGGGAATACGCCCGGCATGATCTTGAGGTCATCAGCCGTGCGGCCATGACGGGGCAGCCGTGACTTGAGGTCGGCGTAGAACGCGACCGCTTCATCCAGGGTCTGCTGGGCCGTGAAGACGACCTCGCCGCTTCGCGCCGCAAGCTCCTTGCCGGCTTCGGAGGATCCGGCCTGCACGACCACCGGGTGTCCTTGCGGCGGGCGCGAGACATTGAGCGGTCCCTGCACCTTGAAATGCTCGCCGTTGTGGTGCAGTACATGGCGCTTGTCGCGGTCGAAATAGACGCCAGCGGACTTGTCGCGCAGGAAGGCATCGTCTTCCCAGCTATCCCATAGTCCTGTTACGACGTCGACGAACTCCGTGGCGCGCGTGTAGCGGTCGGCGTGCAGAAAGTTGTGGTCGCGGTTGAAATTGCGGGCCTCGTGATCGTTGCCTGTGGTGACCACGTTCCAGCCGGCGCGGCCGCGGGACAGATGATCGAGCGACGCGAACTTGCGCGCGATATGATACGGCTCGTTGAACGAGGTTGACGCCGTGGCCACGAGGCCGATACGCTCGGTGACGACCGATAACGCCGACAGCAAGGTGATCGGCTCGAACTGCGCCTGGTAGTTGTGGGCCACGCGGCTCAGGAACTCGACGTTGTCGCCGCGCGTGCCGACACCATCGGCCAGGAAAATCAGGTCGAACTTTGCGGCTTCCGCGGCCCGCGCAAGGTCGGCATAGAAGCGCAAGTCCGTGCCACCGTCCGCCCGGGCCTGCGGATGACGCCAGGCGGCAATGTGATGGCCGGAGGGGTAAAGAAAGGCCCCGAGGGCAAGTTGTCCGGTGCCTTGTGGCATGGCGGTACGATGGATCGGCGTGATTCAAGCCTCTCAGCGTATCCAACCAGCGCTGCATTGCTAACGATGATTACCGCATGTCGATAACCATCCTGGCCGTCGATCGATATGCGAAACTGCAGTCGGCAACCATTCAACCCAATTCTGTTGACTGAAAATCTCCATGACAAACTGGAACCCGGACGTACCCGATACCGTCTCGCAACTCGATCTCGATCTGCTGCGCCAGTCGATTGCATTGTCGGACGAATCGAAACAACGCGGGCGCCATCCGTTTGCGGCACTCGTCGCCGACGAGGCAGGCAATATCATCGCTGCCGCAGGCAACAACTCGATGCCGCCGGAAGGCGATCCGACCCAGCATGCGGAACTTGTGGCTGCCGCGGCGGCCGCCCGTGCGCTGACGCCGGAACAGTTGGCGCACTGCACGCTGTACACCAGTGCCGAACCATGCTGCATGTGCGCTGGCGCGATCTACTGGACCGGCATCGGGCGCGTGGTCTACGCGCTGTCGGAACATGCGCTACTGGGCCTGACCGGCGATCATCCCGAGAATCCGACCTTCTCGCTACCATGTCGCGAAGTCTTTGCGCGGGGGCAACGCCGCGTGAAGGTGGCCGGTCCGATGCTCGAGGACGAAGCGGCGCGGCCGCATGAAGGGTTCTGGAAGTAAGGTACGGCGCCGCGGCAATCGGCTGCGGCTACCGTCTGCATCATTCCCGCTTCATTCCATCAGCTTCTCCTTGGTGATGGGAAGTTCGCGTATGCGTTTGCCGGTCGCGTGGAACACGGCGTTGGCAACGGCTGCGGCCAAGCCCGTAATGCCGATCTCCCCGATGCCGCGCGCGCCGAACTCGTTGAACCCGAGGTCGGGGTAGTCAAGCAGTATCACGTCGATTTCCGGTTGGTCGGCGTGTACCGGCACCGCGTACTCGGCATAGTTGTTGTTGCCCGGCATGCCATTGCGTTCGTCGTACTCGGCAGCCTCGAACAGGGCCATGCCCACGCCCATCACAATGGCGCCTTCCACCTGGTTGCGTGCCATGACCGGATTGATGACGCGGCCGACATCGATGGCACTGACTACGCGCGAGACGCGCAGGCGCGAGATTCCCGGGTCCCAGCGGACCTCGACGAAATGGGCGCCAAACGACATGTACGACACCTTGTCGAGGTTCGATGCGCCGCCGGTACGCGCAAAGCCTTCGGCGCTGGCAAAGCGCTGGCTGGTGAGGATCGACGCATAGTCGACGGTGCGCTGGCCATCGGTCAGTTGGCCATCCTGCAGTTTCAGTGCCTCGGGTGCGATGCCGGTGAACATCGCGCCGTCCTGCGTTGCGAACGCGCAAAGCTGGGCAATCGCGACACGCGTGGCCTCGGCCACGGCGGGCAGCACGCTGGCGGTGGCCCAGGATCCACCGGCCACCGGCGCAGCGGGGGATGACGAAGCGCCGAGGCGGACGTCGATTCTCTCGAACGGCAATCCTGTCAGATCGCTTACCGTCTGCGCCACGATTGTGTACATGCCAGTGCCGATATCCTGGATGGCGCAAGTCACCGATGCCGTGCCATCGCTGTTCAGGTGCACGCGCGCCTCGGCGGGCGTGCGCCATGCGTCCCAGTTGCATACCGCCATGCCATAGCCGACCACTTCAGTGCCGTCGACCATCGAGCCAGGGCGAGGATCCCGCTTGTCCCAGCCAAAAGCGCGGCCGCCTTGCACGATGGCTTCGCGCAGGTGGTTGCTGGACCACGGCAGGTCCATGCTTTCATCTCGCGTGGAGATATTGGCAAGACGAAACTGCAGCGGGTCCATGCCACAGGCCAGCGCCAGTTCATCGATCGCGGATTCCAGCGCGAACAGGCCCGGTGCCGCCCCCGGAGCCCGCATCGAAGTTGGCGCACCGCGATGCACATTGGTGGTGTGATGGCTGGCCATGACATGGGGGCATGCGTACAGGCTCTTGGTCATGCCGCCGCAGTTTTCGACGTACTGGTCGATAAACGACGTGGTGTTGACGGACTCGTGCCGGATCGATGTGATCCTGCCATCGGCACCGGCGGCCAGGCGCATGCGCTGGCGCGTTTCCGGCCGCTGCCCCGTGGTGGTAAACATTGCCGCGCGCGGCACCACCAGCTTGACCGGACGACCGGTCATCCGCGCGGCGGCGCTGGCCGCCACCGAATGCGGCCACAGGAACAGTTTCGCACCGAAGCCGGAACCGATAAACGGTGCATCGACGGTCACGTTCTCTGGCATCAGGCCGAAGATCTGCGCAATCGTATTGCGATGCACGGTCGCCCCTTGGGTGGCCTCGTACAGATGCAAGGCTTCGTCATCCCACCACGCCAGCGTGGCATGCATTTCCATGGGGTTGTGCACCTCCACGGGCGTACGGTACACCGCATCGACCTTGACCGCTGAATGATCGAAAGCGGACTCCGGCGTGCCGCGCGAATAGGCCTGGCCAGCCTCCTGCAGGCCGTTGGCCTCGATGCCGTGCTCGAGGTCGATGATCGCCTCGCCACTTTCGTACTGCACCTTGATGCGAAAGGCAGCTTCGCGCGCATGCTCGAACGTGTCGGCGACCACCAGCGCCACCATCTGACCGCCATAGTGGATCGTGTCGTCCTCGAACGGCAGCCGGTGTTCGTCGGTGATCGATGCGACCAGGATCGTGTCAAACGATATGGGGCTCTTCGGTGTCCGGTAGAGCCTTGGAAAATTGCCGTGGTGCAGGATTTCCGCTACGCCGGGTACGCGGCGGGCGTCGTCCAGTTCCATGCCGGCGATACGGCCGCTGGCAACGGTGCTGAACACCCCGTAGGCGTGAAGCATGCCGGGCAGTGCACGGTCGGCCGTGTACAGTGCGCCGCCGGTCACCTTGAGCCGGCCGTCGATGCGGCGCGGTGATGCGCCGATAGCAGTGTTGTTCACGCTGATCTCCCTTGCGGCGACGAAGCGCGTGGCGTCACGCGGTCAGGCGTGTCAGGTTGCGGATCACGGCCTGCTGGCCGAGCAGGAGCTTGAAGCCGTTTTGCCCGTAGGAGCGCGCGCCCGACATCGCAGCGGCGGCTGCCTGGCGAATCAGGGCCTCGGATACTGGCTTGCCGCGCATGACGGTCTCGGCCTCCACCGCTCGCCACGGCTTGGTGGTGACACCCCCGAGCGCGATGCGGATGTCGCGGACCGTCCCGCCATCGAGTGCGATCACCACGGCGCTGGACGCCAGCGCGAACTGATACGAGCCGCGGTCACGCAGTTTCAGGTAAGCGGATCTTGCGCCTGGCATAGGGGCATCCAGCGTGATGTGCGTGATGATCTCGCCGGCCTCCAGCGCGTGTTCCTTCCATGGCGTGTCGCCTGGCAACAGGTGGAAGTCCGCGAATGCGATATCGCGCTTGCCCTGCGGGCCCTGGGCGTGAACCGTGGCGCCGATCGCCACCATGGCCACGCACATGTCCGACGGGTGGGCGGCGATGCACTGCGCGCTGCCGCCCAGCACGGCATGCACGTTGCGGTTCAAACCATCGATGGCGGCGCAACCGGACCCCGGCTCGCGCTTGTTGCAAGGCGATATGCCGTCGCGGAAATAGCCACAGCGCGCGCGTTGCATCACGTTTCCGGCGGTTGTCGCCTTGTTCCGCAACTGAGTGCTGGCGCCTGACAGCAGCGCTTCCGACAGTGACGGATAGTGCTTGCGGATATGGTCATGTCGCGCGAGCTCGGTGTTGCTCACCATCGCGCCGATCCGCACCCGGTTGCCATCGAGCATTTCGATCTGATCGAGCCCGAGCTTGTGGATGTCCACCACATGGGCCGGTTGCATGATGTCGAGCTTCATCAAGTCCAGCAAGGTGGTTCCACCGGCCAGGTAGACCGTGCCGCCGCGTGCGTAAAGCGCGATGGCCTGTTCGACATTGTCGGCCCGCGCATAGTCGAAGTTTCTCATCAGGCTTTCCTTCCGATCTTCCCGCGCGCATCCTGGATGGCGGCCACAATGTTCTTGTATGCCCCGCAACGGCAGATGTTTCCGCTCATCGCCTCGCGTACCGCGGCATCGTCGGGTGGAATCCGCTGGTCCTGCAGGATACCCACGGCACTCATCAACTGGCCTGCGGTGCAATAACCGCACTGGTAAGCGTCGTGATCCCAGAAGGCCTGTTGCACGGGGTGCAGGCAGCCATCGGTGCACAGTCCCTCGACCGTGGTGATCTCGTCGCCGTCGTGCATGACGGATAGCGAGAGGCATGCGTTGACCGAGACACCGTTGACCAGCAGCGTGCACGCGCCGCACTGGCCATGGTCGCACCCCTTCTTGGTGCCGGTCAGGTGCAGCTGATCGCGCAGGGTGTCGAGCAGGATCGCATTGGCCGCAACGGTCAGGCGGTGCACGGTGCCGTTGACGTTCAGTGTCAGGGGATAGGCCGGCGATGTATCGCGTCCATCGCGTCCATCGTCAGGCCTGGCATCCGCGCGTTCGTCGGACAGGTTTGCGGGGCTTTCCATTGCGCTTTCTCCTTTCGGGGAGCGGGGCGGTGCGCTCTAACTGTATTCACATCGCCGACTTTTTCAAGGACGCTCGACTGGTCTGAGTAATTGCCTGCGCTGGGCCTGCGTTGGCGCGTAAATGTCTCTACATCTCGGCGTGAGCCGGCGTGGTGCGGCGTGGGGCGGCGTGGTGTGGGCGCCTGAATGAAGGAGCGCACTTCGATTGAGTATTTCTCAACCACATGCCAGAATCCACGCCATGGACCGTCTTCCTCCTCTCAATGCGATCCGGGCCTTCGAAGTGGTGGCGCGCCGGCTGAGCATCACGATTGCCGCCGAAGAGCTGCACGTCACGCCGGGCGCCGTCAGCCGCCAGATCCGCACGCTCGAGGATGCACTGGGTATTGCACTGCTGGTGCGCGGTCACCGGCAGATCGCGTTGACGCGCGCGGGCGAGGAATACTATCGAGCGGTGACCAAATCGATGGATGTCCTGCGCGAAGCCACGGTCCGTCTGACACGGCGCACACGTCGCACGCAATTGAAGGTGCGGGCCTACACGACGTTCGCCATGCGCTGGCTGATTCCGCGGCTATCGAGCTTTCATGCGGCCAATAGCGGCATCGAGGTGCTGCTGACGGCGTCGCTCGACCCGGTTGACTTTCGTCGCGAGGACATCGATGGAGCGATACGTCTTGGTGATGGCAAGTGGAGCGGCGCGAATGCCCACCGGCTGGTATCCAACATCCTGGTGCCGGTGTGCAGTCCGACGGTGGCAAAAAAAGTCCGCAAGCCGGCGGACCTGCAGCGCCAGGTGCTGCTCCACTCGATTGCACGTCCTGACGATTGGGCCTGCTGGCTTGCTGCGGCGAAGGTCGATGGCGAGGTCGATGCGCGCAGCGGCATGACCTATCAGAGTTCGGCGATGGCCTATGCGGCTGCACTCGAAGGGCAGGGATTCGCCATCGCGCAACGCTTTCTGGTGGAAGACGACCTTGGTTCGGGCAAGCTCGTGGCGCCGTTCCGCAAGGCCGTGGATATGGGCGACTTTACCTACTACCTTGTCACACCTGCTGACCGCAGCGAAAGCGCCAGCATGGCGACGTTCCGCAAATGGCTGCTCGCGCAGTTCGAGCAGGACCCGCCTGCCTAGCCCGGGCTAGGGCGTCATGGCTGGCGTGTCCGCGCGAACGTGGCAAGCAATAGCGCCGCGCGCGGCCAGCGTGGCGATCTGCTCCGCGTCGAATCCAAACCTCTGCAGGACCGTGGCGGTATCTTGCCCACAGGCAGGCGCCGGGCGCGCCGGCCGTGCATTGGCGCTGGCACTGCAGATCGGGAAGGCCGGCATGCGGATCGATCCCAGCGTTGGATGCGCGACCTCGTCAATCATCCGGTTAGCCGCTACCTGTGGATGGTCCACCACATCGGCGTAGGTGGCCACCGGCGCGCAGAGGATATCCACAGCCTGCAACGCCGCAAGCCACGCCGCCGTGGTGCGCGTGACAAACCGCCGGGTCAATGCGTCGACCATCGCGGCACGGTTCGCCACGCGCATGGGCGAGGTCGCGAAACGCGCGTCGTCGGTCAGGTCGCCAAGGTCCAGCGTCTCGCAAAGCCGGCGCCAGCGGTCGGGCATGTAGGCGGCCACCATGATCCAGCCATCCGCGGTTCGGAATGCCTGGTTCGGTGCCGAGTAGGGCGCTGCACTGCCCGTGCGTGCCGGCAGTTCGCGGTCGGCCAGGTAGCTGGTCAATGACGACTGCTGGAGCGCCAGCGCGGAGTTGAGCAGGTTCACATCCAGATGGCCGCCTTTGCCGTCGCGCTGGCGTTGCGCCAGTTTGGCGAGGACGCCG
Source organism: uncultured Cupriavidus sp. (assembly GCA_963543405.1). GTDB lineage: Bacteria > Pseudomonadota > Gammaproteobacteria > Burkholderiales > Burkholderiaceae > Cupriavidus. The sequence goes on from CAUUBQ010000018.1 coordinate 29,759, forward strand.
ACCACTGCCACATAGCCGGTCATCACGTCGACCACCGGCGCCTGAACCTTGCATGGTTCGCTGTCCGCCATGCCGATCAGGCTCATCAGTCCCGCATCGGCCTGCAGGATGCCGTCCACCCCGGCGCGGTCCGCGTAAGGGCCGGTCTGGCCATAGGCGGAGATCGAGCAGTAGATCAGTGCCGGATGCTCGGCGGCCAGTTGCGGATAGCCCAGCCCGAGCCGCTCCATCACGCCGGGACGCATGCTTTCGACCACGATATCCGCGCTGGCGATCAGCCGCCGCGCCACCGCAAGGCCATCGGGCGTCTTGAGATCGAGCGCAATACCATCCTTGTTCCGGTTGAAGGCATGGAACAAGGCGCTTTCCTTGTTAGCCTCGTTGCCACCCTCGTCTCCAATCCATCCCGGCCCGAGTCCGCGTCCGAGTTCACCGGCAGGCGGCTCTACCTTGATCACGCGCGCGCCCATGTCAGCCATCAGCATGGTGGAGATCGGCCCAGCGGCGATCTGCGTGAAGTCGATCACGGTCAGTCCTTCGAGCGCATGACTCAGCATGGCGGTAACTCCTGTGCCCGTTTGAACGTGCCTTGTGCGGTAGCGATGCATCCGTCCGTATCGCTAACGAGTTCGGCCGACGAGAAATAGATATTGCGTCCAGCGTGGGTGACCGTGGCGCTGGCGCGTACGCGCCCGCTGCTCACTTTGCCGAGATAGCTGATCGACAGCATCAACGTGACGGCATGGCCCAAGGCACCATCAGCCTGCTGCAAGCCGGCGTAGCCGCAGGCCGCATCGAGCATCGTGGCACTCACGCCGCCTTGCAGCGTGCGCTGGCGATTCAGATGCCGCGGTTCGATCGCAAGTTCGAGAGTGCAGGTACCAGGCCCGACATCGATAAGCTCAACACCGAGCGATTCGAGCAGGGGGTTGTCGAGAAGGAGCGGGTTCACATGGACACCTTGATATGGTTCTCTGAGATCACGCGCTGCCAGCGTGCGAGCTCGTGGCTGATATAGGCCTTGAGTTCATCGGGCGTGGAGCCCTTGACCTCGAATCCCTGCCGGGTGAACTGGTCGGACAGGTCTGGTGATTTCAGCGCGGCCAGCAAGGCACTGTTGAGCTTGTCCACCACGGCGCGCGGCGTCTTGGCCGGGGCCAGCATGCTGTACCAGAGTTCGACGTCGTATCCCTTGAGTCCGGCTTCCGCAAAGGTGGGAAGGTCTGGCATCAACGGCGTCCGGCGTTGACCGGCGATGCCAAGTGCACGGAGCTTGCCAGCCTTTACATACTGGATGGCCGATGCGAAGGTCGCAAAGGAGACCTGTACCTGGTTGCCCATCAGATCGGAGATCGATGGCCCCGTGCCACGGTATGGCACATGCAGCAGGTCGGTCTTGTTGAGTTTGGCAAACACCTCGCCAGCCAGGTGTTGCGGCGTGCCGGGGCCAGGACTGCTGTAGCTGACCTTGCCCGGATTGGCGCGGGTGAAATCGACGAATTCCTTCAGCGTCTTGTACGGCTGCGTGGTGTTCGATACCAGCATCAGCGGTACCGAGCCGATGCGGCCGACCGGTTCGAAGTCCCGCTCGATATTGAATGGCACCTTCATGTCGAGGTACGGATTCATCGTGACCTGGCTCGACGCAATCACGAGCGTGTAGCCATCGGGCGCGGCATGCGCGACGTAGTCCGCCCCGAGGTTGCCACCGGCACCGGGCTTGTTCTCGATGATCACCGGTTGCCCGAGTTGCTGGCTCATCTTCGGTGCGATCAGCCGGGCCAGGATGTCATTGCCGCCGCCTGGCGCAAACGGCACCACGAGCGTGATTGGCTTGGACGGGAACGGTGCCTGCGCCGCGGCCGGAGCGGCAGCACTGGCGGCGTAGGCCGCGATGCCGACGAGGCCGGCGAGGCGCAGTACATGTCGTAGTCTGCGGGTTGCGGATCGGATGTTCATATTGGTCTCCTGTCTTGTTGGAATCGGTAATGGTGGGTAACCGCGCGCAGTGTCTAGCGGCCGGTGAACCGCGGTTGACGCTTTTCGGCGAATGCCTTGCGTCCTTCGATGCGGTCCGCGGTGTCGCGCAGCGCGCCCCAGTAGAGCTCGGTCAGGTCCTGCGCATCGGCCTCGCCCAGATGTGCGGTCTGGCGTGCGAGCTTCTTCACGGCCTGCACGGCCAGTGGCGCGTTGCCTGCCACCTTGTGTGCCAGTGCGAGTGCGCGATCGATCAGGTGCTCCGACGCAACGACTTCGGAAACCAGCCCGATACGCGCGGCCTCGGCTGCGTCGATACGCTCACCGGTCAGGACCATCTGCATCGCATGTGCCGAGGGCACGGCCTTGAGCAGCCGATGCAGTCCCGAGACCGCGGGAATCGAGCCCACACGCGCCTCGGGCAGCCCAAAGCTGGCCTGCGTGGCGGCCACCCGTATATCGCACTGGAGCGCGATCTCGAGGCCTGCGCCAAGGCAGTGCCCGTTGATTGCCGCAATCGTCGGCTTCCAGCATTGCAGGCCGCCCAGGTCCATCAGCCGGATATACAGGCCGAGTTCGGCTGCGGGATCGGGAGCCTGGAACAACGCCTCGGCGTAACTGGCCGGCGATGACTGGGTACCCTTGAGATCGGCGCCCGCGCAGAACGCCCGCGTGCCGGCGCCGGTGAGAACGGCGACATGGACGTCGGGGCGGTCGCGGACTTCGCAAAGGTGCTGGCGTAATGCACGCAACGTGGTGAGGTCCAGCGCGTTCAGCGCGTCGGGCCGGTCGATGGTCAACACGGCCACTGCGCCATCGAGGTTCATATGTACGGTCATCGCGGCTCCTTACACACTTGGCGACGACAGGCTGCGCCCGCCGCAGACATAAAGGGTCTGGCCGGTTACGTACGATGCCGCCGGGTCGACGAAGAAGCTGACCGCATTGGCGATGTCTTCCGCGCTGCCAATGCGCTGCACCGGCACCGACTTTTGCAGCCGCGTTTGCACGTCTGGCGCAAAGGTCCGGAACAGCGGCGTGTCGACGATGCCCGGTGCAATGGCGTTGACCGTAATGCCCTTTGCCGCGAATTCAATCGCCAGCGACCGGGTCAGGCTGACCACGCCGCCCTTGGCCGCGGAGTAGTTGGCCTGGCCGAAGCCGCCGAGCCAGGCACGCGATGAGATATTGACGATGCGCCCGTGGCCGCGCTCGACCATGCCGGGCAGCGCGGCGCGGCAGCACAGGAACTGGGCGCGCAGATTGGTATCGACCACTACATCCCAATCCTCGTCGCGCATCTTGAGAAAGCGCATGTCGCGCACCACGCCAGCATTGTTCACAAGGCAATCGACGGGTCCCAGCGTGGCGGTCACGTGCTCGAACGCCTGGTTGACCGCTGCGGAATCGGTCAGGTCGACCGTAACGCCCATGGCCCGATGGCCGTCGTGTATCAGGCCGGCCACCGCATCTGACAGCGCCGCGGCATCGCGATCGAGCAACGCTACGGCCATGCCCGACGCAGCCAGACGCGTGGCGATGCCCAGGCCGATGCCGCGCGCCGCGCCGGTGATGACGGCAACCTGCCGGGAGTCGGTGGAAGATGTGGAAGACGTGCTCATGTCAGGCTCCGAGGATATGTACCGACGACGCGGCATGGTCAACGCCGGCGATGCCGCCGCCCGTGCATTGCGTGAGGCCGATACGGGCATTGGCTACCTGGCGGCCGTCGGCCCGGTCCTGCAGGTGCCACATGACTTCCACCATCTGTGCGATCCCCGTGGCGCCAAGCGGATGTCCTTTTGCCAGCAGACCGCCGCTCGGATTTACCGGGACGCGGCCGCCGAGTCGCGTGGCGCCTGAACGCAGCAGCGGCACGGCATCGCCCGGTTTGGCCAGGCCCAGCGCTTCGTAATAGAGCAGTTCGGCGATCGTGAACGCGTCGTGCAGTTCCACCACGTTGACATCGTCCGGTCCAAGGCCGGCCTGCTCGTAGGCCTGTCGTGCGGCGCGGGCGGTGATTTCAGCGTCGAGGATGTCGTCATCGGCCTGTTCGCGCATGCCCGACACCACGACCGAGGAAAGTACCTTGACTGGCCTGGTCTGGCTTGGGCGTCGCGTGGTCATGACCACGGCAGCGGCGCCATCTACCTGTGACGGGCAGCACTGCAGCAGCGTCAGCGGATCGGCGATCATGCGCGAGGCCAATACTTCCTCGAGCGTGGTCTCGCTGCGTTGCTGCGCGAACGGATTCAGCGAGCCATGATGGCGGTTCTTGACGGCCACCGTGGCAAGGTCTGCGGCCGAGGCATCGCGTTCATGCAGGAAGCGGGTGCCGCGCATGGCATAGACCGCCGGAAGGACCATGCCTGCCGTTGCGTAAAGATCGGTCTTGGCGTCATTGCGCTGCATCGGGATGGTGCCTCCGCCCAGCGCTGTCAATTGCTCTATGCCGAAGACAAGCACGGTGGAGTACTGCTGCGCCAGCAACGCGTGGCGGGCAAGGTGCACGCCGGTGGCGCCACTGGCGCAAGCGTTCTCGACGTTATAGACCGGTATGCCACGCAGTCCCAGGTCACGCACGATCAACTGGCCAAGAATCATGCCGCCGAGCACATTGGCGCAGTACACCGCTTCGATGTCATCGAGCGCAATACCGGCGTCGTCGACGGCCTTGAGGATGGCCTGTTGCGCCAGTTCCGGCGCCAGTACGCCGGTGTGCCGGCCAAAGGTCGTCATGGCGCCGCCGGAAATGTAGATGTCTTGCATGATTTCGCTCAGTCCTGGATTGCCTGGAAAACGTAGCCGTAGGTGTCATCGGCCTGCGGTGCATAGCGGTCGCCGATTGCCGGGCGCGCCTTGCCCTGCAGGCGGCCGAAGATGCGCAGCGGGCCGTCGAAGTCGACGTAGCCCAGCGCGTAGGGCGGCAAGCCCGTTTTAGGCGCGGGATGAATCACGGTGAAGCTGTAGACCGTGCCGATGCCGGTCACCGGCACCGTGGCATGGTCCGGGGCGAGCGGTGAATGCGCGGGCAGGGCAGGGAACAGCCATTCGCCGGTGGTGTGGTGGCGCGATGCCAGCAGCCTGGGCTGGGCATCCGAACTCCATAGGGAAGGGGTGGCTGGGATGGTTGAGGCGGTGGTTGGCAAGAGAGTCTCCTTTGTCGATGCGATGCGCGTTGCCGTGCGTTGACTGGATAGTCGTATCTGGATGGCGTGGCGACAAACGAGTTTTCTGACTGCTTTGCTTGCGTTTTTCTCAAGCGAAAAGCCGCATCGAGGTCATTGGCATCGGACTCAGGAACGTCCTATCACTAGTGGCATAGGATCGATCGCGACGAAGATGACGTTTTTTTCTTGTTTGTCAGATTCGTCCCGATCGCATCGACCATGCGGAGGCCGGGATATGCGAATCGGAATGCTTGCCGGGTTGGCGTGCGCGCACGCGCTGGTCTTTTTCGATGGCGGCGTCATGGCCCAGACCGAAGCGGGCATGCCAAAGTCGTCGGCGCCCGCGCGACAGCTGATTGCCATTCAATGTGCCGAGGTGCTTGAGAAAACCGACTGGTTCACCAGCGAGAAGGATGTTGCGCCGTCGAGGCACTGCGGCGGACCGGTGGCCAAATCGATGGACAAGCCGGATCCGGCCGGCACGCTGGTCGGGGCCGGCGATGTTCGCGTGGCGGTCGACACGGCGTCGCTGCTGGCTGCAGCAGCGGATGCGAGCGCGGTTCCGGATCAGGTCCGGCTATTCCTGAACGGCATCGACATGGGGCGCAACGGCAGGCTGATTGCGCGTGAAGATGATGGCAATTTTTCGACACTGCGCTTTCATGTCGATGCAGGCAAGGATAGTCAGAAGCTGTGGGCGATGCTCTACCGCACGGTTGGCCTGACCAGCCAGGACGGGCTCAGCGTGGGCCTGGGGTGGGATGGCGGCACCGCCTCGCTTGCCTATACCGCGACGCAGGGCAATCTGCGCGTTGCGGTGACGCACGCCGCCATGCCATGGATTGCGCTGGCCGTGGTGGTAGCCCTGCTGCTGGTGTTCGTACGGCGCGGCGCCGCCAGCGATGTCTTTCGCGATGCGCCGACGCCGGCCTGGTGGCGCACGGCCATGGTGTTGAGGCGGCAGGTGAGGGCCGAGATGCGGCGCGGTCGCGATGAGCCTGATAGCGATGGTGGCGCCGCCAACTGGACCTCGGCCGCATTGTCGGTGCTTGCCGCGCAGAACGCTGGATTTGTAGCCGATGATCCGGCTGCCTGCGCGCGCGCGGCGCATGCGGCAAATGCTGCATTGTCCGGAAGGCTGCCCGACCCGCGCGACGAATCGATGACGATTGCCGGTCTGGTGCTGCGCCAGCAGGAATGGATGCCCGTGCGTGCCACGTTCAGCCTGACCCGCGTGCAGTTGGCACTCTGGTTCGCGTTCGCGGTCTGCGCGGGTGTTTTCCTGTGGGTCATCTATGGTGACCTGCCGCCCATCGACGGTTCCGTGCTGGTACTGCTCGGCATCAGCGTGGGCACGACCGGGGCCTCATTCGCGGTGGACCAGAATTTCGGCGGCCACCCGTTCGAGCCATCGGGTGGCTTCCTGCATGACCTCGTCACCGGGTTTGCCGACGACAAGCAGCAGATCCACCGGCTGCAGGCCGTGATCGTGAACCTGATGCTGCTGGTGGTGGGCATCGTGCATGTGGCGCAGAACCTGACCTACCCAACGTTCGAATCGACCTGGCTGGTGTTCCTCGGGGTCAGCGGTGGCACCATGGTGCTCGGCAAGCAGTATGTCGAAAAGTGATTGACAAAAAGTAAGTAACAGTCATATTTAGTGCGCTAAGGGCCTCATTTCACTACTGGAAGCAGGGTCCTTCCGAGCTTCCGGCCATTTTTGTGGCATGGTTACGGATTCCGTCCAATTTCCGGGTGTTTTACCCCCCCGGCGTGTTCTCCCGTGAGCAATCTCAACCAACAATCCGTTCTTTCCGTCCACCACTGGACCGATACGCTGTTCAGCTTCACCACCACGCGCGATCCCGGCTTCCGTTTCGAAAACGGCCAGTTCGCCATGGTTGGCCTGGAAGTGTCAGGTAAGCCGCTTTTGCGTGCCTATAGCATTGCAAGCGCCAATTACGAGGAAACGCTGGAGTTCTTCAGCATCAAGGTGCCGGACGGCCCGTTGACCTCGCGCCTGCAGCATCTGCAGCAAGGCGATTCGATTTTCGTTGGCAAGAAGGCCACCGGCACGCTGCTGGCAGACAACCTGCTGCCGGGCAAGACGCTCTGGCTGCTGGCCACTGGCACCGGGCTGGCGCCGTTCCTGTCGATCATTCGTGATCCCGATATCTATGAGCGGTACGACAAGATCGTGCTGACGCATACCTGCCGCTTCGTTGAAGAGCTGGCCTATCGCGAACTGATCCAGGAGCATTTGCCCAAGCATGAGTACCTGGGCGAACTGGTCAGCGAAAAGCTGGCCTATTTCCCGACCGTGACGCGCGAGGAATTCGAGAACCGTGGCCGTATCACGGACATGATCGAATCGGGCGAACTGTTCGATCGCCTGGGCGTGCCCGGGTTCTCGACCGAGAACGACCGCGTCATGCTCTGCGGCAGCCCCGACATGCTCAAGGAAGTTCGCACGCTGCTCGAAGCGCGTGGCTTTGTCGAAGGCAACATGAGCCATCCGGGCCATTTCGTGCTGGAAAAGGCGTTCGTCGGCTAAGCTGGTCGGCACTGACGCCTGCCCATCGCTGCATGGGCATCGAACCCCGCAAGACCCACGTCTTGCGGGGTTTTTGTTTTTGATGCCCTCGATATGCTGCCCTCTCCCCCGCACCTCTCCCGCCGTGCGGGAGTAGGGGAGACCACCACGGGCGTAACCAGCGCTTGCGGTGCTCCGCCCATGCTCCATTGGCCTTTTGGCCAATGGAGCATGGAACAGCCCGGCGCTAGAGTGCTTCGATTGGACGGCACATGCCGTACAGGAGAAAAGCAGATGACGATGACCGAGTCCCCGCGTCTCGCCGTTTTCGCATGTCTTGCGTCGATGTTGCTGGCCGGCTGCAACACGGCGCCGATTCCTCCTGGCAAGACGGTGCCGATCCAGGCTGCGCTCGACGCCATCGTCAGCGACGTGTGTGCATTCCAGCAGAAGTTCGCACAGACCCCGCAGGGCCAGCGTACCGGGGTGGAGTCTTATACGGTGGAGCTCGTGCTAAGTATCGATGCGGCCAAGGCAGCGCCGGTGTCGGTGGCGCCCGATATCGCATTCATGCCCACAGTGACCTATGGCAACACGCTCATGATGGCCAAGGACAGCCGGCTGATGGTCACCTTCAGGAATACCGGGCAGCCCGGCGGCCAGGGCGACTGCCCGATCCAGCCAGCGCCACAAGCTCCGCCGCCACCGGCTCAATAGGCCGCTCAGTATAGGCCGGCTCAGTACGCCGGCACGCCGGCCGAGGCCAGCCGCCACTGGCCCTGGTGCACCGACACGGTAGTCAGCGTGAGCGGCGCGATATCCAGTTGCCGGTACGCCTGTTCGGGCGCCTGCAACAGCTGGACGACAAAGGCCTTGATCACACTGGCATGGGTCATGACCAGCGTGTGTCCCGGTCCCCACGGATAGTCGGCGGCCCAATGTGCCACGCGTGCCAGTAGCACGCGCAGCGATTCGCCGCCGTGCGCGGCAGCCGATGGATCGGATAACCATGCCGCAAGCGCGTCGGGCTCTGCCTCGCCAACCTCCTTGAGCGACAGTCCGGCCCAGCGGCCATAGTCCATCTCGCGCAGCGCAGCTTCGGCATGTGCCTCGAACCCCAGCGCACCTACCGCATCGCGCGCGCATCGCATCGGACTGCACAGGACCCGATCCGGCGCTTCAAATGAAAATGCCGCGGATGCGGCAAGGGTGGCGAGTCCGTCGGTTTGCTCGGCATCGAGCGGTTCATCGGCCGGGAAGCGTCCCGCACGCAGGGCGGCGGTGGCGGGCAGGCAAAGCAGTGAGATGCGGATTGTCATGCGGTCGGTCTTCGAGTCGACTAGAATGCACGGATTCCGATGAGAGGAAGCCGGTGGGAATCCGGCACGGTCGCGCCACTGTATCTTGATCCGCAGGTTGTTTCGACAATGCGGATTGACAAGTCAGACCTTCTCACCGAGCCAACATCCGTTACGGGACGCGTCATCCTCAAGGAGAAACAACTTGCACGCAAGCGCTACGTTCACGCCCACCATCGCGCCGAACATCGCACCAATCTCGATCCCGCTGCGCGAACTGCTGCCATGGGCCGTGTTCGGCACGGTACTGATGCTGCTGGCCATCTATTTCGTCGGCGTGGAAGAAGGTGCCATGGCGATCTTCAATACCATGTATGTGCATGAGTTCGTCCACGATGGGCGGCATCTGCTCGGCTTTCCCTGCCACTGAGGAAGCGCGCGCATGGTAAGAAGTCTGCTGGTCCGCGGCATGCTCGCGGGCTTTCTGGCCAGCGTGCTGGCCTTTGGTTTTGCAAAGATGGTTGGCGAGCCCCAGGTAGAGGCTGCGATTGCCGTCGAGGAACAGATGGCCGAGGCGATGGGCGGCAGCCACGCGCATGAGATGCCGGAGCTGGTCAGCCGCGACGTGCAGTCGGGGCTTGGCCTGCTGGTCGGGCTTGGTGTGTTCGGCAGCGCCGTCGGCGGGCTGTTTGCGTTGGGCTTTGCCGCCGTGTACGGCCGCGTTGGCGCCATCGGTGCGCGCGCCACATCGCTGATGCTGGCGTTGCTCGGCTATATCGCCATCGTCCTGGTTCCCTTCCTCAAGTACCCACCCAATCCTCCGGGCGTAGGCGATCCGTCGACGATCGGCATGCGTACCGCACTGTTCTTCACCATGATTGGCCTGTCGCTGGCAGCCATGGTGATTGCGCTCGTGCTGGCCCGCAGGTTCGTGGTTCGTGTCGGCGCGTGGCGCGCATGGCTGGGCGCAGGCGCACTGTTCCTGGTCCTGACGGCACTGGCACAGGTGGTGCTGCCGGAAATCAACGAGATCCCCGGGCATTTCCCGGCGGTGCTGCTGTGGCAGTACCGGGTGGCCGCATTCGGTATCCAGGCCGTGATGTGGGGCGCGCTGGGGCTGCTGTTCGCCAGCCTTGCGCAGCCGTTGCTCGCGCGACGCTAGGTCCGGCGGGCAGGGCGCTCAGCCCGCGCTGTACACCAGGCTGGGTTCGATGTGAACGTAGACATCGCTGGCCTGTGGCACGTCCGGCATCAACAGCCCAAGGTTCATCGTCCGGCCTTGCGTGGCCTGCAGGAAGGTCCATGCCACGGTGCGGTCGCCGGCGCGCAGCGCCACCGACTCTCCCGATGCCACACGCACATGATGGATGCCGGGCGCGATCGTCACCGTGCGCGTCACGGTCTCGCTCGGTGCCGGAGCGCCAAACAGCCTGGCATCGGGGCTCACGGGCGCCGGCGTGCTCCAGGCAAGCGCGGGAGCGAGCAACAAGGCAGGGATCAAGGCGGTAATCGGCAGTGTCTTCGAAGTCATGATTCTTCTTTCGTTATGCGGTATGGACAGGGTAGTCGTCCGTTATCGATTCCAGAAATGACTTGAATTCACAGGGTGCAGTCGATTTTTTCCGCGCCATGTTTGTGATGTCTGCCCTGCGCCACGACCGTGCGCGCAACGGTGTAGTATCCGTGGCCGAACCTGTCTCAAAGTTGGAGAGCAAACATGATCGTATTTGTCACCGGTGCCACCGCGGGATTCGGCGCTGCCATTGCCAGGCGTTTTGCCACGGCCGGCCATCGTGTCATCGCCGCCGGCCGTCGTGAAGACCGGCTGCAGGCCCTGGCCGACGAGCTGGGCCGCGACAAGGTGCTGCCGCTGGTGCTCGACGTACGCGACCGCGACGCCGTGGCCGCCGCCGTGGCGGGCCTGCCGGCCGAATTCGCCGAAGTGGACCTGCTGGTGAACAACGCTGGCCTGGCCCTGGGTCTGGAGGCGGCACAGAATGCCGACCTCGATAACTGGGACGCGATGGTCGATACCAACGTCAAGGGCCTGATGTACATGACGCGAGCGATCTTGCCCGGCATGGTGGCCCGCAACCGCGGCCATGTGATCAATATCGGTTCTACTGCCGGCGCCTATGCGTATCCCGGCGGCAATGCCTATGGCGCCACCAAGGCGTTCGTGCGCCACTTCACGTTGAACCTGCGCGCCGACCTGCTCGGCACGCGCGTACGCGTGACCGACGTGGCCCCGGGTCTGGTGGGCGGCACCGAATTCTCGTCGGTGCGCTTCAATGGCGACCAGGCTCGCGCTGGCAAGGTGTATGAAGGCACCGAAGCGCTCGTGCCTGACGATATTGCCGAGACGGTGTTCTGGGCCGCCACGCTGCCGGCACGCGTCAACATCAACTTTGTCGAGGTGATGCCCGTGACGCAATCGTTTGGCCCGCTGATGATTCATCGCGAGAAGGCCTGAGGCAACAGGCAACACTCCGGCACCAGCAATGCGGAAGGGGTTTGAAAGCCTGGGGAGACGCAGGGCCGACCTGCGTTTTTTTTCGGGTGTGATGGAATAGCTGATCCGCCCCTGCGTATACCCGGTGAGTCTTCACTCATCGGGAGTCCGCATTGTCTGAAACATCTCCACATCAAGGGGCGCGCATCTGCGTGCCATGCCGCCTGGGTGCCATCGGGGCCGTGGTCCTGGTCCTGGCCGGCGGTTTTGCCTACACCGGTGGCTGGATCGCACCGCACCGGCTGTCCACCCAGACCATCATCGACCAGTTCCAGCGCAACGCGGGCCTGCACGAGGGCTATCGGCGCAATCACGCCAAGGGCGTCTGCATCGATGGCTTCTTCGAAAGCAATGGTGCGGCGGCTGCCCTGTCCAGCGCTGCGGTGTTCGCGGCGGGACGCACGCCGGTCACTGGCCGCCTGGCCATCCCGGGTGGCAATCCGCAGGCGCCCGATGGCAGCATACCGATTCGCAGCCTGGCGCTGATGTTCACGCAGGCGGACGGGCAGCAGTGGCGCACCGGCATGAATTCCGTGCCGCTGTTTCCGGTACGTACGCCCGCGCAGTTCTACCAGCAACTGGTGGCGGCGCAGCCTGACCCGGCCACCGGCAAGCCCGATCCCGCCAAAATGAAGGCGTTCGCCGAGGCCAACCCTGAGGTGAAGGGCTTCCAGGACTGGATCAAGTCGCATCCGCCATCGTCGAGCTATGCGAACGGCGCCTACTACAGCGTCAATGCGTTCTATCTGGTAGATGCCAGTGGCAAGCGCCAGGCCGTGCGCTGGTCGATGCAACCCGAGCTTGCATATGCGCCAGTCAGCGATGCCGACAAGGCCCAGCCATCGTGGCTGGCCGCCGATCTCACGCGCAAGCTCGAAGCCGGTCCGTTACGCTGGCACCTGATGCTGACCCTGGCCGCGCCCGGTGATGCCACCGACGATGCCACCCAAGCATGGCCAGATGACCGCAAGCAGGTGGATGCGGGCACGTTGGTAATCGAACATGCCAGTGCGCAGGACGATGGCGCATGCCGCGATGTCAATTTCGATCCGACCGTGTTGCCGGCTGGCATTGCTACCTCCAACGATCCGCTGCTGGCGGCACGTTCGGCCGCCTATGCGGTGTCCTACCAGCGCCGCACACGCGAGGTGGCGCTCGACGCGCAGCACCAGCAGGCACGCTAACAGGAGTCAGGGATGATGGTTTCGCAATCGATTTCGCTTTCACATACCCGCACGCGCTTCAGCGGCCTGCAGAAGCTGCTGCACTGGCTGATGGCCGTATTGATCCTGGCGATGCTGTTCGTTGGTGTCGGGATGGTCTTCACGGTTTCGCAAGCGCACGACACGCTGGTCAACCTGCATCGCCCGCTGGGCATTGCATTGCTGTTGCTTGTGATCGTACGCATCGTGGTGCGCCTGCGGCGCGGCGCCCCGGCATTGCCGGGCAGCATGCCCCCGCTGCAGCGCGCTGTGGCCAAGGGCTCGCATCTGGTGCTGTACGCGCTGATGCTGGCCATGCCCCTGATTGGATGGGGCATGGTGTCGGCCGGCGGTTATCCGGTGACGATGGCCGGCGCGTTCCACCTGCCGCCGATCCTGCCCGCCAATGTGCAACTGTTCGCGCTACTGCGCGCACTGCATACCTGGCTGGCGCTGGCACTGTTCGCCGTGGTGCTGATGCACCTGGCCGCCGCGCTGCTGCATGCGCTGATCCTGCGCGACGGCGTGTTTGCGACCATGGCCCCCGGCGCAGGGCAGCGCCGGTAGGCCGCAGGGGAAGCATAGGCAAACGCAGGCCGGTACGGTCAGGCCGGCACGGGCTCGTCGCTGAACGCGGCGAGCTCGTCGATCAGGCTACGCGCGGCCAGTGCCACCAGCGCGCCGCCTTTTTCCGGCGTGGCCTGGTTCGGATCCGAGCCCAGGCGGCCATCGGGGAAGCGTGCGCGGAAGTCCAGTGCTTCGCGGATCGGACCCGAGGGCGCGATGCGTGGCGCATAGTCGGCGTGCTTGATCGCTTGCGGAAACGCCCACTGCGTGATGGCAATCTCGGACGGCGTGGCGTGCGCGCCATGGCCGGTCGGGAATTGCTCGCGCGCCAGCTCGTTCACGCCAGCCAGGTCCCACCAGTTGCAGAGTTTCAGTGCAAAGCCGGCACGGCGCCCGGCAAAGCTAGATTCGGCATAGATCTCGGAGAACGCGGCCTCGATCGATGCGATGTTGCCGCCATGGCCGTTCAGGAACAGGATCTTTTCAAAGCCGTGGCGCGCCAGCGAATGTACCCAGTCAACCAGCGCCGCGATAAACGTGGAAGGGCGCAGCGAAATGGTGCCTGCGAAAGCCAGGTGATGCTGGGCCATGCCGATATTGAAGGTCGGCGCCACCAGGATATCGGCGTTTTCTTCCGCTTCGCGGCAGATGATCTCGGGGCACAGCCAGTCGGTGCCAAGCAAGCCCGTGGGGCCATGCTGCTCGTTGGAGCCGATCGGGATGACGATGGTCCGGCTACGCTTCAGGTATTGCTCGACTTCAGACCAGGTGGACAGGTGCAGCAACATGGTTCACTCCTTGTGGGGGGATGTTCGGGGATTCAGCGGCGCACGGGCAGCTTGTTGGCGAGGATGATCAAGGCGGCCGTCAATGGCATCGCGGCCATGATCAGCACGCCGGGATGCAGGCTACCGGTCGCGGTCTTGGCCCAGCCGATGATGGCGGGGCCCCAGAAGCCGCCGGACAGCCCGACGGTGTTGATCAAGGCAATGCCACCGGCCGCTGCAGGGCCCTTGATGTATTCGGACGGCATGGCCCAGAACACGGTGTAGGTCATCCATAGCGACGTGGTGCCCAGTGTCAGCAGCGCCAGCGTCAGCACGAGATTGCCGTCGGCCAGCGTCGAACCCGCCAGCAAAGCGGCACCGGCCAGCGCGGGAATCGCGGCGTGATAGCGGCGCTCGCGCTTGCGGTCGGAGCGGCGTCCCATATAGACCATGCCGATGGCACCGCCCACGTAGGGCAGGGCCGAGTACCAGCCAAGCTGCACGGTATCGGCCACGCCCTGCGCCTTGATCAGCGTCGGCAGCCAGAAGCTCAGTGCATAGATGGCGGCGATCACGCAGAAGTAGGCGAAGGCCAGCACGTAGACCTTGGGGTCGCGTGCCACGGCGCCGAACGAGTGCTTGTGCGCTGCCGGTACGGCCAGTTCCTGTTCGAGCAGGCGCTTCTCGTCGGCGGTGAGCCATTTCGCATCGGCGGGGCGGTCCGGCACCATTTTCAATGCCAGTATGCCGAGCACCAGGCATGGCAAGCCCTCGACCAGGAACATCCATTGCCAGCCGGCCAGGCCGCCATGCCCGGCCAGCGCGGTCATCAGCCACGCCGACGCGGGGCCGCCAACGATGCCACCGATCGGGCCCGCCAGGAACACGATGGCAATGGCGCGCGCCATGCGCTGCGGCCCATACCAGCACGACAGGTAATAGATCATGCCCGGGGCAAAGCCTGCCTCGAATACGCCCAGCATGAAGCGCATCGCGTAGAACGTGGGCACATCGCGCACGAACAGCATGCTGGCCGATGTAATGCCCCACAGCACCAGGATGCGGCTGAAGGTCTTGCGTGCCCCTACGCGTGGCAGCATCAGGTTGCTCGGGATCTCGAACAACACGTAGCCAATGAAGAAGATGCCGGCACCCACGCCGTAGGCCGCATCGGAGAAACCGAGGTCGCCCTGCATCTGCAGCTTGGCAAAGCCGATATTGACGCGGTCCAGGTAGGCAAACAGGTAGCAGACCAGCAGGAACGGCAGCAGCCGCAGGTTGATCTTGTTGTAGAGCGCCGCGGTGTCGTCGACGGTGCTGGTATTCGACATCACTAACATTGCCAGTCTCCAGAGCGTTGTGATGGTTGGGGGATTGGCTTTGATAGTGGCAGCGCCGTAGACTTGCACCAACAGCAACAAAGTCCACACTTCGTTCTTTCCAGGGCAACACAGCGCGCTGGTTGCTTGAATAAGTGCTTATTAAGACATATAAAGGTGCCAGGAACGCCATGCGCGAGATCAATCAGCAACGTTTGCGTTACTTCCGCGAGGTGCTGGCCCACGGCACGATTCGCGGTGCGGCGGAAAGCCTCAATACCTCGCCGTCGGTGATCACGCGGCAGATCCGCCTGCTGGAAGACGAACTGGGCACCACGCTGTTCGAGCGCCAGGCGCGCGGCGTCAGGCCCACCGAGGCTGCCGCGCATTTGCTGGAGTTCTGGCGCGGCTACCGTTCGCACCAGGAAAAGCTCGAAGACCAGCTGCATGCGCTTCAGGGCCTGCAGCAGGGCATGGTCCAGATCGTGTTGAGCGAGGGGTATGTCGACGCGCTGGTCAACGAGGTCATCGCGCCGTTCTGCGCGCAATATCCGATGGTGGATATCCGCATGGAGATCCTGCCGGTCGACGACGTGCTCAACGAGGTGGCGGAAAGCCGGGCCCATATTGGCCTGGCCTACAACCCGCCATTGCATCCACGCGTCGAGTACCGGGCCAGCGCGGCGCAGCCGATTGTCCTGCTGACTCGCCACGACCATCCGCTGGCGCTGCGCGGGGAGCCGGTCACGATCCACGAGGTAATGGCTTATCCGCTGGCGCTGATGCCGGAGTCGTACGGCATAGGCCATGCGGCAAAGATGCTCGAGTTTGCCGAGAACATCCGCATCCGGCCTACCCTGGTCACCAACTCGCTGTCGGCGCTCAAGCAGTTCGTGGCCTACGATAACTTCGTGACGCTGATTGGCCAGTTCGCGGCCTATCGCGAAGTGGCCGCCGGCAGCCTGGCCACGGTACCGATCGACCATGCGCTGTTCCGGGGTACGCAAGCCAGGCTGCTGGTAAAAGCGGGGCGGCCGTTGCCGGCGGCGGTGCTCGAAGTACTGGAGTTCATCACGCATCGGATGTCGATTTTTGCTGCGCCCGGGGTCGAAGGCTGAGGCGCTTTGATGCGATGTTGGCCGTGCCACGTATCCCGCGTGTGTGACGGCAGGCGGCTTTTGTATCGGCGTGTAGCCGGGCGCACGGATTTGGGGCCGGCAATGCCCCGCAAGACCCGGCGTGCCGCTACACTACCGGCGGGCACCAGCCCGTCCGGCCGGGAGGATGCATGTTCCAAGACATGTTTCGCATCGAGAATGGACCCAATGGCGAGCATCACCTGTTCGTCCATACCGACAGCCTGCTGGTGGCTATCGTGCTGGTGGCCGCGCTGCTGCTTGCCATCGTGCTGGCCAGTGTGGTCTGCTACTACATCACGCGCACCATCATGCTGTGGGTGGTCGGGCGCCTGGCACGCGGCCAGCATCGCAAGTGGCTGCGCGCGGCCGAACGGCGCGGCGTATTCCATCGGCTGGCGCCGATCGTGCCCGCGCTGATCGTCTACCTGTCGGCGCCGCTGCTCACGGGCATCACGTTCCCGGTGATCTCGATGCTGGGTACGCCGGTGGCCGTGGTAGCTGCATGCTTCATGGTGTTCACTGCGCTACGGGCCGGCTTTGCGTTCCTGGCCAGCATCGAGGACCGCTACAGCCACTATCCCAACGCCGGCGAACGACCCATCAAGAGCTTTCTGCAGGTGGCCACGATCATCCTGTACCTGATTGCTTTCATCGCCATGGTCTCGCTGCTGCTTGACCGCTCGCCAACGTACTTCCTGACCGGCGTCAGCGCGATGACCGCGCTGCTGATCATCGTCTTCCGCGATTCGCTGCTGGGCTTCGTGGCCAGCATCCAGCTTGCGTCGTACGACATGCTGCGCATCGGCGACTGGATCGAGGTGCCCGGCTATGTGGCAGATGGCGTGGTGACCGACATCGCACTGAACACCATCAAGGTGCGCAACTTCGACAATACGATCGTGACGCTGCCCAGCTACGTGCTGCTGACCAACGGCGTCAAGAACTGGCGCGGCATGGTGGAATCGGGCGGCCGGCGCGTGCAGCACAGCATCCCGCTCGATGCGGATAGTGTGCGGTTCTGTGACGAGGCGCTGCTTGGCGAACTCAATGCCTGCCGCGAACTGAAGGCACCGGTCAGCGCCAAGGCTGGTGAGCAGAGTCTGACCAACCTTGGCATGCTGCGCCGCTACATGATCGGCTATTTCCGTCAGCATCCGGCGATCCGGCAGGACTTGCCGCTGGTGGTGCGCCACGTGCAGTCGACCAGCCAGGGACTGCCGCTCGAAATCTTCCTGTACGTCAACGACACGCGCTGGGAAGTCTACGAACAGATCCAGTCAGACCTGTTCGACCATGTGTACGGCGTGCTGCCGGTATTCGGGTTGCGGGTCTGGCAGAAGCGGTAGGGGGTGGCGGGACCGCCTGGGCGGGCTTGATGTGCAATCGAGCCTGCTGCGACAAATCTCGCATTGCCATATGCGCCCCGTGCGGTTTTGGATAGAACAAACGCGTCGTTCGTGTCTTGGTCCTGCCGCAGTAAGGTGTCGAAAACCGCGCCGTGGCGTTGTTACCCGTCCGGCTTCTGCCGGCGTCACCGCGCCTGCGCCGCGCACCTTCCGACTCTCCATGACCGACCTTTCCGATATCCACGCCGTGGAACCACACGCCACGGCCCGACATGAACCGCGCCTTCCCAATCCGTCCCGCGTGCGCCGTATCCGTACCGATGCGGAAGCCATCGACGCGGCGCGCACGCTAGCCAGCGTTTTTCGACAGGGCGCATCCGCGCGCGACCGCGAACGGCTGCTTCCCTGGGAAGAGCTTGAACTCTGGTCCGAAAGCGGCCTGGGTGGCATCACCGTGCCAAAGGACCATGGCGGCGCCCAAGTCTCATTCGCCACGCTGTCTGAAGTCTTCGAGATTCTCAGCGCAGCCGACGCGTCGCTCGGACAGATTCCGCAGAACCACTTCGGCTTGCTGGGCGTGCTGCGCGAGGCGGGGACCGAAGCACAGCAGCGCCGGTTCCATGCCGAAGTCCTGGCAGGTCACCGGCTTGGCAACGCCGGCCCCGAGCGACGTTCCGCGGGCAGCCGAACCGTGCTCGACGGCAGCACGCGCCTGCAGCGCACGGCCCAGGGCCTGAGGCTCAGCGGCAAGCGATACTATTCGACAGGGGCGCTGTATGCCCACCGTGTTCCCACGCGTGCACTCGACGACGATGACCGGCCCGTCCAGGTTTGGGTCCCGCGCAACGCCGCCGGGTTGACCGTGGTCGACGACTGGTCATCGTTCGGCCAGCGCACGACTGCCAGCGGCACCGTGGTGTTCGATCAGGTTGCCATCTCTCAGGATGACGTGATTCCGCTTTGGCAACTGGCAGACAAGCCGGGGCTTTACGGGCCCAATTCCCAACTGCTCCAGGCAGCCATCGACCTCGGCATTGCCCAGGCAGCATTCGACGATGCGGTGCATTTCGTGCGGGAGTACGCCCGGCCGTGGATGGACGCCGGTATCCAACGCGCAAGCGACGACCCCCACCTGATCGCCGACGTCGGTCGGCTCGCGGTTGAGATCGAAGGCGCCCGCGCCGTGCTGCGCGAAGCCGGCCTGACACTCGACGAGCTTGCGGCGCATCCCGTCACCGAGGCATCGAGCGCTCGCGCATCCGTGGCCGTGGCAGAAGCCAAGGTGTTAACCACTGAGGCTGCGCTGCACGCGAGCGAGAAGCTCTTCGAGTTCGCCGGATCATCGGCAACGCGTGCGAAGCACAACCTCGACCGCCACTGGCGCAATGCACGCACTCACACGCTGCATGATCCCGTGCGCTGGAAGCTCCACCTGATCGGCAACTATCACCTTAACAACGCGCTGCCAAAGCGGCATTCCTGGAACTGACATGTCGTTGCTATTCACTCCGCCGCCGGCCGAAGGCCGCGCGCGTCCTGCGCCTGCGCCCGCGACCACACCGCATGTCATCGCTGACGATGCCGAAGCCATCACCATCGCGCATCGGCTCGCCGCGCAGTTCGCACCCGGCGCCACCAGACGTGACCGCGAGCGACTGCTGCCGTGGGACGAACTGGAGGCCTTCAGTGCCAGCGGCTTGTGGGGTATCACCGTGCCAGGCGAATACGGCGGGGCGGGCGTGTCCAGTGTGACGCTGGCTGAAGTCATCGCCATCATCGCCGCCGCGGACGGCTCCCTAGGACAAATTCCGCAGAATCATTTCTACGCACTGGAAGTGCTTCGCGTTGGCGGCACGCCGGCCCAGCAGGCCTTCTTTTATCAGCGCGCATTGGCGGGCGAACGCTTCGGCAACGCATTGGCCGAGATTGGCCACAAGGACTTCAAGCGCCGCACGCGACTGACGCGTGATGGCGATGGCTTCCGAGTGGATGGCCAGAAGTTCTACTGCACCGGCGCACTGTATGCGCACTGGATTCCAACGCTCGTGGTAAGCCAGGAGGAAGGCCGCGATGTGACGTGGCTCGCTTTCGTCCCGCGCACGGCGCAAGGCGTCAGCATTACCGACGACTGGGATGGCTTCGGCCAGCGCGTGACTGGCAGCGGATCGGTCACGTTCGAGAACGTGCAGATCGAGGCCGATTGGGTGATCCCGTTCCTGGCATCGTTCGAGCGTCCCACGACGATTGGCCCATTCGCACAGCTACTGCACGCCGCCATCGACCTTGGCATCGGACGTGGCGCGTTTGCCGCCACGCTGCCATACGTGCGCGACCAGGCGCGGCCATGGGTCGACGCCGCAGTGGCCAGCGCATCGCAGGATCCGCTGACGATTCATCAAGTCGGCGACACACAGGTCAGACTGCGCGCCGCCGAGGCGTTGGTGCGCCGGGCTGGCCGCGTTACCGACGCTGCACAGCAGGCACCCGACGAGCAGAGCGTCGCGCAGGCTTCGTTGGCGGTTGCCGCTGCGCGCGCAGCAACCACGACGGCATCGCTGCTCGCAGGCACGCGGCTGTTCGAACTCGGCGGCACATCGGCCACGCTCGACAACCAGGGGCTGGATCGGTTCTGGCGCAACGCGCGCACACATACGCTGCACGACCCCGTACGCTGGAAGTACCACGCCCTTGGCAATTTCCACCTCAACGACACATTGCCACCGCGGCATGGAGCCATCTGATGGGCGGTCATTCGCAGCGGCGGCACATCCTGCTCAACGCGTTCAATATGAACTGCGTCGGACATATCAACCACGGCTTGTGGACGCATCCGCGCGACCGATCCGTCGACTACAACACGCTCGACTACTGGATCGACCAGGCGCGCACATTGGAGCGGGGGCTCTTCGATGGTCTCTTTATTGCGGACATCGTCGGGGTGTACGACGTTTATCGCAATAACATCGACGTCGCGCTGCAGGAGTCGGTCCAGCTTCCGGTCAACGACCCGCTGCTCATCGTGCCCGCCATGGCCGCCGCCACGCGGCACCTTGGCTTCGGCGTCACGGTCAACCTGACCTACGAACAGCCCTACCTGCTGGCGCGCCGATTCTCGACGCTGGACCATCTGACGCGCGGCCGCGTGGGTTGGAACATCGTGACCGGATATCTCGACAGCGCGGCCCGCGCGATGGGCCTGGAGGCGCAACTGGCCCATGACGAACGTTACGAACGCGCCGACGAGTACCTGGAAGTGCTCTACAAACTCTGGGAAGGCAGCTGGCAGGACGGTGCGGCTCTGCGCGACAAATCTGCGCGGGTATTCGCCGATCCCGCGAAAGTCCGCAAGGTGAGTCACCACGGCCGCTACTACAAGGTCGATGGCTATCATTTGTCCGAGCCCTCGCCGCAACGCACACCCGTCCTGTTCCAGGCCGGCAGTTCCGGCCGAGGACAACGGTTTGCCGCGCGCCACGCCGAATGCGTGTTCATCTCCCCGCCCAGCAAGGACGCGGCGCGCAAGACAGTCGCGGCACTGCGCGAACAGCTTGCGGCAGCGGGGCGCCGCCCTGAGGACGTCAAGGTGTTCATGGGGGCAGCCGTCGTCACGGGCAGCACCGAGGCCGAGGCCCGTGAGAAACACGCCGAGTATCGCGACTATGCGAGCCGGGAAGCCGGCCTGGCCCACTTCGCCGCCAGCACGGGGGTGGACTTCGGTCGCTATGGATTGGACGATCCCGTCGATTATGGCGGGGGTAACGCGATCGAATCTGCCACAAAGACCGCCGCGCAGCACGGCTGGACGCGCCGCAAGCTGCTCGATCTGTTCGAGCTTGGGGGACGCTATCCGGCGATCGTCGGCGATCCATCCCAGGTGGCCGACACACTCGCGGAATGGATCGACGAGACCGGCATCGACGGCTTCAACCTGAGTCGTACCGTCGTGCCGGAAAGCTACGAAGACTTTGTCGACCTGGTGGTGCCCGCTTTGCAGGATCGCGGCCGCTACAAGACCGAGTATGCCGAAGGATCGCTCCGGCACAAGCTGTTCGCGGAAGGCGACCGGCTACCCCAGCGTCATGCTGCCTCAGCATTCCGCGCACTTTGAACCTCATCACCTGCCATCCACAACACTCATGAAGCGCCTCCTTTCCCATACGGTTGCCACACTGCTCACCTCGCTGACCCTCCTGTCGGCCCAATCGGCCCATGCCGCGCCGTTGCGGATCGGCGTCACACCGGGGGCGCTTGCCGATTCCGTCGAAGTGGCCGCCGCCGAAGCCCGCAAGCAGGGCCTGGACGTGAAGGTGGTGGAGTTCACGGACTGGACGACGCCGAACGTTGCCCTGTCGGCTGGCGATCTCGATCTGAATTACTTCCAGCACCAGGCCTTTCTTGATAATGCGGTCAAGGAGCGCGGCTACAAGTTTCGCAGCGTTGCCACCGGGGTGCTGCCCAATATCGGACTGTATTCCAGCCGCATCAAGCGCTTTGACGACCTGAAGGAAGGCGCCCGCGTTGGCGTGGCCAGCGATCCGGTCAATCAGGGCCGCGGGCTGTTGCTGTTGCAGAAGGCCGGACTGATCAAGTTGCGCGACGGCGTGGGGGCAAAAGGCAGCGTCAACGACATCGTGTCTAATCCAAAGAAGCTCAAGCTGATCGAGGTGGAGGGCCCGCAACTCGTGCGTGCACTTGACGACGTGGACCTGGCCCAGGGCTATCCGGCGCACTTTGTCAACGCCGGCAAGCCGCAGGTTGCCGGTGCCGGACTGCTGTATTCGGGCATCGACGACACCTATTTTGCAATCCGATTCGTCTCGCGCGAAGACAATGCCGCAGACTCCCGCGTGGCACGCTTCGTAAAGATCTACCAGGACTCGCCGGCGGTTCGCAAGCAACTGGCCGAGTCCTACGCCAACAATGACAAGCTCTACAGCCTGCCATGGCTCAAGGCGCAACCGTGACATTCCCGGCCATGACCACGCTCACTGCCTTGTGGCGACGCGGCCCGCTGCCCAACAGGGCCGCCGGCGCCACCGCGCGCGTCGAGACCCGTGCGGCCACCGACCATCGGACGCCATCTGGCGGACACATCCGTTTCGAGAAAGTCTCGAAACGATATGCCAGCAGCGCCGGCGTGGTTCAGGCGCTGACCGACATCGATCTGGACATTCCCGCAGGCAGCATCTTCGGCATCATCGGACGCAGCGGCGCGGGCAAGTCATCGCTACTGCGCACCATCAACGGGCTGGAAGCGCCCACGGACGGACGTGTGCTGGTGGACCACGAGAACGTCGCCACGCTGGACGACGACGGTCGCGTGGCGTTGCGCCGCCGGATCGGCATGATCTTCCAGCACTTCAACCTGCTGTCAGCGAAGACAGTGCGGCAAAACGTGGCGCTTCCCTTGAAGGTTGCCGGTGTCCCGCGCGACATCATCGAACAGCGTGTGGATGAGGTACTGGAGCTGGTGGGCCTGAGCGACCGGAAGCACAGCTACCCGGGGCGGCTCTCTGGAGGCCAGAAGCAGCGCGTGGGCATTGCCAGGGCGCTGGTGCATCGGCCGGAAATTCTACTGTGCGATGAAGCCACGTCGGCGCTGGATCCCGAAACCACGCAGTCGATCCTGCAATTGTTGCGCGACATCAACCAACGGCTGGGCATCACCATCGTACTCATCACGCATGAGATGCGCGTGATACGCGAGATCTGCGACGAGGTCCTGGTGCTGGAACGCGGCGCGATTGCGGAAACCGGTCCCGTGTGGCAGGTTTTCGGACATCCGCGCCATGCGGCCACCCAGGCGCTGCTGGCACCGCTGGTGCCAGGCGTGCCGGACGACATTGCGGCAAGGCTGCTGGATTCGCCGCCTCCAGCGGGCGCCTGCCAGCGCATCCTCGAACTACACCACACAGGCGATGCCGGCCCCCCAGCGCTGGGAGAGCTGACTGCCGTACTCGGGGCCGACGTGCGCCTCCTGCACGCGTACCTGGATCGCATCCAGGGGCACACTCAGGGACGACTGCTACTGTCCGTTCCGAATGCAAACGCCACTTCCCTTCCGCAGACTTTCCGGACACTGGGCTATGTCGCCGATTCTCATTGACCGCCTCTGGCAAGGATTTGTCGATACCCTGACCATGGTTGGCGCTTCGTCGGCCTTTGCCGCGCTGGCTGGTATCCCGCTCGCACTCATACTGGTTGTCTCCGCGCCCGGCGGCGTGCGACCGGCACCGCGACTGCATCGCGTGCTGGGCAGCGTGGTGAACGGCTTTCGCGCGACGCCGTTTATCGTGCTGCTCGTCGCCTTGCTGCCATTCACCAAGCTGGTCGTCGGGGCCACCATCGGCGTTTGGGCCGCCGTGGTGCCGTTGGCGATCAGTGCCACGCCGTTCTTCGCGCGCATCGCCGAAGTCAGCTTGCGCGAAGTCGATGCTGGGCTGGTCGAGGCCGCCCAGGCAATGGGCTGTCGGCGCCGCCACATTCTTCTGCACGTGCTGCTGCCTGAGGCGCTGCCGGGCATCGTCGGCGGCTTTACCATCACCGTGGTTTCGCTGATTGGTGCGTCCGCAATGGCCGGCGCGGTGGGCGCGGGCGGCCTGGGCGATCTGGCCATCCGCTACGGCTATCAACGGTTCGATACCACGGTCATGGTGATCGTTATCGTGATCCTTATTGCGCTCGTAACGGTCGTGCAAACGGTAGGGGACCGAGTGGTACGGCGTCTGCATGATCGCTAGCGTCGAGTTGTGATCTCGTTAGCCGCGAGTTGGCGTTTGATGAGGTGCCGCGCTGGGCCGGTTTGGACCGGTCTGGTCCGGCTGACGACCGAATGAGAACAAATCCCTAGCGGTGCCGCAATGGCGCCACGCCCGGTACATCGCTCGATTCGACCAGGCGGATCATCATCAGCATGAAGAACTGGCGCTCGGCAGGTGTCAGCGCCTCGATCGTGCGGTCATGGGCGCGCACCACCGCCTCCTGCATGCGCTGTACCAGCGCGCGGCCCTTGCGCGCGATGCGTACCAGCTTGACCCGGCCATCGAGTGGCGACTGGCGCCGTTCGATCAGTCCGCGCGTTTCCAGGCGCGGTAGCACTTCGGCCACGCTGGTGCGCTCCAGTCCGATCTCCATCGCCAGCGAGATCTGGTCGAGTTCTCCCTGTTCCAGCAATGCCGACAGCAGGCTGTATTGCACCGGCGTGATATTGAACTCGCTGGTCTCTTCGAGGAACAGGCCGCTGTGGAGCTGGTGCAGACGCCGGATGAGGAAGCCGGGGCGCGCATAAAGAACCGATCGTTGCTGGATGCTGGCGAGTTCCGCTTCAAGCATGGGCAGGCTGTCTTCGCGAATCATGTGGACAGGGCAGGTGGTGCCGTACGTGATGATTTACGAAGTATGCCACGTATATTTTCATGGTGAGAAGCCCCGTGACTGGTAGGCCAAGATGCGGCCTGCATGTATTCCGTGCATGACATGAAACGGGGTATGCCCCATTTCTGCGTATGGCGCCGGGTTAGGTCATCGCGCTGGTGCAGTTGCACCGGTTGCCTGGTCGGTCTTCGGCCTGATTAGGGGGTATGGCCCTTAATTCGCTGCTGATTTTTTCCATGCCAGATCAATGGGTTATAGCAGGAGGGTGGTGCGGGTGATGCGCGTGTGGCACGGCGGTTGCTTTATGAAGCCGCAACCATAACCAGATTTGCGAACACGCCCCCGCTCATGAATGCTCCACCCACCAGGGAATCTCTTGCGCCGCCGGTCCGTGCCCAGGGCATTGGCGAACGCGTGCCGCGCAAGGAAGACCAACGCCTGCTATTGGGGCGCGGTCAGTTTGTTGGCGACATGCGCATGCCCGACATGCTTGAGGTGGCATTCGTGCGCAGCCCAGTGGCCCATGCACGGCTGAATGGCATCCACAAGCCCGACGGTCTTGAGTCCCTGGTGTTCACGATGGCTGACCTGACCGGCGTCAAGCCGATCCTGGCGGCCTCGGGGCTGCCCGGTTTCAAGCGCTCGGTGCAGTTTCCGCTGGCCAGCGACAAGGTGCGCCATGTGGGTGAACTGGTGGCGGCCTGCATCGCACCGACGCGTGCGCGTGCGGAAGACATTGCCGCGCAGGTCGAGGTCGACTACCAGGACCTGCCGGTGGTGGCCAGCATGGAGACCGCGCGTGATCCACACGATGTGGCGGCGCGTGTGCATGACGCATGGGCTGACAATGTCTACGTCGAAACCCATGTCGAGAAGGGTGAGATGCCGGTGGGCAAGTCACTGCGGCGCTATCACCGGCGCCTGCGTACCGCGCGCCAGTGCATGATGCCGATGGAAGGCCGCGCCGTGCTGTGCTGGTGGGACCATCGGCTCGATCAACTGGTCATGTACTCGGCGGCGCAGGTGCCGCACGTCAATCGCACCGGACTGGCGGAATGCCTGGGGCTCGACGAAGGGCAGGTGCGCGTGATCTCGCCCGATGTGGGTGGCGGATTTGGCTACAAGGGCATCCTGTTGCCCGAGGAAATCTGTTGCGCATGGCTGGCGCGGCATCTGAATCGCCCGGTGCGCTGGCTCGAAGACCGTCGCGAGCAGTTGAGCGCCAACGCCAACTGCCGCGAGCATGCCTATGACATCGCCATCGAGGTGGAGCCTGATGGGCGGCTGGTCAGTATCGCTTGCGATGCGATGGTCGATTCCGGCGCCTACTCGCTCTATCCGTTCAGCGCCTGCCTGGAAGGCGCGCAGGTGGCATCGATCCTGCCCGGTCCGTACATGATGGACCACTATGTCTGCCACACACGCTCGATGGCGACAAACAAGCCGGGCATCCTGCCGTATCGCGGCGTGGCGCGTACCGGCGTGTGTTTTGCAATCGAACTGATCCTCGATGCGGCCGCGCGCGACCTCGGCATCGAGCCTCATGCGCTGCGTGCACGCAGCCTGGTGCCAGCCAGTGCCATGCCGTACGTGAACATCACGGGCAAGCTGTTCGATTCGGGCGACTACGCGGCCAGCATGGAGCAGGCCGTGGCGGCGCTGGACTGGGACGCGTGGCGCGCACGGCAACGGACCCACAACGCCGGGGACGCCACGCGGCGTATCGGGCTTGGCCTGTCGGTCTATTGCGAGCAGGGCGCGCACGGTACCTCGGTCTATCACGGCTGGGGTATCCCGATGGTGCCCGGCTTCGAGCAATGCTCGGCACGGTTGACACCCGACGGTGTGCTCGAACTGCGGCTCGGCGTGCATTCGCACGGGCAGGGCATGGAAACGTCGATGGCACAGGTGGCCCACTCGGTGCTGGGCATCGATATCGAACGTGTGCGCGTGGTGCATGGCGATACCGCGGTATCGCCGTACTCGACAGGCACCTGGGGCTCGCGCTGCGCGGTGATGGCTGGCGGTGCGGTCGGCGCGGCGTGCGAGGTACTGGTGCAGCGCGCGATCGCGATTGCCGCCGGTCTGCTTGGCAAGCCTGCCGAAACGCTGCGCCTGGCCGATGGCATCGTGGGCGAGCCCGGCATGGCCGGAGTGACGCTCGCCGAGATTGCCCATGCCTGGTATCGCGCGCCGCAGAAAATTCCGGTGGGCAGCGTCGATCCGGGTGGGCTCGAAGTGGTGACCGGCTACAAGACGCAGCCAGACACCGGCACCTTCAGCTATGCATGCCATGCGTGCGCGGTGGAAGTCGATACCGCCACCGGTCGTGTGACCTTGCTCGATTACGCGATCTGCGAGGACGGTGGCGTGCTGCTGAATCCGCTGATCGTCGACGGTCAGATCATCGGTGGGCTGGCACAAGGCATTGGCACCGCGTTGTACGAGGAAATGCCGTTCGACGCCGAAGGCCAGCCACTGGCCTCGACCATGGCCGACTACCTGTTGCCCGGTGCCGGGGAAATGCCGCCGCTCAAGGTGCTGCATATGGAAACGCCAAGCCCCCACAGCATGTTCGGACAGAAGGGACTGGGCGAGGGCGGCGCCATTGCGCCACCAGCCGCCATCGTCAATGCGATCAACGACGCGCTGTACGCGCTGGGTGCGGAGCTCACCGAATGTCCGGCCAGCCCGGAGCGCGTGCTCGCTGCACTGGCCCGCGCGGGCCATGGAGAACGGGCATGAAGGCCGTTGCGTACCAACTGGAAGCAGTGGCATCGGTCGCCGCGGCGACGCAGCGGCTGGGCGAGGGTGGCTGGGGCAGCAAGCCCGTCGCCGGTGGACAGTCGCTGGGCGCGATGCTGAACCTGCGGCTGGCCCAGCCCGAAACGCTAATCGATCTCGACCAGATCGAAGCCTTGCGTGCGGTGCACGCCGGACAGGATGCGGTGACATTCGGCGCGATGCTGACACACGCAGCATTCGAGGATGGCAAGGTGCCCGACCCGAGCCGCGGCCTGATGCCGTTCGTGGCGCGTCGTATCGCGTATCGCGCGGTACGTAACCGCGGCACGCTGGGTGGCAGCCTGTGCCACGCCGATCCCGCAGCCGACTGGGTCAGCACCATGCCCTTGCTCGGCGCCACGCTGCGCATCGACGGAGCGGCGGGCAGCCGCGTCGTACCTGCAGCGGACTTCATGGTGGGCGCGTTCGAAACACAACTCGCGGACGGTGAGTTGCTGGCTGCGATCAGCGTGCCGGTGCTGTCGGCCAATGCACGCTGGTCGTACCGCAAGTTCTGCCGCAAGACCGGCGAGTTCGCGCAGGCGCTGGCCTGCGCACTGCACGATCCCGGTCTCGGTATTGAACGGATCGTGCTCGGTGCGCTTGATGGTGCGCCACAGGTATTCGAAGGTGCCGGGCTGCTTGCATCGCTAGGCAGCGGGCCTGCACGCGCAGCGTGGCTGGCTGGCACTGGCATCGCACTGGATGGCGTGCGCATGACGCTGCTGGCAGAAATGCTGCGACTGGTTGTGGAAGACATGGAGACCCCTCGATGAACGCACCTGACCTGCGTTTCCCTGCGGTGCGCGAGGCGCGCATCACGCTGGACGTCAATGGCCGGCAGTACGAGATCACGGTGGAAGACCGGACTCACCTGGCCGATGCGCTGCGTGAGCAATGCGGGCTGACCGCAACCCATATCGGCTGCGAACACGGCGTGTGCGGTGCATGCACGGTCGAGGTCGACGGTGCGCCGCAGCGCTCGTGCCTGCAATCGGCGACGCGCTTCTGCGGCAAGCCGGTGCGCACGCTTGAAGCATTCGACGAAGACCCGGTCATGGCCCAGCTGCGCGCGGCCTTTACGGCTGAACACGCGTTGCAGTGCGGCTATTGCACGCCTGGAATGCTGATGACGGCGCGCGACATCGTACTGCGCCTGCCCGATGCCGATGAGGCGCGAATTCAGGAAGAACTGGCCGGCAACCTGTGCCGTTGCACCGGATACCTCGGCATCGTACGCGCGGTACAGCGCGTGCTGGCGGCCCGTCGGCAAACCATGGAGACCACTGATGGAAATTGAACAGCGCTTCACACTCGATGCCGCGCCCGAGCGCGTGTGGCAGGCCTTCGACGATGTCCGGCTGCTCGTCAATTGCCTGCCGGGTGCATCGATTGCAGCGGATGCCGATGCCGACCTGTCTGCCGGCAATGTGCCACTGCTGTTCAAGGTGAAGCTCGGTCCGATTGCGGCCGCATTCAAGGGGCAGGGGGAGTTGCAGCGCGACCCGGCTGCCCGTACCGGTGCCTTCAGCGGTAGCGCGGTCGATGGCAAGACGCAGAGCCGCGTCAAGGGTGTGGCGCGCTTTGCGCTGCAGCCCGACGACGCCGGCGGCACGGCGGTAACAGTCGCGGTGGACTACACGATTACCGGCGCACTGGCCCAGTTCAGCCGTGAAGGCATCGTGCGCGCACTGGCCGAGCAGCTGACGCGCGATTTCGCGCAAAACCTGCAAGCCGCTTTGCCCCAGGGCGTTGCCGTCGATGCCGTGGGCGAGGTTCCAGTGACTGCCCGGCCGGCTCTCCATTCGCCCAATGCTTCGATCGATCTCTGGAGCGTGCTGAAAGCGTGGCTGCGCCAGTGGTGGACCAGCCGCCGCAAGACGTCCTGATTGCCCCGATTTCCGATTGCCGTTCCCGTCGTTCCAACCTGCCTCAAGACAAAATAGGAGATCCCCATGTGGATCCGCAGCAAGACCCGCGCCCTCGCCACCCTTACCAACTTCACCGCGCTCGGCGCCACGTCCGTCGCACTTGCGTTGGGCAGCGCCGCCGCGCAGGCGCAGGAAACCATCAAGATCGGTGTCTCCGAGCCGCTGACCGGCGCGGTGGCTGCCTCGGGTACCTATGTCACGAACGGCGCGCGCATCGCGGCCGACGTCATCAACCGCAAGGGTGGCGTGCTTGGCAAGAAGCTCGAACTGGTGATCGAGGACAACAAGTCGAACCCGCGTGAAGCCGTGAACTCGGCCGAGAAGCTGATCCTCAAGGACAAGGTGCCAGTGCTGATGGGGGCATGGAGCTCGACCTTCACGCTGGCCGTGATGCCCAAGCTCGTCGAGTACGGCGTGCCGATGGTGGTTGAAACTGCATCGTCGACCAAGATCACCACCTCCGGCAATCCGTGGGTCTTCCGTACCAGCCCGACTTCGGCCATGGAGGCCGCCGCGTTCAGCAAGCATCTGGCATCGTTTTCGCCGGCCATCAAGAAGGTGGACTTCCTGTCGGTCAACAATGACTGGGGCCTGGGAGCCGCCGCGGAATTCCGCAAGGCGCTCGAAGCCAAGGGTATTGCCGTGGGCCGTACCGAGACCATGGCCCCCGATGCCACCGACCTGTCCGCGCAGCTCGCATCGCTCAAGAGCACCGGTGCCGACACGCTGATCGTCACCTCGGGCATCGAGCAACTGACGCTGGCCATCCGCCAGGCCGCCGAGCAACGCCTGCCGCAACGGGTCATCACCACGGGCGGCTCGTTCCCCGAACCGCTGCTGAAGACGCCAGGCCCCAAGGGCTATGCCAGCCAGCACCTGCTGTTCTTCGCACCGTGGGCAGTGGAACGCGCCAGGTATCCCGAAGTGGCGAAGGAGTTTGTCGAAGGCTGGAACGCGCGCAAGCTCGACTTTGCGGGACAGACCGAAGGCTTCCGCGGCTATGACGCAATCCTGACCATTGCCGAGGCGATCCGCGTGGCCGGCAAGGCCGAGCCTGCCGCGATTCGCGATGCGCTGTGGAAAATCAAACTCAAGGGTGTGAACGGCGATATCGCCTTCATCAAGGAAGGCCCGGCCGGCAAGGAAAGCGGACAGGCGGAGCCGAACATCTACGTCGTCGAACTCAAGGATGGCGCGGTCGCGGTCAAGTAAGCGACGGCATCGAAGGAGGAAATCACGTGGATTCGTTCCTGCAGCACGCGCTTAACGGGCTGGTACTGGGGGCGACCTATGCACTGCTGGGGATCGGCTTGACGCTGATCTTCGGCATCATGCGGGTGGTCAACTTCGCGCACGGCGAGCTCTATGCAATGGGGGCCTATATCGCCTACGCGGTGGTATCGGTGCTGGGTCTCAACTTCTTTGGCTCGCTGGTGCTCGCCGCCGTAGGCGGTTTCCTGGCCGGGGCGCTGATCGAGTATGCACTGCTGCGGCGACGCAATCTGGGTGCCATCGACGAGGTCATGCTGATCATGATCGGCGTCATGATCATCCTGCAGAACGGCGAACTGCTGCTGTGGGGCGGTGTGGCCAAGGCCGTGCCGTCGCCGTTCTCGCAGGAGCCGCTGGTGTTCGGCATGGTGTCGGTGTCGCCGATCCGGTTGTTCGTGCTGTGCACGGCGCTGGTGCTGCTGGGCATGTTCTACCTGCTGATCGAACGCACGCGGCTCGGGT
The DNA here is from genome assembly GCA_963543405.1 of uncultured Cupriavidus sp. Classification (GTDB taxonomy): domain Bacteria; phylum Pseudomonadota; class Gammaproteobacteria; order Burkholderiales; family Burkholderiaceae; genus Cupriavidus. Next base: position 61,412 of record CAUUBQ010000018.1, read on the forward strand.
TGGCGATGCGCGCCACGTTCCAGGACCGCGACGCGGCCGAGATCGTCGGCGTGAAGGTGCCATACATGTACACGCTCACGTTTGCGCTGGGGTCGGCGCTGGCGGCGGTAGCCGGCGCGCTGCTGGCGCCGGTGTTCGTGGTCAGTCCGACCATGGGTGACCTGGCCAGCCTCAAGGCCTTCGCGATCGTGATCCTCGGTGGGCTGGGCAACCTGCCGGGCGCCGCGCTGGGCGGCTTTACGCTGGGCCTGGTCGAGGAGTTCGGTGCCGGCTATATCTCGACCGCCTATCGCGATGCGATTGGCTTCCTGGTCATCCTGATCGTGATGATCGTGCGCCCCCAGGGCTTGTTCTCGACCAAGGAGCGCGTGGGATGAACCTCTCCAGACTGCCTCTGACTCCCGTCATCTGCGTGCTCGCGCTGGCCGTGCTGCCGCTATGCTGGCCTGACCCTTATCTGCTGTCGGTGGTCACATCGTGCGGCATCTTCATTGTCGCGGCCATCAGCCTGAACCTGCTGCTTGGCTACACCGGACAGCTGAGCCTCGGGCACGTGGCCTTCTTCGGCATTGGTGCCTATACCACCGCGCTGTTGTCGCTGGGCTTCGACGTAACGCTGTTCGGCATGGATACGCCGCTAGTGGTCGCGCCCAAGCCGGTGTGGCTGTGCTTCGTCGCCGGCATTGGTGCCGCCAGCGTGGCGGGATGGCTGGTGGGCAAGCTCGCATTCCGGGTACGTGGGGCGTACTTCGTAATCGTGACCATCAGCTTTGCCCAGGTCATGCGCATGGTGGCGCTGAACTGGGTAGACCTGACCGAAGGGCCGATGGCGCTGAACAATATCCCTTCGCTGACCATGTGGCTGCCTGGCTCCGGCGTGATCGAGCTGACCTCGAAGGCGGCACGCTACTGGCTGGTGCTGGCCGCCGCCGTGGTGGCATGGTGCATCGTGGCCGCCATCGTACGCAGCCGGGTAGGGCGCGCGATGATCGCGCTGCGCGAGAACGAAACGCTGGCGCGCTCGATCGGCATCGAAGTGACACGCTACCTGCGCATTGCCACGCTGGTGTCGGCGGGCATCGCCGGCGCCGCGGGTGGGCTCTACGCGCATACGGTGCAGATCATCGATCCCGACGTGTTCATGTTCATGTTCACGATCACGATGGTGATCATGGTCATCGCCGGCGGCAAGGGTACGCTGGCCGGCCCAGTGGTGGGTGGCCTGATCTTCGGGCTGCTGCCTGAGCTGCTGCGCGGTGTACTGGCGCCCGAGTTGCAATGGATGCTGTATGGCGCGCTGATGATTGCGATCCTGGTATTGCTGCCGCGCGGCATCGTGCCCGCACTGCAGCAGCTGCGCCGCGGCAGGCGCCGTGCTGCCGGCATGGCGCTACCGGTGACGGTGCCGGTCAAGGGAGACAAGGCATGAGCGACGCAGTATTGAGTCTCGGTGGCGTCACCATGGATATCGCCGGCCTCAAGGCGATGGACCAGGTCAGCTTCGATGTCAGGGAAGGGCAGATCGTGAGCCTGATCGGTCCGAACGGGGCGGGGAAGACCACCACGTTCAACGCCATCTCGGGCTATATGCGCCCGACCGCCGGTGAAATCCGTGTGTTCGGGCGCAATGTGGTGGGCATGGCGCCCGAGCAGATTGCACGGTTGGGACTGGTGCGCAGCTTCCAGCGGACCAACGTGTTTCCCGGGTGCACGGTGTTCGACAACGTGCTGACCGCCTTGCATCTGCAAGGCAAGGCGGGGCTCTGGCAAGCATTGACGCGCGGCGTACGGATGCGTCGCGAGGAACAGGCACTGCGCGCGCGGGTCGGCGAACTGCTGGGCTTTGTCGGCCTCGAGCACCGCGCCGATGAGCTGGCTTCGAGCCTGGCCTACGGCGAGCAGCGCCTGCTTGGCGTGGCGATTGCATTGGCCGCGCAGCCACGCGTGCTGCTACTCGACGAGCCGGCCGCGGGCCTCAATCCATCGGAAACCGATGCGTTCAAGGCCATGGTGCGCCGCATTCGCGATGGCGGGGTCACCGTGCTGCTGGTGGAACACGACATGCATATGGTGATGTCGATCTCGGACCATATCGTGGTGCTCAATCATGGCCGGCGGATTGCCACAGGCACGCCGCGCGACATTCAGCAAGACCCGGAAGTCATCCGGGCCTATCTCGGAGCGGGGCTCAAACGTGCTCAAGGTTGATCAGATATCGGTGCGCTACGGCAGCGCGGTCGGCGTCGAACGGATTTCGCTGGAGGTGCGCGAAGGCGAGCTCGTGACGCTGATCGGCGCCAACGGCGCGGGCAAGTCCACCACGCTGCGGGCCATCAGCGGGCTTGAGCCGTTGGTACACGGCAGCATTACCTTTGACGGGCATCCGATCTCGGGCACGTCAGCCGCGGCGGTGATCGAACGCGGCGTATCGCATTGCCCGGAAGGCCGTCGCGTGTTTCCGCAGTTGACGGTGGCCGAGAACCTCGAGATGGGCGCCTACCGACGCATCGACCGCAACCGTGTGCGGCAGGACCGCGAGCGCATGCTGGACCGCTTTCCGCGCCTGCGCGAACGGCTCAAACAGGCCGCGGGCACGTTGTCGGGGGGCGAGCAGCAGATGCTGGCCATTGCGCGCGCGCTGATGTCGCGGCCGCGGCTGGTGATGTTCGACGAACCGTCGCTGGGCCTGGCGCCCAACTTCGTCGAGATGATCTTCGAACTGATTCTCGAAGTACGGCGCGAAGGCACCACCGTGCTGATGGTGGAGCAGAACGCCTATGCCGCGCTGGAAATGTGCGACCGCGCGTATCTGCTTGAGAACGGACGCATCGTCAACCAGGGATCCGCCGCGCAGATGCTGGCCGATCCCAATATTCGCCGCGCCTACCTGGGCGGCTGACCATCGGAATCCCATGACAAAGATACTTCTGAAGGGCGGCAGGGTGATCGATCCTTCCAGCCAGCGCGACGGCGTGTTCGACATACTGGTGCAGGACAACACGATCGCGGCGATTACCGCGCCGGATCAGCAACTACCCGCCAGCGCGTTCGGCGCGGAAGTCATCGACTGCCGTGGCAAGCTGGTGCTGCCGGGCCTGATCGATACCCATGCGCATGTCTATGAGGGCGTGACCGGCCGCTTCGGCCTGAATCCGGACATGTGCGGCGTGCATTCCGGCGTTACCACGCTGGTGGACCAGGGTGGTCCCAGCTGCATCACGCTGCCGGGTTTTAGACGCTATGTGAACGAAGCATCGAAGACGCGCGTGCTGGCCTACCTGTCGGCCTATCTGGTGGGCGGGCTGGAAGGGCATTACTACCCGGAGCTCTATCGTCCGGAATGCCTCGACGTAGCGGCCACGGTCAAGTCGGCGCGCAGCAATGGCGATCTTGTGCGCGGTCTCAAGGCACATGCGGAGATCGGCGGCTTTGCGCGCTGGGGCGTCGACGTGATGCGGTTGGCCACGCAGATCGGCCGTGAAGCTGACCTGCCCGTGTATATCCATTTTGGCCAGCTGTGGCCCAAGCCGGAAAGCGGTGCACGCGCCGTGAACCCCGACTCGATCTTCAACCAGGTGGTGGAGATGCTGAAGCCGGGCGATATCCTGGCCCATCCGTTCAGTCGCCATCCCGGCGGCTTTGTCGAACTCGACGGCAAGCTGCATCCGCTGGTGCCCGAGGCCATTGCGCGTGGACTCAAGGTCGATGTGGGACACGGCTCGCATTTCAGTTACGGCACGGCGCGCATCGTGCTCGATGCGGGCGTGATTCCCGATACGCTGGGCGCCGACATGCACGGCTACAACACCTCGGTGCCGCCGCCGCCGGGCACGCCCGACTTCCATCCGGACGAGGAGGACCATATGTTCAAGGGCAAGACCCGCTTTGGGCTGGTTTCAGCGATGACCAGCATGCTGGCGCTTGGCTTGCCGCTCGATCACGTAGTGGCGATGGTCACGCGCAATGCCGCACGCATGATCGGCATGGAAGGCGAGCTTGGCATCATGAAGGTGGGCGGTGTGGCCGATATCAGCGTGCTCGACGATATGCGAGGCCGCTGGGTCATGCGCGACAACGAAGGCACCGAGGTGGTCACCGACCGCTGGCTGGCACCGGCGTTCTGCCTGCGCGCTGGTACGCGTTTCGATGCGCAGTCGCCGTTGCTGCCGATGGCGCAGGCCGCTTGAGACCGGAGGAGCGTTGTCGATGAGCCATCCGTTTGCCCAACCATTCGAAGGCGCGACATGGCGCGGCGTAGTGCGCCGCGATGCGGCCTTGCCGGCATTGCCCGCGACTGTCCTGCTGCATGCGGGACCACCGATCGCTGGCGAGATGCCGGCACCGGTACGCCACGCCGCCATTCAGGCACTGCTGTTCGAAAGCATGGCCGTCGATAGCGACGATGCTGCGCGCATGCTGACGCATGGCGAGGTCCGTTGGGCGCCCGCGCAGGATCACGGCGTGGCTACGCCGCTGGCACAGGTGGTATCGGCTTCGATGCCGCTGGCCGCGGTGGGGGACGGTGCGTCGGTGGCTTATGCGCCGTTGATCGAAGGCCCGCCACCAGCCTTGCGCTTTGGCACGCTGGACCCGGTCGCGCAGGCGCGGTTGGCGGCGGTCAGCGCATTGGGGCTGGAGCGGCTCGATCCGCTGCTACGCAACCATCCGGTATCGATGATGCCGGTCATCGCGCACGCCCTCGGCGATGGTGACGAGTGCCATGGCCGCACGCTCGCGGCCAATGCCGCGCTGGTGGCAGCATTGCCGATGATGTCGCTCGATGACAAGGCGGTGATACAAAGCAATGCCGGTTTTGTGCTGCCGATCCTGATGGCAACGGCATGCTGGCATCTGCGCAGGCAGCGAGGCGGTATTGCCGCAGTCGGCGGTAATGGGGCCGCATTTGGCGTGCGTATGCATGGTGCGCAGACGTGGGTGACGGTAGCCGCGAAGCCACCGGTGGGACCGCGCTTCCCGGGCAGGGAGGCCAATCGCGCGCTAGGTGCGATTGGCGACAGCGCGGTCATCGATATCTGCGGCCTCGGCGGGCAGGCCTTGACGCAGGCGCCGCAACTGGCGGGGGAATGGCAAAGCTGGCTGCCCGAAGACTGGAGCACGCGACGGTCGGTGCTTGTCGATCCCGTCAGCGGCATCGTCGATGTCGCGCGGGTGCGCCAGGCGGGCCGGGCGCCGCTGATCAACCTTGCGATCCTTGATGAAGCCGGCGATGCCGGGCTGATCGGACGCGGCTTCTACGAGCCGCCGTCCGAACCGTTCGTCAACGCCTGACGCGCAACGTTCAACGCTTCGACTGCCGCGGCTCCAGCGCCGCGCGCACCACGAACGCCATGACCACCGCAAAGACCAGCATGACCGCCAGGAAATACAGTCCGGCGGCCAGGCTGCCGGTGGCGTCCTTGATCAACCCGATACCATACGGGCCGATATAACCGCCCAGGTTGGCCAGCGAATTGATCGTGGCAATGCCAACCGCGGCGCTGGCGCCAGTCAGGAACTGGCCCGGCAAGGCCCACACCACGGCCTGGATCGAGTAGATCGAGAACGCGGTCAGGCAGATGAACAGGAACTGCAGCGCCGGCGACTGGGCCCATGCACTGAGCGCCATCGTGATGGCGGCCGCGCCCGACACCACCACGATATGCCAGTAGCGCTCGCCACGGCGATCGGAATGGCGCGGTACCAGGTACAGGCCAACCATCGCAAACAGATAGGGCACCGCGGACAGGAAGCCTGTGGTCAGGTCGCTGACGCCGAACTGCTTGATGATCGTCGGCAGCCACAACGAAAGTCCGTAGATGCTTAGCGGGAACGGCAGGAACAGCAGCGACAGCAGCAGTACGCGGCGGTCCTTCAAGGCCTTGAGCGGGTTACCGTGCGACTTCAGCGCAAACGTGGCCTGATCCGCCGCGAGCTCGCGCTCGATCCATGCGCGGTCCTGGGCGTTCAGCCAGTGGGCACTGGCCGGCGACTCGGGCAGCAGTCGCAGCGTCGGCACGCAGAGCAGGATCGCGGGCAGGCCGCTCAGCACGAACAGCGTTTGCCAGTTCGACAGCCCGAACATGCCGCCGGTCGACAGCACCACCCCCGCCAGCGGGCCGGTCACGATCAGTGCGATCGGTTGCGCCAGTACCAGCAGGCCGATGATGCGTGCGCGATGCCGCATCGGAAACCACTTGGTCAGGAAGTAGAGAATGCCTGGATAAAGTCCCGCTTCGGCGGCGCCCAGCAGGAAGCGCAGCGCATAGAAGCTGTAGGGGCCCTGGATCAGGGCCATCATCACCGTGATCGCCCCCCAGGTCAGCAGGATCCGCGCAAACCAGCGGCGCGCGCCAAAGCGCTCGAGCGCCAGGTTGCTGGGCACCTCGCAAAGGAAGTAGCCAATGAAGAACAATCCCGCGCCAAGACCGTAGGCGGCATCGCTGATGCCGGTCGCTGCGTTCATATGCAGCTTGGCAAAGCCGACCACCGAGCGGTCGATGTAGGCCACGACGTAGATCAGCGCCAGGAACGGAATCAGCTTGCGTACCAGCATGCCGATAATGCGCTGTTCCTCGTCGACGTGGGTTGCTTCTCGCGGTAGCGCGGCGCTGCGATCCGCCGCCGCGGCTTGGGTGCCATCCATGTTGTCTCCTCGTTATGGTTATGGGGTAATTCAGTGCGAGTGCCGGGGAACCTCGCGGCCCCGGCACCCGACCAGGAAGTCGAGGTCGCAGCCTTCATCGGCCTGCAGCACGTGGTTCACATAGAGCTTGCGGTAGCCGCCATCGGCCGGCGCCTGCAATGGCTGGACATCGGCCATGCGCCGGGCAAACTCGGCCTCGTCGATGTCCAGGTGCAGGCGGCCCGCTTCGCAATCGAGTTCGATCCAGTCGCCATCGCGCACGATGGCCAGCGGCCCGCCCGCGGCGGCCTCGGGCGCGACATGCAGCACCACGGTGCCGTAGGCGGTGCCGCTCATGCGCGCGTCGGAGATGCGCACCATGTCCTTGATGCCCTTGCGCAGCAGCTTGGGCGGCAGTCCCATGTTGCCGACCTCGGCCATGCCCGGATAGCCGCGCGGGCCGCAGCGCTTGAGCACCAGTACCGAGTTCTCGTCGACCTCGAGCGACTCGTCGACAATGCGTTCCTTGTAGTGCTCGAGGTTTTCAAAGACCACGGCGCGTCCGCGATGCTTGAGCAGGTGCGGCGTGGCGGCCGACGGCTTGAGCACGGCACCGCGTGGCGACAGGTTGCCGCGCAGGATGCGGATGCTGCCGTCTTCGATCAGTGGTTTGTCGAGCGGGCGGATGACTTCGTCGTTGAAGCTCGGCGCATCCTTGACGTTGTCCCAGATCGACTTGCCGTTCACGGTCAAGGCATCGGGGTGGGGCAGCAGGTTGGCCTCGCCCAGGCGGCGCAGTACCGCCGGCAGACCGCCCGCGTAATAGAACTCCTCCATCAGGAAACGGCCCGACGGCATCAGGTCGACAATGGTTGGGGTATCGCGGCCGACGTGCGTCCAGTCTTCCAGTTCCAGCGGCACGCCGATGCGGCCCGCGATGGCCTTCAGGTGAATCACGGCATTGGTCGATCCGCCAATCGCGGCGTTGGTGCGGATCGCATTCTCGAACGCCTCACGTGTCAGGATCTTCGACAGCGTCAGGTCCTCGCGCGCCATCTCGACGATGCGGATGCCGGACATGTGCGCCAGTACATAGCGTCGGGCATCCACGGCGGGAATCGCGGCGTTGTGCGGCAACGAGGTGCCGAGCGCCTCGGCCATGCAGGCCATGGTCGAGGCGGTGCCCATGGTGTTGCAGGTGCCGGCAGAGCGCGACATGCCGGCCTCGGCGGACAGGAACTGATGCAGATCGATCTCGCCGGCCTTCAGCGACTCGTGCAGTTGCCAGACCGCAGTACCCGAGCCGATGTCCTTGCCATCGAGTTTGCCGTTGAGCATCGGCCCGCCGGTCACCACGATGGCTGGCACATCGCAACTGGCCGCGCCCATCAGCAGCGCCGGGGTGGTCTTGTCGCAGCCGGTCAGGAGCACCACGGCGTCGATCGGATTGCCGCGAATCGCTTCTTCCACGTCCATCGCGGCCAGGTTGCGCGTCAGCATCGCGGTGGGGCGCAGGTTCGATTCGCCATTCGAGAACACCGGGAACTCCACCGGGAAGCCTCCCGCTTCATAGACGCCGCGCTTCACATGCTCGGCCAGCTTGCGGAAGTGCGCGTTGCACGGGGTCAGTTCGGACCACGTATTGCAGATACCGATGACCGGGCGGCCATCGAACGCGTGGTTCGGAATGCCCTGGTTCTTCATCCAGCTGCGATACATGAAGCCGTTCTTGTCGGCCGTGCCAAACCAGGCGGTGGAGCGCAGCGGTGGTTTGGGCTTGGTGTCCTTCGGATCGTTGGAATCGGGCATGGCGGTGTCTGGCGGAATGGGTCGGGGGGCAACCAGCGGGAACAGTGGCCAGGTGCGCGAGGGTCGCATGGAATCGCGCAAGAGAAGCTGTCTCCGCTTCGTTGTTATGGAAACGCAGTGTATGGAGTTTCTCGATGTGCTACTAATGAAGCTTTCGGCCGGATCGATATTGTTTTCGGCATTGGTAATAACCCTTGGTCAGATTCGATTCCATGCAGCCATCCCTTCCCCCGACGCCAACGGCAACGTGGTCTAGCCATACGCGCCTGAAGACGCGCCAGCTGTTGTTGCTGATGGCCGTGGCGGATGAAGGCAGTGTCCATCGCGCGGCAGAGCGGCTGGCGATGACGCAGCCCGCGGCATCGAAGCTGCTGCGCGAACTGGAGGAGTTACTCGGGGTGCCGTTGTTCGAGCGCTTGCCGCGCGGCATGGTCCCGACCGACTACGGCCACGCGATGATCCGTCATGCGCGCGCAGTCATCGGCAGCCTGAACCAGGCGCGCGACGAAGTAGCGGCGCTCAAGGCAGGCCGCCTCGGACACGTGGCCATCGGCACGATCACATCGCCGGGCGTGCGGTTGTTGCCGCCCGCGATTGCACGTATCAAGGCCAACTATCCCGGCCTGCGTGTAAGCGTGGAGATCGAGAACAGCAACGTGCTGCTGGACCGGTTGGCGCAGGAATCGCTCGATATCGTGGTTGCGCGACTGTTTCCCGAACACGATGAAATGAAGCTTGCTTACGCGCCACTGGCCGAGGAGCCGGTGTGTGCGGTGGTGCGGCCGGGGCATCCGCTGCTACAGGCGCAAGGGCTGGCACTTGCCGATATTGCAGCGGCGGCATGGTTGATCCCGCCGGCCGGCACGGTGCTGCGGCACCGCTTCGAACTGATGTTCCAGCGCGCGAGCCTGACGCCGCCGTCGAATGTCGTGGAAACGGCGGCGTTGCTGTTCGTGACGCAGATGGTGGCGCAGTCGGACATGATTGCAGTGCTGACCGACGATGTGGCGCAGTACTACGCGTCGTACGGCATGGTGGAGATCCTGCCGCTCGAGATGCGCTGCCATATGGATGACTTCGGCATCATCACGCCCACCGACCGGCTGTTGTCGCCGGGCGCCTTGCTGGTTGTGGACGCGATCAGGGATGTGGCTGCGTCGATCTATGGCGAGCCCGGCCTGGCGTAACCCGGCATAAAACCGACATCGCTTTCATGTGTCGCATGGTCGACAACGTTTCCGGTTGGCGTAAACAAAGGCATTTCAGGGCCAGATAGCTTTTCCGGGTTTGCGCAATGGCCCCTGCGCATCCTATCGTTACCTAGGTGCAGACCTCGGCGCAGGACATCCATACGGCCGCCCCCTGGGAGACGTCATGAGCAAGAAGTCAAATATCACGACCTGGATCCTGATTGCGATGATCCTTGGTGCCGCGGTTGGCTACGCGTGCAATACGGCATTCCCCGACCCGAAGGTCGCCAAGGATATTGCCGGGTACATTTCGATCATCACGGATGTGTTCCTGCGGCTGATCAAGATGATCATTGCGCCACTGGTGTTCTCGACGCTGGTGATGGGCATCGCGCACATGGGCGATGCCAGCACGGTGGGGCGCGTCGGGGTCAAGGCGCTGGCGTGGTTCATCACCGCGTCGCTGGTATCGCTGACGCTGGGCCTGATCATGGCCACGCTGCTGCATCCCGGCGTCAATATCGGTTTGCCATTGCCCGATGTCGGGTCGGCCACCAACCTGAAGACCAACGCGTTCACGCTCAAGGACTTCATCGCGCATCTGGTGCCAAAATCGGTGGCCGAGGCCATGGCCAATAACGAGATCCTGCAGATCGTGGTGTTCTCGATCTTCTTCGGCACGGCCATTTCCACGCTGGGAGAGCGGGGCGCGCGCATGGCGGCGGTGATCGAGGATCTGGCGCAGATCATGCTCAAGATTACCGGCGCGGTGATGTGGCTGGCGCCGCTGGCCGTGTTCGCGGCAATAGCCTCCACGGTGACCACGCAGGGTCTGGGTATCCTGATCACGTTCGCCAAGTTCATGGGCAGCTTCTACCTGGCGCTGTTCGTGCTCTGGGGGCTGCTTACGCTGGCGGGCTTCCTGTTCCTCGGACGCCGCGTGTTCGATCTGATCCGGCTGATCAGGGAGCCGTTCCTGCTGTCGTTCTCCACGGCCAGTTCCGAGGCCGCCTATCCGAAGCTGCTCGATTCGCTGGACCGCTTCGGCGTGAACCGCAAGATCTCGAGCTTCGTGCTGCCGCTCGGCTATTCGTTCAACCTCGACGGGTCGATGATGTACTGCACGTTCGCGGTGCTGTTCATTGCCCAGGCCTACGATATCCATCTGCCGATGGGCACGCAGATCACGATGCTGCTGTTGCTGATGCTGACGTCGAAGGGTATGGCCGGCGTGCCGCGCGCCTCGCTGGTGGTGATCGCGGCCACGCTGAACCAGTTCGGCATTCCCGAGGCGGGGCTGCTGCTGATCATGGGGGTGGACCAGTTCCTCGACATGGGCCGCTCGGCGACCAACGCGGTGGGCAACTCGATTGCCGCAGCCGTGGTGGCCAAGTGGGAAGGGCAACTGGCCAGCGGCCCGGTGCCCGAGACCGAGAAAGATATCCCTGGTGCCAAGCCCGACGCAGCGGAGGCCTGATGCCATGCGTGGATCTGCTAACAGGCTGGCCGCGCAGTGCCTGATCGTGCTGATGCTGGCCGGCGCCATGGCGACGCTGGCCCACGCACAGGATGCCGTGGTGCTGGCCGGCACGCTCAAGAAAGCCAAGGACACCGGCACGCTGACTGTCGGCTATCGCGAATCGTCGCTGCCATTTTCTTATCTGAACCAGGCCAGGCGTCCGATCGGCTATTCGATCGATATCTGCCAGGCCATCGTCACTGCCGCCGCGGCCGAGATCGGCCGTGACCTGACCGTGCAGTGGGTGCCGGTCACATCCGAGAACCGTTTCGAAGCGGTGACGTCGGGCAAGGCCGACCTCGAATGCGGCTCGACCACGCGCAATGCAGAACGCATGCGAACCGTGGCGTTCTCACCGGTGATCTTCGTGGCCGGCACCAAGCTGATGGTGCCGCGCAATTCGCCAATCAAGACATTCCGTGATCTCAAGGACAAGACCGTGGTGGCCACGGCCGGCACGACCAATGTCGATGCCATTGCGCAGTTGTCCACGCGCTTCAACCTGAACGTAAAGCTGATCCGCGCACGCGACCATGCCGACGCGTTCGAGGTGCTACGCCATGGCGGTGCCGACGCCTATGCCGGCGACGACGTGCTGCTCTATGGCTTCCTGGCGCACTACGGCGCCGGCAAGCAGTTCGTGGTCACGCGCGATTTCCTGTCCTATGACCCATACGGGATCATGCTACGCCGCGGCGACCCACAATTCGCGGCCGTGGTCGACAAGGCCGTGCGCGACCTGATCACGACTGGCGAGCTGGAAAGGCTCTACCGGCAGTGGTTCCTGAACAAGCTGCCAACCGGCGAAAAACTCGGCATCCCGATGAGCTCGCAACTCGAGGACATCATCCAGGCAACCCCACAGCAACCGGAGTAGGGGAGTGGGTTTGCTCCCCTCTCCCGCGCGCGGGAGAGGGACTGGGGGAGAGGGCATGAGGTTAAATTGCGATTTGTCCCGGCGTGAGCCGCCGCTCTCGCAGCCCCTTAAAGCGTGTCCGGCAGCTCCGCAAAGCATCCCGCCCAGTCTTGCGAGGCATGTTCGTCGAGACCCTCGTCCAGCAATGCCTGCTGCCAATTGGCGTGCACGGTCGCCTCGACCTCTGCAAGGATCTCGCGGGCTTGCATGCGCGTGAGCCCAAACACGGCGCAGTCGCTCAGGATGTTCTCGCGCGTCCCGACAAAACCATGCTGGCCGATCGAGAGCGCATGTTCACGGCGCCGCGTCGCGTGTATGCGCGGCACCATGTCGTAAGCGGGCGAAAGCATGAACAGGCCCGGTGTGTCGGCGGCCAGGAAGCCATGGTTTCGCTCATGGTCGTCCGTGTTGGAGATACAGCAGTTGAACACCATCCGCCGAAACAGTTCCAATAGGACCGGCCATAGACAAACTTACCCTGGTACCGCGGCGTGCCGGCACCACCAGAGACTTTCATGTGCTGGAAGCGTCCGGCCAGGGTAGGCTCGGTGTCTCCGGGCAACCAGGACCAGACCCAGGCCTCAGAAGTCATTGTCCAACCCCCGTCGTATGCGTACGCGACGTTCGCCTGGCACGTACTCCAGCGTGGCGCCTTGCTGGTCGAACGCGGTGTCCGCCACCAGATCCAGTTCGCGATCGAGTCCCATTACCCAAAGCGCCCTGGCGTAGGCGCCAATGGCCGTGTCCGGACTGCCACGTTCGATCGCCTCGATGGTCGAGCGTGACATGTGGGTCCGTTCCGCAAGGTCAATCTGGCGGAATTTGCGGTGCAGCCTGGCGTCCCGGATACGTGTTCCGAGCGCTTCCAGGCGCGACTTGAGTTCGGGAGGCAGCGGTGCTGCAACGGAGCGTGGCATAGCAGGCAATATCGCTCTTTATGCTTTTTATGGCAAGCATCAGCTAATTGGCTTTGCCACAGCTCCAAGCCCGCGTTTCATGCGAATTACGACTGAATCATCGCCTTTGGTCGCCAAACCAAAAGTACAGTTTCTTGATGGTGCACCGCAAAAGTGCAAACTGTACTCTTCCAGCGGTACCCGTTCTGTACGTCCCCTGCATCACTTCAAAGGCCTAGTCTGCAACCATTGCTGAAGGGTGCGCGGACATCGGAAGACCGGGCCGGGCACCTGGCATTTGCCCTGGAAGTCGCCCCCGATGAGTACTCCCACGCCCGAAAAGGGACATATTGCCCCTTACACGCACCCAGCCGCCGGCTGGGGCGCGCTCAAGCAGGTCGCCATCAACCTGGTCAAGGAAAAGGTTGCCGGCGGCAAGTACAAGACGCTGTTCAAGCAGAACCAGCCGGACGGATTCGACTGCCCGGGCTGCGCCTGGCCGGATCGCCAGCATGCGTCGACGTTCGAGTTCTGCGAAAACGGTGTCAAGGCCGTGGCCGCCGAGGCCACCAGCAAGCGCGTCACCAATGCGTTCTTCGCGCAGTACACGGTGGCTGAGCTGATGCTGCAGTCCGACTACGAGCTCGAACAGCATGGCCGCCTGACCCATCCGGTCAGGTACGACGCCGCTACCGACAAATACGTACCGGTTGACTGGGACGAAGCGTTCCGCCTGATTGCCGACCATCTGCATCGGCTGGACGATCCCGACGCCGCCACGTTCTATACGTCCGGCCGTGCCAGCAACGAGGCCGCCTTCCTGTTCCAGCTGTTCGTGCGCATGTATGGCACGAACAACTTCCCCGACTGCTCGAACATGTGTCACGAGGCCACCAGCCGGGGCCTGCCGGTGACGGTAGGCGTGGGCAAGGCCACGGTAGTGCTCGACGATTTCCAACTGGCCGACACCATCATGGTGTGGGGCCAGAACCCGGCCACCAACCATCCGCGCATGCTCAACGAACTGCGCGATGCGTCGAAGCGCGGGGCTACCATCGTATCGATCAACCCGCTCAAGGAGCGCGGCCTGGAACGCTTTGTCAGCCCGCAGCATGTGACCGAGATGCTCGGTGGCGGCGGTACGAAGATCGCGTCGATGTTCGTGCGTCCGAAGCTGGCCGGGGATTTCGCGCTGCTCAAGGGCATTGGCAAGCGCGTGATCGAACTTGACGATGAAGCCATTGCCACCGGTGGCAAGCGGGTGGTCGATGTCGATTTCATCAACACGCATACCGCAGATTTCGAGGCCTTCGCCGCCGACCTGCGTGCCGAAAGCTGGCCCGATATCGTGGCCGAATCGGGGGTGACGCGCGAGGATATCGATGCGTTGGCCGACGTCTATGTGAAGAGCGAGCGCACCATCATGTGCTGGGGCATGGGCCTCACGCAGCATAAGGAATCGGTGCGCACGATCCAGCTGCTGTCCAACGTGATGATGCTGCGCGGCAATATCGGCCGGCCCGGCGCGGGCCTGATGCCGGTGCGCGGGCATTCGAACGTGCAGGGCGACCGCACGATGGGCATCGAGGAACAGCCCGACGATGCCTTCCTGGACCGCCTGGGCGCGGCATTCGGTTTCGAGCCGCCGCGCGCGCACGGCCAGGACGTGGTGGCCGCGATCAATGCGATGCTGGCCGGCAAGGTCAAGGTGTTCGTGGGTCTGGGCGGCAATTTCTCGATTGCCACGCCCGACACACCGCGCACCTGGGAAGCGCTGCGCCAGTGCGACCTGACCGTCAATATCGCCACCAAGCTCAATCGCAGCCATCTGGTGATCGGCAAGGATGCACTGCTGCTGCCGACGCTGGGCCGCACCGAGATCGACGAGCAGGACGGCGTGGCACAAGGCGTGACCGTGGAAGACTCGGTCTGCATGGTCCACATGTCGTACGGCATGAACAAGCCCGCGTCGCCGCACCTGCTGTCGGAGACCGTGATCGTGGCGCGCATGGCCGATGCAACGCTGGGTTCGAACAAGGTGGACTGGCGCTGGTTTGCACAGGATTACGCGCGCATCCGCGATGCGATCGAAAAGGTGATTCCGGGCTTCGAGCGTTTCAATGAACGCGTGGCCCAGCCGGGCGGCTTCCACCTGACCCCGGCTTCGCGCAACCGCGTGTGGAAGACGGCTTCGGGCAAGGCGCAGTTCCTGGTGCATGCGATCGACAAGGACACGCCGATCAAGCGCGCCCGCGAACGGTATGGCGACGATCTGCTGGTCATGATGACCACGCGCTCGCACGACCAGTACAACACCACGATCTATGGCCTGGACGACCGCTATCGTGGGGTGTTCGGCCTGCGCCGCGTGGTGTTCATCAACCAGGCAGACCGTGAGCGCCTGGGGTTTGCGGAAGGCGAACGCGTAGACGTCACCAGCGTCTGGGAAGACGGCGTCACGCGCCATGTGCAGGACTTCCTGCTGGTCGACTACGATATTCCCGCCGGTTGCCTTGGGGCGTATTACCCCGAGACCAACCCGCTGGTGCCGCTGGAAAGCATCGGCGACCGCTCGGGCACCCCCACGTCGAAGTCGATCCCGGTGCTGCTGCAACGCGCAGCCTGATTTCCATGGCCGAACGTGGATATGTCGCGCGCGAGATTCGCCGCCACCAGGGCGACGCCATCGCGCTGGAAGTTGACCTGGTCGCCGAGGAAGTACCGGTTGCGCTGGTCTACAACGGCATCTCGCATGCGGTCATGATGGCCACGCCGCTCGACCTCGAGGCATTTGCAGTGGGTTTTTCGTTGACCGAGGGTATCGCCGACAGCGTGGCCGAGATCTACGATGTGGAAGTGGAGCCGGGCTGCGATGGCATCGAAGTGCGTATCGAAATCGCCCAGCGCGCGTTCATGGCCATGAAGCAGCGCCGCCGCACGCTGGCGGGCCGTACTGGCTGCGGCGTGTGCGGGATCGAAAGCCTGGCCTTGCTCGATCTGGTGCCGGAACCGCTGGCCGCTACCACGCGTCATATCGAGCCTTCGGCGGAAATGGTCCGGCGCGCGGCTGACTCACTGCGGACACACCAGCATCTGATGGCCGCCACCGGGGGCGTGCATGCCGCTGCGTGGTGTGGTCCCGACGGAGCGCTGCGCGCCGTATTCGAGGACGTCGGCCGCCACAATGCCCTCGACAAGCTGATTGGCCACCTGGCGCGTTCACGCGAGGCATTCGGCGACGGCTTTGTCTTCCTGTCCAGTCGCGCGAGCTATGAACTGGTGCGCAAGGCCGCGCGCATGCAGATTCCCATGCTGGCAACCATTTCCGCGCCAACCTCGCTGGCCATCCGCATCGCGGAACAGGCGGGCGTGCGGTTGCTCAGCTTTTGCCGCCAGAACGGTTTCGTCGAATACACTTCGGCTAAATCCGTATTAGCATCGGATCCGCTGGTCGCCGCAGGCTGACGCCCTGGGTTGCCCGGCAGGAGACCGGACAACCCTGAAAGGCAGACAACCCGTTGGCAACCCTGTACGAGAAGCTCGCGGCCGATATCGAGGCGCTGGTGCAGCAGGGCGTGCTGCTGCCTGGCGAGAAGATTCCTTCGGTACGCCAGGCGGCGCAGCATCACCGGCTCAGCATCACCACGGTGATTCGTGCCTACCTGCTGCTGGAATCGCGCGGCATTCTGGAAAGCCGGCCGCAATCGGGCTATTTCGTGCGTGCCCGCCCGGGCGAGCCCACCATCGACCTGCAACCGACACGCCCGGCGGCACGCCCGTCGGCGGTGGACGTCAGTGCGCTGGTGTTGTCCACGCTGCGTTCGATCCGTGCCGACGACGCGATTCCGCTCGGTTCCCCGTATCCCGACCCGCAACTGTATCCGTGGCAGCGCATCATCCAGTACGCCAACACCATTGGCAAACGCTACGACACATGGAGCGTGCTCGATGACCTGCCGCCTGGCGCCCCGCAACTGATTCGCCAGATCACGCGCCGCTACCTGGAAAACGGCTACACCGTCGATCCGAACGAGGTCATCGTCACGATTGGCGCCACCGAGGCCATCAACCTCTGCCTGCAGGCCGTGGCAAAACCTGGCGACACCATCGCCGTGGAATCGCCCACGTACTACGCCATGCTGCACGCAATCGAGCGTCTTGGCATGCGCGCGGTGGAGGTGGCCACCGACCCCGTGGCGGGCATCGACGTGCAGGCGCTGGCCAGGCTGCTCGACGAACGCCCGGTGGCCGCGTGCATGGTGATGCCGAATTTCCAGAATCCGCTGGGGTTCCAGATGCCGGACGAACGCAAGCAGGCATTGGTGAAGCTGCTGACCGAGCGCGATATCCCGGTGATCGAGAACGATGTGTATGGCGAGCTTTACTACGGCGATGCGCACCCGACCTCGCTCAAGTCGTACGACACGGCCGGTATCGTGCTGCATTGCTCGTCGTTCTCGAAGACGCTGACCAATGCGTATCGCATCGGCTGGGCGCTGCCGGGACGTTACCGGGAGCAGGTGGAGCGGCTCAAGTTCCTGAATACGCTGACTACCTCGACCATTCCCCAACTGGCGATCGCGGAATTCCTGCGCAAGGACGGCTACGACTATCACCTGCGGCGCGTGCGCAAGGCCTATGCGCAGCAGGCCAACATCATGGCGGCGGCGGTACGGCGCTTCTTTCCGTCCGGCACGCGAGTGTCGCGTCCGACCGGTGGTTATGTGCTGTGGGTGGAGTTGCCGGAGCAGGTGGACGCCATGGCGCTCTATCACGCCGCGCTGGAGCGGCGCATCACGGTGGCGCCGGGCCATATCTTCTCGCCGGTACCGACCTATACGAATTGCATCCGGCTCAACTACAGCGGTGCGTGGTCGGCGCAGGTGGAAGCCGCCGTGGTCACGCTGGGCCGGCTGGTGGCGACTTTGCAGGAACGGGAGGCGACATGACGGATGAAGCGGAAGAGGGCGGCCTTGATCCGGTGCTGGCCGCGATCCTGCAAGCGCTGTGGGACCATGCCCGGTCCGGGCCGGACAAGGACCTGTCGCTGGCGCGGCTTAGCAAGCGCGCCGGCGTGCAGATGAGCGTGCTGCGGCGTGTGTTGACGCAACTGGCCGACGCCGACCTGGTGGCAACGGCGATGGAAGAGGACGGACGTGGGGCCGCGCGCCTGACCGAGGATGGCGAGGCGCTGTGCGGGCAATTGTTCGACGGCCCCGACCCGCAGGACGCTCCGGTACTGCATTGAAATGGGGTGAACTGACCAAATCAAATCCGTAGCAGATTGTCCCGTTGTCTCATAGACCGCACGGATGCTGGCTCACACAATTGGCTTACCCATGAATCAGCCATTGTGAATCGATGTTCGATGAGCCAACCCCCAATGCGGAGTATGAAATGCTGCTTGCAAGCTTGAAGAGGCGCGTAGAGACCGCGCGACAGCGCGCGTTGTTGTCGGTGAACCGGGAACTCGTCGCGCTGTACTGGCATCTCGGTCGCGAGATCCTGGCACGACGTGAAAGCGAAGGTTGGGGAGGCGGCGTCTTCGATCGGCTGGCTCATGACCTGCGGCTCAGTTTCCCTGGCATGAAGGGCTTTTCGCCGAGGAACCTGAAATACATGCAAGCGTTGGCTGAAGCCTGGCCCGACGGCGCAATCACGTCCCAGCCAGCATGGCAACTGCCCTGGGCGCACCTGTGCACGCTGCTCGACCGGGTCAAGGATCCCGACGAGCGCGAATGGTATGCGTCCGAGGCGTTGCGGCACGGGTGGTCCCGTAATGTGCTGGCCATGCAGATTTCACTGCGATTGCATGAACGCAAGGGGCGGGCGGTCAACAACTTTGCCGAGCGGCTGGCGCCACCACAATCCGATCTTGCGCGTGAGGTGTTCAAGGACCCGTATATTCTCGACTTCGTGGGTCTGGCCGAGAATGCCCAGGAACGTGCCATCGAGGCGGCGCTGATGCAGCATGTCACCAGGTTCCTGCTGGAACTCGGATCGGGATTCGCGTTTGTGGGCCGGCAATTCCGGCTGGTAGTGGGCGGGGAAGAGTTCTTTGTCGATCTTCTCTTCTACCATCTGCAGCTGCGCTGCTATGTCGTCGTCGAACTCAAGGCGACTGCATTCAAGCCGGACTACACAGGGCAACTCAACTTCTACCTGTCGGCGATCGACGACCGGCTCAAGGGCGCCGACGATCAGCCGACCATCGGCCTGCTGCTTTGCCGGGAAAACAGTCGCCTGGTTGCCGAGTACGCGCTGCGCGGCATGGCCAGGCCGATGGGCGTGGCCGAGTATCAACTGCAGTGCGAACTGCCGTCAGGCTTGCCATCCATTGCCGAGATTGAGTCGGAACTGGCAGCGGAAGCCGGGCGACTTGAAATGCTTGCGGGATGAGGGAGAGTTTGCTCCCCTCTCACCGCGCGCGGGAGAGGGGTTGGGGGAGAGGGCATGAGGTTCAAATTGCGGCTTGTCTCAGCTTGAGCCGCTCGCCCTCTCCCCCGCCCCTCTCCCGCAGGCGGGAGCGGGGAGACAACCAAAGCGCCGCCGCGCTGCCCTCAAACCACCTTGCCCGGATTCATCAATCCCTGCGGATCCAGCGCATGCTTGATCGCTCGCATCATCGTCAGTTCCACGTCGCTCTTGTAGCGCCGGTTTTCCTCCAGCTTGAGCTGACCTAGTCCATGCTCGGCAGAGATCGAGCCATTGTGCGCATGCACGCTGTTGTGGACGACCAGGTTGATGGCATCCTGATGACCCAGGAACTGGTCATGGTCCACGCCCACCGGCGGCGATACGTTGTAGTGCAGGTTGCCGTCGCCAAGATGGCCGAACGTGACCATGCGCGCGCCGGGGAAGGCGTCCTGCAGCAGCGCATCGGTGGTTTCGATGAAATCGGCCACGCGCGAGATCGGTACGGCGATGTCGTGCTTGATGTTCTTGCCTTCCTCGACCTGCGCCAGCGGGATATGTTCGCGCAGGTTCCAGAAGTCGCGCGATTGCTGCACCGACTCGGCCACCACCGCGTCAGTGACCACGCCGGCCTCGAATGCGGTTTCCATCATCTTCTCGAAGATGCCGCGCGCGTGTTCCTCGCTTTCGCTATCGGACAGTTCCAGCAGTACCAACTGCGGATGATGTTCGCTGAACGGATAGCGCAATTGCGGGTAGTGCCGGGTGACCAGTTCCATGCACATCGCGGACATCAACTCGAAGCCGGTCAGCATGGCACTGGCGTGCGACTGGGCGATGGCCAGCAGCGCCAGCGCCGCGCGGGGGCTCTGCACGGCGGCCAGCGCCGTCACGCGTGCACGCGGTGCCGGAAACAGCTTCATGACCGCGGCGGTGATGATGCCGAGCGTGCCTTCGGCGCCGATGAACAGGTCCCGCAGGTCGTAGCCGGTGTTGTCCTTGCGCAGGCCACGCAGTCCGTCCCAGACTTCGCCCTTGACGTTCACTACTTCCAGGCCCAGGCATAGTTCGCGCGTATTGCCATAGCGCAGTACGGCAGTGCCACCCGCATTGGTCGACAGGTTGCCGCCGATCGTGCAACTGCCTTCGGCCGCCAGCGAGAGCGGAAACAGCCGTCCATGTTGTTGGGCCACTTCCTGCAACTGCTGCAGGATCACGCCGGCCTCGACGGTAATCGTATTGTTGAGCGGATCCACCTGGCGGATGCGGTTCATACGCTGCAGCGACAGCACCACCACGCCGCGCGCGGCGGCGTCGCCCGCTGCCGGTGTGGCACCGCCGCATAGTCCCGTATTGCCACCTTGCGGCACCACGGCCAGCTTGTGTGCATGGCAGGCATGCATGACGGCGGCCACTTCGTCGGTATTGGCCGGGCGTAGCACTGCAAGCGCGTCGCCCGTGTAACGACGGCGCCAGTCGGTCAGGTACGGTGCCTTGTCGGCTGCGTCGGTGAGCACGTTTTGCGGGCCCACGGCGGCGCGGCACAGATCCAGGAACGAGTCGGGGTGCGCAGCAGTCATGGCAGTCACGATGGTTGGGATGATTTTGCGGCGGCCTTGGCACGGCGCTTGTAAGGCCGCAGGTAGAGGATCGTGCTGAAGAAGAACAGCAGCGACAGCGCGACCTCGCCCAGGGCCAGCCACGAAGAGGGTGCGCGATCGCTGGTGGCGCGCACGATACCTTCGGTGAAATAAAGCAGGATCAGCATCGACGACCACTGCATGGTGTAGCGGTTGCGCATCCAGACGCCACGCAGCACCGGCAGCAGCAGGACGAACTTCAGGATCAGCCACGAACCGCCAGGTCGCAACGGTGCGAGCAGCCATTCCCAGGCAATGCACAGCAGCACCAGCAGTACCAGGCTGGCCAGGCTCAGGCGCCAGAGCGCGGGATTGTGCAGGGTGCGATCGTCGGGAACGTTCATCGTGGGGTGAGTTTGAGCGCTGTCTCGGCCAGCCTGCGGCCCATGGCGATGGCCAGCGAAGCCTCGTGGTCGGTGACCGGGCCGTGGTTGTCCACGTGGGCATGATGGCTCGGGCCATACGGGGTGCCGCCAGCCGTGGTGGTCATCAGTCCGGCTTCTGAGTAGGGCAGGCCAACGATCAGCATGCCATGGTGCAGCAGTGGCAGCATCATCGAGAGCAGCGTGGTTTCCTGGCCACCATGCAGGCTGCCCGTCGACGTGAACACGCATGCGGGCTTGCCGGCCAGCGCGCCGGACAACCACTGGGCGACAGTGCCATCGAGGAAGTACTTCATCGGCGCTGCCATGTTGCCGAAGCGCGTGGGGCTGCCCAGCGCCAGTCCCGCACATTCCTCGAGGTCACGCAGTTCCGCATAGGGTGCGCCTTCGGGTGGGATATCGGACGCGGTGGCTTCGCAGACTGTAGATACCGGCGGCACGGTGCGCAGGCGCGCCTGTGCGCCGGGAACGCGGTCAATGCCGGTGGCAATCAGTTCGGCCAGCTTGCGGGTGGCGCCGTGGCGGCTGTAATACAGGACGAGGATGTCGGTCATGGGTGTGCGGGCGCAGCCGGCAGGATTTGCAGGGATTGCGGAGGCGCCGCAAAACGATCCGCGTATTATAGATGGGCCGTTGCCGGAAGTGCCGGGTAGTAGCTTTCCGGACTATGCCATGGCAACTTGTTCAAATTGAAAACCGTGAGAACCAGGGAGAAAGCCCCCGCATGACCACCGCCCGCATCGCCCGCCTGCGCAGGGAATGGAACCTGCAGAAGGTGCGCGCACTGGCCCGCTACGCGTTGCGCCGCGCCGGCGAGGACCGCCTGCCGCAGGTGTCCGCGAGCCTGACCTTCACGACTGTACTGGCCGTGGTGCCTGTGCTGACGGTGGCGTTCGCGCTGCTGGCGGCATTCCCGGTGTTTCGTGATTTTCGCGGCCAGATCGAGATGTTCCTGTTCCAGAACCTGATTCCGGGCGGCAATATCAGCGACTCCGTGTCGCGCTACATCGGCCAGTTCTCCAAGAGCGCGCGGGGATTGACCGCACTGGGCCTGGGTGGCCTGATGGTGACCTCGGTACTGACGATGCTGACCGTCGAGGATGCGCTCAATGCGATCTGGCGCGTCAAGCGGCGCCGGCCGCTCGCGCAACGCGTGCTCGTGTTCTGGGCCGTGCTGACACTCGGGCCGGTGCTGATTGGTGGCAGCCTGTCGGTCAGCTCCTACCTGATCTCGGTGTCGATGGGCTACGTCGGCAATCTGCCATTCGGCATGGGCCTGCTGTTCAGCATCGTGCCAGTCGCGCTGACCGCGCTGGCGTTTGCATTCCTGTACATGGCCGTGCCGTATGCCTATGTCGACTGGCGGGATGCCATCGTTGCCGGCATCGTGGCCGCGGTTGCCTTCGAAGTGGCCAAGCGCGTCTTCGGCTACTTCATTACGCATATTCCTACCTATACGGCGGTCTATGGCACGTTTGCGGTGCTGCCGCTATTCCTGCTCTGGATGTACGTGAGCTGGCTCGTGACCTTGCTGGGCGCCACCATCGCCGCGAACCTGCCGGTGGTCCGTGAAGGGCACTGGCGCCGCCGCACGTTCGCGGGCAGCGAATTCTTTGATGCGCTCGGCATCCTGTACCTGCTGTACCGCGCGCGTGACGAAGTGCCTCGCAGCGTGGGCGAACTCGACATGGGCCGCAAGCTCAGGATGGAGGCCGATTACCTGGCAGGCTTGCTGGCCAAACTGAAGGCCATGCATCTGGTGGGCAAGCTCCAGCAGGACCGTGGCCAGGCGCATTGGGCATTGCTATGCGACCCGTCGCAGGTGACGCTGCGCATGCTCCATGATCGCCTGGTCCTGAATCTGGCGCGCCTGCCACGCACCGCGCTGGCGCAGCAGATGCAAGGCGTGGAAGTGCTGCGTGGGATCCTGGACAATCCGCAACTTGCCCAGCCACTCGAGGCAGTGTTTCGGCAGCAGACCGCCGGGGCCGCGGCCAACGAAGATGGCGACGCGCGCAAGGTCGTTGAGGTGGTGCCGCCGGGCTGGCACGGACAAATATGATTGTTTAGTTGATCAGCTATTTGCTGGGGGTGCCATTTTCCTAAGCTGATGTCAGTTGTTTCCATTCAAATGACGGAAAACAGGATGACATCATGAATATCTTCTGGAAGGGCACTCTTTGCACGGTGCTGGTCGCGGCTTCAGCCAGTGGCATCGCCGCTGAATCCACGGACGTGAGCGTCAAGGGGATGATCCGTCCCTCGGCCTGCCACGTGGCGCTCAGCAACGGCGGTACGGTCGATTTTGGGACGATCTCCGCCACGACGCTGGGTCAGTCCGCGGCAACTGTGCTGCCAGATCAATCGCTGTCGCTGAACATCAACTGCGATGGTCCGACCAGGTTCGGCGTCATCATTCCCGATGCCCGACCCGGCACCGTTGCCGACGGGATGGAGGATGCACTGAAAAGCCAGAATCTTCATGGTCTCGGCAGCGTGGATGGCAGGAATATTGGCGCATTCACGTTGATGTTTTCGCCACCTTCGGTCGACGGCGAAACCGGATCCACGCTGGAGTCCTGGAACGGTACGACATGGCGGACATACGAGTCGGGCGTAACGCCCGGGTTGCGCTACATGACAGCCTGGGCAAAGTCCGACGACACGACGCCGTCGTCGATCACCGACCTGTCTACCAGCATTCGCGTCCGGACCGGGGTGGTGGCCAAGGACGACTTGCCGCAACTGACTGCAGGCGTCCCGCTCGACGGCTTGGTCACCATTCAGCTCCGGTATCTCTGAGCGAGTATCTGAGCGAGTGTTCGCACGATTCCTGATGCGGAACACTACCGAGTCTCATGGCGGGCAGCTACTGTCGTGGCAGATTTTAGGCTGTCTGCCATTTCTTGCCCCGAATCGGCTTCCTAGGATTCGATCAAACCGTACGGTCGTAATTGCAGTTGCTGGTGCACTGCAATTGCCGTTCGTGCGGCTTACTGATTGATTGATCGATCCTGGGGTAGCCGACATGAAGTATTCATATTCGCGTTCGTTCCTGTACTTGTTCTGGGTGGTGGCAACCGGCGCGGCATCAATGGACGCAACGGCCGCAACGGCCGCAGCGGTCGCGGCAAAGGTCCACGTCAGCGTGAAAGGCAAGGTTCCACCCCCTGCGTGCGCGGTGGCGCTGACCGACAACGGGCTGGTGGACTTCGGTACGATGTCTTCCCGATTGCTCACCACCATCCATGAGTCCGAGCCCTTCTATATCGCGCCGATGCGCGTGCATATGACACTGACCTGCACGGCTCCGACGGCAATCGGCTTCCGAATCATCGACAATCGCCCGGGCACGGTCCCCCGTGCCGCCAATGTCATGCGAGGGCATGGCGTGGTGGCCTATGGGTTAGGCAAGTTCGCGGGCAAACAGATCGGCGGATTCGTCCTGACCATCGGTCGTCCGCAGATCAATGGCGGGGACTACGCGCATATCCTGCTTCGCACCGGCATGGATGAGCGCTGGAACAATCTCGGAAAATACGCGCATATCAACTGCACGCCCAACCTGTACATGGCATGGACGACCAATATGGGCACCGCGCCGGGTGCCTACTCGACCATCAGGTTACCTATCGTGGTGATGCCGGTGATTGGCCCAAGGCGAGACCTGCCTCCCCTGACGTCCAGCATTCCGCTGGACGGTTCGGTCACGTTTGCATTCCAGTATCTTTAAGCCCGCATTGCGAGCCGCAATGACTAGAACCTGATGCGGCCGCGCAGGATGTCGGCATACATCACCCAATCTCCCATCAGGCTATAGAACGGATGCCGGAAGGTTGCGGGCCGGTTCTTCTCGAAGCCGAAATGGCCGATCCAGGCAAATGCGTAGCCGGACACCAGTGCCCCCAGCAGCCACCATGCATTGGCGGTGAGTACCAGCGCCGCCAGGCACAGCAAGGCCAGCGTCGAACCGGCGAAATGCAGGCGCCGGCAAGTACGGTTGCGATGTTCGTTCAGATAGAACGGATAGAACTCGGCAAAGCTGGCGAATTCCTTCGCTGGGGCGTGGGCCATGGGGCCTCCCGGTTTATTGTTGGGCTTGCAGCGTCGACCGCGCAAACGCCGCGAGGGCATCGAGCACCTCGTCGGGTTTTTCTCCCATCATTGCGTGACCGCTCGGCACCGTGACGATCCTTGCCTTGGGCATCTTGCCTGCCAGTGCCTGTGCGGCCTTGGGTGACGTCATCATGTCCTTGCTGCCGACCACGAACAGCGCCGGACAGGCTACCGCCGCCGCCGCCTCGTCGCCGTGTGCGTAGCCGTTGCAGGCCGAAAAATCGTTGTGGAACACATGGGCGCCAGGGTTGCGCGCGGCAACCCGTTCCATCAACCGCTGGCTACCGCCATGCATCCATGCGCCAGGTCCCGGTGAAGACGGTTTGTTGGCCAGGCTGGAAATGGACCACTGGTTGACCATCGCGATCGCATCGTTCTCCCGGTTCAGCGCCGCCTCGAGCAGCGCATCGGAAACCTTCATCGGATACGCGGTGGCCAGCAGGCCGATACCGCGCACGGCGGCCGGATGACGTGCCGCACATTCAAGCGCGATCAGCGATCCCATGCTGTGGCCAAACACCAGTGCGGGCGTCGTGACACCCGCTGCGCCAACCAGCGCCATGACCCAGTCGGCCATGGCTTCCACCGATGTCAGCGGCGCGCCTTTGCTACGGTTGTGGCCGGGCAGGTCCACGGCCAGTACCGAGAATCCATGATTGGCGAACCAGCGCGTCTGCAATGCCCAGACGCTGTGGTCGTTCTGCGCGCCATGAACGAACACCGCACAGGGCAGGGTGGGGTCGAATGCCTTGCCGCCGGTGTAGGCATAGGCCTGGTTGCCGGAAACGTTCAGTTCCATTACGCCTTGCCTCCCATGGCCTTTTCAGCAGCCTTCAGGCCGCGCTTGAGGTCGTCGATCAGGTCGTCGGGGTCTTCCAGGCCGATCGACAGGCGAATCGTGCCTTCGCCGATGCCGGCGGCCTTGAGCGCCGCCGCATCCATGCGGAAGTGCGTGGTCGAGGCCGGATGGATCACCAGTGAACGCGCATCGCCAACGTTGGCAAGATGCGAGAACAGCGACAGGCTTTCAATGAAGCGCTGGCCGGCCTTGCGGTCGGCCTTGAGGTTGAAACTGAAAACGGCCCCACAGCCACGCGGCATCAGGCGCTTGGCAAGTTCGTAGTCCGGATGCGATTCGAGTTCGGGATAGGCCACCGATTCCACCATCGGATGCGCGGCCAGCAACTGGACCACACGGCGCGTGTTGTCGACATGGCGGCTCATGCGCAGGGGCAGCGTCTCGATGCCCTGCAGCAACTGCCACGCAGCCATCGGGTTCATGCAGGCGCCGAAGTCGCGCAGCCCTTCGCGGCGGGCGCGCAGCAGGAACGGCGCCACCGTGCTTTCCTCGGTGAACACCATATTGTGGAAGCCCTCGTAAGGCTCGGACAGTTCCGGGAAGCGTCCCGAAGCGTCGAAATCGAAGGTGCCGCCTTCCACCAGCACGCCGCCGATCGTGGTGCCGTGGCCGCCCAGGAATTTGGTGGCCGAGTGGTAGACCAGGCCGGCACCGAGGTCGAACGGGCGCAGCAGGTACGGCGTGGTGAACGTGGAATCGACCAGCAGCGGAATGCCGTGCTCCTGGCCGATCTGGGCCACGGTTTCGATATCGAGCACGTCGAGCCCCGGATTGCCGAGCGTTTCGCCAAACAGCAGCCGGGTCTCGGGGCGGATGGCGGCACGCCAGGCGTCGATATCGCGCGGATTGACGAAGGTGGTCTCGATGCCGAAACGGCGCAGCGTGTAGTGCAGCAGGTTGTGCGACCCGCCATACAGCGCGGTGGACGCCACGATATGGGATCCGGCCCCCATCAGGGTGGCCACGGCCAGGTGCAGCGCGGCCTGGCCTGATGCGGTGCCGATGGCGCCCGCACCGTTCTCGAGCGCGGCCACCCGTTCCTCGAACACGGCTACGGTCGGATTGCTGATGCGGGAATAGACGTGACCGGCGCGCTCCATGTTGAACAGCGACGCGGCGTGCTCGCTGTCGCGGAACACGAACGACGTGGTCAGGTGGATTGGCGTGGCGCGGGCCCCCGTGGCGGGGTCGGGTGCCGCGCCCGCGTGCAGCGCAAGCGTGTCGAATCGGGTACCGGACATTGGAATTCTCTCGATCGATGGGTTGTCTCTGCCCGGCATCGTAGCACCGTGCGCCGCCTGCGCCATCGGGGGATTCACCGCCGCCGCGGGCGCTGGAGGCCGCCCTCGCTTTACTTGAAACCGCGAATTGGGCTAGGATCGGCCAGCGGGCCTCGTGCCACGTCAATATCAAGCCTGGCAAACAGGCAATTAAACAGGCAACTGCAACAAGGCAGCGGAGACACCACCATGAAAGTCAGCGATATCCTGCAGATCAAGGGCAACACGCTCTTTACCGTTACGCCGGATACGCCGTTGCAACAGGCCATCCAGACCATGGCCGAGCACGATATCGGCTCGCTGGTGGTCATGGAGTATGGCGATCTCGTTGGCATGCTGACCTTCCGCGAAATCATCGAGATCATCGCGGCCAACCAGGGCACGCTCGGTACCCACAGCATTCGCAAGGTCATGGACGACGCACCGCTGACGTGCACGCCCGAGACCGACGTCAACGAAGTGCGCCGCATGATGCTGGAGCGCCACACGCGCTACCTGCCGGTGCTCGACAGCCGCACGCTGATGGGCGTGATCTCGTTCTACGACGTGGCCAAGGCCGTGGTGGAAGAGCAGAGCTTCGAGAACAAGATGCTCAAGGCCTATATCCGCGACTGGCCGGAAGAGAGCGAACAGAAAGAAGAGCGGGCCAGCTGACCGGCTGAGAGGTTCGGCTGAACGGCCCGGCTGGGCGGCCCGGCCGCCGCGTGGTTTTTCGGCGGCCGTGCTGTAGCCGATCCTGCCCGCTGCTGGCATGATGGCGGCGAACTGATGCTCCGGCGGGTCACCGGAGCCAACGAACGTTTGCCTTTCATGAGCCAACAAAGCCAGTTTCGCCTGCTAGGCGTGCGTCGTTTCGCCCCGTTCTTCTGGACGCAGTTCCTCGGGGCCATGAACGACAACGTCTTCAAGGTTGCCTTTACCTCGCTGGTGACATACCACGCCGCGCTGTTCGAGGGCGTCGATCCCCACAGTGCCGCATTCCTGATCTCGGCCATCTTTATCGCGCCATTCGTGCTGTTCTCGGCCACGAGCGGGCAGATTGCCGACAAGATCGAGAAATCCCGCCTGATCCGGCTGGTCAAGACACTGGAGATCGGCATCATGCTGGTCGGCATGGCAGGGTTCTACCTGCACAGCGCCACGCTGCTCTACCTGGGTACCTTCCTGATGGGGCTGCATTCCACGCTGTTCGGGCCGGTCAAGTTTGCCTATCTGCCACAACACCTGGACCAGGCCGAACTGGTCGGCGGCAACGGGCTCGTGGAAATGGGCACGTTCGTGGCCATCCTGATCGGCACGTTGCTGGGGGGCGAAATGGCTGGCCTGACACGTGGCGACGGCACCGTGGTGGGGCCGTTCTATGTCGGCATTGCCTGCCTGGCGATTGCCGTGGCCGGACGCGCGGTATCGCAGGGGGTACCGTTGTCGCCGGCGCCGCAGCCGGACCTGCGCATCAACTGGAACCCGTTCACCGAGACCTGGCGCAACCTGGTGCTGGCACGCCAGAGCCGGGTCGTGTTCCTGAGCCTGCTTGGCATTTCGTGGTTGTGGTTTCTCGGGGCGACGTTCCTGACATCGTTCTTCAGCTTTGCCAAGGACGTGCTCGGCGGCGACCAGAACGTGGTGACCTTGCTGCTGGCGGTATTCTCGATCGGCATCGGCACGGGTTCGCTGCTGTGTGAGCGGTTGTCCGGCCGCCATGTGGAGATCGGCCTGGTGCCATTCGGCTCGATTGGCATGACGGTGTTCGCGGTCGACCTCTACCTGGGCACGCATGGCCATGCGACTGGCGCCACGCTGACCGGCGTGGGCGGTTTCCTGTCCCAATCCGGCCATTGGCGCGTGCTGTTCGACCTGTTCTGCGTGGCGATGTTCGGCGGCTTCTACAGCGTGCCGCTCTACGCGCTGATCCAGAGCCGTTCGGCGCCCACGCACCGCGCGCGCATCATCGCCGCCAACAACATCCTGAACAGCTTCTTCATGATCGCGGCCTCGCTGCTGGGCGTGTTCATGACCCAGGCCGGCTATTCGATCCCGCAACTGTTCCTGGTGGTGGGGCTGCTCAATGCCGTGGTGGCCGTCTATATCTACACGCTGGTGCCCGAGTTCCTGTTGCGTTTTATCGCCTGGCTGCTCGTGCATACGATCTACCGGCTGCGCCGTGTGAATGCCGAGCGGATTCCTGAGCACGGCGCCGCGCTGCTGGTCTGCAATCACGTGAGCTTTGCCGATGCGGTAGTGCTGATGGCGGCCAGTCCGCGGCCGGTGCGCTTCCTGATGGACCACAATATCTTCAAGGTGCCGGGGCTGTCGTGGTTTTTCCGGCAGGCCAAGGCAATTCCGATTGCCCCGGCGCGCGAGGATCCGAAGATGCTCGAGCGTGCCTACGATGCCGTGGCCGCTGCGCTGGCGGACGGCGAACTGGTCTGCATCTTTCCCGAGGGCAAGATCACGGCGACCGGCGAGATCAATCCGTTCCGGTCCGGCGTGCAACAGATCATCCAGCGCACGCCGGTGCCAGTGGTGCCGATGGCGTTGCGTGGCCTGTGGGGCAGTTTCTTCTCACGCAAGGGCGCACCCGCCATGACCAGGCCATTCCGGCGCGGGCTGCTGAGCAAGCTTGAACTCGTGGTGGGTGAACCGGTGCCCCCGGAAGCCGCCACGCCCGAAGGCCTGCAGCAGATGGTGCTGGCGCTGCGCGGCGACTGGAAATAACCATGATCACGCTCTATACATTTGGTCCCGCGTTTGGCCTGCCCGACGCCAGCCCGTTCGTCATCAAGGCCGAAATGCTGCTCAAGCTGGCCGGCCTGCCGTACCAGACCCGGCGTGGCAACCTGCGTCGCGCGCCCAAGGGCAAGCTGCCGTATCTTGACGACATGGGGCGGCTGGTGGCCGATTCGACGCTGATCCGCTGGCATATCGAGAAGACCTACCATATCGATTTCGATGAAGGCCTGAGCCCGGCCGAACGCGGTACGGGCTGGGCCGTCGAAAAACTGCTCGAAGACAACCTGTATTGGGCCGTGGCGCGCGTGCGCTGGCTCGAAGGCGAGAATTTCGAGCGGGGACCGGCCCAGTTCTTCAGCTTCGTGCCGGCACCGCTGCGCGGGGTGGTCAAGGCGCTGGTCAGGCGCAAGGTGCGCCAGATGCTGTGGGCACAGGGGCTGGGGCGGCATACCGAGCAAGACATGACCGCCATGGCGGTGCAGGGCGTCAAGTCGATTGCCGACATCCTTGGTGACCGGCCCTACCTGATGGGCGATCGTCCATGCGGCGCCGACGCCACGCTGTTTGCGTTCGCGGCCAGCTTGCAGGCGCCGATGTTCGAGACGCCGATCCGGGCGGCAGCGGAGTCGCACGCCAACCTGCAGGCCTATCTGGCGCGCATGCGCGCGCAGTTTTATCCCGATTTCGCCGGGGAGGGGGTCTTCGCCCCGGGTTTTGATGGGGCTCGCGTGGCGCCGGGCCACCGGGAAGCGGCCGCCAGTCACTAATGGCCGTACAATGTAGGCCGTCCCCAATTCCTGTGCGGTCTCCATCATGTCTGGCAATACCCTCGGCCTGCTTTTCACAGTCACCACCTTCGGCGAATCGCACGGCCCCGCCATTGGCGCGGTAGTGGACGGCTGTCCGCCGGGAATGTCGCTGACCGAAGCCGACATCCAGATCGACCTGGACCGCCGCAAGCCGGGCACGTCGCGCCACGTGACGCAGCGCCAGGAAGCCGATCAGGTGGAAATCCTCTCGGGCGTATTCGAGGGCAAGACCACCGGCACGCCGATCTGCCTGCTGATCCGCAATACCGACCAGCGCAGCAAGGACTACGGCAATATCGTCGAGACCTTCCGTCCCGGTCACGCCGACTATACCTACTGGCACAAGTACGGCATCCGCGACTACCGTGGCGGCGGCCGCTCGTCGGCCCGCCTGACCGCGCCGGTAGTCGCCGCGGCCGCGATTGCCAAAAAGTGGCTGCGTGAGCAGTACGGCACCGAGATCCGTGGCTACATGTCGCAGCTTGGTGAAGTGGAAGTGCCGTTCATCGACTGGAAGCACGTGCCGGAGAATCCGTTCTTCGCCCCGAATGCCGACATCGTGCCGGAACTCGAAACCTATATGGATGCATTGCGCCACGACGGCGATTCCGTGGGAGCACGGATCGAGGTCGTGGCCAGCGGTGTGCCCGTGGGCCTGGGCGAGCCGTTGTTCGACAAGCTCGACGCCGATATCGCGCACGCGATGATGGGCATCAACGCGGTCAAGGGCGTGGAAATTGGCGCCGGCTTCGACAGCGTGGCGCAGCGTGGCACGGTGCATGGCGATGAACTGACCGCGCAGGGCTTCCGTACCAACAACTCCGGTGGCGTGCTGGGCGGGATCTCGACCGGGCAGGACGTAACCGTGTCGCTGGCCATCAAGCCGACCTCAAGCATCCGCACGGCGCGTGAATCGATCGACAAGACCGGCAATGCGGCCAGTGTGGAAACGTTCGGGCGCCATGATCCGTGCGTGGGCATCCGCGCCACGCCGATTGCCGAGGCCATGCTGGCCCTGGTGCTGATGGACCACGCGCTGCGGCACCGCGCCCAGTGCGGCGATGTACGCGTCGATACCCCGCGCATCCCGGCGCATATCCCGGTCCAGGACACGCCCTGAGCACGGCGACCTTCAAGCCCGGGTCGATCGACCCGGCAACCTATCTCCGTTTCGGACTTTTCTATCTCGGCTACTACGGCTACGTCGGCGTGATTTCGCCGTATGTCAGCCTGTTTTTTGCCGATCGCGGTTTCTCGCCCGTGCAGATCGGCGTGCTGATGGCCTGCTTCCAGCTCAGCCGCATCGTGGGTCCGTACCTGTGGGGATGGCTGTCGGACGTCATGCATACGCGGGTGAAGCTGCTGCGGCTGGCGGCTATCACGGCCTTGCTGGCGTTCCTGCTGGTACCCGGCGTACATAGCTACGGCGGCATGATGGCCATGATGATCGGGCTCAACCTGATTACCAGTGCCATGTCGCCGCTCGGCGATGCACTGACCATATCCACCTTGCGGCGTCACGGTGCGTTCGACCACCGTTACGGGCGCGTACGGATGTTCGGCTCGGCGGGCTTCATTGCCGCGGTATTGCTTGGCGGGGCGCTGTTCGAACGCTACGGCATGTCCGCGTTTCCGTGGCTGGCCAGTGCGATGCTGGGCCTGTTCCTGCTGGTGGTATTCGGCATGCGCGATTCGCCCGACGAAGGGCCGCGCATCGCGCCGCCGCCGGCGCTGCCATTGTTGCGCCGTCCCGATGTGGCGTGGTTCCTGGCGTCGGCATTCCTGATGATGTTCGCGCATGCCGCGCTCTACGTGTTCTATTCGCTTTATCTCGAACAACTGGGCTACAGCAAGCTGGCCATCGGCGTGATGTGGACCATCGGCGTGGTGGCCGAGATCGTATTTTTCTTCTATCAGGGCAAGCTGTTCGGCGCACTGACGCTGCGCACGATCCTGGCCGGCACCTTTGTGCTGGCGGCGCTGCGGTTCGGGCTGACCGGCTACTTCGCGCAGTACGCTTGGCAGATGGCGGCAGTACAGGTCCTGCATGCCGCCACCTTTGCCGCCCACCACAGCGCCAGCCTCAAGCGCCTGCAGCGCTGGTTCGCCGGACCGTTGCAAGGCCGGGGGCAGGCGCTGTACACCGGCATCTCCTACGGAGTCGGCGGCACGCTTGGTGGACTCGCGATGGGTTGGACGTGGAAGACGCTGGCCCCGATGCACACGTTTGGACTCGCCGCGCTGGCCGCCTTGCTTGGTGCGGCATGCGCGGCGATGAGCTTCCGCGGCGAGCGCGGGATGGCCGGCGCGGACTGAACCCGTTGTCGATATTGCAAGAGCGGGCGTGGCGCTAGGCCGCGTCGCCCGCGAGTTCCTGCGCGACCCGTTCCGCAATCGCCAGCGACGATGTCAGCCCCGGCGATTCGATCCCGAACAGGTTGACCAGTCCCGACACGCCGTGCGTGCGCGGTCCGTCGATACGGAAATCGGCGGCGGTTTCCTTCGGTCCGCTGATTTTCGGGCGAATCCCTGCATAGCCGGGTTGTAGCGCGCCATCGGCCAGCCCCGGCCAGTAGCGGCGCACCTCGTCGTAGAAGCTGTCCGCATCGTGCGGCGGTACGCTGTACTCGATCTCGTCGATCCAGCGCACATTGGGGCCGAAGCGGGCCTGCCCACCAAGGTCCAGCGTCAGGTGCACGCCAAGGCCGGCGGCTTCCGGTACCGGATAGATCAGCCGCGAGAATGGCGCACGGCCGGCCAGCGTGAAATAGCAACCCTTGGCGTAGTACTGCGCCGGAATGTGTTCGGGCGGAATGCCGTCGATACGGCGGGCGAGTTCGGGGGCGGTCAGGCCGGCCGAATTGACGACGGTGCGCGCCAGCAACGTGGTTGCGCCATCCTGCGCGCCAACTTCGAGACGAATGCCTTGCGGCGTGACGGCACCCGACAGCACCGGCGACTGGACGGCCAGCATCGCGCCTGCCTGCTCGGCATCGCCGAGCAGCGCGGTCATCAGTCCATGGCTGTCGATGATGCCAGTCGATGGCGACAGCAGCGCCGCGTGGCATTCGAGTTGCGGTTCCAGTGTGCGCGCTTCTTCGCGGGTCAGCATCTGCAGGTCATGCACGCCGTTGGCTTCGGCCTTGGCGCGGATGCCCGCCAGCGTGGCAACCTGCGCTTCGCTGGTGGCGACGATGAGCTTGCCACAGCGCTGGTGCGTGACGTGATGGCTGGCGCAATAGTCGTAGAGCATGGCCTTGCCACGCACGCACAGTTCCGCTTTCAGCGATCCGGCGGGGTAGTAGATACCGGCGTGGATCACTTCGCTGTTGCGGGCGCTGGTGATCGTGCCGAAGGCGTTCTCGGCTTCGAGGATGATGACCTCGCGGCCCTGCTGCGCCAGCGCGCGTGCCACGGCCAGTCCAACCACGCCGGCGCCGATCACGACGCAATCCACTTGTTCCATCTGTCTACTCCTGGTGTGTCCTGGTGTTCAGTCGAGTCCCATGCGCGCTGCGGCCGCGCTCAGGTGCGCAGTGGCCGCGGCGCGCGCGGCAACGGGATCGCCCGCGGCAATCGCGTCGACCAGCGCCACGTGCTCCGCGTCGGCCGCGCGCGGTGTGCCCTGACGAGCGTGCAACCGCGCGCTGTTTTCCCAGGCGCGCTGGCGCGCGCTCAGCAGTTGCTGGCTCACGAAGTCGGTCAGGCCGGTAAAGCAGGGGTTGTGCGCGGCACCGGCAATCGCGTGATGAAACGCGATGTCGGCTGCGGCGGCGCTCGGGAAATCGTCGGCATGACTGTGCATGGCGTCGAGCGCCTCGCGGATGCGAACCAGGTCTGCGTCGGTCCGGCGCAGCGCCGCCATTTCGGCGCAGGCGGTTTCCACCACGCGCCGCAATTCGAACAACTGGGCCAGGGTGGGTCCGCCCTCCGGTGCGCTGGCCACGCGCCAGACCTGGCCGCCTGGCGTCTCCGAAACATACGCGCCAGACCCCTTGCGCGTTACCAGCACACCGTCGGCCTTGAGCAGCGCTATGGCCTCGCGCACGATCGGTCGGCTGACATCGAAGCTGCCGGCCAGCGTGGCTTCTGCAGGCAGCCGGGCGCCGGCGGCGAAGCGTCCCGCCGCGATCTCGTCGCGCAGGTGCTGGGCGATACGGCTGGGAAGCGAGGCGGGGCGGGGCAGGCGTTCCATCGAATACGGTACTTTTACTCGTTTAGTCTGTCAGGCTGTCTGACAGCTTTACTCTGGAAGTCGAATTCTCAAGCCAAGCTTGATGCCAGTCAAGGGCCTGCAAGCCGAGTGGCGGTGGAATGGCGAAGACACCACAAAGGGTTTATCCCAGATGTCTTGCCCCGGATGTGGGGTCAAGGTTCTGTCACATTGGTCGATAGCAGACGCATCACCGGTTGATGTCGTCGTCGACAGCGGCCGCCCATCCCGATTTCCTGCGTCGGCTCGATAGCTGCCGGCGTACTTCATGGAGAGTCCCTCACGCCATGATTCCGCTAACTCCCCAGGACCTGCCCGTTGGGCAGCCGCTGCCATGGTCGCTGCTCGATGGCCAGGGCAATCTGATGCTCGGCAGCGGCAGCATCATTCCCGATGAGCGCGATCTGGCACTGGTGTTCCGGCACGGCACGGTCTGCCGTCCCGATGACATGCCCGAGGCCGGCAACGAGCCCGACGCCCAGGGCGCATCGCGCCTGAGTGCCGGGCCGCTTGGCCTGCAGGTTGGCACCTTGCTCCATGTGAAGTTGCCCGGTGACAGCTCACGCGCGGCGGCGAGCCGCCTGATCGGCTTTATCGAACAAGGGCTGTTTGTTACGTGGCCCACGCTGGGCGGCCGCGAACTGGCCATCAATGCCGGCGAGACGCTGCTGTTGCGCGGTTTCTCGGGCCACGCCATCCACAGCTTCACCTCGACGATTACGGCGGTATGCCGGAGCCCGTTCCGCTACCTGGTGCTGTCGGCGCCGGCGCAGACCGAGCAGATGCCGGTACGCCGCGCCACGCGTGTGCCCACGCGCCTGGCTGCCTACCTGCTCGACCATGTGGAAGAGGGCGACCCGGCCGCCGCCGAGGTCTGCGCGGATGAACGCATGAGCGAGGGGTTGGCACGTCTTGGCCTGTTGTCGGACCTCAGTACCGGCGGCGCGCTGGTGCAGACCTCGTCCCCGGCGCCTGCCGTGGGCCAGAAGGTTCGTCTGCGCTTTCACCTGCGTACCGCCTCACTAGATGCCGAAGTCCTGGTGGACGGTTCGGTACGCAGTTCGTCCGCCCAGGACGACGATCAGTTTCCCGCCTTCAGCGTGGCCTTCGACGCCTTGGGCGAGCGCGAGCTGACGCTGCTCCAGTGCTTTGTCTACGAGCAACTGCTGGCTACATCCTGCATGCCTGTGTGAGCCCGGCCCGGCCCACCCCGGTTTGCTGATGGCTACGCCATCCGTGTCATAGTCTTGTCCCTGCGCGCGCAGATGCTCCCCGGTTCATCCGGGCATCGCGCGCCCCTGACGTCCGCAAGCTCCCGGCAGCCTTCACGTTCCGCACGCGGCCCCTTGCATTAGCCGCATCTGCTGCGTCGTTTTTCTCCTCTGCACTCTCTCCCCCTGCAACTCAGATTGCTTCGGATACTTGGTCCCTGTACCAGATTGTCGCCTTTGATTGCCGCTTGCCGTGTGTCAATCCACGCGCATCCGGGCAGGCGTACGGTGATGGGCGGCTGAGGTTTTTCCGACAGAGGTTCCCCATGAAAAAGAAGCTGTCCCTACGTATCGCCGCGGCAATCGTGGCGATCGGCATCGTTGCCTTTCTTGCGCTCACAGCGCCTTCCACCTGGAGGCTGCTACACGCACCGCGCGATTTGCCGGATGCGTCGACGCCGGACCTGAAGAACGGACGCACATTGTTCCTGGCCGGTGACTGTGCCACATGCCATGCATCGACAGGCAAGGGCGATCACACGTTGCTTGGTGGCGGCCGCTCGCTGGACACCGCGTTCGGCACCTTCCACATGCCGAACATTTCCTCGCATCCGCGCGATGGTATCGGCGGTTGGACACTGGAGCAGTTCATCCTGGCCATGCGCGAGGGTGTGCTGCCCGACAAGGGCAATGCCTATCCCGCCTTTCCCTATACCTCGTACCAGCGCATGACTGCCAATGATCTGCGCGACCTCTTTGCGTACATGCAATCGCTGCCGCAGGTAGAGGGCAAGGTGCCCGACCACGAACTGAAATTCCCGTTCTCGATGCGTCGTGGTGTCGGCCTGTGGCGCCTGGCATTTCTCGATGGCAAGCCACTGGCGGATGTCCCATCGGACCGTGGCGAGCTCTGGCATCGTGGCCGCTATCTGGTGGAAGGGGCAGGCCATTGCGTGGAGTGTCATTCGCCGCGCAACGTGGCCGGCGCAGTACCGTTTGCGAAGCGCTTCTCCGGTGGTCCCAATCCAGAAGGAACGGGATATATCCCGAACATCACGCCGGACGAGACCGGGATTGGCTACTGGTCGGCCAACGATATCGCGCGCTATCTCGAGGAAGGTGTCAGTCCGATTGGCATGAAGGCCGGCGGTGACATGAAGGAAGTCATCGAGAACACCTCGCGATTGACGCCGCAAGACCGGCTTGCGATGGCCGAGTACCTCAAATCCGTGCCCGCGGTGGAGGCGCCGAATGCCGGGGCGCCGAAGCCGAACCGTACCGAGCAGGTGGTCATGCTGCCCGCCGCACATGCCGCGGCGGGACCGTCGAAGCTTGGGGCGCTGGCGGCGTCTCCCGATGTACTTGCCAGCGGCGATGCGTTCTACGTCGTGTCACCCACGCCATTCACGCTGGAGCAGGCTGCCGGCGGCACGGCCGAGGATGGCAAGCTGCTTGGTGCGACAAGGCTGGCGGTGTTGTCACGCGAGGGTGGGCGGATGCAGGTGCGCGTGGATGGCTGGCAGCTCGAAGGTTCCGAAAGCGCGCTCTATGCGTTGCAGGGCCAGCGCATCCTGCAGGCCGTGCTGTCACCCGAGGCGATTGCAAAGGTAAAGCGCGTGACATCCGTGCAGGACGAGCATACGGGACAGCAGTGGCATCAGGTCAGCCTGGCGGTCTGGATCGCCCAGAAGGACTTGTCGGCCGACCTCACGCAGTTGTGGCGCCATGCCGACGAAACCTATCGAGCGTCTTGCGCCACGTGTCATGCGCTGCCGCACAGCCAGGACTTTCTCGCAAATCAGTGGATTGGCACGCTCGGGGCAATGAAACGCTATACGTCGCTGGACGACGCGGAGTACCGGTTGCTGTTGTCGTGGCTGCAATATCACTCGAAGGACGTAGGCGCGTCGTCAAAGGGCACCCATCCATGAGCGCACTCGCACAACGCGCCGTGGTAGTCGATGTCGTCGAGGCATCGGTGCTGGAGTGGGCGGCGGGCTTGCTGGCGGCGCCGCCGGCGCAAGCCGATATTGCACGGCTGCAATCACCGGAGGGCAAGGCGTTGCTCGACGCCATCGCCAGCGAATGGACCTGCCAGGCTGCCATGCGCCAGATTTTCGCGGCGCTGGACCCGGCCAGGCCCGCATCGACCATCGCGCTGGACTTGTCAGTCGCCTACACACGCCTGTTTGAAGCCATTGCGGGCAACCCCGCGATATCGCTGTACGAAAGCACCTATACCGTCGCGGGGCGTCCGGGCCCGGGCACACCCAGGCTGTATGGCAGCCCAGCCAACGAAATGCGTGAGTTGCTGCAACGCTTTGGCCTGAGCATCGGTGCGGTTCGTGAGCCACCGGATCACTTATCGATCGAACTCGCGCTGTATGCAGTGCTGCGGCGCAGGGGCGACGCCGCAGGCGTTGCATTGATGCGTGAACGACTCGAGCGCTGGGTGCCAGCGTTCATCGACGGATGCGTTGCGATGGATCCGGACGGCTTCTACGGCGGCCTGGCCCAGTTGCTGAACAACCTGCTGGAGGCGGTAGTGCCGGACGCACGGCTTCAAGCTCAAGCAGCCTCTATCCCCAATACTCAAGACGGGAGTCACTATGCCGAATGAAACCAGGATGACGGGAACGAACCTGTCCCGCCGCCGCTTTATCCAGGGGGCGCTGGCCACGGGCGCGTTGGGGTCCGCTGGCGCCACGTTGCTGGCGTCGGGCGCGCGCGCTGCTGCAAAGGAGGGCGGCCGTGAGGTACTGACGGGATCGCATTGGGGGGCGTTCTACATGCGCGTGGAAAATGGCCGCGCCGTGGGCATCAGGCCATGGGAGCGGGACCCCCATCCATCGCACCAGCTTCCTGGCGTTCTCGATTCCATCTATTCGCCCACGCGCATCCGCTATCCGATGGTCCGGCGCGCGTGGCTCGAACGCGGACCCGGCAGTGACCCTGAGGCGCGCGGCAAGGGCGAGTTCGTACGGGTTAGCTGGGACAAGGCGCTCGATCTCGTGGCGGCGGAACTGGACCGCGTGCGCAAGAAGCATGGCCCCACGTCAATCTTCGGTGGTTCCTATGGGTGGAAAAGTCCAGGCAAGCTGCATAACTGCCAGACGCTGCTGGCTCGTGCGTTGACTGTCAACGGTGGCTTTGTCAGCCGCAGCGGAGACTATTCGACGGGCGCCGCGCAGGTGATCCTGCCTTATGTAGTCGGTTCGATCGATGTCTACGAGCAACCCACCACATGGCCAGTGCTGGCTGAGCATACGGAACTGATGGTCTTCTGGGCCGCCAATCCGGTTGTCACGAACCAGATTGGCTGGCAGGTGCCTGACCACGGTGCCTATCCGGGCATGGAGGCGCTAAAGAAGAAGGGCGTCAAGGTGATCTGCATCGATCCCGTCAGGACCGAGACCTGCCGCTACTTCAATGCCGAATGGCTGGCGCCGCGGCCACATACCGACGTGGCAATGATGCTTGGCATTGCGCACACGCTGTACACCGAAAACCTGCACGATGCAAAGTTCCTGACGCGCTATACGACCGGCTTCGACCGCTTTGTTCCGTATCTCACCGGCAAGTCCGACGGCGTGCCCAAGGATGCCCGATGGGCGGCGGACATCTGTGAGATTCCCGCCGACACCATCCGTGAACTGGCGCGCCGCTTTGCGTCGAAACGGACCATGCTCGCGGCGGGATGGTCGATCCAGCGTCAGCATCATGGAGAACAGTCACACTGGATGCTCGTCACGCTGGCTGCCATGCTTGGGCAGATCGGCCTGCCGGGCGGCGGCTATGGCTTTACCTATCACTATGCCAATGGCGGCAGTCCGACGGCCACGGGGCCGGTGCTGCCCGGTATCGTCGGCGGTGCCAAGCCGCCTCCGGGTTCGGAATGGCTCGAGGCGGGAGGCACCGAGACCATTCCGGTCTCGCGTATCGTCGAGATGCTCGAGAATCCCGGCAAGCCCTACGATTTCAATGGCAAGCGGGCGAAGTACCCCGATATCCGCCTGGCCTACTGGGTGGGTGGCAATCCATTCATGCATCATCAGGATCGCAACCGGATGCTCAAGGCCTGGCACAAGCTCGAGACGTTTATCGTGCAGGATTTCCAGTGGACGGCCAGCGCGCGCCATGCCGATATCGTGCTGCCTTGCACGACCAGCTATGAACGCAATGACATCGAAGGCATTGGCGATTACTCGATGAGCCATTTCCTTGCCATGCGCAAGGTAGTGGACCCGCTGTTCGAGGCGCGCAACGACTACGACATCTTCGCGGCGATCTGCGAACGGATGGGCACCGGCAAGGCCTTTACCGAAGGACGTGACGAGATGGCATGGATCCGCACGTTCTACGAGGCGGCTCGTGTCCAGGCACGCGGCAAGCGTATGGAAATGCCGGTGTTCGATGTGTTCTGGAACAGCAACAAGCCATTGGCATTCCCGATCGGTGACGAGGCGAAGCGTTATGTCCGGCACAAGGAATTCCGCGACGATCCACTGCTCAATGCGCTTGGCACGGCCTCGGGGCGTATCGAAATCTTTTCCTCGAATATTGCGCGCATGAATTACGACGATTGCCCGCCGCACCCGACGTGGATGGAGCCGATCGAGCGGCTGGGCCGCTCCGCGGCCAGGTACCCATTGCATGTATCCAGTGGTCACCCGAACAGCCGTCTCCATTCGCAGCTATGCGGGACGGTGCTGCGCAAGGCCTATACCGTCAAGGGGCGCGAACCGTGCCTGATCCATCCGGAAGATGCCAGGGCGCGGGGTATTGTCGATGGCGATATCGTTCGCGTGTTCAACGATCGCGGACAGATGCTGGCTGGCGCCAGGCTGACCGACGATATCCGGCGCGGGGTCATCCGGGTGTCGGAGGGCGGGTGGTATGACCCTGCCGAGCCGGGCAAGCCTGGAACGCTGTGTCGTTATGGCGACGTGAACAACCTGACTACCGGCATCGGCACCTCGAAGCTGGCACAAGGCAATTGCGGACACACCGTGATGGCCGACGTGGAGAAGTATCGCGGCGACAAGGTGCCTGTCGTCGGCGTGTTCAATGCGCCACACGGTGCAGACGCCTGAGCGGTCACAGCAAGAAAAACGCCGGCCAGTGGCCGGCGTGCTCGCGTTGATTTACGTCCCTTGCGTGGCTTACATGCCCACGTAGTTCGGACCGCCACCGCCTTCGGGCGTGACCCACACGATATTCTGCGTCGGGTCCTTGATGTCGCAGGTCTTGCAGTGCACGCAGTTCTGCGCGTTGATCTGCAGGCGTTCCTTCCCGTCATCGTTCTGCACGAACTCGTACACGCCAGCCGGGCAGTAGCGCGACTCGGGGCCGGCGTACTTCTCCCAGTTGATGTTGACCGGCACGCTGGCATCCTTGAGTGTCAGGTGGGCGGGCTGGTTCTCTTCGTGGTTCGTGTTGCTGATGAACACCGACGACAGGCGGTCGAACGTGAGCTTGCCGTCCGGCTTCGGATACTCGATCTTCTGGCACTCGGCGGCCGGCTTCAGGTACACGTGGTCCGGCTTGGTGCGGTGGATGGTCCAGGGCGGATTACGGATGCCGAGCTTGGGCAGCAGCCATTGCTCGATACCGGTCATCAGCGTGGCCGTGGTACGGCCCTTCTTGAACCATTGCTTGAAGTTCTTGGCCTGCAGCAGCTCCTTGTGCAGCCAGCTCTGTTCGAATGCAGCCGGGTAGGCGGTCAGTTCGTCGTGCTGGCGGCCGGCCTGCAGCGCGTCGTATGCGGCCTCGGCGGCCATCATGCCGGTCTTGATCGCGGCGTGGCTGCCCTTGATGCGCGAGGCATTCAGGTAGCCGGCATCGCAGCCGACCAGTGCACCGCCCGGGAACACCGTCTTGGGCAGCGACAGCAGGCCGCCGGCCGTGATCGCGCGCGCGCCATAGCCGATGCGCTTGCCACCTTCGAAATACTGGCGGATTTCCGGATGCGTCTTGAAGCGCTGGAATTCCTCGAACGGCGACAGCCATGGGTTGGTGTAGTCAAGGCCCACCACGAAGCCGACCGCAACCTTGTTGTCCTCCATGTGATAGAGGAACGAACCACCGTAGGTGGCCGGGTCCAGCGGCCAGCCGGCCGTGTGAACCACCAGGCCGGGCTGGTGCTTGGCCGGGTCGATTTCCCACAGTTCCTTCAGGCCGATGCCGTAGCTCTGCGGATCGCGGCCGGCGTCGAGCTTGAAGTTGGCGATGATCTGCTTGCCCAGGTGGCCACGCGCACCTTCGGCGAAGATCGTGTACTTGGCATGGAGCTCCATGCCGAGCTGGAAATTCTCGGTCGGCTCGCCTTCCTTGTTGATGCCAAGGTTGCCGGTGGCCACGCCCTTGACCGAGCCGTCGTCGTTGTAGAGTACCTCGGCGGCCGGGAAGCCCGGGAAGATCTCCACGCCCAGCGCCTCGGCCTGCTGGCCCAGCCAGCGCACGAAGTTCGACAGGCTGACGATGTAATTGCCTTCGTTGTGGAAGCACTCGGGCAGCAGCGGGGCGCCCTTGGAGCCGTTCTGGTCGAGGAACAGGAACTTGTCTTCGGTGACCGGCTGGTTCAGCGGTGCGCCCAGTTCCTTCCAGTTCGGGATCAGCTCGTTGAGCGCGATCGGGTCCATAATGGCGCCCGACAGGATATGTGCGCCGGGCTCGGAGCCTTTTTCAAGCACGCAGACGTTGACGTCGCCGCCTTTTTCCGCCGCCAGTTGTTTCAGGCGGATGGCCGTGGCCAGGCCGCCCGGGCCGCCGCCAACGATGACGACGTCGTACTCCATGGCTTCGCGCGGGCCGAACTGCTCGACGAGCTGTTGCTGATCCATTGTCTCTAACCCTCTGTTT
Organism: uncultured Cupriavidus sp.; assembly: GCA_963543405.1. Classification (GTDB taxonomy): domain Bacteria; phylum Pseudomonadota; class Gammaproteobacteria; order Burkholderiales; family Burkholderiaceae; genus Cupriavidus. Next base: position 104,880 of record CAUUBQ010000018.1, read on the forward strand.
CTTCTGGGCGGCAATACTGCCGCAAGGTTTGCAGCCCGTGTTGCGGACCTGCAGTTTGTGGGATGCGGTGATCGATGCTCTGCGGAACCGGGAGCGGGCGGGGAGCGAGGCTGGCCCGTATCGGGCGGCATGCGGGAGCCGGTCGGGCTCGGTGCGGCATGCGCGGCGGACAGGTTTGCCGGCGGGTTACCGGGCCTGAACTAGGCGTTTTTCCTCTTTCCCTTTGGGGACCAAGTTCTTAGAATCTTCGGCATTGTCCGGGACTCGACACCCTCAGGCAAGATATTTTTTTGAACGACCGTTCTTTTTTTTGCTAAGCTGCGGCCACATCGCTGTACAGCCCGCTGTACAGGGCGCTCGCGCCGTACGGTGTGTCCGGATGCCCCTATACCGAGGTAATCATGGGTTTGTCGATCAATCTGGAAGGCAAGGTTGCGCTGGTGACCGGTGCCTCAAGCGGGCTGGGAACGCGTTTCGCCAATGTGCTGGCGTCTGCCGGCGCCAAGGTGATACTGGCTTCGCGCCGCGTGGAACGGCTCAAGGAATTGCGTGCCTCGATCGAGGCCGATGGGGGCAGCGCCCATGTGGTGCGCCTGGACGTGACCGACCCGGACAGCATCCGCGCCGCCGTGGCGCATGCCGAAACCGAGGCGGGCGCCATCGATATCCTCGTGAACAACTCGGGCGTCTCCACCACGCAGAAGCTGACCGACGTGACGGCCGACGACTTCGATTTCGTCTTCGATACCAATACGCGCGGCGCGTTTTTCGTGGCCCAGGAAGTGGCCAAGCGCATGATCGCGCGGGCCAAGGGCGCCGAAAAGCAGGGCAATCCGCTGCCGCAGGCGCGCATTGTCAATATTGCGTCAGTGGCCGGTCTCAAGGTACTGTCGCAGATTGGTGTCTACTGCATGAGCAAGGCCGCCGTGGTGCATATGACCAAGGCCATGGCCCTGGAGTGGGCGCGTCACGGTATCAACGTGAACGCGATCTGCCCCGGCTATATCGACACCGAAATCAACCACCACCACTGGGATTCCGATGCGGGGCAGAAGCTGATCCAGATGCTGCCGCGCAAGCGCCTGGGCCGACCCGAAGACCTCGACGGCCTCTTGCTGCTGCTGGCATCCGATGCATCGCGCTTTATCAACGGCGCGGTGGTCACTGCCGACGATGGCATGGTCTGACCGCTGACCCTTCCGGGGCAGGGGACGGCCAATAACAAGAAGCAACAACAAGAAGCAATGAAAAAAGTCGCGCGGCGGCCGCAATGGCCCCGGGCGGACCGGACCGGAGGCCGGGGGTAGATGGATCAAGACAAGGAGGCACGGCGCGACGCCGTGCCGCAGCACGTCGTCGACTCGGTAATCATTCCCGAAGCCGCCGACGAGGCGCGCGACAGCGAATTCCGCATTTCACCGCGTATCGAAGACTGGATTGGCGTGATCGTAATGGTGCTGCTGGTGGCCATCACGTTCGCCAACGTGGTAGTCCGTTACTTCACCGACGAATCGTTCGCCTGGACCGAGGAATTCTCGGTATTCCTGATGATCGTGCTGGCACTGGTGGCCGGCAGCGCGGCGGTGGCGCGCGATCGCAACATCCGCATCGAGTTCTTCTTCGAGCGTGGCAGCGCCGCGCGGCAGAAGCGGCTGGCCATCCTGTCGGCCGTCGGCGTGGCGGTGATGTTCGTGGCGCTGGCCGTGCTTGGCGCGCGTATCACGTGGGATGAGTACACGTTTGGCGAGACTTCGCCCGGCATTGGCGTGCCAAGCTGGTGGTACTCGGTCTGGCTGCCGGTGCTGTCGCTGGCCATCGCGCTGCGGGCACTGGCTCTGGCACTGCGCAATCTTCGCGCGCTCAAGTCCCTGACATCCCTGAAGTCCCGGGAGCAGGGTGGGGAGCGTGCGCAATGACGCTGGTTGCCATCATTCTCTTCGTGGTCTTTATCGGCCTGATGCTGCTGGGTGTGCCGATTGGCGTGTCGCTGGGCCTGGGCGGGCTGGTGGCCATTGGCCTGTCGAACCTCGATACGCAGATGTTCGGCCTGCTGGCCGTGCCGCAGAACTTCTACGCCGGACTGGCCAAGTATCCACTGCTGGCGATCCCGATGTTCGTGCTGGTGGGGTCGATCTTCGACCGCTCCGGCGTGGCGCAGCGGCTCGTCACGTTTGCGATTGCCATCGTCGGACGCGGCCCGGGCATGCTGCCGCTGGTGGCCATCCTGGTGGCAATGTTCCTCGGCGGCATCTCGGGCTCCGGCCCGGCCAACGCCGCGGCCGTGGGTGGCGTGATGATCGCGGCAATGTCGCGCGCCGGCTATCCGGGCTCGTACAGCGCCGCGGTAGTGGGCGCGGCCGCCGCGACCGACATCCTGATTCCGCCGTCGGTGGCCTTCATCATCTATAGCGTGCTGGTGCCCGGCGCATCGGTGCCGGCGCTGTTCGCGGCGGGCATGATCCCCGGCATCCTGGCCGGCGTGGCGCTGATCGTGCCGGCCGTATGGCTGGCGCGCAAGCACAACATGGGGCATATCGAGGCCGGACTGCCGCGTCCGCCGTTCTGGAAGAGCCTGCGCGAAGCCGCCTGGGGCCTGGTGGCGCCGTTCCTGATCCTGGGCGGCATGCGCGCCGGCTGGTTCACGCCGACCGAGGCCGCCGTGGTGGCCGTGGTCTATGGCCTGTTCGTCGGCATGGTGATCTACCGCAGCATTGGCCTGCGCGACCTGTTCACGATCTTCCAGGAGGCGGCGGAAACCTCGGCCGTGATCCTGCTGGTGGTGGCGCTGGCCGGCATCTTTGCCTATGCACTGTCCACGCTGGGCGTGATCGATCCGCTGGCTCATGCCATTGCGAATTCGGGTCTCGGCGAATACGGCGTGCTGGCGTTGATCGTGCTGCTGCTGATGACAGTGGGCATGTTCCTGGACGGCATCTCGATCTTCCTGATCTTCGTGCCGTTGCTGCTGCCGATTGCCAATGCATTCCACTGGAATCCGGTGTGGTTCGGCGTGGTGCTGACGCTGAAGGTGGCGCTGGGCCAGTTCACGCCACCGCTGGCCGTGAACCTGATGGTCTCGTGCCGCATCGCCCGCGTGCGCATGGAAGAGACCGTGCCATGGGTGATCTGGATGCTGCTGGCGATGTTTATCGCGATGCTGATGGTGCTGGCCTATCCGCCGCTGGCCACGTGGCTGCCCGAACGCCTGGGCTACTGATTTGCAATGAACGACAAGATGAAACGAGGAGATTCCCGCATGAAACGCCGTGCCCTGATGCTGTCCGTTGCCGCCTCGATTGCCGCCGCCGCGCTGATGCCGGCTGGCGCGATGGCGCAGACCTACAAGTCCGAGTACAAGATGTCGCTGGTGCTGGGCCCCGCGTTCCCGTGGGGCAAGGGCGGCGAGATCTGGGCGGACCTGGTGCGCCAGCGTACCAACGGCCGCATCAACATCAAGCTGTATCCGGGTACGTCGCTGGTGGCCGGCGACCAGACGCGCGAGTTCTCGGCGATTCGCCAGGGCGTGATCGACATGGCCGTGGGCTCGACCATCAACTGGTCTCCGCAGGTCAAGGAACTGAACCTGTTCTCGTTGCCGTTCCTGATGCCCGACTACAAGGCGCTCGACTCGCTGACCCAGGGCGAAGTGGGCAAGTCGCTTTTCACCACGCTGGAGAAGGCGGGCGTGGTGCCGCTGGCCTGGGGTGAGAACGGCTTCCGCGAGGTGTCGAACTCCAAGCACGAGATCCGCAAGCCGGAAGACCTCAAGGGCCTGAAGCTGCGCGTGGTGGGTTCGCCGCTGTATATCGAGACGTTCAATGCGCTCGGCGCCAACCCGACGCAGATGAGTTGGGCCGATGCGCAGCCCGCCATGGCCTCGGGCGCCGTGGATGGCCAGGAGAATCCGCAGAGCGTGTTTGCCGCCGCCAAGCTCTACACGGTAGGCCAGAAGTACGTGACCACGTGGGGCTATGTGGCCGATCCGCTGATCTTCGTGGTCAACAAGCAGATCTGGGAAAGCTGGACCCCGGCCGATCGCGACATCGTGAAGCAGGCCGCCATCGACGCCGGCAAGCAGGAAATCGCGCTGGCCCGCAAGGGCCTGGTCGAATCCGGCGCGCCGGCGTGGAAGGACATGGAACAGCACGGTGTGAAGGTGACCGCGCTGACGCCGGCCGAACACGACGCGTTCCGCAAGGCCACCACCAAGGTCTACGACAAGTGGAAGAAGCAGATCGGTGCTGACCTGGTAACCAAGGCTGAAACATCGATCGCTAAGCGTTGAATGAGGTCATAGGTGTGATCCGGTGCATGGCGGCATTTTGAGCCGCCAGCCCTCTCCCCCAACCCCTCTCCCGCGCGCGGGAGAGGGGAGCAGCGTCCCCTAGTGGTTCACCAGGCGCTGGACCAGGTCCACGGCGGTATGGGCGCCATACTTCTTCATTAGCCGCGCGCGATAGATGTCCACTGTGCGTGGGCTGATTGCCAGCAGCTTGCCAATCTGCTTGCTGGTTTTTCCTTCCACCAGTTGTGCGGCAATATCGCGTTCGCGTGCGGTCAGTTCGGCCGTGACGGGCCGCTTCTGCGACAGGTCCTCGAAGGTCCAGATGCCGGCGCCCAGTGGGTCCTTGCGATCCAGCGCGCGGCCGGTCACGTGGCACCAGAACAGCTCGCCATTGGCCCGTTTCATGATCCGCTCGTCGGAATACAGCCCCTTGGTGTTCATGACCGGTACGATCCGGGCGCCGGTTCGTTCGAACTCGTCGGCGGTGGGATAGAGTACCTGGAACGACTCGCCCACCAGCGCATCGCGCGTGGTGCCGAAGATCCGGCAGACCTCGTCATTGCAATCCTCGATCATGCGGGCGCGCGACAGCACCAGCCCGACGGGGGCCATCTGGAAAGCGGTCTGGTAGTCGATGGACGGCATTATCCCTTATGTACTTTTACGTAATGGCGTTGGCGGTATCCATTGACGTATGCTTTGGGGCGTCAACGGCGGCGCCTGACCGCCGATTGTACCGTTACAATTTCCGCGTGTGGCCAGCCGGCCGCGCAGCGGGACTACCGAGGAAGGAGCAAACATGAACAAGGTCTACGCCAGCGCCGCCGAGGCGCTTGCGGGCGTCGTACGCGACGGCCAGACGATCGCCGTGGGTGGTTTCGGCCTGTGCGGCATCCCTGAAGCGCTGATCGCCGCGCTGCGCGACAGCGGCACGAAGCAACTCACCTGCATCTCCAACAACGCCGGCGTGGACGGCTTTGGCCTGGGCCTGCTGCTGGCCACGCGGCAGATCAAGAAGATGATCTCGTCATACGTGGGCGAGAACAAGGAGTTCGAGCGCCAGTACCTGGCCGGCGAACTCGAACTGGAGTTCACGCCGCAGGGCACGCTGGCCGAAAAGCTGCGCGCCGGCGGTTCCGGCATCCCGGCCTTCTTTACCAAGACCGGCGTGGGCACGATCGTGGCCGATGGCAAGGAAGTGCGCGAGTTCAACGGCGACCAGTATGTGATGGAGCGCTCGCTGGTGTCGGACGTGGCTCTGGTCAAGGCCCAGAAGGCCGACAAGGCCGGCAACCTGGTGTTCCGCCGCACCGCGCGCAACTTCAACCCGGTGTGCGCGATGTCCGGCAAGATCACGGTGGCCGAAGTGGAAGAGATCGTCGAGATCGGCGAGATCGATCCCGATGACGTGCATCTGCCTGGCATCTTCGTGCACCGCATCGTGCTGAACACGACCCCCGAGAAACGCATCGAACAGCGCACCGTGCGTGCCAAGTAAGGAGACAGATCATGGCATGGACACGTGATGAAATGGCCGCGCGCGCGGCCGCCGAGCTGCAGGATGGCTTCTACGTAAACCTCGGCATCGGTCTGCCGACGCTGGTCGCCAACCATGTGCCGCAAGGCATGGAAGTGTGGCTGCAATCGGAAAACGGCTTGCTGGGTATCGGTCCGTTCCCGACCGAGGAAGAAGTGGACGCCGACATGATCAATGCCGGCAAGCAGACCGTGACGACGCTGCCCGGTTCGTCGATCTTCTCGTCGGCCGATTCGTTCGCGATGATTCGCGGCGGCAAGATCAACCTGGCCATCCTCGGTGCGATGCAGGTCAGCCAGCGCGGCGACCTGGCCAACTGGATGATCCCGGGCAAGATGGTCAAGGGCATGGGCGGCGCGATGGACCTGGTGGCCGGCGTGGGCCGCGTGGTGGTGTTGATGGAACACACCGCCAAGAAGAAGGATGGCACCGAGGACATCAAGATCCTCAAGGAGTGCAACCTGCCGCTGACCGGTGTGGGCGTGGTGAACCGCATCATCACGGACCTGGCGGTACTCGACGTAACGCCGCAAGGGCTGAAGCTCGTGGAAACCGCGCCGGGCGTGACGCGTGAAGAAGTCCAGGCCAAGACCGGCACCGAACTGATCTGACCTGTGGTGCGCCCCTCTCCCGCACGCGGGAGAGGGGACAGGGCAGGCCGTTCAATAAGCTGCCCGCCAGCTGCAACCTGCAACCCTACGACCCTACGACCCTACGACGCTACGACTTCACCTTGTTGTAGCTCGCAAATACCGATGCCGCGCCATCCGTCTTCACCAGCAGCACGTCGAACGGGTCCTTGCGCGGACCGTATTCCATGCCCGGCGATCCCGCCGGCATGCCCGGCACGGCCAGTCCGGCCGCCTTGGGCTTCGTGGCAACCAGTTTCCTGATATCCGCCGCCGGCACATGGCCTTCGATGCCATAGCCGTTGATGACCCCGGTGTGGCACGAGCCGAAGCGCTCCGGAATCCCGTACTTCTTGCGATAGACGCCGGTATCCTCGACATCGTGCGCGGTTACCGTGAAGCCGTTGTCACGCAGGTGCTTGACCCAGTCTTCACAACAGCCGCAGGTTGGGCTCTTGTAGACGTCGATGGCCAGCGGCTTCGGCGCCTGGGCCACCGCCATCAACGGCGACAGCAGCAGGGTGCCGGCGCCGAGCATGCGCAGCGCGTCGCGGCGCGAGTGCGATTGACGACCCGAACTCATGCGCACCTCCTTACTGGGCCACCCAGCCGCCATCCATGTTCCAGATCGCGCCGCGCACCTGTTTGGCCGCCTCGCTCGACAGGAACACCGCCAGTGCGCCGAGTTCATCCGGCGTGACAAACTGGCCCGACGGCTGCTTCTCGAGCACGAGTTCGCGCTTGGCCTGCTCGACCGGAATGCCTTCCTTCTGCGCGCGCGCCTCGACCTGTTTCTGCACCAGCGGCGTCAAGACCCAGCCCGGACAGATGGCGTTGGCGGTGATGCCGGTCTGCGCGGTTTCCAGGGCCGTAACCTTGGTGAAACCGACGATGCCGTGTTTGGCGGCCACATAGGCGGATTTTTCCGCCGAAGCCACCAGGCCGTGTGTCGACGCGACGTTGATGACGCGCCCCCAGTTCTTGGCCTTCATCGACGGCAGGGCAAGACGGGTGGTGTGGAAAGCTGAAGTCAGGTTGATGGCGATGATCGCGTCCCAGCGGTCCACCGGGAATTCCTCGATCTTGGCCACGAACTGGATGCCGGCGTTGTTGACCAGGATGTCGACGCCGCCGAAGTCCTTCTCGGCATAGCGCATCATGTCCTCGATTTCGGCGGCCTTGCTCATGTCGGCACCGTGATAGCCGACATGAATACCGCTACCGGCTTTGGCGATCTCCGCCTTTGCGCCGTCGGCGTCACCGAATCCGTTGACGATGATGTTGGCGCCTTGCGCGGCCAGGGCCTGCGCGATGCCGAGTCCGATACCGCTGGTCGAGCCCGTGACCAGTGCCGTCTTGCCTTTGAGCATGTAAGCCTCCGTCGGGAGTGTCGAGTGTCAGGATGTGCTGTGGCATTGTACTCGCAGGGCGTACAATCCGGCTTTGGCCCCGCGCCAGTGTTTGCAGGCGTTTTGGATTGGTTTCGCAGGGTTTCGCGGGGTTCCGCATTTGATTCGCAGTTGGTTTTGCTGTTCCGCAGGTATTTTCGAATAACCTCCACGCCGCAGGAATGCGGCGGCATCGAGCAGGGAGTCCAGATGTCTTCCAGTCCGCGCCTCGGCTTCGTCCAGTGCATCAGCCCGGCGGGCCTGCATCGCATGGCCTATCACGAATGGGGCGATCCCGCGAATCCGCGCGTGCTGATGTGCGTGCATGGCCTGACGCGTACCGGCCGCGACTTCGATGTGCTGGCGCGAGCGATGTCAGACCAGTATCGCGTGGTCTGCCCGGACGTGGTGGGCCGCGGGCGCTCCGAATGGCTTGCCGATCCGCGCCACTACGTCGTGCCGCAGTATGTGTCCGACATGGTCACACTGGTTGCACGGCTCAATGTCGACCAGGTGGACTGGTTCGGCACGTCGATGGGCGGGCTGATCGGCATGGGCCTGGCGGGTTTGCCGAAATCGCCGGTACGCAAGCTGCTGCTCAACGACGTGGGGCCGCGCATTACCGCGCAGGCGCTGGAGCGCATTGGCGCCTACCTGGGCCTGCCGGTGCGTTTCAAGACGTTCGAGGAAGGCCTGGCGTACCTGCAGACCATCAGCGCGTCGTTCGGCCGCCATACGCCGGAGCAGTGGCGCGAGTTGAACGGTGCGATCCTCAAGCCCGTGCAGGGTGTCGAGGGGCTGGAGTGGGGGCTGCACTACGACCCGGCGCTGGCCGTGCCGTTCCGGGAGACCCCGCCCGAGGCCGTGCAGGCCGGCGAGTTGGCGCTGTGGCATATGTTTGAGGCCGCACCGGGCCCGACGCTGATCGTGCGTGGCGCGCAGTCCGACCTGCTGCTGCGCGAAACGGTGGCCGAGATGGTGGCGCGCGGCAAGCAGGTATCGACCGTGGAGATCCCCGATGTCGGGCACGCGCCAACCTTCGTTGATCCGGCGCAGATTGCCATAGCCCGGGAATTCTTCCTGGGTACTTTATTTTTTTAGCAACGATTCTGAATCTGACATGAGCACCAACACCCTGAAGCGCGCCCACGTGGGCAAGCGTCTGTCCGAATACGCGGTCTACAACGGCGTGGTCTACCTGGCCGGCCAGGTGCCCGAGGTCGACCCCAAGGCCGACCTGCGAGGCCAGACCCGCGAGGTGCTGGGCCATATCGACCGTCTGCTGGCCGAGGCCGGCAGCGACAAGACGCGCATCCTGATGTGCCAGATCTTCCTGACCGACGTCACGCGCATCGGCGAGATGAACGAGGTCTGGGATGCGTGGGTGCCGCAGGGCAACACCCCGCCGCGTGCCACGGTGGAAGCAAAGCTGGCCAACCCCGACTATCTGATCGAAGTGGTGGTCACCGCCGCCCTCAACTGATGCCAGGCGATGTGACATGGTGACGTCGACGGAGCTGACGGGCCAGACCGCTGGCGTGCCCGACGCCGGGCTGGTCGAGCGCGCGCTGGCTTATGTGCGCGAAGTGGCCGACGGTGCCAAGCCGATCCTGCTGCCGACCGGCGAGAGCGTGCTGTCGCATGCCGAAGGGATGCTGCGCATCCTCGATGGCCTGCGCGTGGACGATGCCGCGCGCGCGTCCGCATGCCTGTTCGCGGCCGCGGCTTTCGTGCCCGGTGCCGAAGAGCAGATCGAGCCGCGCTTCGGCGAGGAAGTCGGGCGCCTGGTCAAGGGGGTACGCCAGTTGCTGCGCATCGGCGCGATCGCGGTGACGCAGACCGATGTGTCCGAGTCGTCGAAATCGCAGGTGGCCGCGCGCCAGGAGCAGGTCGAGGCCTTGCGCAAGATGCTGCTGGCCTTTGCGCAGGATATCCGCGTGGTGTTGGTCAGGCTGGCCTCAAGGCTGCAGACGCTGCGCTGGCTCGCGCAGACCAAGAACCCGCCGTTGCCGGGCGTGGCGCGCGAAACGCTCGATATCTATGCGCCGCTGGCCAACCGGCTCGGGATCTGGCAGATGAAGTGGGAGCTGGAGGACCTGGCATTCCGCTTCGAGCAGCCCGATACGTACAAGCGCATCGCGAAACTGCTCGACGAGAAGCGCATCGAGCGCGAGGGCTATATCGCGCAGGCAATCGCGCGCCTGCAGTCGGAACTCGCTTCTGCCGAAATCCGCGCCGACGTGACCGGCCGACCCAAGCACATCTACAGTATCTGGAAGAAGATGCGCGGCAAGGAACTCGACTTTGCCGACCTCTATGACGTGCGCGCGTTCCGCGTGATCGTCGACGATATCAAGGACTGCTATACCGTGCTTGGCATCGTGCACCATATCTGGCAGCCGATTCCACGCGAGTTCGACGACTACATTTCGCGGCCCAAGGCGAACGGCTACATGTCGCTGCATACGGTCGTGATTGGCGACGATGGTCGGGCCTTCGAAGTACAGATCCGCACGCACGAGATGCACCACTTCGCCGAGTACGGCGTGGCGGCGCACTGGCGCTACAAGGAGGCGGGCGGCAAGGGTTATAGCGGACAGTTCGCCGCCGACAATACCTACGACGAGAAGATCGCGTGGTTGCGGCAACTGCTGGCCTGGAAGGACGACGCGGACCATTCGGTTGCGCATGAAGAGTCGCCATGGGAGCAGCTCAAGCATGCGGCCATCGACGACCATATCTATGTGCTGACACCGCAGGCGCGTGTGGTGGCATTGCCGCAGGGCGCCACGCCGGTGGACTTTGCCTACTACCTGCATAGCGATCTCGGGCACCGTTGCCGTGGCGCGCGCGTCGACGGCGCGATGGTGCCGTTGAACACGCCGCTCAAGAACGGGCAGACCGTGGAGATCGTGGCGGTCAAGCAGGGCGGCCCGTCACGCGACTGGCTCAATGCAGAACTGGGCTACCTGGCCAGCAGTCGTGCGCGCGCGAAGGTGCGTGCATGGTTCAACGCGCTCGATTCGCAGGAGACGCTGTCGCAGGGGCGGGCGCTGATCGAGAAGACACTGCAGCGTGAAGGCAAGACGGCAGTCAATCTGGACGACCTGGCCACGCGGCTGAACTTCAAGACGACCGACGATCTCTACGCGGCCGTCGCCAAGGAAGAATTCAGCCTGCGGCATGTGGAGCATGCGCTGCGTCACCCCGAGGGTGAGGCGCAGCCGCAGTTCAGTGAAGAAGAGGCGGTCACCAAGAAGAGTCGCGCCACCAGCGTGGCGCGCGGCGCCAAGAGCGGCGTGCTGGTGGTGGGCGTGGATTCGCTGATGACCCAGATGTCGCGCTGCTGCAAGCCCGCGCCGCCCGACGATATCGTCGGCTTTGTCACGCGCGGGCGTGGGGTGTCGATCCATCGCCGCAACTGCAGTACGTTCCTGCAACTGTCGGGGCGCGCGCCCGAGCGCGTGATCCAGACCGAGTGGGGCAAGCGTAGCGACGCGGTGTATCCGGTGGACATCCACGTGGAAGCGATCGACCGGCAGGGCCTGTTGCGCGATATCTCCGAAGTGCTGTCGCGCGAGAAGATCAATGTGACCGGCGTGAAGACGCTATCGAGCAAGGGCGTGGCGCGCATGCAGTTCACCGCCGAGGTATCGGAGGCCACGCAGTTGCAGCGCGCGCTGTCGTTGATCGAAGATGTGCAGGGGGTGTTGCAGGCCAAGCGGAAATAAGGTTATACTCTGCGCTTCGCTAGGCTCGTAGCTCAGCTGGTTAGAGCACCACCTTGACATGGTGGGGGTCGTTGGTTCGAGTCCAATCGAGCCTACCAACGAACATGCAGTACAACGTATCACCTTGTTTTTTGTCGGTACTCGAAGGCCGGCTTTCTTGTAGATCCTCGGAACTCGGAAAAGCATCATGAACATGACAACTCGAACTACTACCGCTGGTTAGCGACAGTAGTCGAGGTGCGCCTTCGAACCGCAAAGTTGATGCGGGAATTCAAAGAAAAACGCGGCCTTGGCCGCGTTTTTTTTCGTCTGTCGCTTGCCAGCATCCTGCTAAGCTGCCGCGTTGCCCGTTTTCAGGCGCGGGTCAGCCAGAAAGATTTCGTTGCCGGTGTTGTCCGATGCGTGCTTTGCCGCGTCTGACGGGCCGGCGCCACAAAAGTTGCTATGCTCCGCTCGCCATGGTGCCCAGAAGCCGGCGGTGGACTCCACAAGAGGTGCAATGATGATCGCAATCACGCTGCCGGATGGTTCCCGACGCGAATATCCCGGCCCCGTCACGGTGGCTGAAGTGGCACAGAGCATTGGCTCGGGCCTGGCCAAGGCGGCGCTTGCCGGCAAGGTGGACGGCCGCATGGTCGACACGAGCTTCACGATCGACAGCGATGCATCGCTGGCCATCGTCACGGACAAGGATGCCGACGGTGTCGACGTGATCCGTCACTCCACGGCCCACTTGCTGGCCTACGCCGTGAAGGAGTTGTATCCCGACGCGCAGGTCACGATCGGCCCGGTGATCGAGAACGGCTTCTACTATGACTTCGCCTACAAGCGTCCGTTTACGCCGGAAGATCTGGCCGCCATCGAGAAGAAGATGACGGAGCTGGCTCGCAAGGACGAGAAGGTCACGCGCGAAGTATTGAGCCGTGACGAGGCGGTGGCGCTGTTCGAGTCGATGGGCGAGAAGTACAAGGCCGAGATCATTGCCTCGATTCCCGCGGACCAGGAAATCGGCCTGTATCGGGAAGGCAATTTCGTCGACCTGTGCCGTGGTCCGCACGTGCCGTCCACGGGCAAGCTCAAGGTCTTCAGGCTGATGAAGGTGGCCGGTGCCTACTGGCGCGGTGACTCGAACAACGAGATGCTCCAGCGCATCTACGGTACGGCCTGGGCGAAGAAGGAAGACCAGGACGCCTACCTGACGATGCTCGAGGAAGCCGAGAAGCGGGACCACCGCCGCCTGGGCAAATTGCTGGACCTGTTCCATCTGCAGGAAGAGGCGCCCGGCATGGTGTTCTGGCACCCGAAGGGCTGGAGCGTCTGGCAGGCCGTCGAGCAGTACATGCGCGGCCGCCTGACGGACGGCGGTTATCAGGAAGTGCGTACGCCGCAGGTGATGGATCGTTCGCTTTGGGAGAAGTCCGGCCACTGGGACAACTACAAGGAGAACATGTTTGTCACGGAGTCGGAAAAGCGCGACTACGCGATCAAGCCGATGAACTGCCCGGGCCATGTGCAGATCTTCAACCACGGCCTGCGCTCGTACCGCGACCTGCCGCTGCGCCTTGCGGAATTCGGTGCCTGCCATCGCAACGAGCCGTCGGGCGCGCTGCATGGGCTGATGCGCGTGCGCGGCTTCGTGCAGGACGATGCGCATATCTTCTGCACGGAAGGGCAGATCGTTGAAGAGGCGAAGGCATTCAACGAACTCGCATTCTCGGTCTATGACGATTTCGGCTTCAAGGATGTGAAGGTGAAGCTGTCGCTGCGCCCGGAGAAGCGCGCCGGATCGGATGCCACCTGGGATCACGCCGAAGACGGCCTGCGCCTGGCGCTGCGCGCCTGCGGCGTGGAGTGGGAAGAACTGCCGGGCGAGGGTGCGTTCTACGGCCCGAAGGTCGAGTACCACATCAAGGACGCGATCGGCCGCTCGTGGCAGTGCGGCACGCTGCAGCTCGACCTGGTGCTGCCGGAGCGTCTGGATGCCGAGTACGTCTCCGAAGACAATTCGCGCAAGCGCCCGGTCATGCTGCACCGTGCGATCCTGGGTTCGTTCGAACGTTTCCTGGGGATCCTGCTGGAAAACCACGCAGGTGCCTTGCCCGCCTGGCTGGCGCCGGAGCAGGTGGTGGTGATGAATATCGCCGATTCGCAGTCGGAATATGCCGAAAGCGTTGTGCAACTCTTGCAAAAACAAGGGTTTAGGGCCAAGGCGGATTTGCGTAACGAGAAAATTACGTATAAAATCCGCGAGCACTCGCTCCAGAAGATCCCTTACCTGCTAGTGGTAGGCGACAAGGAGCGGGACGCCAATCAAGTGGCCGTGCGTGCCCGTGGCAATGTGGATCTGGGTGTCATGCCCGTTTCCGCGTTTGTTGAACGTCTGTTGAACGACGTTGCCAGCAAAGCCTGAGGGTGTGAAGCACGGCTTGTTTTTTTGTCTTCTTGAGGTAACGGAACATCGCTACAGACAAAGGTCACCGTATCAACCGGGAGATCAGCGCGCCTGAGTTGCGCCTGGTAGGGGTTGATAACGAGCAGCTCGGCATCGTCAAGTTCATGGACGCACTGCGCCTGGCCGAGGAAAAAGACTTGGATCTCGTGGAGATCGCGCCCAACGCGGCTCCGCCCGTGGCCCGCATCATGGACTACGGCAAGTTCAAGTACGAGGAAGCCAAGCGCGCCCATGAGGCCAAGCTCAAGCAGAAGATCATCCAGGTCAAGGAAGTGAAGTTCCGTCCTGGCACGGATGATGGCGACTACAACGTCAAGCTGCGCAACCTGCGTCGCTTCCTGGAAGATGGGGACAAGACCAAGATCACGCTGCGGTTCCGCGGCCGTGAAATGGCCCACCAGGAAATCGGCGCGCGCATGCTCGAGCGTCTGAAGTCTGATCTGGAAGAACTGGGTCAGGTCGAGCAGATGCCGAAGATGGAAGGCCGTCAGATGGTGATGGTGCTGTCCCCCAAGAAGAAGAAGTAATTCTTGTGCGGGGCCACGGCCGGGATGCCAGGTGCATCCTGGCGTTGCCTTGTGCGGAAGCCGTGCGCGGCAACTGGAGCCTTGCTCCGGTGCTGCGTACAAAAACAAGTGGATGCGGGTCTTGCAAGCGATGGCGTGAGTCATCCACCTGCATGCATGTCATAGAGCTGGAGTTATTCATGCCTAAGATGAAGACCAAGAAAAGCGCTTCCAAGCGCTTTACGGCACGCCCGAACGGTTCGTTCAAGCGCGGCCAGGCCTTCAAGCGTCACATCCTGACCAAGAAGACCACCAAGAACAAGCGTCAACTGCGCGGCACCCAGGACGTCCATGAGACGAACCTGAAGTCCGTTCGCGCAATGATGCCTTACGCATAACCCCAACCGATAACGAAAGGAGTTTCACATGCCTCGAGTAAAGCGTGGGGTCACTGCACGGGCCCGTCACAAGAAAGTCATCGACGCTGCCAAGGGTTACCGCGGCCGTCGCAATAATGTCTACCGTATCGCCAAGCAGGCGGTCATGCGTGCTGGCCAGTACGCATACCGCGATCGTCGCAACAAGAAGCGCGTGTTCCGCGCGCTCTGGATTGCACGTATCAACGCTGCTACGCGTGAGCATGGCATGACCTACAGCGTGTTCATGAACGGCCTGAAGAAGGCTTCGATTGAACTGGACCGCAAGGTGCTGTCGGACATGGCCATCCATGACAAGCCTGCCTTTGCCGCCATCGTCAACCAGGTGAAAGCCACCGTTGCCTGATGCCGGCTGCGGAAAGCGCTGAAAAGCGCTTCCGGGCAAGCACCGACCGCAAGGTCTGCTGAAACGGGGCTCCTCACCGAGCCCCGTTTTCATTTCGAATGCCGTGTCGATGTAGTCGATGCGACGCGGCATCCGAAATGCCAATGCACCAACGCCGGTGAGATGCCGCGCGTAGTGCAATCCTTCCACGTACCGTCCACGTATTGCCGTCATGTCCCTGGATCTGGATCAAATCGTCGCCGACGCACAGGCCGCCTTCGCCGGCGCCAACGACAACGCCACGCTGGAAAACGAAAAAGCCCGCTTCCTGGGCAAGACCGGCGCGCTGACCGAACTGCTCAAGGGTCTCGGCAAGCTCGATCCCGAGGCACGCAAGACCGAAGGCGCCCGCATCAACCAGGTCAAGCAGCAGGTGGAGGCCGCACTGCAGGCGCGCCGCCAGGCGCTGGCCGATGCGCTGATGAATGCGCGCCTGGCCGCGGAAGCCATCGACGTGACGCTGCCCGGCCGTGCCGTGGCGCGCGGCAGCGTGCATCCCGTGATGCGCACGTGGGAGCGCGTGGAACAGATCTTCGGTTCGATCGGTTTCGATGTGGCCGACGGCCCCGAGATCGAGACCGACTGGATGAACTTCACGGCATTGAACAACCCGGACAACCATCCGGCGCGCTCGATGCAGGACACGTTCTACGTGGACGGCCGCGACAGCGACGACAAGCTCCTGCTGCTGCGTACGCATACCAGCCCGATGCAGGTCCGCTATGCGCGCATGCACGTGCAGAAGTACGCCGGCAAGCCGATGCCGCCGATCAAGGTGATCTGCCCGGGCCGCACCTATCGCGTGGACAGCGATGCCACGCACTCGCCGATGTTCAACCAGGTGGAAGGCCTGTGGATCAGCGAGGACATCAGCTTTGCCGACCTGAAGGGTGTCTACACCGACTTCCTGCGCAAGTTCTTCGAGCGCGACGATATCCAGGTGCGCTTCCGCCCGTCGTACTTCCCGTTCACCGAGCCGTCGGCCGAAATCGACATGGCTTTCGGTAACGGCAAGTGGCTCGAGATTTCGGGCTCGGGCCAGGTGCACCCCAACGTGCTGCGCAACATGGGCCTCGATCCCGAGCGCTATATCGGCTTCGCGTTCGGCTCCGGCCTGGAGCGCCTGACGATGCTGCGCTACGGCATCAACGACCTGCGTCTGTTCTTCGAAGGCGATGTGCGCTTCCTGCGCCAGTTTGCCTGAGGCGCGTCGCGCGCCCGTTCATTCGCCTTACGTCCCAGACATCACAGAATACCTACCGGATCAGAAGCGCCATGCAATTCTCGGAATCCTGGCTTCGCACGTTCGCCAACCCTGAAAAGACCTCCACCGACGCGTTGTCGCACAGCCTGACCATGGCCGGGCTCGAAGTGGAAGAGGTCGGCCCGGTTGCGCCGCCGTTCAACAAGATCGTGGTGGCCAGCGTGCTGGCAACCGAACGCCATCCCAACGCCGACCGCCTGAATGTTTGCCAGGTGGATGTGGGAACTGGCGAGACGCTGCAGATCGTTTGCGGCGCGCCCAACGTCAGGCCCGGCCTCAAGGTGCCGTGCGCGCTGGTGGGCGCCGTGCTGCCCCCGGCTGAAGACGGCGGCAAGCCGTTCGAGATCAAGGTTGGCAAGCTGCGTGGCGTGGACAGCTATGGCATGTTGTGCTCGGCCCGTGAGCTGAAGCTTTCGGAAGAGCATGGCGGCCTGCTGGAGTTGCCGGAAGACGCGCCGGTGGGTCAGGACATCCGCAAGTTTCTGGATCTGGACGACCAGATCTTCACGATCAAGCTGACCCCGAACAAGGCGGACTGCCTGTCGATCCACGGCGTGGCGCGCGAAGTGTCGGCACTGACCGGCGCCGCGCTGACGCTGCCGGACATGTCGCCGGTTCCCGTCACGCTGCAGGACAAGCTGCCGGTGCGCATTTCCGCGCCCGACCTGTGCGGCCGTTTCTCGGGCCGTATCATCCGCGGCGTGAACGCGCGTGCCGCCACGCCGGCGTGGATGGTTCAGCGTCTCGAGCGTTCGGGTCAGCGCAGCATCTCGGCACTGGTCGATATCTCGAACTACGTGATGCTCGAACTGGGCCGTCCGTCGCACGTGTTCGACCTGGACAAGATCCATGGCGGCCTGGACGTGCGCTGGGGCCGCAAGGGCGAACAGCTGAAGCTGCTCAACGGCAATACCGTCGACGTGGACGAGCAGGTCGGCGTGATCTCCGACGACAAGGAGATCGAGAGCCTGGCCGGCATCATGGGCGGCGACAGCACCGCCGTGACACTCGACACCACCAACATCTATCTGGAAGCCGCATTCTGGTGGCCCAACGCCATCCAGGGCCGTGCGCGCCGCTACAACTTCTCGACCGATGCCGCGCACCGTTTCGAGCGCGGCGTGGACTACGCCACCACGGTCGAGCATATCGAACGCATCAGCGCACTGATTCTTGAGATCTGCGGCGGCCAGGCCGGTCCCGTGGACGACCAGGCGGTCAACCTGCCGCAGCGCCCGCCGGTCAGCCTGCGCGTGGCGCGTGCCGAGCGTGTGTTGGGTATCGAACTGTCTTCGGCGGAAATTGCCGATGTATTCCAGCGCCTGAACCTGTCGTTCAAGCGTTCGCAGGGTGCCGAAGGCGAAGTATTCGAGGTGACGCCGCCGAGCTACCGCTTCGATATCGAGATCGAGGAAGATCTGATCGAGGAAGTGGCGCGGATCTATGGCTTCGAGCGTATCGTGGCGCGTCCGCCGATCGCGGAAAGCGAAATGCGCCCGACCAACGAAGGTCGCCGCTCGCAACACGTCGTGCGTCATGCGCTGGCCGCGCGTGATTTCAACGAAGTGATCAACTTCGCGTTTGTCGAAGAGCAATGGGAGCGCGACTTTGCTGCCAACGACAACCCGATCCGCCTGCTGAACCCGATCGCGAGCCAGTTGGCCGTGATGCGTTCCACGCTGATTGGTGGACTGGTCGACAAGGTGCGCTACAACCTCAACCGCAAGGCATCGCGCGTGCGCCTGTTCGAAGTGGGCCGCGTGTTCCATCGCGATGCGAATGTGGCCGATGGCGGGCTGACCGTTGCGGGCTACCACCAGCCGATGATGGCGGCCGGTATCGCATATGGTCCGGCGTTCGACGAGCAGTGGGGCGTGGCCACGCGCCAGGTGGACTTCTTCGACATCAAGGGCGATGTGGAGGCACTGTTCCATCCGCGCACGCCGCGCTTCGAGCCGGTGTCGCATCCCGCGCTGCATCCGGGACGCGCCGCGCGCGTGATCGTCGACGGCAAGCCGGTCGGCGTGGTCGGTGAACTGCATCCGCGCTGGCTGCAGGAATATGAACTGACCAATGCGCCGGTCGTGTTCGAACTGGAACTCGATGCGCTGCGCGACGTGGGTCTTCCGGTGTACACCGAGATCTCGAAATTCCCGGCGGCCGTGCGCGACCTGGCCGTGGTGGTCAAGCAGCAGGTACGTGTGCAGGACATGATCGATGCCATGCGCGCGGCGCTGGACCAGGCTGGTTCCGGCCAGGTAGTCCAGAGCCTCGCGCTGTTCGACGAGTTCCGTCCCAAGGCGGCCTCGGCGTCAATTGGCGCCGACGAGAAAAGCCTTGCGTTCCGTGTAACGTTGCAAGATACTGGGGCGACCCTCCAGGACGAGACTGTCGACAGTGCTGTGCGTTGCATGATCGATGCGCTGACGACAGGTTTTGAGGCCCGCCTGCGCGGTTGACATGACCGATAACACGGTCGCCAGGCGGACTACCATCATCAGTTGGAGCGGCCCGGGCACAGCCCCCGGGCGGATCGCCAGACAGTACTGAGAGAGCGATCAAGGATGAACGATCGAGACGCGATTTCCATGAATGCTGCAGACCTGGGCGAGGCAAGCGACCGGCACGCTGCCTCCCTCGACGATGCATCGCCGGAAGCCCGCGCGACCGAGGTGCCAACACTGACCAAGGCTGAACTTGCAGAAATGCTGTTCGACCAGGTTGGCCTGAACAAGCGCGAATCGAAGGATATGGTCGAAGCATTCTTCGACGTGATTCGCGAAGCGTTGGAGCAGGGCGACAGCGTCAAGCTGTCCGGCTTCGGCAACTTCCAGTTGCGCGACAAGGCGCAACGTCCCGGCCGCAATCCCAAGACGGGCGAGATCATTCCGATCACCGCGCGTCGTGTGGTCACGTTCCACGCCAGCCAGAAGCTCAAGAGCCAGGTCGAGGAACGCGCGGACCTGGCGCTGCCTGGCTAAGCCGTCTTGCGTATTGACGCCGCGCAGCGTTGCGCGCGTCGGTATCGCCAAGGTAGTGCCACCGTCGCGGCTGCCACACAACTGTTCCGTCTGCGCCATCAGTCGGATTGCCCGCGACGATGGCAATCTGTATCCTGCAATGCCGCGCGCACGTCGCGTCAACCGGTTCTGGCCGACGGCCTGACATCAGATCCCCCATCGCATGACGGACAAGTCCAGCGAGCGCGTCGCGCTGCCGCCGATTCCCGCAAAACGTTACTTCACCATCGGTGAGGTGAGCGAGCTTTGCGCCGTCAAGCCACACGTGCTGCGCTACTGGGAGCAGGAGTTCACGCAACTCAAGCCAGTGAAGCGCCGCGGCAATCGCCGCTACTACCAGCACCATGAAGTCCTGCTGATCCGCCGTATCCGCGAGCTGCTCTACGAACAGGGATTTACGATCAACGGCGCACGCAACCGCCTCGATGAAGTTCGTCATCACGGTGTTGGCATGAATGCGCCCGTCGAAACCGACGAAGTGCAATCGCCCCAGACGGTGACTGCGCCGGTACTGTCGGTGGACCTCAACACGCTGCGCGGTGAACTGGTTGAAGTGCAACACCTGCTTGCCCAACTCAGGGAGATCGCACGGCATGAATAAATTACCGGTGCCCCACTAGCCATTACTGTTGGCTCTGATATAATCTCTTTCTTCTTCGGGGCGTAGCGCAGCCTGGTAGCGTACCTGCATGGGGTGCAGGTGGTCGGAGGTTCAAATCCTCTCGCCCCGACCAGAATTAAAAAACCCGCTTGGTGTGAACCAAGCGGGTTTTTTGTTTTTAGTGGCACGGTGGCGCAAAGGCTCTTCGTCCGAGGGGCATTCTGTTTCATCAGCGGATATATCGCCGCAAGCTGGGAAGCTGGGCGAGCTTTTCCTTGCTATCCTAGCGTTGGGTTACATTTCCTGCAGGGAATGATCCGGTTCAAATGAGCGGCATGGAAGGAGTGTCTGGCATGAAACCATCCCTTGTACTTTCGGACCATCGCGAGGCGATTCGACGCGTGGTTGCCGCGCATCGCGCCTCCAATCCTCGTGTCTTTGGGTCAGTGGTTCACGGTGACGACACCGAAGACAGCGATCTTGATCTTCTGATTGACCCGACGCCAGAAACGACGCTGCTCGACATTGGCGCGATTCGTCACGAACTGCTCAAGTTGCTGGGGGTGCCCGTGGATGTTCTGACGCCAAGAGCTTTGCCCGAAAAATTTCGTGCAACTGTGCTTGCGGAGGCAGTACCGGTATGAGCCGAGACAAGCAACGTCTGGCCGATTATCTGGCGCATATTCTGGAGTCAATCGCACGGATTGCACGTTACACGCAAGACATGGACGAAAAGGCCTTTCTGGGCAACGAATTGGCGCAGGACGCGGTGATCCGTAACATCGAGATCATAGGGGAAGCGAGCCGCAACATTGAAGTCCATCATGCGGAGTTTGCGGCCGCACACCCGGAGTTGCCTCTAGCCTTCGCTTATCAGATGCGGAATGCAGTAGCGCATGGCTATTTCAAGGTGGATTTTGAGATTGTCTGGAAAACCATCCAGAACGACTTGCCGCGCCTGAGCCAACAAGTGCAGGCGTTGAGCGACGAGCTTGAGCGAGGCGGTGGGCAATAGAATTTGCCCCGATCGTATCCTTTAGCCCCGACCAGACAATAAAAGGCTGTTAGTGATGATCGTCACTAGCAGCCTTTTGCTTTTCTAGCGCCCTCGAAAAATTCTTCCGACACGTGCACGATGCGGGGGAAGGTGCCCGCCGTAGGGCGGCGTGCTGGTATAGCGGAGGTGGGAATGGCGGCGGGTATCGCCTGTGCGCTAGACTTCTTCGATTTCCAAGTGGAGACGAGGCAATGGGACCGGATGACGTGATCCGTGAGTTCGAGTTGATGGCGCTCGATGAGGCGGTTGAGTTGGAAGTGGATGATGTGATCGCAGGCTTGGCGATGATGCTGTGCGATCCGGCGATTCAGGGGAAGGAGAGGGCGCTGCTTACTCAGGCCGGTGCCACCCTCTTCCGGGCTGGGCTGGACGAACGAGTAGTCGCGGCGTTGCGGCGAGGGAAGTAGCAGGCAACAAAAAGCCCATCGCGATGGGGATGGGCTTGCCGAACTACATCTTGTGGTGGACCAGCCGGTCCCACCAGTAGTGGAAGGGGTGAGCGTGTTCAGGGTAGAGGACCGACTTATGGAAGAAACCCGCCCGCAACACGAAGGCATACAGGAGCACAAGTATGCCCAGGAAGATCAGCGAGGATATCAGGGTCATGGCGTCTCCTTGAAAGGGCCATGAGATCAGTGTAGTTCGCTATGGGCGACAAATATCCTGCCATTAAGCGGGCTATTGCTCGATGTCATATTGGTGCTTACGAGCTGCCGGGAGTCACGCACTTAAACTTCAGTTCGGATTCCAATGGCGTCCAGCCGCGAGCCCCGTGCGTTTGCATGTCGATCTGCTGCATTTCTTTCCCCTGGCCGCGGCAGTACTCATCGGCGCGGCGCAAGCTGCTCGCCTTAATCTCCTGCCAGGAATCTACTCCGCCAATGTGGCGAGTACCAACCGTGTAGGTTCCGCTGCCTGCCGGGCTTACATCGGAAACAGTAGTGCAAGCGGCCAGCGCCAAGGCCAACACCGGCCCAATCAAGCGATACATCTTAATTTTCTCCGTCAATACGCCCGCCAGAGCGGACGCTGGTATATAGGCTTCAGTCAACGTCGGGCTGAGTTGCCGTTTTGTCGCTGTACAGCGCGGTCACGTAGTCGCGCACTGGTTTCGTAAGCAGGCTCTCGGGAGAGGTGGACGAGATGGAAACTATGCGGCTTCTGGCAATTATTGAACGAGAGCTGACGCGGGAATGTGATTCCGTATCGTAAATCGCGACGTCCACGGACATGCGGCTCGGCCGGCCGGACCACTCTGTGGCTCGCTGTTCCCAGTGAGCAATAATCGGAACTACGGTGTAGCGGGCACCGGATTTTTTCGCAGACTCGAATGCCGTGTCTCTGGATTCCACCTGCTCACCGACTTCGACAGCGGCAGCTTTCTTCGAGAACTCGCGGGCGATCGTGCTTGCAACGACGCGACCACTGCCCCCATAGTCCTTCGATCCGTATGCCCCGTCTTTAGGTAGCACAACGTAGATTGTTCCGTTCGGATCGAGCCGCTTGGGTGCGATCTGGCCGTCAGTCTGTGTCGCCTTGTAGCTTGCTGTGCAACCTGCAGTCAACATTGCGGCGCCCGCAAACGCAATAGTGGCAAACTTGACTCCCGACTTTCTCATTTCCGTTTCTCTTTTGTGTTTAATGAGGCCGCCAAGTCGACTGCTTGACGATGACGAGCACAAATGGGCTCCATTCGATACACCTGCGAAATCCGCCCAAAGCCCGCGCAAGCGGGCTTTTTGCATTTTGCTATATCAATGCGCCGCCAATCCGGGTATAGTCCGCCCCGCGGAGTGGAGCAGTTGGCAGCTCGTCGGGCTCATAACCCGAAGGTCGCAGGTTCAAGTCCTGCCTCCGCAACCAGATTCGAAAGCCCGCCGGCCTGCCGTGCGGGCTTTTTGCATTTTTCTGACGCTGGAATTCACCAAAGCGCGTTCTTCTGCAAATGGCACATCCACATGCGTCCGCTGCCTTCGCAGTGGTTGCGGTCGGGGTTGGTGGCGATCGACCAGATGCCGAGCAGAACGAAACCGACCAGTAGCAGGGCGTGGCGTTTGCCCACGAAAAACCAGAAAGCGATGACCGCAATCGCGACCGCGATGATGCCCATGGAGCGACCCAATTCGTAATTGTTGTAATAAAAGCGGGCAATGCCATCTCAGGGCAGCGTCCCGGACCGGGATTGTATCCATCCCGCTTGCATGCGTTGCAGCTTTTACGTGTCGCGGCCCCGTTTGTGTTTGGCAAACCACGAATTGACGCAGATCAGGCGATGGCCCGCAGGTCGGGACAGGGCAGCAGCGGTGAGTCGGTCAGACGCATCCGATTCAGGTCCGGTCCGGCGTCTGATTCGATACATCAGCAAAATTTCTTTACATCTCCACCATTCAATCCTGCTGCCTGATGGCCTAGCCTTAACCCCATTCATTAAACGGCTGTTCTGCAGCGCGGCAAATCGACTGATGACCTGGCGAGATATTCTTCTGATTGGATGTGGATGGGTGGGCGCGTGCCTGGCGGCAGGCTGGATTCTGACTGCTGCGGTCAGACTGATCGGCTGACTGGTTGGCAGACCCCAGTCCGTCCCTTGCGGATGCGTCCAACATCGGTGTGTAGAATGGCCCGCGCAGGTTAACCCCGCAGGCAACCGAGGAGGACGATGATGCTGTTAGGCAATCTCTTTCGCAGGAAGCGTTTGGAAGGTCTGGTTGGACGGATCAAGAGTACGGACGGTGGGCAGGTCAAGGACTGGGTCGCATTGATGCAGATACTGCGCGAGCAGGGACGGCTCGATGCGGACACGATCATGCGTATCGATTCGCACGAAATTGACGCGCGTGGCTACGCGGTCAATCACTACGCCAAGGAAATCGAGGCGGCTGCGCAGGTGGAGTTGCACGAACTGGCAGCGAAGGTTTCCGCGCAGGCACCCCAGGATGTCATTGCCAGGGCCCTGGACATCATTGTCCAGAAGAAATCCATTTTCCAGTGTCGCGATTCCCATACCGAGGGCGGCTACTACGCCGACGCGGAAAGCGGCATGGACTGGCAGTGGGAACATCTGATCGCGCCATATATTCAGGACGCAGATCTGTCATGCGTACTGGAGCTGGCCCCTGGCCATGGCCGCAATAGCGCCAAGCTGATTGCGCAGGGCGCGCGGCAGTTGCATCTGGTGGATGTGAATCAGACCTGTATCGATGCATGTCGCCGCCGCTTTGGCGAGCGCGCGGGCGATTGCGCCATGCACTACCACGTGACCGGAGGCGACAGCCTGCCGTTTATTGGAGACGAGAGCATCAGCTTCGTCTATTCCTTCGATTCGATGGTGCATTTCGACAAGTCGATCATGCTGGCCTATCTGCGCGAGTTTGCGCGGGTCATGTGCCCCGGTGCCACCGGATATTTGCACCATTCCAACTATGGCGCGATTGCCCCAAACAGTGACTGGGCCAAGAACGTCGGCAACCGCAGCGACATGACGGCCGAGTTGTTCCGCGCGTTCTGCGACGCGGTAGGGCTCGAGGTCACCGGACAGAAAATGCACGGAATGGCCGAGGGCCGCGGCCAGGACGACCTCGACTGCGCGTCGCTGATCCGCAAGCCCGTGATGTTGCGCTAGCTGTTCTTGGCATTCACCAGGACCGCATCATTGCGGTAGATCTCCGGGAACATCTTCTTCAGGTTGCCGATCTTGGGCAGGTCGTTGAACACGATATAGGGATAGTTCGGGTTCTTGACGAGAAAGTCCTGGTGGTAATTCTCGGCGGCGTAGAAGCCCTTGTAGTTCTCCACGCGTGTCACGATCGGTGACGACCATGCCTTGGCGGTACCCAGTTGCGTGATGTAAGCCTCGGCGATCGATTTCTGCACCGGTGTCAGCGGAAAGATTGCCGAGCGATACTGGGTGCCATGGTCGGGGCCCTGGTAATTCAGTTGCGTGGGGTTGTGCGCCACCGAGAAAAAGATCTGCAGCAGCTTGCCGTAGGTGACCTGGGTCGGGTCGTAGCGGATTTCCACTGATTCCGCGTGGCCGGTAGTGCCGCTGCCCACTTTTTCGTATTGGGCGGTGTTGGCGGCGCCGCCGGCGTAACCGGATGTCACCAGCGTAACGCCGCGCACATGCTGGAACACACCCTGCACACCCCAGAAGCAACCGCCTGCGAAGACGGCGGTTTCGGTATGGCTGGTGCCGGGCTTTTCATCGACGGTGGGTGCGGGTATCCGGACGGCATCTTCTGCCGACAGTGCGGGCACGCGCCACGTGGTGGCGACGGCCGCGAGTACGGCCAGGCCCATCATCTTGATGGTGGTGGGGCGGGTCCAGCGTTGCAGCGTGGTCATGGCATTCATGGTCGTATCCTTGTGCCGGAAATTCGGAAGAAATCAGCCAAACGTGAAGGCGTAGGCCTGCACGCCCGGGTCGAGAAACTCGATCGCGAACGTGCGATCGCGGATGTCAGCGTTTTGGCGCACCAGTTGGTAGAGGCGTTGTGCATTGACCGTTCCCGTGCCATCGGCCGCCACATCGGTACCGTGCGCGGCGCCGGGCGCCTGGCCGTCGATCGTCACGCGGAAACGTACCGGTTTGCTGTCGCTGCCCGGGCCCAGTACCAGGTGGAGGTCGCGGGCATGAAAGCGGTAGACGATGCGGCCACCCGGATTGGCCAGCGTGGCATGTTCCTCGCCAACCTTCCAGTTGCCGGCCAGGCCCCACTGGTTCAGGGTCGGTTGCAAGGGCGCGCTGTAGTCCTTCACCGCGTTTTCCTTTGCGCCACCAGGCGAGGCAAAGTTCTCCGCACGGGCGTAGCCGACATAGGTCTCGGGTGAGCGCAACGCGTTGCTGTCGGCTGCCATTTCCACGCCCTGCGTGACACTGGTATCGGACATCGCCACCTTGCCCATATCGCCATGGCCAGCTTCGGCCAGCAGTTGGCGAATCACCGCTTCGGACTTGTCGTATTCCCCTTCGCCAAAATGGTGGAAGCGCACGCGTCCCTGCGCATCGATGAAGTAGTGCGCGGGCCAGTAGTTGTTACGGAACGCGCGCCAGATGGCGTAGTTGTTGTCGACGGCGATCGGATAGGTCACGCCCAGGTCCTTGGCGGCCTTGCGGACGTTGTCGATATCGCGCTCGAACGCGAACTCGGGGGCATGCACGCCGATCACTACCAGTCCCTGGTCACGGTACTTCTCGGCCCAGGCCTTGACATAGGGCAGCGAACGCAGGCAGTTGATGCACGAGTAGGTCCAGAAATCGACCAGTACCACCTTGCCACGCAGCGCCTCGGCAGTCAGCGGTGGCGAGTTCAACCATGCCACGGCGCCGTTGAGGCCCGGGAACTGGCCTTCGACGGGCAACGCCGCTGCATGGTCGGCCGTGCGCATCATCATCGACCCGCCTTGCTCTGGCCTGACGGTCATCGCGGTCTGGGACATGGCCTGCGGATTGGCCTGCATCATCATGGCGCCACCGCTGTTGTCCTTGCGCGCGAAGCGGTCGACCAGATGCTGCTCCAGCCCGCCGGTTGCCAAGGTAGAGATGCGTGTCAGGATGCCCGTATCGAGTCCCAGCGCAATCGCACCCACGCCAACCAGCATGGCTGCCCCGATGCCGCGCCTGACCCATTCGCCGGCGCCAAGCGAGCGCTTCATGGCCGTGAACACGCGACCGCCGATCAACAGCGCCACGGCCAGCGACGTGGCCGCGCCGGCCGCATAGGCCAACAGCAGCAGCGTGGTGCCGATGCTGGCGCCCTGCAATGCGGCACCGGTCAGCACGAGCCCCAGGATCGGGCCCGCGCAAGGCGCCCACAGCAACCCCGTGGCGATGCCAAGCAGGAATGACGAGGCGGGGCGCGCAGGCCGGCCATCGGGCTGGGCGAATTCAGACAGACGGCTGCCGGCGCGCACCAGTGGCTGGGTCAGCCGTTCGGCAAGGCTCGGCAACAACAGCGTAAGCCCGAATACGGCCAGCAGCGCAATCGCAAGCCAGCGGCCGTACTGGTTGGCCTGCGCCACCCAGCCACCACCAACGGCGGCCAGCGTGGCCACGCCGGCGAATGTGATACCCATGCCGGCCAGCAACGGCAGGCCGCTGCGCACGAACGGCTGGTCGGCACGCGCGAAGACAAACGGCAGCACGGGCAGGATGCAGGGGCTCAGGATCGTCAGGGCCCCGCCCAGGTAGGCAAGAATCAGCAGCAGCATGGCGATGGACTCGAATTTCGATCAGGTTGACGATAGGGGCAACTTCACGCCGGCGTGGGCCGGAAGGTCATGGCGACGCCATTCATGCAGTAGCGCAGGCCGGTAGGCTTGGGGCCATCGTCGAACACATGGCCCAGGTGCCCACCGCAGCGGTGGCAGTGCACGGCGGTGCGCACCATGCCGAAGGAACCATCGGCGGTAGTGCCTACCGCGCCGGCCAGCGGCGCCCAGAAGCTTGGCCAGCCGGTGCCGCTGTCGAACTTGGTGTTCGACGAGAACAGGTCCAACTGGCAGCCCGCGCAGGCAAAGACGCCCTTGCGATGCTCGTCGTTGAGCGGGCTGCTGAACGGCCGTTCGGTGCCTTCCTGGCGTAATACGTTGTACTGGGCAGGCGACAGCTTCTTGCGCCACTCGGCATCGGTCATGGTGACCTCGAACTTTGCGGGGGGTTGCGGTGGGGTACCGGCGTTGGCCGGGTTCCGGGCCAGCAGCCGCCAGCCGCCCACGGCGGCAACCGCGGCGGTCAGCGTGCCGCCGGACAGCAGGAAGCGTCGGGTGATGCGCATGATGGACTCCGTCCTCAGGTGTGGTGATCGGATACTAGGCAATGGGCCGTATCGGAGTCCTCGCCAAACCTTAAACAATTCGTGATAACTGGCGCGCCGGATTTCTGCACAATAGCGACACATTCCCCGGTACCCGGTAAGACATGGAACACGCGAAACGGATCCTGCTGGTTGAAGACGATGTCGGCATTGCCAATGTGCTGGCGATGCATCTGCGCGACGAGCGCTATGAGGTCGTGCACAGTGCCGACGGCGCCGAAGGACTGCGCCTGCTGGAGCAGGGCGGCTGGGACGCGCTGGTGCTGGACCTGATGCTGCCAGGGGTGGATGGCCTGGAAATCTGCCGGCGCGCGCGTGCCATGACGCGCTACACGCCAATCATCATCACCAGCGCGCGGTCCAGTGAAGTGCATCGCATCCTTGGCCTCGAACTCGGTGCCGACGACTATCTGGCCAAGCCGTTTTCCGTGCTGGAGCTGGTGGCCCGCGTCAAGGCGTTGCTGCGCCGCGTGGAAGCGATGGCACGCGATGTACGTGCCGATGCCGGTAGCCTGGACCTGGCCGGACTGACCATCGATCCGCTGGCCCGTGAAGCCACCGCCGATGGCAAGCGGCTCGACCTGACGCCGCGTGAATTCGACCTGCTGTATTTTTTCGCGCGCAATCCCGACAAGGTGTTTTCGCGCATGGACCTGCTCAATGCGGTCTGGGGCTACCAGCATGAAGGCTACGAACACACGGTGAACACGCATATCAACCGCTTGCGTACCAAGATCGAAGCTGATCCGGCACAGCCCAGGCGCATCCTGACGGTATGGCGGCGCGGCTACCGTTTCGTGGCCGATCCGCAGGCCGCGAGTGCCGCAGAGGGGGGCGAGTCATCATGAAGCTCTCGTTGACCCAGCGACTGTCCGCCGTCTTCGCCGCGCTATTGCTGGCATGCTGCGGGGCCTCGGCGTGGCTGCAGGTACGCGCCAATGCAATGCACGAGAAGGAGGTGATCCAGGACATCTCGCGCGGGCTGGCTGCGTATATCGCCCGCAATGCCCTGCTGGAAGACCAGAGTGCGATAGCACCGCAGGCGCTGCGCCAGTTGTTCGGCCAGTTGATGGTGGTGAATCCGAGCGTCGAGGTCTACCTGCTCGACGACCAGGGCCGCATTCGCGGCCATGATGCGCCCAGCGGTCATCTGGTGCGTGATCATGTCGATCTTGCACCAGTAAAGAAACTCATCGACGGCGGCGCGCTGCCGATCCTTGGCGACGACCCGCGCAGTGCGTCGGGGCGCAAGGTATTCAGTGCCGCGCCGTTGCGCCAGGGTGGCTATATCTACGTGGTGTTGATGGGCGAGGCGCACGATCGGCTGGCCGCGCGCGCATCGCAGGATTCGGTCATGCGTACCACGCTGTGGTCGATGGCGCTGGTGGCCACGCTGGGTTTGATTGCGGGCCTGGTGGCGTTTGCGCTGATCACGCGGCCGTTGCGGCGGCTGACCCATGACATGCGGCGCTTCGATTCGGGCGACTTGCCGGCCGTGCCGGCCGAGAAACTTGCCGAACCGATCCAGCGCGACGAGATTGCCGCGCTGCAGACCGCGTTCCGACAAATGTCCGACCGTATTGATACCCAATGGCAGGCACTGAAGCAGCAGGATCAGGAGCGCCGCGAAATGGTCGCCAATATTTCGCACGACCTGCGCACACCCTTGACGTCGTTGCATGGCTATCTGGAAACACTGTCGGTCAAGGCCGACAGCCTGAGCGCCGCCGATCGCCAGCGCTATCTGGCGATCGCGCTGGCGCAGAGTGCCAAGGTCGGTGGGTTGGCGCAGGCATTGTTCGAACTCGCACGGCTTGAACACGGCATGGTGCAGGCCATGCCCGAAGACTTTTCGATGGTGGACCTGACGCAGGATGTGCTGGAGAAGTTTGCATTGCCGGCCGAAGCCAAGCACCTGCAATTGCGCGCCGGGGTGCCGCCGGCCTTGCCGGCAGTGTCCGCTGACCTCGGCATGATCGAACGCGTGCTGACGAACCTGCTCGATAACGCGATCCGGCACACGCCGGCCGGCGGCACGGTCGAAATCGACCTGGCCAGCCAGGACGGCAAGGTGGCAGTGACGGTCAGCGACACAGGCCCCGGCATTCCGGCCGCGCTGCGCGAATCGATCTTCCAGCGGCCATTCCCGTCCGGCGGCGCGCATCGGGGTGGGGGACTTGGCTTGCTGATCGTGCAGCGCATGCTGCAACTCAATGGCAGCCAGGTCAGGCTGGTTGACCGACAGGGCGGTACCACGCTGACGTTCGCACTACGCGCGGCGGCACGTTAGCGATATGTTTGTCTTGGCTCCCCTCTCCCGCGTGCGGGAGAGGGGCCTGTCTCTTATACACATCTCCGAGCCCACGAGACTGCAGCTA
>CAUUBQ010000019.1:0-135101 GCA_963543405.1 uncultured Cupriavidus sp.
CACGATGCTCCTTGCTCTCCTGCTTCCCTTCAAGACGGGTTCACCGGGCGCTTACCGATGGTCTGAGTTGATCCGCGGCATCTCCATGCGCAAGTCTTTTTCCAGCCGAATACCCTGGCCCAACGGGGGCGCCAAGAGTGGCGGGATGCCATGCATTTACATCCTGTGGCGCATTGTGGGCCGGTGCTCGTTGCGGTTTCCCCGGCGAGAAAATCTTCTGCTTCTTTGACTCTGATTGATGATAGTGTCGCAAGAGTCGACAGCCCGCAAATCGCTCCATCTCTCGCTTCAGCAAAAGGTGAGCGCCTCCGACGGTAAAAACGACGGTAGAGCGGCATGCCGGTCATGTCCATTCCCTTTCACCATGCGGGTTTGGGCGACCTGTTGATGATCGAGTGGAGTGATTTGAGTTCCTTCGGGGACTATCGTCGGCTATCGAAATGCTGTCTTAACGTGTTGATTTATAAAGAAATACGTCTCAGCAGTTATCGGTGGCTATCGCTGGCCAGCAGAACAGGTTGGCGGTGGAAGTGGCGGTAAGAACCGGAGGCCTGACTTAGACCCTCCCGTTTACTATCCAGACCAAAGCGGTCTTTGACGGTAAAAGTCTCCTCGGGAAAGCTTGTTTTATGCGGCTTTCCGGGCATCAGCAGGTCTCCTGACCCCTGACGGTAAAAGCCGTCATAAACAGGAGGAAAAAGCTCGATGCTTACCGACACCGCACTGCGTAACCTCAAGCCTAAGTCCAAGATTTACAAGGCTTTTGACCGCGACGGCATGTACGTGACGGTATCGCCCGCCGGTACCGTCACCTTCCGCTATGATTCCGTCTCAACGGTCGCCGTGAGACGCTGACCATCGGCCGCTACGGCCCGGCCGGCATTTCGCTGGCCCTGGCCCGCGAAAAGCTGATCGACGCCAAGAAGGCGCTCGCCCAAGGCAAGTCCCCGGCGCAGGAGAAGCAGCGCGAGAAGCGCCGGCTAACCGCCGCCAAGACCTTTGGCGACATAGCCGGGAAGTGGCTGGAGGGTGCCCGAATGGCCGACAGCACCAAGGCGATGCGCAAGCACATCGTCGATCGGGATGTCCTGCCGGTCTTCCAGAATCGCCAGCTCAACGAAATCACTGCCGATGACCTGCGTGCTCTTTGCAACAAGGTGAAAGCGCGCGGCGCGCCCGCGACTGCGGTACATGTCCGCGACATCGTGAAGCAGGTCTATGCCTTCGCCATCCTGCATGGCGAGAAGGTGGACAACCCGGCCGACGGCGTGGGCGCGGCATCGATCGCGATCTTTGTGCCGAAGGATCGTGCCTTGTCGCCGCAGGAGATCCGTCTGATGGCTCGGCAGATGGAATTGGTGGCGACCTATCCGACCATTCGGCTGGCGCTGCGAATGATCCTGCTGACGCTGGTGCGCAAGAGCGAGCTGATCCAGGCCACTTGGGATGAAGTCAACTTCGAGAACGCGACCTGGACGATCCCGAAGCAAAGAATGAAGGGGCGCAACCCGCATGTGGTCTATCTGTCGCGTCAGGCGCTCGACATCTTCGTGGCGTTGCATACCTGCGCGGCTGGCTCCAAATTCGTACTGCCGTCGCGCTACGATGCCGACCGTTGCATGTCTAACGCGACCTTGAATCGGGTCACGCAGACCATCGCCGAGCGGGCCAAGACCGCAGGTCTGCCGCTGGAAGCGTTCACCGTCCATGACCTGCGCCGTACCGGCTCGACACTGCTGAACGAAATCGGCTTCAATCGCGATTGGATTGAGAAGTGCCTGGCGCACGAGGACGGGCGTTCCTCGCGCTCGATTTACAACAAGGCAGAGTACGCGGAACAGCGGCGCCACATGCTGCAAGAGTGGGCCAACATGGTCGATGCCTGGATCGATGGGCAGAGTTACGTGCCGAAGCTATTGCCTGAGAATGACGTGGTGCTGGTGCTGAGTGCCACCTTGTGAGCAAAGGGTGGCATGGGGTCTTCCGGGTATCAAATGCCGCTCGGGTAGAGGTTTGCCATTCCAGAAAGAAGATCGTCATTAATGATCTTTTTTCTTTTAGCTAAAACCAACTCGGGGCTTGCAAAGGTTTATATCCGCTAGTGTTATTTGTTGTCGATGTTGTTTCGCACGGGACGATGCTTACGCTGCCGGACATCCGGGCCGACAGCTGTCTTGTCTCGTTCGGACTGAGACGCTTGCTTGCGTGCGTCGATCCAGGCCTCAACTTCCTCTAGATCCCAGGCAACACAGCGGGCGCTCAGGAGGAAGCGCCGCGGGAATTCGCCGCGCTGCTCCATTTCATAGATCGTGGTGTCGGCCAGTGGCACGATTTGGTGAAGCTCAGGTCGACGGATAGTGCGTCGAAAGGGAAGGGCGGCCCTTCCTGGAAACTGTGGCATATCAGCGTACCGCGCGCTTCCGGGATGAGGCAGCGCGAACGTGGCGTGTTCCTTGTCACTGCTCATAGTGGACCCCCGATAGCGTTTCACGACATATGCATGGTGGCTATCGCGGGCGAACGGCGCGACCTGCTGTGGCGAAGCTGGTCGTGGCACTCTTCTTGGAGACGGAGTACACGCGTGCGACTGCCGCACTTCACGGCTGGTACCGAGACGCTGCTCACGAAGAACAGCAAAGTCATCGTTGACCTCATCGATGCTAGAGAACTCCATCACTGCCACAACATCAAGCGCAGGGAGAATGGGCGGCTATTGATGCTGCCGGTGAACACGATATCGAGTCATGCTTGAAGAGCGGGGTAAATCTCTCGAACCCATTTGGGAATCTATGAGTCGATGCAAGTGATGTAACGCTATGGCACTTCTTGCACGCGGGCAAACTTGCTTCGCGTTCGCGCCTAGAAAGCAATGCGTTGCGCGGGAGCCAAGCACGGCAGAGGGCCGATATCGACTGTGCAACGGACTTTCGTCCACCCCGCTGACGACCTTTACGGAGCAACTTCAGAGCACCCGTTCGACGATGAGACCGGTCAGCGATCTAGCTTAGTCGTTATCGGCGGTTCAAGCTTCGAATGCAGTCGATGCGAATTTTCGTAGGACCGACATAAAGGAGGTGATGTTACGCACGATACGACAGAAGGGCGGTTCAATTGGATGCCCATGCTGATTACATACATCTATCGCCCCGTGTAATGCTTTAGACTATTCGCCGGGACCGGGACAGGTAGGCGCTTACAACCGGTCAGCTAACAGATCCGGGGAACGAAAAATGACAAAGAGATTCGACGGTGGCAATGCGCGAGGGTCGGTATGGCATCGATGGGATCCACACATCCATGTGCCTGGGACCGCTATGAACGACCAGTATGGCGGCACCGATCCGTGGGACGCATTTTTGAATGCCGCCGAAAACACAAAGCCGTTGCTGCGCGCGCTGGGCATTACCGATTACTTCGGTATCGAAGGTTATGTGATGGCGCTCAAATACAAGGAAGACGGACGTCTTCCAAACGTCGAATTCATCTTTCCCAACGTTGAACTCCGGCTCAGTATCGAGACTTCAAAGGCGTCCGCGATCAATCTACATTTGCTGTTTTGCCCCGACGATCTTGACCATGTCGACCGTATTCACCGGTTCTTGCGGGAGCTCCAGTTTTCGTACAAAGGCGAGATATACCGATGCGAGCGCACAGACCTGATCCGCCTCGGCCGCGCTCATAACCCCAAGATCGTTGACGATGGCGCAGCTCGCACAGAAGGCGCCAACCAGTTCAAGGTAACGCTCGCAGACCTCAAACGGGCCGTCGACAACTCAGAATGGGCCCGAAAAAACGTCCTTGTCGCTGTCGCTGGAGGCGAGAAGGACGGCACGTCCGGCTTACGGGACGATACCGCATCCTTCGCTGCGTTGCGAAAGGAACTCGAACGGTTCGCCAACATCATCTTCAGCGGCAATCCTAAGCAAGCGAGTTTTTGGCTTGGCAAAGAAGGCGTATCACTCGAGGAGCTGCAGCGGCAATACAACGGGCCGAAACCTTGCCTGCATGGCTCCGACGCTCACACCTCGAGCAAGGTCGGCGTGCCCGACATCAAGCGTATGTGCTGGATAAAAGGGGACCTTGGGTTCGAAACGTTAAAGCAGGTATGCATTGAGCCAGGCGAACGAGCATTTATCGGCGAGGAACCGCCGAGAGGGGCGCTGACCGGCGCGACAGTTGATTCGATTTCTGTATCCAACGCAAGCTGGTTGTCGAGAAGCAAGATCGAGCTCAATTCGGGCCTCGTCGCTATTATTGGAGCCAGAGGCTCGGGAAAAACAGCCTTAGCTGACATTATCGCGGCCGCCGGTCTCTCGCTGTCGCCAAGGTCCAACGATAAGTCGTTTCTATACCGAGCAAGAGCTTTCCTCGGCCCCAGCGAGGCTCGTTTGCATTGGACATCCGGTGAGCAGACTTACGCCGAGCTTGCACCCACTGACCCCGAAGAACCGCTGGACCACCCGCATGTGCAATACATGTCTCAGCAATTCGTGGATCAGCTATGCTCGGCCGATGGTCCAAACGATGAGCTTGTGCAAGAGATAGAACGCGTCATTTTTAATGCGCATCCTTATTCCGACAGGCTCGGCGCTGACACGTTTCAGGAGTTGCTAAGCATCAGGCTCGAAGCCTCGCATGACAAGCAAACCAGAAACAAGCAGGCCCTTGAAAAAGCATCAGCAGAACTCACAGAAGAGCGCGTAAGAAAGGATGGTCTCAAAGCATTGGAAAAGGACCGCGATGAGCGAAAGGCTGCAGTCGAGAAGGATAAGAAGGACCGGAGTTCACTGCTCGGCAAGGGGAACGAAGCGCGCGCCCTTCGCCTGGAACAGGTATCAGAAGCGGTCGATCGAAAGCGCCAGGACGTGGACCGGGCGAAGCGGAAGCTACGTGCCCTGCAGCTTTTGAAACAAGATGTCGTGGATTTCCGAACTCGTGAAGTGGCGGAACATCTTGAAGACCTTAAGCAACGAAGGGAAGAAACCGGGCTATCGATGCAGGATTGGGATCAATTCAAGCTCGACTTTGCCGGCGACGTCGACGCCCTCCTTGAAACCCGTCTTGCCGATGCGCGACGAGGTGTCGTCGCCGTGGAGGGAGTGCAGAAAACAGTAGACCCAGGGACCGCTCCGAACGTCCCACTGATCCATGACGCCGCCAACTTGGGCGACCAGACGCTTGCCTTGCTTGAGCGCGAATTCAACCGGTTGAAGAACCTCGTGGGGATCGACGTCCAGAACGCAAAGCGTTACACAAGTCTGTCCGAGAAGATCACCAAAGCCGACTCGGCGCTCAAAAAAATATTGCTGCAGATCGAGCGGGCCAAAGCGTCAGACACCAAGATAAAGGAGCTTGTCGAAGCCAGACGCACTGCGTACGCGCAGATCTTTGCCGGGATAGTCGAAGAAGAGGCCGAACTTGCGTTGTTGTATGCGCCGATCAAGGAAAGAATTGAGCAAGCCGGCGGATCGTTGTCGAAGTTGTCATTCTCGGTTAGACGCGCCGTTGACATTGGAAAATGGGCTGCCAGAGGTGAGAGCTTGCTCGATCTTCGCAAGACCGGCCCTTTCCGAGGGCGCGGCGAACTTCAAAAGCGAGCCACGGAAAAGCTGTTTAGCACTTGGTCGACAGGCAGCGCGGCCACCGCTGCCGGCGCTTTGCTCGAGTTCGTAAAAGCAAACGAAGCCGATCTCAGGGCCCATATTCCCGATGGCGACGCTTTCCGTAGTTGGGCACGGGACGTATCCGACTGGCTTTATAGCACCGAGCACATTTCTGTAGGCTACGGTCTTCAGTACGACGGTGTCGACATCGAGCAACTTTCGCCGGGTACACGCGGGATTGTGCTCCTGTTGCTGTACCTTGCCATCGATGCGGAGGATGATCGACCGCTCATCATTGACCAGCCTGAGGAGAATCTAGACCCGCAGTCGATTTTCCAAGAACTGGTCAACCGCTTCCGCGAGGCAAAGAAGCGCCGGCAGATCATCATCGTCACCCACAACGCCAACCTGGTTGTGAATACTGACGCGGAACAAGTCATTGTGGCGGACTGCGGACCGCACCGGCCGTCTCAGCTTCCAGAGATCTCATACGAAAGCGGCAGCTTGGAAAATCCGATTATCCGGAAACACGTTTGCGACATCCTCGAAGGCGGCGAACGGGCTTTCAAGGAACGGGCCAAACGGCTACGCGTCGCTATCTAGCAGGCAACGCCTGCGTGACGAAGGCGGGGCGCTCGGCACTCCGAAGCCTGTGGGTCGCCACCGGCACCGTTTCTGATCAGGGACGAGATACGCGGGCCACCCTGTATGTCTTGCCGCATTGCACGCAGTGGTAGCAGGAAGTGAGAAACAGCTACCAGGGCGACCCCGGTAGCTGTTCTCTGGCCTGGCGGCTAGATTGATGTTCCTCTCGAAGGCTCGGTCCCCGTGCTGCTCAGCCGGTCCAGATCTGCTGCGTTCTCATCATGATGGCGGGCGCGATATTATCTGGGCCTAACCCGCCAGAGGTGGCTGTCGGCTCTCCTCGGAGGCCATAGCGCTGCGGGATACGAGTTCGTCGTCGAAGGCGCCGACGCTCAAGCACCCCCAACGGAGCGATGACCATATGAGTTGTGAGATGAATGAATCGGAACTACGGCCTAGAGTGTTCGTCGCCGGCCTCATCCAGCCCGGCGATGTTGTCCTGACGACCACGCCCGAACTGATGAGCCGGGCGATCCGTAAGGTCATCGGCGCAGACATCTCTCATGCCATGATTTGTGTAGGTAAGTCGAGTGTGATCGATTCCACGGGCGACGGCGTTCACGCGCGCAACCTTGAGCGGATCATACTTGAGCCAGGCTGCGCTGGTCATGTGCTTCGACCGGTGAAGCCACTCACGACTGACCAATTGCACTCCGTCATCTCCTTCGCCAGAGCTGCGGTTGGTACTCGATACTCCGTGCCCGGGGCTGCCAAGAGTGTGTTGGCTGGTCTCGTAGCCGGCCGGAGGCAGTTCTGCTCGCGCTTGGTAGCGCAGGCCTATCGCAATGCTGGCGCGAACCTAGCATCGGATGCCGACTTCTGCCACCTTGGAGAGTTGCTGAAGAGCGAGGCGCTTGTTGAGGTGCCTGATGTGCTTAGGAATCTCAGTCCAGAAGAAGAGGCTGACTGGCGTGAGAATAATGACAACGTTCAGGCCATGCGGGACTCAACCAACGCCCTACTTCAGGAGGCCCGCAAGCTGTCCTCTGAGATCGAGTCGCTCAACGACATCGATGCCTACTTGGTGGAGCATCCCGAGGCAGACGCCCACCTTGTGCAAGCCCTGCGATCTTCCAGGTACCTGGAATTGTGGCGAGATGAATTCGAAAGAAATTCCTGGCAGTACCACGTCGCCTTGATGGAAGGGCACGATGGCTCGGCGCAACGCAAGAAGAGGTACTGCGAAGAGCTGCTGGCAGACGAGAAGTTGTGCCAGAACCGGTTTGTCCTGAACCGCGCGGGCTACGTGACCGTGAACAAGTTGCACCCTCGCCAATACTTCGCCCTGCAGGTAGAACTGTACGACCTTCTAGCGGGGTTTCATGCTCGCCGCATTAAGGCGGCAACTGCATGGCTTGAGCGCAAGGGACTACTTGAGCCCGCGCCTCCTCGGCTGCTCCGTCCGCACACACCTGAGTGGTTTGCTTCGCTGCGCGAATGGGATCCCACGCAGGCCGCGATGACTGAAGTGGCCATTGGGCAAGCGGGAAGTCTGGATGTCTGCAGTATCTGTGCAGATGATCCGACCCGTGACTACGCGTTGGTGAATATGCCGGCGGCTGGACCAGGGACGCTTCGGCTCTGCGACGACTGTTTACACATCCGTTCCGCCGACGAACCAATGAAGCTTTTCTAGCCCGCGCATTCCTTCGGCAGCCACCGGCTACATTGGCAGGCTGATGCTGTGCCCCGCTCAGCTCGTGCGACTTCGACGGGTGCCGTATGGCTGAAATTGCTCGCCGAGCCGACGCTCTGTGGTTGAGTGCGATTGTCTGCTCCTGGCCCGGTCTCGGCGTCGGTCTATCTGCGCAAAGGCTTGGCGACGCCAGCGTCTCTGAATGACTCTAAAGGGGCCATTGGGAACTCTGCCCAATAGTCGATGGGCCCGCTCACAGTGGGCGATTCAGTCTCAATCCATGCCGAGAAGGTACGATATGTATTTCGTGCGTCGCCGGACCTATGTCCGCCCCCAACCCCGGCTATTTATCGGTCGGCGTGGCCTTACTACAGGAACTGGAAATTTTGCTTCGACAATGAACTACAAAAAATTCAGCAATCTTCCCGGAATCGAGTTGAGGATTCTTTCCGCGATCGGCATGCTTTCTGAGCAAAGACTCGCTTTTAAGATTGACAATTCCCCCAACTATAATATCTCATATTATGACCGCCACAAAAGTGAAACCTATTTCTTTTCTGATTCTCACCCTTTTCCTTATAATTTGGAGTTTGTCATCAACATTGATAAGAGCGAGGAAACGATCATTGGCGATGGCGAACTGGAAGAGCTTCGGGAGGAATTGGAAATCGATGGCGATATTGGCGATGGTGAGGAAATTCTTTCCGAGGTCATTGCTAAAAATGGAGGCATCGACTTTTCCGTCGATCGCATTAATGACTTTGAGTTGCACGGCATAGAACAACCAGTTATAGATAACACGGCGAAGACGATCACCTTTGTAGGTGGGTACAAGGCCGGCTACTCCGGTATTCAGCCAGATGATTGGAGCGTCTACGTGGTATGCGATGTTTTGGGACTAAGTGCGTCGGCCGTGGAAAACTATACGCATCTTGGAATCCTCGCAGAAGGTCTTGCAATGATGCTTAGGAAGGACTACAAAATCGCGTAATTTATGTATTATTGTGCGATAGAGTCTTTCATCAACTACAAAATCCAGTCCGAGTCAGATGAGAAGCGACTGTCTGAAAAACTGAGAGATCTCGTCGCCACGACTTTTCCCAACATCGATCTAGCAAAACACTCGATCTACACGTCGATTATCAAAGAATTTGATCAACTCACTGGTTTGAGAAATATGATTGCACATGGAGCAACAACTATTTCTCTATCTAAACAGGAAAGCTGTTTGCATCTAATTCTCGTTTTGACTCTTATTGCATGCGTTGAGAAAGCTGAAGCCGACTTTTCTTCGCTTGCTGCAGTATTGCCGGAACGTGATCTGTCACTCAGTTCTGCCAGGTTTTGGTCATCTTGGAAAGACGATGAATGAAACACTCTGGTGCGCCAGAGGACAGGACTAACGATGTCAACGCGAGTAGGCGGCACATGCAGTCATTGCTTGATGATTCGCTTCTTGCCTATCGGGAGAAGAAATGAGTCGAAAACAGCCCACTTGCTCTAGGATTTTGAGGCTACCGTTCTGCGGGCTTCGCGGTAGCACTAACGGCCGCTCATGGCCGGCGCCGGCCCTGTTCGTAAGGTTGCCAGCGGACCGCTGTTCGACCTACTTCGGTCAGAGCCAGCCACGGCGCCTCCGGGAAGCAACCGACCCAGAGCTGACTTTCGTCGAGCCCAAAGCGGACGTTCAACATGCGGTTGTACTCGAAGCTCAGTCCAGATGGCGGAAATCCAGATCGACAAGCACTGAGCGAAGCTTTTCCACATCGTTCTTCAGGAATTGCTTTAGTAGGAAGAAGAAGTTGGAATCGAGGGATCGAATGTACAACTCTACACTCAGGAAATTGGGCCAATCCTCAAGAGGACAACTCCAGCCCAAGACTTGCAATCCATGAACTTGCCTCCGATACTGCTCTCCCATATGAAAGCTCATCGATTGCGCAATATTTTCAGGATAAAATATCAACATTTGGTCAGAGATATATTGACCTCCATACTGCGGGAATCGCCATTTGAATTCATCAGACGTGATTGAGTACTGAATGGCATGAGCCAAGATTTGGCGATTTCCTATGTAGCTACGATCCTTAAGTTGGCTGTAGAGATTTGTGATTTCCACAAGAGCTAGCGGATATTCATCGCAATTCTGTCCATTGAGGAACGAGTTCAGAAAGGTTTTTGCTGAAGAAGGGGGGTGTCCAATGATAACCTCAAGATTCCGGAGCAAGCCGTCAGCCTTCCTCGTATCGTCGTATGAAAGTGCCCGAACGATTGACGGAAGCTGACGGCGAGTAAAATCTTCTAGGCTTTCAATGAGGTTGCGTTGTCTGTCGTCAATTTCGTCTAGCCTCAAGTTACGTTCAACAATAGCAAGCAAATCGTCCAAGTCCCACACAGTTAGGGAATGCAAGCTCCTCTTCAGTATTTGGATATCGCTGTTATGTTGCAACTTTCGAGACAAAATTAAAATAATGAGAAAGTCGTATTTGTCTCGAAGATCATGTGAGTAGAACGATTCTATGGTTGCTCTGATTTTGTCAATCGTATTTTCTGCTGTGACTTGAATCGCAATCCTTCGATTTTTGTCGCCAAGATCGATGGCCGGATAGTTTTTATACTCTGTCACGTTGAGGTTCACTAATTCCCAGCCCTGCAATCGATTGAGGAAGCCAGCAAAGAAGTCCTCAGCATCGGTTGCAATGTCATACTTTCCTCGCCTTGTGTTCGACGTAATTACATAGCGAAGAACTGACAGCCTCACAATAATTTCTTGAAATGCCTCTGCCGTTGCAAACATTGCATGCTTCCCTGATTATTGGATGAAAATCCGGCCTCTCTAGGTCAGACTGCTGCCGCTTCCACGACGCTGCGGCAGCCTGGACGCTTGGCTCAAAGGTACATTTCGGCAGCTTCTGTAAAAAATTTACCGCAATATATGGCAATCATACTCGGCACTGTTGCATGAGGGCGGCATTGTGCCTACTCAATGATTGCTTGTCTCTGTGAGGTTTTTATTCCTAACGGCTGCTTCCCGCAAAGATCTCCAAGGTCCGCTAGTGGCCGAACCTTAGAGAACACAGGAAACCACTACGATACGGGCCAAAGGATGCAGCGAGTTGCCTGAGACATAAGGCGAAGCAGGTAGTCGCCATTGAGCGGCGGATTTGGGGTGTACACCGTGCGTCCGAACGTCCTAGTAAAGGAGCGACCGAACGACGCTTCATGGCCGGCAAGCGACCGCCGGCCGGCTCCCTTAACTACAGTTCGGTCTGCTCTGCCATTTCAAGGGCGTCGTCCATTTCGATATAAAGATAGCGCACAGTGCTTTCAAGCTTGGTATGGCAAGAATCGGTTGAACTGCACGCAGGTTTGATTGAACAGCGAGGCCTTGGTACGCCGGATCGATTACGTTCCGTAGGCTGAGTCGTCCAGACCGATGGAGGCGACCCACTGGTAAACGTTTGACGTGAGTTGGAGCCGGGTTCGTATTGCCCATACTTCGTTCGACTTGAGCGGAGGCCTCTAGCCCGTCAGCCATCCCTTTGTTCCATGGAATCCGGCACGTCGGGTGGAGTAGGGTGGTTTCCAACATGGTCTCCTTTCGGGTGAAGGGAAACCAAGTCTGCGCCTTCTCTTGCCAGGAGATTACCGACCTTCCTGTCGTCGAAGCGATCAACGGCGTGCCGGTCGCGTCGTCGGCGTCTCTATCATGTTGACGATCATCACTCGGTCCGGACACTGACTTTTGTCAGAAGCCCCGCGAGATGGCTAGTGCCAGGGCAGGTTCGGAGAAATTTCACTTTCGTGAAACTACAATTGCCCAGGCTTGAAGCTGGTTTGCCATGATTGAAGGGAGGCTGTCAGGCGTTCCTGTTACCCCACCGAAGCTTCGAGGCCCGGTACCGAGCGGTCGCGGAGCACGAACCGACATGACTGCGCGCCTCACACTGCTGGAGGTCGTATTCAAGGCCATTGCTCATTACATCGCGGGCGAGGGCTGTTAGGGCGAGGCCAAGGCATTCACGCAGCCCGGCCGGTGATCCGCTCCACGAGGCGCTGGGAATTCCGCGTAAGCCTGTTTCAATTCCACTTATTGAGGTGGCTCCGCGTAAGCAAGCACAAATTCAGCCGATTCGACGTTTCCCTTCCAGTCTGCTTTCCGCCAGCGCTTTGACGTCATTGCGGTCCGCTTTCGAAAGACACCCCCACGTAAGCACCAGCTCAGCAAGGTCGTCGTCTTCGCAATAGAAGTATGCAGCCGGCAACCGAAGAGTTTTCGCGAGCCGCACAGCAATCTCGAACGCCGGTTCGTGGACGCCGGTCTCGTACCGACTGATGCGGGCGCTGGCCGCGTGCTCATCGATTCCAATCTGAACGCCGAGGCGATCTTGAGGAACGTCAGCCCTCCGCCGTGCTTGCCGCAGGCGACGACCAAACAGGGTGACCGGTTCTTTCGTTCGCATGCTGCGAATATCGTAGAAATCCCTTGTCGCATCTCTACGAAATTCGTAGAATAAAAAACGAGCATCACCAAGTTGTTCTTTCGTTTGCGCTTTGCTGGTCCCCCTATATGCGGCGGGTTCAAGGCTTTATGGGGTGCCGACAGCAACCTAAACCACCCCACGGATTTCGTTATGCGCGTTTGACACTGAACGTGCCCGCGCTACGAGCGCGACAAACTGTATTGGCCTGTTTCGACATGAAGCGAACCGTGCCAGGAGAAAGTGACCATGATCCAGTTCCTCATCAACGCGGAGGGGTAGTCCAATATCGAATGTTTGGGGCATTGCAGACGAAAGCTAGTGTGCGATCCATACAAGGGCTCCACGTAGTTGTGATCGATGTTGTCGCCATCATCAACGGTGTGGGCAACGTCGCGCAGTCAGTGCTCGTTCACTACCGCACCGACTCATTTGGATGTGGATTGAACTTATCAGGAGGTAACTTCCATGACTCAACGACTCATCACGATGGAACAGCGCGCGCAGTTGCTCGCGAACGCCCGGGCATACGCAGTCGGCCATGAGGGTGATGCGGAACCCGTAGTAAGGCTGTTCACGCCAGACGCACACGCGACGTGGTTGCTGGCCACGCTCGACCCGAATGATGGCGATACGGCATGGGGTCTGGTCGACCTCGGCATCGGCATGCCCGAACTGGGGACGATCAAGCTGTCCGATCTGGCTTCAATTGTCGGGCCGCGAAAACGCCCCGTTCTGCGCGACCTGTACTTTCGCGCCACGCGACCCCTGTCGGAATACGTACGATTGGCGCAACTCGACGGATCGATTCCCGATTGAATGACAGGATGGCTACGCTGGCTATTCTGTTCTTTTTGGTCTCAATCTAGACGTCGGCGGTCTGGATCAACGTCCTTGTGCCGATCCCGTGCCGCCGTGTCTACGCCTGCGCGCGGGTCAGGGCTACCTCATCGACAACCTGAGATGGCTGCATGGCCGTACACATTTCGTTGGTACCCGGTCGGCATACAGGCTTTTGCTGTCCACCGGCAACGAAGACACCCTTAAGGAGGCAGGCATTGCTGTTCAGTAGCGAAACATACACATCTGCAGCGGGAAGCTGCAACGAGGATATCGGCGGCGGCGTCAGCAATGCGGCATGGATCCTGGACGGCGCTACCAGCCTGTCGCGCCGCACCTTGCTCGATGCCAATGGTCAGCGCATTTCCGATGCCGCTCACTTTGTTGCAACGCTGTCATCCGCGTTTCATCGGGGTATGGGACTTGGGCAGGATGTTGCGCAAGCGCTCGATAGCTCGCTGCAATCGGTCAGGCAGGACGAAGCCATACAGGGCTACCTCGAGGAGGACTGCGATGTGCCGTCAGCGAGCTTCGCGGCAGTCCAACTGACAGGGAAGTGTCTGCAAGTGGCAAACCTGGGCGACTGCACGATTCTGCTGCAGGCCGATAAAGGGGCGATCACGTCGTTCGGGGACTCTGCTGTCCGCCAGCTTGATGCCGCGTTGTTATCCAGCTATCTGGCGCTCAGGCAGACAG
Source organism: uncultured Cupriavidus sp. (assembly GCA_963543405.1). GTDB lineage: Bacteria > Pseudomonadota > Gammaproteobacteria > Burkholderiales > Burkholderiaceae > Cupriavidus. Next base: position 13,902 of record CAUUBQ010000019.1, read on the forward strand.
TCTCCGACCGGAGCGCGGTTTGGGAGGCGCTGGTGCCTTTGATTCGCGAGAATCGCGCGAGGATGAATACCCCTGGCGGCTATTGGATCCTCGAGCCCAGAGGGCACGGATTGTCCGGACTGCAGCAGATGGCAATAAGGTTCAGCACTGAGGTCCGCGGTCTTCTCGTGACGGATGGACTCTACAGGATCGTTGATACCTATGGCCTGATGAGGAGGGAGGAGTTCTTTGAGGAAGCGTTTAGTGTGTCAGGCCTGGAGCGGTTGGTCAGCAATACCCGGGACGCCGAAGCGCTGAATAGTAACGAGACCCGTTGGCCTCGCGTGAAGGCCAGGGACGACGCCACCATCGTAAAGTTTGAAATTCAATGAACATTCCAAGTGACGCAAACGCGAAAAGATTCCCGATCTCCGTCAAAGGCGTAATGCTTGTCGGCGCGCAGGTCATCCTGCTGAAAAACGAGCGGGACGAATGGGAGTTGCCTGGTGGGAAACTGGAACCGGGCGAAGATATTCTGGAGTGCCTTGCCCGTGAAATATACGAGGAACTGAGTGTACCTGTCCGAGTCGGCTGTCTTCTCGATGCGTGGGTATACCCAATTCATGGCGTTGAGGTGGTGATATTGACCTACGAATGCCACATCAGCGCGGATGTTTCTCCGAAGATTAGCCACGAGCATAAGGAGTTGGGACTCTTTCCAATTCATCAATTGGACGAGATCCCACTCCCCGACGGCTACAAGAAAGCGATACGCGACGCTTATCGCAAGAAGCAATCAGACGCCACTCAACAGGTGAGGTGCTTGCCCGGAGATGAGCAGCAGTGAGCGTAACCTGCCGTCCTGCGAACGCGTCAGGGACGCTCTGGTAGCCATTCTCCTTTGTCTCTCCCTCGTCCAGTCCGCCCGGAAGCGCGCGCCCCACGATTGCGCGGCTTAGCCATGACTGATGCCTGGTTTCTCGGCGCCGTATGCCGTATCGCTGCCGCCGCCCAGCACAGACGATGTCTTTTTGGGTCTGAATCGAGACGTCGGCGGTCTGGATCAACATTGTTGTACTGATCCCGTGCCGCCGTGACCCAAATCAACGGGATCGGTTTGGGGCGTTACCCCAAAGTGCCATGCAGTTGCCAATCTCCACGTCGCAGGGGCGGGTGGAGCGATATGCGTCAGTGTTTAGGTTCAGTCCTTAAGGCGCGAGGTGGCAACGAATTCGTCTAACGAGGAAGTGTCATGGCAACTCGAAGCTCCGCACACCGTTTTCCCACGGCGGCATATCTCTACCTGTTGCACCAGGACAGCGCTGCGCTGGCCTGGGAGTACCTGCGACGCCATCCGGACTATCAGCAGGACTGGTTGCGCTCACGCGATAGTGCCGAAGCGGCGCGCCGCTGGGGCCTGCGCCTGCTGGAAGACCCCGCATTGGACGGGCGCGATGCGCACCCCATCTGGTTTCCAGACCACGATGCTGTGATGCAGCTATACGCAGACGCTGACCCGCCGCCTGACGCTCACACTTTCAGTATCTGGAGCATCCCCGGTGACAAGCAGTTGATTCACGATGGCAAACGCCTGGTGCTTGTCGCTCGCTGGCCCGGCAACTGCGTGAGGATGGCGCTGGCTCCGGATCTGGAGGACGGCATGGCGTATTGCCATGCCGTTCGTGCTTCTGCCATGTCTAACACGCGCTACCGGGTGGCCGCGGCCGAACAGAGCAAGGTGACGGTGACCCGCGCAGCGGCATCTTCCGCGGTAGCCCGTCCACGGCCCACTCCCACCGCATTGCTGGAACTGCATACCTTGCAGGCGCTCGATGCGATCCTGGCGGGCGCCTCATTGCGCCAAGTCGCCGAAGGACTGTTCGGTGTCGATGTGGTCGCCGCCGGCTGGCATGCCGACAGCGGCCTGCGCTCGCGTGTGCGTCGCCTCGTGCGCCGGGGGCAAAAGCTGATGCGTGGCGGCTATCGCGGCATGGTGGCATAAGGACGGGCTCAGTTTCCGTCACGGCAAAGCGACCCTCTGCGGCTGGCGTCGCTTTCCCGAGACTGTCTCTGTCCGGCCGCACGCTGCGGTGGGACCATCCCGAACGATGGAGACTTACCCGATGCGATCCCATTCCTTGCGGCCTGCTGCCGCACCCCCCATGCTGCAGGCTGCCAACGAGGCCCAGCCGCAACGGTATCTGACCAACGACGAAGCCGCTGAATACCTGCGATTGTCACCGCGTACGCTCGAGAAGCAGCGAGTCCTTGGTGGGGGACCACGATTTCGCAAGTTTGGCCGGCGAGTCATGTACGCGGTGGCCGATCTCGACGCGTGGGCAGACCAGCGCAGTTTCGAGGCCACCTCCGATCCGGAATATGCCGAGCGTCTCGCGGCCGACAGTCGTGCGCGTTGATCCGGGCCAGATCGCGGGCCGTCTTCCCCGAGCCATCGCAGGAACGGCCGCAGCTCGAACTGTTCCGTTCACTACCGGGCGACATGGTGCCGCGCGATGTCCAGGAACTGATGGCGAACCCATTCTTCTCGCTGGCGAAGTCAAGGCGTACCGCACCCATCGACTATCGCAGCGGGACTGTCACTATCCGCGTGGAAGGCACGCAGGAGCACGGGATTGCCACGATCTGGGACGCAGATATTCTGATCTGGGCGGCCAGCCAGATTATCGAAGCGCGCGACGCGGGGCTGCGTGTATCGCGCCTGATGCACGCCACGCCTTACGAGATCCTGCGTTTCATCGGGCGCGGGGTGTCCTCACGCGACTATCAGCGCCTGAAGGCCGCGCTCGATCGACTGCAGAGCACGACGGTGGCCACGTCCATCCGCGAGACGTCTGGTCGCCGTTTGCATCGATTCTCGTGGATCAACGAGTGGAAGGAGCTGGCGGACGCCCGCGGCACGCCACTGGGCATCGAGATGATCCTGGCCGACTGGTTCTACGCGGGCGTGCTCGATGCCTCGCTGGTGCTCACCATCGATCCGGCTTACTTCCGGCTCACCGGTGGCATCGAACGCTGGCTATACCGACTGGTGCGCAAACATGCGGGCAGACAGCGGGAGGGCTGGCATTTCGACTTCCGCCATCTGCACCGCAAGTCAGGCAGCACCGCAAAGTACCGGGACTTTGCGCTGGACCTGCGCGCGGTAGCCGCGCGGCAGTCGTTGCCCGGTTATGTGCTGGACATCGCGCGTCTGTCGGACACCCGCGCGGAGCGGCTGATATTCCGGCCCGTGCCTCCCGCGGCCCGGGGATAAGTGTGGGAAAAGCGGTGGACAGACTCGTGCTATCAGGCGCGTTTGGACTCGTGCTATCAGGCGCGCCTGCCTCGTGCTATCAGGAGCGCAAATCGACCGGAAAGCCAATCGCGGCGCGGGTCTTGGCCCCCGTTAACTTAACTAACTTAGATTCTCTAACTAATAACAGGCGTGCGCCGCTTCGGTGGGTGAACGCAAGACGGCACGGTTTGCCCTGGCCGCAGGAGAACGCTCAATGATCCCGCAACCCAACACGGCCGTGGCAATGCCGTCGCCATGTTTTCCGTCATCTTCTCCGCCATTCCTCTCGGCTATCGCCAGCCAGCCTGGCGACAACGACATGGCGTCGATGCCCTGCGTTTCGCTCGCGCACATCGAACGGCGTATTCGCCTCTATCTACGCTTCGGTGAGCCGGCGCGCATCGTGCAGCGTGACCGTTGGCTGCGTGTTGCGCTGTTCGAGCGGGGCGCAGTGTTCTGCCGCATTCGCTGGCAGGCCAATGCCTCTGGCAGGGTGCACTGGCAGTTGATGGTGATGCAGGCTTGCGCCTCGCGGGTCGAGGGGCAACGCATCGCCGGAGTGCAGCCTGGCGCTGCGTTACTGCTGCATGTGGATGGCGAACCCTCTGTGCGCGCCGTGCTGACGCAGATCGACGCCATCGAAGCGCAAGGCATCGCACCGACCACGCTTCGCCGGTGTACTGGCGCACGCTCGGTAAGCGGCTAGCGGCCTGCAAGCCGCTGCCTGCCTATACTGCAGTCCGGCATGCCGCCTGGTTGGCCCGCAGGCCGCTAGTGTGACGGCCATGTTCACTGCGAGCGCGCGGCAAGACTCTCGCAAGCGTTGGCGCACACGCATCGCGCTGGCAGGCCTGTCGGCTGGCGGACTCGCTGCACTGGCCTGGGCCAGTTTTCTGCCACCGCTCCCGCGCCCGACCTACAACCCAACGCGCCAGCGTGGCGGCTGGCTGGTACCGCGTCGATCCCCTCCAGCGCGGCGTCAAAGGGCTGCCACCTCCCGTGGTCATGGACAGCATTGTGCTGGTTCCGCTACCGACGGAGATGGCCGCGCTTGCCGCGCACCGCGACTACTTGCCGATGCGCGTGCCGCTGCTCAAGCGGGTGGGCGCGGTCGCGCCGCAGGCGGTGTGTATTGACGGCGGCATCGTGCGCATTGACGGCGTGCCGGCCGCCGCCGTCCTGCCTGCAGACCGGTTGGACCGGCCGCTAACCTTCTGGCAGCCGTGCCGCCGTCTCGAAACGGGGGAGTTGTTCCTGTTGAGCCTGATCGCCCCGGCATCGTTTGATAGCCGCTACTTCGGCGCGGTGCGCGCCTCCGACTTGCTGGGCGTCGCGCATCCCGTCTGGCTGGACGCGCCATCATGATGGCTACCATTTCGCGGAGCGGGATCACGCCGTCACGCGCGATCCACCGCCGGGCGTGGCGGCGATGCGCGGGCACGGTGCGCGCCTTCGCGCTGCACATTGCACAACGATCTGACTGTCAAGGCGTCGTGCAGGCGTCCTGCAGCGAACGCGCCTGGGCAAAGGCCAAGGATTTGTTCGCTGGCGGGGCGGTGGCGTGCGGCGCAGCACCGCCAGGCTGTCCTTGTCCGGTCTCACCGTGCAGGGCAAGAGGAGGGCAAGAGGAGGGCAACGGAGAAGGGAAGGGCGGAGGGCAAGATAAAAGGTCGCGGCACGCCGGGGCGCGGCACGCGAGTCTGCACGGGGGAAGGGCGCGGCACGGCTCTGGCAGCGATGGCGTGCCGCGAACCAGCGCGACGCCCCGTCGGTCGCGGTAAAGCTGCGTGCTGCGTGCGCCTGAATACCGCTGAATGCGCCAGACGTGGTTAAGGGCAACCCATGACAAATCGTAATGATCCGGAGCAGGCTGAACGCTTTCGCATCCAGCCAGGCGCGCCAAAGCAGCAAGGCGACAGGTTCCTCACCAAGGTGTTGCGGCAGACCGGAAAAGCTGGCGGCAGAATGGGCGCGGTCGCTGGAAAAGGCGGCAGAGGCCCAGGTGCCCGGCTCGGGCGCGGACATGTTGCGGCGCGCTTTGCCGGGCGTTCCGTGCCGCCCAAAATGCGCGGCACGTCGCCATCAAGGTCCGATTGGCGAACCTGGCGCGTGCGGGGGCGCGTTCGACCGCAGTGCACTTGCGCTATATCGAGCGGGAAGGTGTCGATCGCCGGGGCGGCGCAGGGCAGGCCTATGGGCCGGAAACCGACGCGGTCGATCTTGATGTGTTCCGGACGCGCATCCAGGGCGACCGGCACCAGTTCCGCCTGATCGTCTCGCCAGAAGATGCGGAGCAACTGGACGACCTTCGCACCTTCGCCCGGCATCTTCTGCGCAGCCTGAGAGCCACGTTGGTTCAAACGTGCCGATACGACCTTCCGGTGATTTACGACAGGCCGCTTGCGCCCCCCTCAACTGAAGTCAACCCAAACTCAAGTCTTGCTTGAAGCGAAATGCGAAGCCAGGCAGGTGCCGCCGCGCAACGATGATGGTCGATACCATGTCATGCGTGTGAAGCGTCAGGCAAGAGTCGCTCGGCTACGCCGGCACATCTGTGCCAGATCCCGCAAACGCGCCCGGGAATTGCGCTACTCGCCATAAAGCCAAAAACGCACTGACCGCCCCCGCTCGCCTGCGACCGATCAGCCGACGCTAACCAAGCGCTGAATTTCGGGAGTAACGGCGAGCCGCAGACTGCTGGTGGTTGCGGCGAATCTTGTGCGGGGAGCGCTGTCGTCTTTGATGCGGCTTTGTGCTGCCGAGTGGCGCTTGTCGAGCCGAAAACGGTCGGCCAGGCCGCGGCCGTCGCTGGGCGGAGCGGGCCGTCACCGCGTCTTGGCATTCGCCAAGTAGTCCCTGCCTCGCTCGCTAAAACATATAAACAGGCACTGAGATGATTGCACAGCCGGCCGCGACTGACGATTTGGGACTCCAGAGCGGAGGTTCCACCATCAGAACGTATTGAATCGCCTTCAGTCCGGGCGGACTTGGCGATGCGTATGGTCTATGCCGAAAGGTAAATCGGTGCAGATAGATGCTATGTCTGAAATCCGGGCTGAAGTGATTGCTGCCGCCCACAGTCAGTAGCTCCTCACGAAGATCGAGCAAGCCGCTGGCATCCGAGTCGGCATAGAGCTTGAAACGTTTCTCGGGAATAACTTGTACCGTTTGACCATTTTCGTCGCGCACCCAGACATCCACGTGCGCGTGAATATAGCCGTGATTGTCAGGGGTGAGGTACTGAGTGACACCAGTTGCAGTAGCAACGGACGCGATGATGGAATAACGGGAAATATATGGCAGGCGTCTTTTGGGTCGTCCGGCTTTCCACGTCATTGCACCCTCCCTTGGCGGTGGCCGGCGGCTCGTACAGCATAGGGGACTGGAGCGAGGAAGCAAGACAGCTCTGACAATGCAGGAAAAGCCGGGGCGGCAACCGCGCAGACTGGCGTCGCCGCGCTAATCGAGCGTTGCTCCTTCGTCGAAATTGCCCGCCAGCAGTCCCCCGAATCGGGGGACACGGTCCGGCAGGCCGAGCGTGCGCAAGCAGTGCCAGAGGAGCGCCTGGTTGCTAGTTACCACCGGCCTGCCAGTGCGCTCGATGTCTTCAATGACACTGCTCACTTGTATGCCAGCGCAACTGACTAATACGGCATCGGCATTGTCGGTATTGAGTTGTTGCGCCAACTCTGCCCAATGCGAGGCAGGAAGTGAACCCTGCTCGATGGGCGTGGAACAGGGAGCTGCAACTTCGCTGACGACCTTCACACCGCGGCACGCCAGAAACGCGATTTCCATCTCGACGACCTCGCGGGGATAAGGGGTTATCAGCGCGATACGGCGTGCCCTGACTGCGCGCAAGGCAGCGAGGATGGCGTCGGTGGTAGTAACCGAGCGGATGCCCGTCGCATCGAAGATGCGCCGGTTTATGACCTGCGAGCCCACTGCCATGCTCGCTGCTGTGCAGTTCATGGCAATCAGTCCCACGCCGGCGGTGGCGAGCAGCGCGGCGTGGGATTCGACATCTGCGACGACAGCTTTGTCGCTCTCCAGAGAGGTGCGTGAGAATGGCATGCGAGTGGTCAAGAACTGCACGCCTTCCGGCGCCATCCGTTGGATTTCGAAGTCACATAGGCCGCCCGATGGGTAAAGGTGTCCGATGCGCGCCAGATAGCCAAAACCAAGGCTCATGCTGCCATCCTGTAAATAGAGTCGATCGACTTAATGTCCTGCACGAGCGACACCGGATAGTCTCCGAAAGCTAGTCTGCACCTCGGGCGCGCTTTACATGCTCAGGAGTCGGCGTGATGTACACCGCCAGTGCCGCCAGCACCGCCGCGACCGAAAACAAAACAAAGTTCCACACCGGATTCGCGTTCATGCCGGCAATGAATCCGCCTAGCACCGGCCCTGTCATGGCGCCGAAGCGGCCCACGCCTACCGCCCAACCGGTCGCGGAAGCGCGGGCATGCGGCGCATAGTAGTTCGCGATGTAGCCAAGTAGCACGAGCGCCGTGGCGATGCTGCCGAAGCCGGCAAGCGCGACCAGCACATAGTTGACCAGCAGGCCGTTTTTCTGCGAGAGAGCGAAGATAGACACTGCGCCGGCGAGGAAGCTAACGGCGATTGTCTTGCGCGGTCCGAAGTAATCGGCAATCCGGCCGATCATCACGCCACCGACGGCCGCTGCCATGTTGAAGACCGCAAAGAAGGACAGGCTTGAGCCAAGATCGTAGCCACTCTTGCGCATGATCTGCGGCAGCCACGTGCCCAGACCGTAGACGAGCGTGATTGCCATGAACTGTGCGGCCCACAGACAGATTGTCCCAAACAGGTTCTTGCGCGAGAAGACCTCGTTGAATACGTCTTTCAGCGAAGTGCGCGGCGTATCGTGGAGAGCTGGCGCAGCGGGGGCGTCCATACCGAGACGCTCGGCGAGCGCCCGAGCCTGTCGATGCCGGCCTTTGGCGACGAGGAAGTCCAGCGACTCAGGCAGCCAAAGCATCAGCGCCGGAATGAAAAGCAGCGGCAACGCACCGATGGCCACGACCGCGCGCCATCCGTACTGCTCCATGTATGCCATGCCGGCCAGCGCCGAGATCACCGCGCCGATCGGATAGCCCGAATACATCAGCGCGAAGTTTAGATTGCGGCGCCAGGGCGGTGAGTATTCCACCGTAAGCGCTGCCGCCACCGAGATGACACCACCCAAGCCGAGTCCACCGATGGCGCGCACAAGGGCAAAGATGGCCGGGGACGGGGCCCACACAGCGGCTAGCATCGACAGCGAAAACAGTGCCACGCAAGCAATCAGAAGCTTCTTACGGCCGGCTAGGTCACTCAGAGGGCTGATGAAATAGGCGCCGAACAAGGTGCCTACCAGTGCGGCACTGCTCAACTGGCCGAGTTCAAGCGGCGTCAGCCTCCACTGGGGATCGCTGATCAGTGCCGGGACAATGGTTCCCATCACGCCGATGTCGTAACCCTCCGCAAGGATGGCACTCCAGCAAAGGCACAAAACGAGATAGGTGGTCCGCTGGGGCACGGACCGGGCAACTTCGGAAGTACCAGCAACATGCATGACGAAGGCTCCAGGGGGGGGCGGCTTTAGTGGGTGTTGGCTGCCGGGAGGCATACCGCGGGGCTTCATGGCGGCAGTTGAATAAATAATATGATTCGTTTATATGCGGCTGGCATTGGGATATACCCTAGCCTATCGAAGCCATCGCGCTTGGCACGAAGGACGTGGCATCCGGGCTGCAGCGGGGGCTGGCTCCGCAAGCATGGCACCGCAAGAGTAATGCCCGGCCGAAGCACTATGTGGCCGCTAGCTGCAGAAGCGATCAATTATTTCGGGGAATTGCATCCCCCCATGTCGGCGTATTCGGCCAGTAGAGAGGAAGGCTAGTGCCGCGCCGAGCAGGGGGGGAGGCCAGGTGCCGGTCGGCAATGCGCTTGGCTGCGCTGTCCGATGCAGGGTGCACCGTCCAGCGAGTGTCGTTTGGTATTCGAAAGGGCCGGGACGGCCCCTTTGGGGCGGTCAGGAAGCCGGGATCGCGGCCGATTCCTTGCGTGAGCGCGGGGTGCGACTCTTGGGCCGCGATGCGGGTTCAGCCGTTTCCTCTGGTCCCAGCATCATGTCCGTCATCAGCGTCGCGATGGCCTCCAGGTCGCGCGTATCCCCGATGCGGCTGTTGATGGCAAAGCCATCGTAGGCCATCCACAGGATGTGCGACAGCAAGCGGTTCGATGCCAGGTAGGTGCGTTCAGGCGGCAGGCTCTCGAGGATTAGGTCGGTGATCGCAGTCTCACACTGCTCCAGCAGGTTGTTCGGCTTTGGGGTGTCCATCGGGGCGCTGGATAGCGCCTCGATCATCGCATTGGCAAAGGAGTGGTCGGCAGCGGGAATGTCGCCCCACAGGCCGACAATAATGCGCCGCAGCCGTGTACGGGGGGTCGGGAATTTCTGCACCGACTCGCGCAGGCTGTCTACACGGGCAAGCAGCCAGGGCGTGTAAATCTCATAGAAGATCAGCAGTTTCGAATCGAAGTACACGTACAGGTTGGCCACCGTCATGCCGGCCGCGCGCGCGATCTCCGACATCGTTGTCGCCGTGTAGCCCTTGCGGCAGAACAGATCGAACGCGGCCGCGAGAATCGCCTCTCGCATCCCTGTCTTCTTGACTTGTGGCATGACCCTTTTCCTTCCGGCCTGCTCCTGGCCGTCTTCCAAACTGATGTCCGTGGTGCATTCAATGCCCCAACGTGGTTCGGTATTGTAACAAGACGGGGCACGGGGGATGCCGAAATCACCGAGCAGACTCGGTATTCACGCGCTTCTTGACTTTTTCCGGTCTGAAAATAGAATGTCATTCATTATTGAGGCGGCGAGCTATTTCGTCGATATCCCCATCCTGGAGGAGATGTGCAATGACATCCGAGCAGACAACGTTCTTCACAGACCGCTATCCCGAACTTGGCAAAGGGCCGGTGCCGGTCGAGCCCTACATCTCGCCCGAGTACTACGAGCGTGAGAAGGCCGAGATCTTCAAGAAGACCTGGCTGCAGGTTGGCCGCGTGGAAGAAGTCCCTAATCCGGGCGACTACTTCGTGAAGGAACTCGCTGTCTGCGACACCGAGATCATCGTGGTGCGCAACAGGAAGGGCGAGATCCGTGCCATGCATAACGTCTGCGCGCACCGTCTGAACCAGGTCGTGTACGAAAAGTGTGGCAACACGCGCAAGTTTTTCTGCAAGTTCCACGGCTGGGCTTATGACCTCGACGGCCACCTGACCGGCGTGCCGGAGGAGGGCTGCTTTTTTGACATGCAGCGTGAAGACTATGGCCTCTCACCCGTCACGTGCGACGTCTGGCAAGGATTCATCTTCGTCAACATGCAAGCGCAGCCGGCGCAGACCCTGGCGGAGTTCATGGGGCCGGTCTATGGCGATGTGGAGGGTTACCCATTCGATAAGCTGACTTGCGCTTTCCAGTGGACCAGTGTCGTCAATTGCAACTGGAAGCTTGCCCTCGACGCGTTTCAGGAGGCCTATCACGTAGCCTACGTGCATGGCAACTCGATCGCAGACGCAATCGATAAGAGCGACGGCGGCAGTATGCGACCACTCGACGTCGTTTGCGGCGATGTCCATCGACGATTGTCGTTGGCGGGCAACCAGAAATCGGTCTACGGCAACCCGAAAGCTGTGACAAGTGGAGGCGCCGCTGCGGCCGAGGCCCTGGCAGAGTCCGCAGCATCCCGCCCAATCGCCGCGGCGGCATTGCGCGCCGGCATGGGCAGCGCAAAACACGAGTTCCCACTCGAAGCCCTGCCGAAGGGCGTCAATTGGACGCAAAGCAAGAATTGGTTGTTCGACATCAACGTCATCTTCCCGGACTTCTACGTCTCACTGCGGCCCAACTACTACCAGGCCTACACGTTCCGCCCGATTGCGCATAACAAAATGCTATTCGAAGGCCGCGTGTACTACCCCGAGATGACGACGGCCGGCGGCCGCTTCTTCCTCGAGTACATGAAGGTCGCGCTGCGCGACGTACTGCTTGAGGACATGAGCACGCTTGAACGCACACAGGCTGCGGCCGAAACCGGCGCCAAGACGCACATGATCCTGCAGGACAGCGAGATCCTGGTTCGTCATGGCGCGCATGTGGTCGACCGCCTGATCGGTGCGGCTCAATAGGACACAGCGAGAGCGAAATCATGGAAGAAAAAATCATCAATATCGGCGGCTTGCAAACGCAACGCACGCCGGCCCTGCCCGAGCGCTTTGCGCACCTGAACGCCATCGCGCACTGGAGCCTGCCAACAGAAACTGCGCGCAATATCCAGCGCCACCGCGCCTCGATGGACGAGATTCGCGCATTCGCAAACACCGTGCTCGGGGAACTCGATGCGATGACGGCATACCTGGACACCTTCGAGTTGGGTGCGATGCCGGCTGAGGCGCAGTTGCTAATGAACCTGCTGCTGTCGCTCGCCGAGGTAGCGCCGGCCATCGAGTTCTATCGCCAGCAGGCGGTAATCGATGGCTACGATCCTCGCCGCTTTGTAGCCGACGAGGCCTTCAAACTGTCGCCGTCGCTTTGACTGCCCGGCTATAGAGGAGTCCATCATGCCGAAATGCCGCGTGTTTGCCATCGACAACAACCTGAAGGAAGTGGTCGCCGATGGCTTGTACATGAAACACATGTTTGGCGAAACGGTCAGCGTTGCCGTCGTCAAGTTCGTCGAAGCCGCAGGCAAAGACCTGCCGGCGAAGTCCCACCAGCATGGTGAGGAAGCGTCGCTGCAGTTCTCCGGCGCGTGCTCCGTCTTCGAAGGGCTGGGTGAGGCCGGCGACCGAGAGTCGTTCATGGAGCAGGGCGACGCACTGCTGATCCCCGCCGGCCTGATGCACTACGGCAGCAATCGCTTTGCGCCCGCTGGCGTCAGCATGCGGCTGAACGTCGTAACACCGGCCCGCAAGGAGTACGGCGCGGAGGATACGGTGCCCTACTACCCACTGGCTGAACGGGGAGAGCAAGCATGAGCGCGTCGGAATATACCGCTGTCGACGATCGCTCCTGCGGGCCGCTTTGTCGCCGTGTGGCCGCCGGTCAGTCGAGCTCCACCGAGCCAGCGCGCCACGCCACCAGCGGCAACGCTTTTGACATCGCCGTCCACGTGTTGAGCCAAGGGCAAACGCTGGGTGCTGCGCCAGGCGAAGCAGGCGAGGAAGTGGCCGCCGTGCTGGAAGGCACATTCACGATTGAAGCCGCTGGAGAGACGTATCGACTGTCAAAGGGAGAGGGGATCATCATTCCCAGTGCGGAACCGCGCCGGTGGACCTGTGACACCGAAGGTGGGCGCCTGTATCGCGTCATCAACCGGACCTCGCTGCAAACGCAAGCCGGAGACGCGGCATGAACACTTCCCGGCACATTGTCATTGTCGGCGCCGGTCATGCGGGTGGCCGCGTCGCGCAGCAGCTGCGAGCGCAGGGCTATGACCAGCGGCTAACGCTCGTTGGAGAGGAAGTACACACTCCCTATGAGCGCCCGGCGCTGTCGAAAGAACTGCTCAAGGGCGAGCGTACTGCGGCAGAGCTCACGCTCGGTCCCGCCGCGTTCTGGACAGATGAAAGCGCCGTCGAGCATGTGCGGGGACGAGCGAACGCGATAGATGTGCACGCGCGGATGTTGACGCTGGACGACGGCGTCCAGATTCGCTTTGATGAACTAGTCGTCGCCACCGGTGGTCGCGCCCGCACGCTCAATGTTCCCGGCGCCGATCTACCCGGCGTCCTCACCTTGCGCACCATCGACGATAGCCTTGCATTGCGTGAGGCGCTTGTCCCGGGCCGGCGCGTGGTGATCGTCGGTGCGGGCGTGATTGGCATGGAAGTCGCTGCGAGCGCGCGGGCGCTCGGGGCCGAAGTGACGGTGCTGGAGGCGGGCGAGCGTATCCTCGCGCGCTGCCTGCCGGGGGCGGGCTCGGAATGGCTGCATGGCCTGCACACGGCAAACGGCACGCGCATCGAGACCGGGGTGCAGGTCAGTTGCATCGAACGCGACGGCACGGCCCTGTGCGTCAAGGCTGCTCGCAACGAGCAAACTTGGTGTTTGCCTGCCGACGTGGTGCTGGCAGCGGTAGGCATCGATAGCGGTGTTGACTTCCTTGCCGGGACCGGTATCGCCAACGACTACGGCGTTCCGGTGGGCGCCGATTGCCGCAGTCCTGTCGTGCCGTGGTGTTTTGCGGCGGGAGACGTGGCACTGACGTACAGCGCGCTATATGAACGTCCGATGCGCCAGGAAACCTGGCGCAACGCCGAGAACCAGGCGCAGGCCGTTGCCGGATTTCTTCTTGGGCGTACCGAGCCCTATGTCGAAGTACCGTGGATGTGGACCGACCAGCTCGGGCACAACATTCAGGTGGTTGGCCATCCGGGCGATGCCGACGAACTTGTCGTGCGTCATGGCGCCTCTGGAGATCCCGCAACCATGCTGCTGTTGCGCGGCGGGCAGATCGTATGTGGTGTCCTCATCGACAACGGGCGCGAGCGCAAGCACCTGGAAGCGCTGGTGCGCCACGGCGCGCGGGTTGAACTGGACCGTCTCGCCGACCCAGCAATCCCCCTCAAGGCGCTGGAATTTTGAACGCGCCCGGCATCGAACAGCGGCTGGCACGGTTGGAGGCCGCCGAGGCGATCCGCACCCTGAAAGCGCGCTACGCCGCGCTGGCCGACGCCAAGTACCGGCCCGACCACACACGCGTGTCTGACGACGCCCTGCGCGAGGTGGCATGGCAGCAGACGCTGTGCTTCACAGAAGATGCGATCTGGGAAGGTGGCCGGGGATTCGGCGATTCACTGGTTGGCCGCGTGCAACTGCACGACTGGTTCCAGCGCTCGCCCTGGTGCTTCGCCTTGCACTACTACGGCAGCCCACAACTTGATGTCGACGGCAATCAGGCACAGGGGGTTTGGCAACTGTGGCAGCTGGCACTGCGCGAAGACAATCGCGATGCCGTCCTGCTGGGCGCTACCACGCACGAAGACTACCGACGCGAGGTCGATGGCGAATGGCGGTGCTGTCGAATGCGCTTTACCCAGATTCATATGACATCGCTGGGCCAAGGCCCGATGCCGCTCGCGGCAACCCTGGCGGCGCTGGACGACAAGCTGGCAGAGCGTGCAAGGCACGCTGTGGCAGGCGCTTAGATTCAAGATAGAGGAGGCACCATGATTACCGAGGAAGCACATCCGGTCCGCGAGCCAGTGGCGCGCGAAGACGTTATTCACTGGCATCGCGCTGGAGAACTCGGCGCGCTGTTCGCCGCCAGCGATTGCCATGGACTGGACGTCGGCGGCCATCGCATCGGGCTTTTCAAGGTCGATGAGGAAGTCTATGCGCTCGATGACATCTGCACGCACGGCAACGCGCGGCTGTCGGACGGCGAAATGGATGGACATGGCATCGAGTGCCCGCTACACGCCGGCCTCTTCGATGTGCGCAATGGGCGAGCCATGTGCGCGCCGCTGACCCGCGATGCCCGTTGCCATGCCGTGAAAGTGGACGCCGGTGTGGTCTATGTCGCAACGCCGGAGATGACATGACTCACGCGGCCTCCACCCTTGCCGGGCACGACGCCGTGCGGCCACGCGTTGCAGTGATCGGCACCGGCGGTACGTTCGCGATGCATGCCCGGCATCGGTTCGACTGGATCGAGTACAGCGAAAGCGGTGTAGTCCATCCCATTGGAAAGTTGATCGAGGACCTTGGCGATCTCGGCGAAGTGGCTGATGGGGTAGAGCTGGTGCCTGTGCCGTTTCGGGCCCTGGGCAGCACAGGCATCACGCCGACCGACTGGCTTGCGCTGGCCCGACTGATCGCGGAAACCGCGCGGCACGATCCGGGCCTGGCTGGCTTCGTGGTGACCCATGGCACCGCCACGCTGGAAGAAACGGCATGGTTCCTCGACCTGGCCCTCGCGCTTGACCAGCCTGTTGTGATCACTGGCGCCCAGCGTCCCGCGAACACGGCGGGCAGCGATGTGCCGGCCAACTTGCGGGCGGCGCTCGCGGTGGCGCAGTCCGATGCGGCGCGCGGCGCCGGTGTCCTGGTCGTGATGGACGGACACATCTTCGCCGCGCGGGATGTCACCAAAGCAGCCAGCTTCGATCTCAATGCCTTCGAGGCCCCGCAATTCGGTCCACTTGGCCGCGTCGAGGCCAACGGCGCGGTGAGCATGCGGCGCCTGCCAGCGCGGCGTCGGGCTTTCCCGATTCCGGATCTGACGAATCTTGACGCGCTGCCGCGCGTGGACATCGTCATGTCATATGCCGGCGCCGATCGCACCGCGATTGACGCACTAGTGGTTGCAGGCTGCGCGGGCATCATCAGCGCTGGCTTGCCACCCGGGCGGCCAGCAAACGCAGAAGCGCAGGGCCTGGCCGATGCCGTGCTCGCCGGCACGACCGTGGTCCAGTCGACGCGTGCCGCGCGCGGCATGGTGCCGTCGCAAGCATTCCTGCGCGCCGCTGGCGTGCTGGCCGGGGGCGATCTATTGCCGCAGAAGCTACGCATCCTGCTGATGCTCGCGCTGACGCAGACGCGCGACCCCGTGCTGCTACAGCACTGGTTGCTGGAGAGCTGATCCCTCAGGGACCGGCAACGCGCCGGCCCTACGCAATCCCCACGAGAACCACGGCAGCATCATGAGGAGAAAGAAATGAAGTCGATGTCCAAGGCAGGTATGGCCACGCTCGGCGCATTTGCGACCATCCTGCAAACGGCTGGTGTCCACGCTCAGAGTTCAGTCACCCTGTATGGCGTGCTGTCTACGGGTATTGCCTATGTCAGCAACGAAGGCGGTCATGGTGCGACCAAGCTTGTCTCGGGCACGATGCAGAACAGCCGATGGGGCTTGCGCGGCACGGAGGACCTCGGTGGTGGCACGCGCGCCGTCTTCGCGCTCGAGAATGGCTTTGCCATCGATGACGGCAAGTTCCAGCAGGGCGGGCGGATGTTTGGACGCCAGGCCTATGTGGGACTGGGTAGCGATACGCTGGGGACGCTGACCCTGGGCCGCCAGTACGACGCAATCTATGACACGCTGGACGTGATGTCCGCGCCCGTCGCGGCAAGTGGGATGGCGGCTCACATTGGCGACAACGACGGCGTCTTCGGCAGCTTTCGGCACAACAACGCAATTAAGTATGTCAGCCCAAACTGGGGCGGGCTGCGGGCCCAGGCTTCCTATGCGCTGTCGGACAGCAGCGCTGGTGCAAACAACCGCTCTTTCAGCTTTGGCGCGACCTACGACCGCGCGGCCCTGCGTCTCGCGGCCGCGTACATGCAACTGGACCGTCCGGGCCTGCTCGCCAGCGGCAACGCAAATGGCGCAGTGACAGACGACTATGCCGGCGCGCCGTTCGTGCTGTTCCATGTCAGCCCGATAAATCCCGCGGCCGGTGTTTCCCGCCATCGCGTGGCCGGATTTGCCGCAGGCTATGGGGCCAATGCATGGCGCGCGAACGCCATGGTCACGCAGTCCCGATATGAGTACCAGGATGGTACGGGCCTGCGCCTGACCAACTACGACGTCAACGCTACCTACAACCTCACGCCGTCGCTGGTGCTCGGTGCGGCCTATGTATTCTCGGACGGTTCGTATAGCGGCATCAATAGCAATCCCAAATGGCACATGGGGCAACTGAGCCTGGACTACTTCCTGTCCAAGCGCACCGATGTCTACCTCTATGGCGTCTACCAGAAGGCTGCATCGGCTCAGGCTGACATTTACCTGTTCGCGCCATCATCGAGCAACAGGCAAACCGTACTGGTCGCCGGCATCCGGCACAAATTCTGATCACGCGGTCGGCGAGCGACCCATCGCATTTCCCACTACACAGACAAGGAGACAGCCATGTCCGAACTCGACATTCATCAACTGCTTGAACGGGTGAACAGCCGTCAGGTGGCACCCGCTGACGAACGCGTACGCGCGATCACTGCCCGCATTGTCGGGGACCTGTTCCAGACGATCGACGAATTTGATGTGAACCCAGACGAATTCTGGGCCGCCGTCAAGTGGCTCACCCGGTTGGGCCAAGCTGACATGTTTGGCCTCATTACAGCCGGCCTCGGTTTCGACCGGCTGCTCGATGTCCGCGAGGACGAGGCAGACCGTGCGGCCGAGCGCATGCAGGGCACGCCGCGCGCAATCGAAGGCCCCCTCTATGTCGCCGGTGCGCCACTGCATCGGCGCGAGGTGAAGCTCGATGAGGGCAACGAAGGGACGGGCCAGCCGCTGGTGATGGAAGGCCGTGTGCTCGACGTAGCGGGAAATCCTGTCGCGAACGCGCTGGTCGACGTCTGGCATTGCAACGACCTCGGCCACTATTCCCATTTCGACCCGGACCAACCGGACTACAACCTGCGCCGATGCATCGAGACGGACGCAAATGGCGCTTACCGTTTCCGCAGCTTCCTTCCTCCGGGCTATGCCATTCCTCCGAACAGTCCCGTCTCGGAACTGTTTGCACTGCTCGGCCGCCATGGAAACCGTCCGGCTCACATCCATTTTCTCGTCTCAGGTGCCGGCAAGCGCGCGCTCACAACGCAGATCAACATCCCAGGTGATACGTTCCTGGACGACGATTTCGCATTCGCTACCCGCGACGGCTTGATCGTTGAATTGGAACCAGTAAGTAGCGCGACGGGCTACGAGTCACTTGGCGTAGAAGGGCCGTTCACACGTGTTCGCTTTGATTTTCGCTTGCAGGATGCCCTGAGCGAGGATGAGATCGCGCCTATGAGTCGCTACGATAAAGCGGCTTGACTTCGGCCGCTCAGCGCTCGCGCTGAGCGATGCCACACCGTTTGACGTGTGGTGGCTCGCCAGGTTCAGGTCGCCCCAGTTTGCGGGGCGGTCTCTGGAAAAAAATTGGGAAATCAAATCCGCAACGCGATTGCATATGGTCAGCGCAGCTGGCTCGTGAGCAGGGCAGGCGTCGTCGCACTGCCTTGAGTCGCCAGCGGCTGATTGCATGCCGCGGCCGGTGCATCGTTTGCCCGGGTCCAGTACCGGACAGTGACCGGTTCGGAGCGGCGAACGGTTGCCGTGTGTCTACTCGACGTCTGACGAGGATACGGCTCGCCGCGACGGCGTCGTCCTCATTCGCTAGCAGATCAGCAAGACTGGCGAATCCAGGCGGTTTTCATGACCGCCTCCACTCGAAAATGGCACTGTCAGAGCTGCACCGTGACATTGTTTCATGCGTTCAGGCGGGTCTCGATTAGTGCGACCCAGGCATCGTACTGAGACCATTGGCAATGGCTTGATAGAGCCGTCGTCCGCAACCCCATTGCGGCGCTGTCAAACGCGCTAAGCCCGACTGACTTGCCCTCCGCGCACGTCGCGTTCCTCCAGTTTCGCCAACGGTGGTCAGATCTTCATAGGGCGCTCGCGCTTTTCACGGCGTTACCGCGTACCAGTCTAGCGCTCTCTGCGAGCCCATTGCTGCTCCCATACGCAAAGCTCCGCCATAGTCCAGCATCGATCATCCTCTTTATCCCACGACAGTGAAAGTAGTTTGTGCGTATCACGCGTCGCCCGAGAAGGTACCCGCACGCGAGATTGTAGGAAGCCACATACGTTTCGTTACCGGGCAACGCGACCACCAGGGGCGACTAAAGAGGCTTAGGATGAGCGCCAGGGCCGGCGATTGTTAAGGGTGTCGCCGTTCACCATAGGTCGCCGCCCTGCATAGGGATGTGAGGCAGCTCAACAGTCGTGTTGGCGTACACTTTTGGTTGCCATGAGTTTTGCCATCCATTACAGATCTCCTCAATATGAAGCTGCATCAGCTGCGTGCTTTAGTCGCGATTGCCGATAGCGGAAGCATTCGGAATGCCGCCCGCAACAACGACTACTCTCCCGCTGCAATCACCAAAGCGGTGCGCGAGCTGGAGGAGGAGGTGGGGGTCACTTTGATCATCCGCGAAACCACGGGCATCACGTTGACGCAGGCGGGCCAGGTTCTGCTCGAGCACGCGCGCTTTACGCTGGGTGCGATGTCACGTGCCCGCGAGGACATGGAGGCATTCGCGAGTCAACGCAAGCGAATTCTCAAACT
Organism: uncultured Cupriavidus sp.; assembly: GCA_963543405.1. Taxonomy (GTDB): domain Bacteria; phylum Pseudomonadota; class Gammaproteobacteria; order Burkholderiales; family Burkholderiaceae; genus Cupriavidus. The sequence goes on from CAUUBQ010000019.1 coordinate 33,319, forward strand.
TGCAGTGCCATCTTGGTTTGGGATGACCTTGTTGGTCGACATCATGGCTCGTTTTCAGGACGCGATGCCTGAAACCCAGCTCGAGCTATTCGAAAGCTTCCCATCTCTCACCTTGCCCAAGCTTCGTGACGGGACCTTGGATCTGTCGATCGGCAGGTCGTATGCCCAAACGCCCATCGAGCTCAGTCAACTGCCGCTATTCTCCATCGGCTATGCCGTGGTAGCCCGCATCGGGCACCCGCTGGCCGCCTGTCGCACGTTGGACGAGCTCTCGAGTGCCAGCTGGATTCTCAGTCGTAGTTATGAGGGCGAGGATGGCCCATATCAAGCCGCCTTTCAGGAGTACTGCGAGCGTTACGCGCCCCGAATTCATATTACGCATTCGAGCGCGGTCGCCACGAGTCTGATCGCCAGGACGGATCTGCTCAGCCTGATGCCATGGCCAATGGCCGAGTTGCTGATCGCCAGAGATGGATTGTGTGTACTGCCAATCCGCGATGCGCTCGCTGAGGCGGAAATCATGATCACCCATCGGCGCGGTATTCCCCTAAGCGCCCCGGCGAAATGCTTTATCGAATCAACGATGTCAGTCATCCGGGAGTCGCAGAATTCGACGGATCCCGAGAAGAAGCGGTTCTTCCACACCGTGGAAGTACTGCTCAAGGACAGCGAGAACTCTCGGGGCGGCCGCTAAACCCGCATCCTGCCATACCTGGATTGCCGCTCCCTGTTCGGGTGCGGGATCCACAGTAAGACGGCACCAGCCCTGTGCGCTGTTTCCCGATGTTCAAGGGGGAGCATGGTGCGCTTCAATTTTCCAGCAGAAAGGCATGCACATTCTATAGCGTTTGGCAACCCGCCAAGCGCCAGCATCGCCCTGCGTGCCTACCTCCGGTGCCACCCTACGTTGACGTTCATAAAAACGAAGAACACTATTTATTACGTGATGACGACAGTGTCATCACTCGTTTAACACGGAGAAAGATGGTGCCCCAGGAGTCAATCAGCGCCGGAGCGGCGATCAGCAAAGAGGCGAAGCGCTCGTCTCGAGGAAGCATTATTGCGGTTGTGGCCGGCAATGCCCTCGAGTTCTACGACTTCACTGTCTACGCATTCTTTGCAGTGTTTATCGGCAAGGCGTTCTTTCCATCTTTCTCGCCGGCAAGTCAGCTCATTGCGTCGGTTGCCGTTTTCGGTGTCGGCTTTGTTGCGCGGCCAATCGGCGGAATCCTTATCGGCGCCTATGCGGATCGCGCAGGCCGAAAGTCGGCACTGACACTTACGATCGGGCTGATGGCGTTGGGGACAGCGATCATCGCATTCACGCCAACATACCAATCGATCGGCCTCGCCGCGCCGGTCCTGATCGTGGTTGGCCGCCTCCTCCAAGGGTTCTCGGCTGGCGGCGAAACCGGCCCCGCCACGACGTACCTGCTCGAGATGGCATCGGAGGGCCGCCGGGGATTCTTTACGAGCTGGCAGATGGCGACACAAGGCATTGCTGCGCTGTTGGGCGGTCTCGTGGGCTACATCGTGTCTTCAGTGTTGTCGGAAAGTGCGCTCGCCGCGTGGGGATGGCGCATACCGTTCATCCTCGGACTTCTGATTGCGCCCGTTGGCCTGTACATCCGTAACAAGCTCCACGAGACGCTGGATACGGAGAGTGCAGTCAAGACCACCGGTGAACTCGTCAGCACCATCGTCCGAGGCCATCTTCCGGACCTACTTATTGCCTGCTGTGTGCTGATCGGGCCAACGGTGACTGTCTATATCGTGGGGCACTACATGACCTCGTATGGCATTCGCGTGTTGCACCTGCCCACGTCGACATCGATGCTTGTGGGGCTGATCACAGGCGCGGTCGGTCTCGTGACTTCATTGTTCGCCGGTCATCTCTATGACCGCTTCCCTGGGTCCAAACTGATTGTCCTTCCGCAATTCATTTCGGTGATGGCGGTCGTGCCCATCTTTTCCTGGGTGCTCGAACATGGAACCGGCAGTGTGTTTCTGAGCATGATCGCGGTACTGACATTCTTCCGCGTGTTGATGACGCCGTTTCATCTCTGCTTCATCCCGGAAATCTTTCCGAAGGCGGTGCGTAGCACCTGTGTATCGATCTGCTACAGCCTGCCCACGACGATCTTTGGTGGCAGTGCCCAGCTTGTCGTTGCCTGGCTTGCGAGCGTGTCGCCAAATCCGATGATGCCTGCCTGGTATCTCATTGGGACCAACATCGTCTCGCTGGTCGCGGTGCTCTGGCTCTATTCGCGCCGGCATCGGCAGAGCATCGGCTGCGCCAGTGCATTGGACCAGCAAGCCCAAGCCTAAAAAGACATCAAAAGGTAACTTGACGGAATGGACTTCACAGCAGATTTACAGGTAATCGACCAGGTGATCGCTGCGCGAATCGAGGCCTATCGCCCGCTTTGTTCGCATTTGAGCGATCGACTCTGGGACTTTGCGGAAACGGCATATGCCGAGCATGATTCCGTCGAGCTCCAGATCCGTGAGCTCGAAGCCCAGGGCTTTCGGGTGACGCGGAATGTGGCGGAAATTCCGACAGCCTTTGTCGCCGAAGCTGGCAGCGACGGGCCGGTGATCGGCTTCCTCGGCGAATACGATGCCTTGCCGCATCTTAGCCAGGAAGCGGACGCCACGGCGCGAGCGCCGCGTGTCGCCGCAGGTAGCGGACATGGTTGCGGGCACAATCTTCTCGGCGGCGCTACGCTCATGTCTGCACTGGCAGTAAGGGACTGGCTGCAAAGCACCGGACGCGCTGGACGAGTGCGGTATTACGGTTGCCCGGCAGAGGAGGGGGGCGCGGGGAAGGTCTTCATGACACGGGCCGGCGCCTTCGACGAACTTGACGCTGCCCTGACGTGGCACCCCGCGAGCATTCTTGCCATCGACGCCATGGCCACGCTTGCGACCGTACACGCCCGTTTCACATTCACGGGCGTGGCCGCGCACGCTGCCGCCGCACCGCATCTTGGGCGCAGCGCCCTGGACGCAGTGACTTTGATGAGCGTAGCGGCCAACTATCTGAGGGAACATATCCCAAGTGATGCTCGACTGCACTATGCCATTCACGATACCGGCGGGTCAGCACCTAACGTGGTGCAGGCGCGAGCTGAGGTGGTTTATCAGGTTCGCGCTCCGGAACTAGCCGTCGTGCAGTCCATCATGCAGCGTCTGCGCAAGATCGCGGAAGGCGCTGGCATGATGACCGATACGACGATGACATATCGCGTAGAGCGAGCAATGTCCAATATGCGGCCAAACGGTGTCCTCTCAGATCTGATGTACGAACGGATGCAGGCGCTCGGGCCGACACCCTTCGATGAGATCGACCGAGCCTTTGCTGCGCGTATGCAGGCGGTTATTTCCGGCGAGGAAGCGAAAGCAAGCCTTGAGATCTTTGGCGCGCAGCGGCTCTCGGGTGTGTTGCATGAGGGCGTGCTACCAGTGGACGTGATGCCCGCGGTGCTCAGCGCCTCCACCGACGTGGGGGATGTGAGTTGGGTCGTGCCAACCGCACGGTGTCTCGGGGCGTGCTTCGCACTTGGGACGCCCTTCCACTCCTGGCAACTGGTCGCGCAGGGAAAAGCGTCTGTCGCCCACAAGGGTATGACCCACACGGCAAAGGTCATGGCATCGACCGCCGCCGCGCTGTTCGCCGATCCGCAAATTCTTGCCCAGGCACAGGAGGAACTCCGCCAGACATCCGCTGGGCATGCCTACCGTTGCCCAATTCCAGATGATGTCAATCCGCCCATTATCCCTCGCGCCACCCGCGTACGTAGCACGCTGCGGGGTGCATTCCCGAGCCAGTATGCAGGAGCGAACGAGTGAGCGCAGAACTTCAAGAGCATACCAAGCTTGTCGAGGACATGATCGATGCCAAGTGCCAGCCCTATATCAAGCTGGCCGACCGCATATGGGACCTCGCGGAGACGCGCTGGCAGGAGTTTCAGTCGGTTGAGGCCCAGATTGCGCTGCTTGAAAGCGAAGGGTTTCGTATTACCCGCAATCTTGGCGGCCTACCCACTGCTTTCATGGCGGAAGCCGGAGACAGGGGACCCATCGCTGGGTTCCTCGGTGAGTACGATGCCTTGTCCAACATGAGTCAGCAGTCTGGCGCCATCGAGCCGCATCGGCTATGCGATGGGGGCAATGGCCACGCCTGTGGTCATCACCTGCTGGGCGTTGGCGCGATGCTGGCTGCCGTTGCTGCCCGAGATGGCATCGTCAAGCATGGACAGCCGGGCATCGTTCGCTACTATGGTTGCCCGGCGGAAGAGGGTGGTGCCGGGAAGGCCTTCATGGCGCGGGAAGGCGTGTTCAACGATCTGGATTTCGCGCTGACATGGCACCCTGGACCCTTCTCCGGCATTTTCAAGTACAAGTCGCTCGCTGTGATACAGGCAGCGTTTCGTTTCTCCGGCGTTGCATCACATGCCGCGGCATCGCCGCACCTTGGGCGTAGTGCGCTAGATGCTGCCGAGCTGATGAGCGTCGGCGTGAACTTCCTGCGCGAACACATGCCGCAGGAGGCGCGGGTGCACTATGCGATCACGGATGCAGGGGGCAAGGCGCCCAATGTCGTACAGGAAAAGGCCGAAGTACTCTACGTTGTGCGCGCCCCGGATATCGTAGACGCGCGTGAACTGTTCGAACGCGTGCAGCGGATTGCGACAGCCGCCGCGCTAATGACGGAAACATCCGTCACGATGGAGTTCGATCGGGCCTGCTCGAATGTCGTACGCAACGGTGTGATCGAGGGTTTGATGATGCGCAATCTCGATGCGCTAGGTAGCCCGCCATTCGACGAAGCCGACCACGCTTTTGCTGCGGGTCTGGACGCCAGTATAAGTGATGGGGACTTGCGCGAATGCATCGCTTCCTATAACGGACCCGAAGACGCTCGCGGCCTGAGCTTGACCCCGCTTCCGCTAGCGGACCAGCCTGGCACGTTGACCGGCTCCAGCGATGTCGGTGATGTCAGCTGGATTGTACCGACGACGCAGTACCTCGGTGCTTGCTACGCCGTGGGAACCAATATGCATACGTGGCAACTGGTTGCCCAGGGGAAGTTGCCTGCAGCGCATAAGGGCATGCTCCACGCGTCGAAGGTTCTCGCTGCTACCGCACTGGATCTGTTCAGTAACCCTGAACGTATTGCCGAAGCCAGGGCAGAACTCCGATCGCGCACCGGCGGACAGGGCTACTCCAGCCCGATCCCGTCCGAAATCCTCGCGGCGCCACTACGTAGCCGCCAGGCAAGCTAGCATCGTTGATCTTAACCATTAGCAATATGACATTCTCGTATTTCATTATCGCGGCGAATCCAACCGAGCCGTCGCTCCAACTTGATACCGGGCAGATCTCGGCACTCACGGGTGCGATTCGTGTGACGCCGGGACTGGTTCGTGCGGAACTTCATACGCCGGCCGGTGTAGAGACGTACCATCGTGATGGCGCAAGTCCCATGGTGTTCTTGAGGCTGGAGTTCGCTGCCCTACAGGAGCTCGAGGCCACGATTAGCCAGGGCGGGTATTTATATCAATTGTTCAGCGAGGCGGACTGGTTCGGTCAAACAGGCACTCATGTCGTGCACCAGGTGATGCTGACTCGCCCGTTCCTTCCGTTGGAAAGCCAAAACCCGGGCACCGATCTTTGCAGCTACCTGGTTCACTATCCGGGCGCCGCGGCGAATCTGAACGACTGGCTTGGCCATTACCTGCGGCACCATCCACAAATCATGATGGAGTATCCGGCCGTATGTCAAATCAACGTCTTCACGCGCGTAGATTGGTATGACGATATGCCATGGGAGCGGGTCGACCATATGCAGCGAAACATGCTGTCGTTCCCATCATCCGACGCTTTACAGGCGGCTCTTAACTCGCCTGTGAGAGGCAAGATGCGCGCGGATTCGGAATCCTTCCCGGCATTCAGTGGTGGTGCCATCCACTATCCGATGCGGACCAGGATCTTCACGCCGTAAATCGCGGCCGCCCTCTTTCGAACGGCGGCAAAACTTCACCCTGCCTGAATGAGCCCGGCCTTGCTTCGCAAGGCCGCAGGCGGAACTCGTCCACAAAAAAATAAGGTCGTTGGAGAAATCATGCTTTCCGTGAATCAGGTCACACGTTTTGCAGTTAGTTCGTTGCTTGTGTCGTCCTCCATGTGCTACGCAGAAGAGCCATTCCAGATCATGGCGCCAGACACGCTGGCAGGAAGAAGCGGTCTCATACTATATGGTGTGGCAGATGCAGGTCTCCAGTATTCCAGAGCAGGCAGCAATCGACTGCTTCAAACAGAAAGCGGCGCGGGTGCAACGTCGCGGTTCGGATTCTTGGGCGTCGAGCAGTTGGGTAACGGCTTATCGGTTCGCTTCAATCTCGAGAGTGCGCTCAAACTGAAGAACGGCACGGCCGGCAGCACGACTATGCAGGGGGACCAGAGCCTGTTCAGCCGGGAAGCCAACATTTCCCTGGTGTCTACGCAGTGGGGCCGTATCAGAGCTGGCCGTCAGTACCCGACCGAGCTCTCAACCAATATTGATCCCTTCTATGGTGTTGGTGCGTTCTCACCGCTCGCCTCGCTGGTGGCGCTGAGTTCAGATCTTGGTAAGGGCGCGACAATTGGCGACTCTCGAATCAGCGATGCGATCTCTTTTACGACGCCAATCATCGCTGGCTTCCAAGTGGAATACCTCTATGCCCCGCGAGGCGTGACAACACCCGGATATCCGAAGGCTAGCTTCCAGGGGGCGCAAGTCGAATACACGAATGGGCCCCTTTACCTCGGCGCCTTTTATGACGTTATCAAAACCGACCCGACAGCCGATCTGAGTTCTTTTAAGAACCGGTGGCTCGGCGCTGGCGGGATGTACACGTTCGGTAATCGTGTGAACCTGACCTACGAGTACAACATGACCAACCCGGACAAGGCAGGTTACCTGGTTGCCAACAGCCATATGATCGGGCTCAGCGTACCGAATGGTCGCGACTGGATCAAATTTTCGGCAGTCTATCGTACTGTTGCAGGTCAAGCAGACCGCGACTCCCTCGCCATCGGGGTTGGCTACGACTACAACATGTCGAAGACGACTGCGTTGTATGGTCGGGTCGGATATGTGTGGAATCAGAAGAAAGCCATTGCTTCACTGGCGAGTGTTGCGCTTAGCCAGGCCGGTGACGATGTCAGTGTCGTGGCAATGGGGGTTCGTATGCGCTTCTGACGGGGGTCCCGCTCCGCGCCAAGAAGCGCGTCACGCTTTCGCGAGCCATCGATCATCGGCCGATGGCGCGGACTTTCCATCGGTGGTTAAAAAATCGAACTGGTTCGGACTCATCTGGCCTTTACGTACCCTTGACGCCGAGTGAGGGAATAGCTTAGGGCACAAAGCGATTCACTGCCGAATCATAGTACGACCCCTCGTAGTAGCTTTCCGGGCCGCTCAGCCGTCTGGCAGGCTCCGCCCATCTCTCGCGTAGCCTGAGTACTTCTGTAACCCCCTTTAAGTCGATTCGCGCCTTGCGCTGGAATCCGGACTGTGCGTCCAGCAGATGTACGTACGCCGCCTCTGACATATCGGTTCCCGCCTCCGGCACATGCTTTCGGTAGATCCGCAACGCCTCTCCTTTGTTGGCAGGATCGTAGAGCCACTCAACGCTCTCGATGTAAGCCTCAATGTAGCCTATCAACTGTGCGCGGTGCTCTTGAGCCCAGGATTTGCGAACAGCTGCCACCAGGCCTTGATATGCTCCCAAAGATCCGGCTGCCATTCCCAGCACGTGGTACCCAGCGGCTTGTGCTTGCAGATCGAAAGGAGAAATCAGCAATGTCGCAGCTTGCTTTTTGTCCATCAATGTCTGATATCTCTGCAAGACACCGCCAACCCGTTCCACGCCAAAGTCGGGTTCCGACAAGCCACCGCGCTTCAACAGTTCAAAAAGGACATAGGCATATCCGGTATTTCGGGCATCGACAGACACCTGCCTTCCACGTAAATCAGCGATGCGGTTGACCTCCGGCACGGATACGAGCGACAGGAAGCCGTGATCCCCGCCCATAACCGCGACCAGGTCATCGCCGGAGAGTGGAACTTCACCTTGCCCCTCCCGGTAGGCAATCACATTGTCAATGGCGGTCATCGCAATATGGGAGCGCCCGTCGGCGAGCCTTGTCATCTGCTCAACGGAGTTCGGCGTGGGATTGACCGCCACAGCGATATCGCGCCGCGCAAAGTTGCCTTTGTCTTGAGCCACCCAGATTGGCCAGTTAAAGCCGCCGGGAAACACCGATAGCTCCAATTTTTCCTGGATCGGCTCAGACCACGCAATGCCACTTTGCAATAGCAATGCCACTGCCGCGCATTTGATGAATTGCACTTCTTGTCTCCTGTCGTTCTTATCACCGGTACGACTAATCCATCAATCGATACCTGGCATCGAGCGGGAATCGCCCGGCACCGGTGTGACCGTGTTCTGGCTGGCCAGCGGGGTTTTTCCAGTCAGCTGCTCTGTCCTTCAGAGTCGGCATTTTGTGCAAGGAGTATCGTACCTAGTCAATAGAAGGCGTTGATTCTGAAGAATAAGCAGAATTGATAGCCACGACATGGGCTCGCCATACTAGGATGGATGATTGTGGCAAGGTTGCGCTTCTAGATACTGACCGGTATGCGAACCGCCACTGAGACGCCCACGTCGGCTTCCTTTCTCCAGTTCCTACGCCGGGCAGGTGAACGACTGCGCGATGTGTTTAGGAGGAACGCCCATAGAGTCTTGGCACTCTGTTCAGTGGATTGCCCACTGAAGCAAGCGATGGGCGCTTGGGATGACTTGATCTGGCACGATCTATTGACCCAGGCGGTGGCCCAGGCAGCGGCGCACATACGCCGATCGAGTGCTGGCAGGCTAAGAGTCACTAGCCGGTTGAATGACGCTTCTCCGCGTGGCCGGACGGCGTCGCGCCGGCTACTTACCTAACTCGGTTATACACGACGCCACCCCTGTGGGTTCCCGGAATGCGTCCTGGCGCCCAGGGGAGACGAGCAGGTTCGCTGGATCAGATTGCGAAACCACACATTGGCCGGATCTTTATGGTATCGATCATGCCAGTACACACAAATCGGTGAGTCTTCGATCGGATACGGACTTGGGCGTAAGGTCAGTGCATAGTTGTGAGAGGCTGCGCGAGCAATTGTCTCTGGAGCGATCCAGACGAGGTCGCTCTGCGAGACGATGTGTGCTGCCGACATGAACTGCGGTAGCCGAACTTTGATGCGTGCCCTGGCGCCTGCATCGATCAAGGCCCGCTCGAAGATCAGCCTCTCACTTCCCTCGTATTCAACAAGCGCGAAGTTAAGGGATCGGATCACTCTGTCAGAGAGCTCTTGATGCGCTGCGGGATGGTCGCGTCTCATCACAAGGACATGGTCCTGGCGAAAAAGCGGAGCAAAGTGGAGGTCTGTCTTAAGTGCTGGGAGATAGCCTAGGGCAACATCGATACGACCTCGCGCAAGACCTGACATCGTGTCCTCGTGTGAGCTAAACGTACCGCGCAATATTATGTGCGGCGCCTCTGTGGCCATGCCCGCAAGAATACTTGGGAAGCAGACAATCTCGCCCACGTCTCGGGTCCGGATTGTAAACGTCCGGTGCGCAGTACCGGGGTCAAACACATCGGGTTGGATGAGCGTTCGCCTGACCGCAGCCAGGGCGTCCAGCAGGGCTGGCGCGATGGAAACAGCAAGTGGCGTTGGCTCCATGGTCCGGCCAACCGCAGAGAAGAGCTTGTCTTTGTACTGCTCACGAAGTCGTCGTAGCGCATTGCTCACCGCTGCCTGAGTCACCCCAAGTGCTTCGGCAGCGATGGAGACGGAGCGGTGCTGCCACATCGCTTCGAAGACAAGCAGCAAATTTAGATCCTTTAGCACCTAACACTCTCCGTGATACGGCGGTATTTCGCCAACTGCATCGACGCTCCAGGCAACCGCTTACATACTAGCTTCACGCGGCGCGGCGTTGCTACTGCTCACCAGACCGCCAGCCGCGCATAGATCAGAGAACGGCAATTCCGGAGTGGACACTATGACTTACGCATTGAACAACCGACTTCACGTCGCGCTCGTTTTACCCCTGAGTGGCACCGGGAAGCCCGATGAGGCTGGTATTCGCCGGCTAGTCCAGTATTTTCTGCGACAGCCGGATTTTACGAAACGCGGCGGCTTGGTTGCAAATGCCGAGGCCGGTGACGTGTTCTATCTTACGCGCGAGGAGAAACGTCGCGTACTCGAAGTCATCGTCGACGAAGTGGATGGACGCGTCCCCGTCTTGGCCGGCACCTTCGGCTGGACTACAGCCGACGCAGTCGATGTGGCCCGTGACGCAAAATCAGTAGGGGCGAGCGGCATCTTCGTCATCCCACCTGGCGGTGCGATGGACGTGACGACAAGCTGGGACCCCGCGCGCTATCCCGAAGTCTGGCTCGACCAGATTCGTCTACAAGACCGGGCAGTTGATCTTCCAATTTTTACGCATCCAGTGGGGTCACCGTCCAATCGTTACGGAATCGGGCTCCCTGTAGAAACCACTCTCCACATTTGCGCGGAAGTGCCCAACGTGGTCGGCTGGAAGATGACGTACAACTACGATGGATATCGAGCTGTCTCCCACGCGCTAAAGACGCAGCAACCGCGTGTTGCCGTGCTGGGCGCGGCTGCGCAGTACTTCCACGAGAACCTTGCAACGGGAAACTTTGACGGGACGATATCGGGATCGTGGTGCTATGCCCTTGAGCCCATGCAGGCACACATCGATGCATGGGAGCGAAAAGACATCGAGGCCGCCAACTCGATTTGGAATGGAGGCCTACGAAGCCTTCACGACTATATCTACTCTGAATGGGGGCGGCTGCATATTCGATACAAGATCGCCGCATGGCTTCGCGGCCTGGTTGACTCCCCATTGATGACGGCACCCATGCCGCTCCCGCGTCAACAGGAAGTCGAGGATATTCATACGCGTCTTGTATCCATGGGTCTGGAGACGCGCTCGCTGAAAGACGCCACGGAACAACTAGCGAGCCTGGTTCGCCACCACCAGAGCTAAAAGAGCGATCACCCAGAACAAGAGGATGCCTCGCCTCTGGGCGAGGCGCATATATGGAGACACCTCATGACCCTCCCTGCGTACCAAAGCAGCAAGGCGATAGCACCCCCAGACGGACCTCTCCCCATCTCTCGGCTCCTCGTTCGTGCACGAGTTGCCATGGGCTTTGCAACGTTTTTTGATGGCTTCGATGTCTTGGCAATTGCGTACGTCCTGCCTGTGCTCGCTCCAGCCTGGCATCTGTCCAACGGACAAATCGGTACTCTGATTTCCGCAGGTTTTGCCGGACAGTTGATCGGAGCCTTTCTTTTTGGCCGCCTCGCCGAGCGGTATGGGCGCGTTCCGGTTGCGCTTTCCACCATTCTTCTGTTTTCGGTTGCGAGTCTGGGTTGCGCTGCCGCCTGGAGTTTCTGGCCTCTTCTTGTGATGCGCTTCATCCAAGGTATCGGCCTCGGGGGTGAGATGCCAGTTGCTGCAGCCTACATTAGCGAACTTAGTCCGGCCAAAGGTCGCGGTCGCTTCTTCATGCTCTATGAGCTTATTTTCCCGGCTGGATTAGTTGGAGCTGGCATTGCGGGTTACTTGATGGTGCCTGTATTTGGCTGGCAAAGCATGTTTATCTTGGGTGCGGCTCCGGCCCCTCTGCTGTTCATACTGCGACGCGGATTGCCGGAGTCGCCGAGGTGGCTGCAGTCGGTAGGTCGCCACGCAGAGGCCAACGACGTAATGGCTAGAATTCAGATTCCTGGTTCGGCCGCGTCGGCGCAACGGCAACAGCTTGCGGGCGAGACCTCCGGGACCCAGTCAGCGCCTCGCACGAGCTGGCGGGAGCTCTTCCAGTCAAACTACGGTAGGCGAACCTACGTCGTGTGGTGTCTGTGGGTCACTGCGTACTTTGTCACGTATGGACTGACATCGTGGTTGCCTACCCTTTACCGGAACCATTTTCACCTCCCATTGGGGCAGGCTTTAGGCTATAGCCTGATTACGAGCGTCGCGGGATTTATCGGCGCTTTGCTTTGCGCTTTATTTGTTGATCGATCTGGACGAAAAGTTTGGTTTACCTGCGCTTTTCTCCTCGGGGCCCTGGGACTGGGACTTCTTTGTATGACAACGTTGACTGACGCCGTCCATACACAGATGCTCGTTTCACTTAGCTATGTGTTCATCTCGGCCAATGCAACGCTGCTATATCTGTATACGCCGGAAATTTATCCAACCCGGGTGCGAGCCCTGGGCGTTGGCATTGCCACAGCGTGGCTTAGAATTGCTTCGATGGTAGCTCCGCTCGTCGTCCCAGTCGTACTGACGGCATACGGCATACGCGGCGTGGTGCTGCTCTTTGCGGTCACTGCGGCCCTCGGAGCGCTTGCCTCCATTTTTACGACGGAAACAGCAGGTCGGGCACTCGAGGAAGTATCGCCCTAAGGATGCGTGGGCGTCGCAGCGCCGCAACGTCCACGCGTTGCCATATCGGACGGGTGTCGTGCGCAACGGCCCCGCCGTCGCCCGGAGTCCTTGCTCTAGTCTGGACCGCCGAAATTGGCGATGAATTGTTTAGGTGCGTGCTGGCGGCGGCGGCACGTCGGAAGGGATTGGGCAGGCATAAGGCTTATGGCCCCGTTTGCGCGAAAGCTCTTCTTTCGCTTCCACGAGTGTTTGCGGCTGACCAGCAAGATCGATCGCAGTCGCCGCGAGCGTCTTTGCTGCGAGAAGCATGCCTTTGTGCGCCAGGGAAAGCTTGCCTTGTGACACCATCTGCCATGAATGAAATCCAGTGCCAAACGCGTAGCATGCCGTCAGACACTGAGTTGTCGGCACGACCCAGCTTACGTCTCCAACATCCGTTGACCCAGTGACTGGGCGCACGACGTCGGGCGAGTAAGGCAGGATTTCGGAAACGATCGGCCGCGGATCGCGCAACGCCGCGGCGAAATGCCGGGAGGAGTTGGCAAGATCTTCGGTGGTGATCGTAGTCTGCATCTCGGTTGCAAATCGGGTCTCATCCTGTGTTACGTCAAAGCCGCCAATGGCGCGCATATTGCGATCGAGCACGAGATCCAGCGTGTCATTGTGCAGGATGTCAGAGACCGCCTTGTCGAAAATGATCTCCAGCCGGGTACCAGTCATCAGCGCGGCGCCTTGGGCGATGTCCTTCACACGCTGGAAGAGGTCCCTGGCCTCGTCGCTTCGAGGCGACCGGATCGTATAGAGGACTTCAGCCAGCACCGGAATAACATTCGTCGAGATGCCTCCCGAGTTAATGTAGGCAAAATGCACGCGGGCCTGGTCAGGCATGTGCTCACGCAGATAGTTGACGCCGATGTTCATCAATTCGGCCGCATCCAGTGCACTGCGTCCCAAGTGAGGTGCCAACGCAGCGTGCGATGCTTTGCCGTGAAAACGGAAGTGCGCTTGGATGTTGGCCAGGGTGGCGTTCATGAAGACTGAGTTGGCAACAGATGGGTGCCAACTCAGTGCAACGTCTAGATCGTCGAACAGGCCCTCGCGCGCCATGAACGTCTTGCCAGCGGCGGCTTCCTCGGCTGGACAGCCGTAGAATCGGACCGTAGCGTTAATGTTGTTGCTCGCAAAGTAGTCCCGCGTTACCACTGCGGCCAGATGTGCTGCAGTGCCGAGGAGGTGGTGGCCACATCCGTGCCCATTGCCATTTTCGGCGCCTGCGGCCGGCGTGCAACGGAGCGCGCCACTTTCTTGGCTGAGCCCTGCGAGCGCGTCGTACTCCCCAAGAAAGCCAATTACCGGTCCGCCAGAGCCGGCCTCGGCGACAAAAGCCGTTGGCATTCCCGCGACATCTCGCTTGACTGTGAAGCCGCTCTTTTCTATCTGCGCGGCATGCAGCTCCGCGGATCGGAACTCCGCGTAACGCATCTCCGCAAATGACCAGATTTCGTCGGCCAGCGAGATGTAGGCGTCGCGCTTCGACTCTACGAGGTGTACTACGCTGTCTATATGTTTCACTTGTTCTCCGGAGGATGCACGGTTAGGCCGTTAGGCTATTCCTCTACCGCATGTGGTGCTAGACGCAGTTGCGTACCGGTGTTGACCGGCGGTTGCCACCTCTTGAAAGAGGGAGTTGACCCCGTGGGTATGAGGTGCGACGCGATTGCTCAGTAGGCGAACCAAGCTCGAGCGCGCCCATCTGGCGAACGGATCGGCGGGTTTCTCTGGCGCAGCAGCACAGTAGTCATCCGGTGATCGCTGGCAGCTTCCGGGCATCGCGAGCGCGAGTTGGCGTTTGCGTAGCGGTGCGTGCGGCGGCTGCAAGCGGATCGGCAGCTTGCAGCCGAAATCGGGCTACAGATTCTGGTCACAGTCGCACCTGCTCTCGACTTATGGCATCTCACGATCTCTCTGGTCGATCTCGGTCATCAGGCACCGTCTTCAGGTTTATAAGCCAGCGATATTCGGTATTTGTCGGGCCGAACGTGCACATCGACAACCTAAACTGCCCGGATTATCCATATAAAAATCGACTTCCAGTGGTTGCCCTTGACTTCGTCTGGAATGAACATAGAATGATATTCGTTATTCGATGAGCAAAAGGCCGTCGAATCTTGAGGAGAAGGGGAGTCGGATGTTAGATGACGTTGTGGAGGCCACAACATGCTGCCGGGCGGCGCAGCATGATGGGCAATCGCCGCAATTTGCGGTTGCCGAGAATCTTTGCCGGGTGGTCAGCAACCACTGGGTGAACGACGAATACAAGCACCTTGTTGTCGACGCCCCCGACGTTGCGTTGCAGGCAACTCCGGGGCAATTCTTCCATTTGGCCTGTCCGCCTGACCAACAGGGCGCCGCATTTCTGCGCAGGCCCATGAGCATTTATCGGGTGTCACGGGAAAGCGGCACGATAGAGTTCCTCTACAAGGTACAGGGATTGGGCACGCGTGGTCTCGCAAATTTGGGAGCCGATGAGACGCTGGATGCGCTGGGACCAGTGGGTCGCGGTTTCGTCTTGCCTGCCGGTACCCGACACATTCTCCTGCTGGCCCGCGGTGTGGGGCTGGCGACCCTGACGCCCTTGGCAGATCTGGCGCGCAGCCAGGGTGTGGCGGTCACGGCGGTGCTGAGCGTCAGGTCAGCAGATCTGGTCATGTCGGCAGACTACCTCAGGGAGGCCGGCGCAAATGTGGTCATTGTCAATGACGAGGACGGTAGCAGTCAGGTAGAGCACGTTGAGGCTCTGCTGCGTCGCACGCACGCCGGGCGCCGACTTGACTACGTTGCTACATGTGGTTCGAATCGATTGTTGCAGATGCTCCAGCGGGTGTCCGCCGACTTGGAAATTCCAGGACAGATCGCCGTTGAGCAGCATATGGGGTGCGCACTCGGTGCGTGTTATGCGTGCGTGCGGCCGTTCCGAACGGAGGTGGGCAAGCAGGATCTCACCTATCGCAGGGTTTGTTGGGAAGGTCCGGTATTCGACCTATGGGAGACTGTATCGTGGTAGATCTTAGCGTGGAAATTGGCTTGCTCAAGTTGCAGAATCCGATCATGCCCGCGTCTGGCACGTTTGCCGAAGGCCTTGCAGATGTGTTCGACTTGAACCGTCTTGGCGCCATCGTGACCAAGACTATTACGGACGACCTGCGTGAAGGGAACCCGCCGCCGCGCGTGGCGGAATTCAAGGATGCGACGCTGTTTTCGATCGGTATCCCGAGTAAAGGCGGGGACTATTACCTGAAGGAAACGGTCCCGTTCTACCAAGCTTACAAACCGCCGTTAGTTGCCAGCATCTCGGCGAACACGGTTGAAGAATTCGGCCGACTCGCGCGCAAACTATCCGTGCCGGGCGTGGCGGCGATCGAAGCTAACGTGTCTTGTCCGAACCTCAAGAAGGATGGGCGAGCCTTTGGCATGGATCCGGATGCGACGTTTCAGGTGGTCCGTGCCATGAAGGCAGCGTCCCCACTCCCTGTATGGCCAAAGATGACCCCCAATGCTGCCAACGTTGTGGAGGTCGCCCTGGCGGCCCAGGCTGCCGGTGCGGATGCACTTGTGGTTAGCAATGCAATTCTCGCCATGGCGATCGATGTGGAAACACGACGCCCCCGTGTTGCCAACCTGATGGGTGGTCTGACGGGACCGGCAACCAAGCCGATCATGCTACGTATCGCCTATCAGTGCGCGCAGGCGGTGACGATTCCCGTAATCGGGTGCGGTGGGATTGCGACGGCGGAGGATGCCATCGAGTTTCTGCTCGCGGGGGCGACTGCGGTGCAGGTAGGCACGGCCAACTTTCTCTCGCCGCGATCGATGCCAAGCATTATTGATGGGATCGCCGCGTACTGTGAGCGCAAGGGAGTCACCCGGTTGCGTGACCTGATCGGCTCAATGGAGCTGTTTGACGCGCCCAGCATCTCAGCTGGAGCGGTACTCTGACCGGCCACAACACCCGGAGACACAGCATGCAGTTTTCCTATCTTGTTACCTTTGAGAGCGCGGACCCGTCGGCCCATATCGGGGTGGAGGATCTTCAGCGCGTAGCCGAGGTTGTTACGCGCACGCCGCAGTTGCGCCGAGCGCGACTCTATACGCCCGAAAGCGCAAAGGACTTTTACACGGATGACGGTCCATCGCCGCCATTTGCGATGCAACTGGACTTTGACACCCTGACGGCGCTGGAATCGGCCATAGCAGTGGACGGTCATCTCCAGGCCGTAGCGCAGCTTTCACTGCCTAACTTGCGCGGGTGTACTGTTACGCAACAGGTCATGTCCCGGCGTCCATTTCCCGTTGAGGACTCCATCGGCCGCTCGCCAGTTGGGAGTGCGCCGTGTAGTTTCTTGGTTCACTACCCGGGGCACGCCGCAGACTTCGATGCGTGGCTGAACTACTATCTGGGCCACCATCCACAGATCATGCGATTCTTCCCTGGGATACGCGAGATCGAGATTTTCACGCGCGTAGATTGGGTGGACGCGATGCCGTGGAAAAAGGTTCACTATATCCAAAGGAACAAGCTCGTCTTTGACAGCGCGCAGGCTATTACCGAGGCGATGAATTCCCCTGTCCGACATCAAATGCGCGCGGACTTCGAAAAATTTCCCCGTTTCCATGGCGGCAATGTTCATTTTCCGATGGCAACGCACACCTATACATTGTCGTGATCGAGAGCGGCGGAAGTCAAACGCTCTCTTCCGGAAAAACTGGCTGAAAAAGTAGGGCTGGTGGACTAAAGAACCCGGATTGGTGACCTCGCCAAAGGTCGGCAAGTCAGCGGCCGCGTGTTCCAAATCTGTTGCAAAAGCTCGCGTCGCTAGTTACATGCCTGTCGCACGCGCAAGCGTGCCGACTAGCTGCCCGTGGAGGAGTAGTGGCGCACTCCGACACGCCAGGCGGCGAAGCTCACGGCAAGAAAAGCAAAGCCTGCCAACGGTGACACGAGCCCTGTCCAAGCCGGGGCACCCGTAGGATCAGGCTTGCCCAGTATGATCAGTGCGGGGTAATAGGCGACGCCGGCCAGTGGCACAGCGAACGTTAGCAAGTACCGAAACCATCGAGCGTATAGATCAAGCGGATACTGTGACGCCTGAACGCCCCCGTAGCTCAGCACGCTGGCGAGCTCAATGCTCTCGATTGTCCAGAAAGACAGCGTGCCCCGCAGCACTAGGATGCCGAGAAACAGCGCAACCCCACCTGCAAGCGAAAACAGTGCTACCGCGATCGACGTCTGGGCCCAGGAAATGTCCGCTTGCACTGTCGCAAGCGCCAGGATCATGAGTCCTTGCAGCAATCGTCCGAGGCGCCCGATGCGGAGGTCGTAGGTTAATAATTGCAGGGTCAGCGATTGTGGCCTAAGCAGTAAGCGGTCGAATTCGCCTGTGCGCAGCAGTGCCGTACCGAGTATGTCAAAGCCACGGCCGAGGACATCGGCGATGGCGTACATGCAGTTTACTAGCCCGTAGATCAGTGCCAGCTCGCCGATGTGCCATCCTTGCACCTCTCCGAACCGGTGGAAGAGTGCCCAGGCCGCGAGTATCTCGAGGCCACTGACGAGAAACTGGCCCAGCGTAAGCATCAATGCCGACGCCGGATAACGCATCTGGCCACGCAAGGATGCTCGTACCAGGCGCATCACCAGTGTTAGGGAATTCGTGTTCTTCATCCGCCTTGCACTTCAAGGCCCCGCATGGTGCGATTCATGGCCGCGTGACCGAGAGCGATAAGCAGAACGATCCACGAGCATTGCAGACCCAGTGCAGCGAGCATCTTTGCGCCGTCCAGCTGCGAGAAATAGATGCGCGCCGGAATATCCACCACACCCGCTAACGGCTGCACTAGCAATAACGCCTGCCAGGTGTCGGGAAGTAGTGGCAGGGGTAGCAGATTTCCTGAGAGGACGATGACTATCGGTCCCGCCAGGGTATTGATGCCGCGCTCGTTGCTCGCTGCCACCGCTGCCACAGTCAGCAGCATCACCAGCGTCGTTGAGAGCAGCAACGCGAGCACAACGGCGACAAGGGAGCCAACGCCTGCCATGACGCTCGCCGGCGGCTGCCAGGCCCAGTCGTTGAGTCCAGCAAAAGGCAGCCCAATGCCGGCAAAGGCTAACATCAGCGCTGCGCGCGGCAGGGCGCGCGCAGCCGTCCACCCAGCCGAGCGGGCAAACCAGAGCGCGTAGCCATTCACGGGGCGGAGCCTGTCGTACGCCACCGCGCCCGAGCGGACAGCTTGCGCCACCTCGGGGTCGGCCATCCATGGCAGCAGCGCAAGCAACCCTTGGGCAAGCCATATATACGTGATGGCATGGCCGCGGGACATCGGTGCGCTGGCTGCCGTCACGTTGCCATAGAACGCCGCTAGAACCATGACTCTTACGCCGCCCCACCAACATTGGGTCGCGAAGCCAGTGTAGGCCGAGACCCGATACTGCAGCATTTGCATGAACCGCGCCCTGAACGCGGCAAGATAGGGGCGAAGCAGTTCGCGCAGCGCCATTGACGGCCTATGTTTCAGCTGCGCCGTGCATCTCGTAAAAGCGCGCGATGACGGACTCAATGGTCAGCTTATTGCCCTCGGAATGCTCGGGCTGGTGATCGCTTGCCTGGCGTGCTTGCACCACTTGGGCACGCAAAGCCTCAACGCCGCAATCCGCCAGCACGCGACCGTGACCAATCACGATCACGCGCTTTGCCAGCGCTTCGATGTCGTGCATGTCGTGCGTGGTCAACAGCACGGTGGTGCCGCGCTCCCGGTTTGCGCGCCGGACAAAATCACGTACCGCAAGCTTAGCGGGCGCATCGAGCCCAATTGTTGGCTCGTCCAGGAAGAGGATATCGGGCTCGTGCAACAGCGAGGCTGCTATCTCGGCGCGCATCCGCTGCCCCAATGACAATTGACGTACAGGCTGATCGAGCAAATGCTCAAGATGCAAGAGATCCACCAGTTCGTCGTGCGTACGGGCAAAACGCATGGGGTCCACCCGATAGATGTCGCGCAGCAGGGTGAACCCGTCACCCACCGGCAAATCCCACCAGAGCTGCGTTCGCTGTCCAAACACGACACCGATACGTTCGACGTGCCGTTTGCGGTCGGCATACGGGGCGCGCCCATTGACTTCGACGCGACCACTGTCGGGCCGTAAGATGCCTGCCAGGATCTTGATGGTGGTCGACTTTCCGGCACCGTTCGGGCCAATGAAACCCAGCAGTTCGCCGCGTTGCAGCTCAAATGACACGTCAGCCAGTGCATCGACCGTTCGATAGTGCGGGCGCACTAACGCACGTATCGCACCGCACACTCCGGGACCACGCTCGTGAATGCGGTAAGTTTTGCGAAGATGGCTGACGACGATCTGGGGCCGATGTGAGAGGGCCATTTTGATGGAGATGTCGATGCTGCGAAGGCCGAGAGGGAGGATCTACGCGTCGGGACGGCCTGGCCACGTATTTGAGACCGTCCCATTCTAGCTATAGGCCGCCCCAGCCACGCTTGAACGCTTACGGCTGGGGGGGGGCGGGCACAGTTTCCTGACCAACGTCTTAGGTGAGGCTTGCGTGCTAGCGCAAGCCGGGTACCCGTTCAATTGTTTACAGCGCCAAATCCGCGTCTGCCTTATGCGGTCGAGGCGCCGCCTGTCCGGGCTCTGCTTGTGGGGTGACGGACAAGTCGATCTGCGGCGGCCGCGCCAACTGCAATACTTCGCTCGTATAGCTCCATTCCTCGTATACCTTCGAGGGGCTGTCATTGAGCTTGGTCCCGTAGCTTGGCACAATCTGTCGAACTTTCTGTTGCCACGCCGGTGTTGCGAGCTTGTCCTTAAATACCTTCTCAAGCAGGTTTAGCATGATCGGCGCCGCGGTAGAGGCGCCTGGTGAGGCGCCAAGCAGCGCTGCGATCGAGCCGTCCTTGGAACTCACGATTTCCGTGCCTAGTTTGAGCACGCCGCCCTTTTCACTATCCTTCTTGATAATCTGAACACGCTGTCCGGCTTGCCAGAGGCGCCAATCTTCCTTCTTGGCCTGTGGGAAGTACTCTTTCAGTGCATTGAACCGGTCAGCATCGTCGAGCATCAGCTGACCTGCTAGATACTCCACAAGCGGGAACTCATCAATGCCGACGTGCATCATCGGAACGACGTTGTGGTGGTTTGTGCTGCTAAGCAAATCAAAGTAGGAACCGTTCTTCAGAAACTTCGTTGAGAAGGTCGCGAACGGCCCAAACAGGATGATCTTCTTGCCATCGATGATGCGAGTGTCCAGGTGGGGTACCGACATCGGGGGCGAGCCAACAGATGCTTTGCCATATGCCTTTGCCAGGTGCCGGCTGACAACCTGCGGATTCTCAGTGACCAGGAATGATCCACCGACGGGGAAGGCTCCGTAGTTCTTGGCCTCGGGTGTGCCGGAGGCCTGCAACAGATGAAGCGCACCACCGCCAGCGCCGATAAAGAGGAACTTTGTGTCCACGTCCTGAAGGGGGCCACCTGATTTGGTGTTGGCGTAGCTCACACGCCAAGTGCCATCCTCGTTGCGCTTGATAGTCCGGACCTCGCTGGAAAGCGAAAGGCTGAAGCCACGCTGACCTTGTAGATACTCAACAAACTGACGCGTGATTTCACCGAAATTGACGTCGGTACCTACAGGGGACCATGTTGCGGCAACTTTCTGTTTCGCGTCGCGACCTTCCATCATTAGCGGGACCCATTGCTTGATTTGATTGGAGTCTTCCGAGTACTTCATGCCTCGAAATAACGGGCTCGCCTGTAAGGCCTCGTAGCGTTTCTTGAGAAACCTGACATTGTCATCACCCCACACGAAGCTCATATGCGGTGTCGAGTTGATAAACGACCTCGGGTTCTTGAGCACGCCGTTCTTAACCTGCCACGACCAGAATTGGCGCGATATCTGAAAAGACTCGTTAATTTCTACGGCCTTGGAAATATCCACCGTACCATCTTGTCTTTCGGGCGTGTAATTCAGCTCGGCGAGTGCGGAGTGTCCTGTGCCGGCATTATTCCAGCCGTTGGAACTTTCCTCGGCAACGCCGTCGAGTCGCTCGATCATCATCATTGACCAATTAGGCTCAAGCTCATGGAGCCACACGGCTAGCGTCGAGCTCATGATCCCACCACCTATCAGCAAGACATCGACTTTTTTTGTCTCTCCAGCCTGGGCGGAAATCGCTGTCACGGCGAACACCGCTCCCATTAGAAGTGCTTTAATTGTCTTAATCACTGTGATTCAACCTTATTGGTTTGCGTAGCAAATCGCGCCATGTGCGTGGGTGGAGCTCGATATGGAAGTGCGAGATGGTGTGCGGCCAATCCTCCAGCAAGCGCCCGAGCAAGGAAAGACAAGCAAAGATGCTAATGAACATCTTGCAGGAACAGCCAAGCCGCTACAGGGGGCATTACGAATAGGCCGCCAAGATCATGGAGTCTGAGCCCTGCGCACAATATAAACTACTAATGGCGAGATTAAAGATTTATAAGATTTATACTGCGACATAATTGATATTTATGTGTGGGGAATAATAACTCGATAAATTGTGCATAAAAGATGGTTTGCGATACCCGTGCTTCGAGGAAATTGTCCCGAAGCGTGCAGCAGTACACTCGCGGCGGAGATGCCCCCATTCACAGCACGGAGCCAACCTGATCATGCCAAGCCAGGCTAGCATCCGTTGTGTTCATGGCATCCAAAGCCTCTAGTAGTACACGGACCTTGGGTGGCATATGTCTACGCGCTGGGGTAAGGGCATAGAATGTTATGGGTGCAGATTTGTAGTCTGGCAGTACATGCACCAGGTCGCCGGTATCCACGTACGGCTGGACGAGCGATGTAGCGAGGCGAGCGATACCTATCCCGTCGAGCGCGGCGCGTAGCTGAATCTCCGAGTTTGGCGTTCGGATGCAAGGTCGGATCAGAATGCGGCCAGACTTGCCGTCCGATTTGGAGATGTCCCAGCATTTGTCGTCAGTATCGACGATGGCTGGAAACATCTCGATGTCAGCCGGTGTTTCTGGGGTGCCTCGCTCGTCGAGCAGTTTTGGGGATGAGTAGAATGCCCGTTGCATCGAAGCGACTCGCTTGATAACGAGCGAGCTATCTGGTAGTTGGGCCGTCGTTCTGACGAACGCAATATCGTATCGTTGCTCAACAAGATCAGGAATTTTTCGTGAGTCGTCGATCACGACGGACAGGCGGCTGTGCGTTTTGAGAATTCGCGCAAGCACGGGTGAAAGGTAGAGCCATCCGCTTTCGTAGGAGGCACTGATGCGCAGCGTTCCTTTTACTTCCTGTGTCGTGGATTTTGCTTCCATCTCCACTTCACGAAGCGCGACAAAAAGAGGCGCCGCACGTGCGAATAGCCGTTGCCCGACATCGGTAACTTGCACCCGGCGCGTAGTTCGTTCCAATAATCTCACGCCGATCTGTGTTTCTAGCCTGGAAATTGAGGCGCTTACGGTGGATTTCGGCAAGCCCGCCTTGGCACCCGCCGCGCTGAAGCTACCGGTTTCGACAACCCGACAGAAGATATCCCAGTCTTTCCATTCAGTTGGTTTTTCCTTGGTTTCAGATTGCATGTTTCTTTCCAAATTCAGGATATCGCTACTTCGAATCGAGAGGGAATGTCATCGATGATCCATGATATTTACGAGATGTTGACCGCGGGCTCCATGGTCTTTACGAGATTGTGGTAGAAATACAGAAGTCAGGTATCACGACAGGATGTGGATTTATTTATCGTCAGAGCGTTCGAGAGACGGGTAGTAGCCTTCCCATTTCTCCGTTGCGATAACGCTCGAATGCGGCCGCTAGTTCATCAGGCGTATTCATGATGAAAGGGCCATATACAGCCACGGGCTCGCGATTTTCGGTTCCGGACAGCACTAGGATGTGCGCCGGCGTGGTCGCTCGGAGCAGCAACTGGTCGGCATTTCCTCGCGCAGCGATAGCTTGGTACGGTTGCAACGGGCGGAGCGCCTCGCTAGTGACAACGTCGATAGCTCCCGAGAGCACATAGATGAGTACATTCTCATTGCTGCGCAGCGCGTAGCCCCACTCGCTGACTATTTTCACGTCCAGGAAGTCAAACGGCTCTTTGGCTACAACTGGCCCCCGCGCTTGGCAATACTCGCCAGACAAAACGCGAGTGGAGTTGCCGGAAGTATCCTGGACCACTGGCACGTCGCGTGCCGCGGCATGCATCATCTGGGGGGCGAGCGACTTGTTGCTGCTGGCCAGGTTTACGAACACTTGTACGCCGTGCACTTCATGGCCAAACTGGGCCGGAAACTCATCATGGACGATCCCGCGTCCGGCTTGGGTCCAAACCATTTCCCCTGGTTTAATCACCAGGTTGTGACCTAAGGAATCCCGATTGCGCAGGCCACCGGCAGAGTCTTCGAATACGTAGGAGACAGCCGAAAATCCGGCGTGAGGATGTGGGGCAAACGTTGGGCCTGTCATGCGGTAGTGGTCAAAACCCATTACCGGGCTGGCAAAATCTCCCAAGGCTGGCAAATCCAATCGTCTGACAGAAAAGTGGGCACCCTCTGCGACAAGAGTGGCATGCGCAGTCGGGGAGAGCGTTGTAGTCATGAGCTGAGGCCGTCGATTCTCGGGGTCGAAAGAACGAATACGGAATCGTACGTTTTGCGCCAGTTCCCGATAAGATGGGCAATTCACCAAAGACTGGTGCGTATTTGCAACAATCATATGGACGACCTGAACGATCTGGCCTACTTTGCTGCCGTTGTCCGCCACAACGGCTTTTCTGCTGCAGCGAGGGCGACGGGCATCGAAAAGACGCGGCTAAGCCGCAGAATTGCCGCGCTGGAACGGGTAATGGGCGTGCGATTGCTGCAACGCAGTACCAGACGCATCGCACTCACGGAAGCTGGAGAGCGCTTCTATACACATTGCCAATCGACGATCGACAGTGCGAGTGCCGCTTACGACAGTATCGCGGCGTTACGCCGCGAGCCTGCCGGAATGGTGCGCTTGAGTTGCCCGCAGGTGATGGCACAGAGCTACCTCGCGCCAATATTGCCGGGGTTCATGGCGACTCATCCCAAGGTCAAACTAGATGTGGACGCCTCTGACCGCCATGTCGATCTGATCGAAGAGCGGTTTGATCTCGCATTGCGAGCGGATGCACAGATAGAGGATTCGGTCGGGCTCGTCGCACGTCAGCTTGGGAAGGTGAGGCGCGTGCTGGTTGCGAGCCCGGCATTCCTGGCTCGCTATCGCAGCCCAGAATCCCCGCAAGCCTTGGCCGAGCTAGACACGCTAAGCCGGCCGAGCGATGCGCACGACGGTAGCGCGAGTTGGATTCTGGTCGACTTCTCAGGAGAGAAGACCGTTGTGAATCATTCGCCGCGACTGGTCTCGGGGGACCTCCGCATGCAGTACGAAGCGGCTGTTCATGGACTTGGTGTGGCACTATTGCCGGAGCCAATTGTGGCAGCTTCAGTTCGAGACGGCGCACTGAAGCACGTATTGCCAGATTGGACTGGGACAATGCACCTGGTTCATCTGCTGTACCCCAGTCCCCGTGGGATGCTTCCGTCCGTACGTAGTCTGATCGACTACTTGACCGTCCACCTTCCAGCGAGCATTCAGGAGCGCAGCGTTGTGGTCGACAGATGAAGCCCGCACACCAGTGAATGCAATGCGGGCACGTATGAGACCCGATGCCAAGGAAAAGCGATCTGCTCAGGCGCGCGGATGTGGCAGGAAGCGCGCTCCAACGCCCTCTTTCCCAAGCGCGTCCGCGGGGTTCCGAAGCTTGCACACAGCCAGGGAAAGGCAGCCACAGCCAATGCAGCCGTCTAACGCATCCCGTAAGAGGGTGAGCGTCGCAATGCGCTCGTCAACATTGGCACGCCACTCACTGGATATTGCTCGCCACTGGGCGGCAGTCAACTTGCTGCAGGACGGGTAGCGTCCCAGCGCTTCGCCAATCTCATCCAAGGAAAATCCGCATCCCTGCGCCGCCTTGATGATTGCCAAGTAGCGCAGTACTACCGAACGAAAGCGCCGCTGATTCCCATCAGTTCGGATGCTCTGGATCAAGCCCTTGGATTCATAAAAGTGAATCGAGGAGATGGTCATGCCGCTGCGCCCGGCAACCTCACCAATGCTCATCAAGCGCTCTGTCTTACCCACTCGTCACATCTCCAGCTTGCGGCTACCGGCGTAGCGTCGGCGTGCGGCTCTTAGCATCATCGCGTCTGCCGAGCGCAAGAAATCATCCATCATGACACCGGCCGGCGACGTCAGAAGGTCAAGGGGGCCGTCAATCTCGTCCAGTTAAGACACCTCGGATCGAAGGGGATTCTTACACAGAGATAGGCTAGTCCAACTAGCATAGGGCTGCGCAATCGACGAACTACACATAGACCCCGACAATGGACGCACAAGCACTGGAAAGAATGCTCGCCAACGGTAAAGACACACCCTTGCTCAGGTTTGGCCTCGGTAAAGCCTATCTTGATGCGAGCGACACCGCGCACGCTATCGAGCATTTTCGCCGATGCGTTGAGCTTGATCCAAAGTACTCTGCCGCCTGGAAGCTGCTCGGCAAAGCGCTACTCCTTCAGGGGGATCAAGGAGCTGCACGTCTTGCTTGGGAAAGCGGCATTGCTGCCTCGCATGAAATGGGCGACAGGCAGGCCGGCCGGGAGATGGAGATATTCTTACGGCGTTTAGATAAGGCGTAAATGCGCTGATCTCTCTCACAATCTTTGGACCAACTGGCCCGCAAAAGTATGCACTACCTTATGCGTGTTGAATGAGAAACGGCGTATTAATTGTAATTATGTAGTGCAATAAATGAGAGTAATGAATATGGTCATGTGAGACGAGCTTCTTCAGCGGCGTGACGCGACGAGTTTCTGCCACGGGAAACCCGCCCCCGTGGCTCATCGATCAAATCGCGCTCACGGTTGACCGATGAGCCAAAAAATTGCGCTGTACTACTCAGCGTCAGGCTGTGCGGCCGGATAAGCCATCTGGAATGCCGGCAGCTCTTCACAGGCTTTCCTGATTGATTCGAGTCGTGGGTATGCGCCAAGATCGATTTCGAAGCGCTGTGCATTAAATAGTTGGGGGACGAGGCAGCAATCCGCCATGGTTGGGCGGTCACCATAGCAGAATGGGCCATCCGGTCCGTTTGCATTGATTTCTTCCTCCAGCGCCGCTAGTCCGAGTTCCGTCCAATGACGGATCCAGTTCAATTTCACATCCTCGGGCTGTGCCATTGTCCCGGAAAGATACTTGAGAACGCGCAGATTGTTCAACGGGTGGATATCGCACGCTATCGCAAGGGAGATTTGACGTACCCACGCTCGGCCCGACAGGTCAGGGGGCAGTAGCGGCCGTTCTGGAAAGCGTTCGTCGAGATACTCGATGATCGCGATGGATTGGGAGATCCTCGTATCGTTTTCCTCATAAACGGGAACCAGGGACTGCGCGTTGCGTTTGCGGAAGGCGGGCTGGAATTGCTCTCCGCCATCTCGGTTAAGGTGGACTGCGACGTAGTCGTATGGCAGGCCCTTGAGGTTAAGCGCAATGCGGACTCGATAGGAAGCCGAGCTGCGAAAGTAATTGAGGAGGGTGATAGGTTTCATGATGGACTGGGGCGCTCACACGCCTAGGTAGCGGGGAATAAGTGTTTCGTCGGATTTCAGTGACTCAGAGGTTCCCGACCACACCGTGACGCCTTTTTCAATGATGTAGTGCCGGTCTGCGAGGCGCATGAGTGCCGCAATATTTTTGTCGATCACCACCATCGACATGCCTTCCGTCTTCAGCTGCTGCAGTGCGGCCCAGATCTCGTCGCGCACCACAGGTGCCAGTCCCTCGGTTGCCTCATCGAGTACAAGGATTTCGGGGTTTGTCATCAATGCTCGCCCAATCGCGAGCATTTGCTGCTCGCCCCCAGACAACTGCGTGCCGAGATTTTGCTTGCGTTCGCGTAGGCGCGGAAAGAAGCGGTAGACTTCGTCTAGTGTCCATCGGCCGGTCACTCTTGTATCCCTCGCTGTGGCAAGGAGATTCTCTTCGACCGAGAGAAGAGGGAAAATATGGCGCCCCTCCGGAACAAGCCCGAGGCCTCGTCGCGCGATACGGTGGGACGGTTTGTTTTCGATGCGATGTCCGTGCATCCGTATCGAACCACCCTGAACTGGCAAGAGTCCAAAGAGGCAGGAAACTGTGGTGCTGCGGCCCATTCCGTTGCGGCCAAGAAGCGTAACAGCTTCGCCAGGCGCTAGATCCAGCGACACATCGAACAACACTTGCGATCTGCCGTAGCCAGCTTTGAGGCCCTCGATTTGCAGTAGGTTGCTCATGATCGATTAGTGGGCCTCCTCGCCCAAGTACGTCGCTTTGACTTCGGGGAGACTCCGTACTTGCTCCGGGGTGCCGGTAAAAATCAATTTCCCATAGACCAGCACGCTAATCCGATCCGCCAGCGAGAACACGGCGTTCATATCATGCTCGATCAGTAGCATCGAATACTTGCCCTTCAGGCTGTGCAGCAGCGATATCACTGCATTCGACTCCTGTGCGCTCATGCCGGCCATCGGCTCATCAAGCAAAAGGAACTTTGGCTCGGCCGCCAGCGCCATTGCGAGCTCGAGTTGGCGTCGTTCACCGTAGCTCAGTCCGCCTGCGACGGCATCGGTCTTATCGGCCAGTCCGACCTGAAGCAGCGCCGCGTCCGCCTTGTCACGGAGCTGCCTTTCCGCAGTCAACGGCCACCAGCAACCGAAGCCACTGTGGCGCGTTCCCATTGCCGCGAGGCATACGTTCTCCAGCGCCGTGAATGCCTCGAAGACCGAGCTGATCTGATAGGAGCGCAACAGGCCACGGTGCGCGCGCTCATGCACTGGCAAGCTGCTAATGTTTTCGTCGCCAAGCCATACTGATCCGCGGTCTGAGCCGAGTTCGCCGCACAGTTGATTCATCAGCGTTGTCTTGCCTGCGCCGTTTGGTCCGATGATGGCATGCAGTTCACCCGGTCGGACGTCCAGGTTGACTTCGTCGGTGACGAGCAGGCCTGAGAAGCGTTTGACCAAGCCTTCAGTTCGCAGAGCAATGCTCATGGACGGTGCTCCTGTGGCGTGGATGTGAGGGTCCTAACGGATGCAACAGGGCTTTGCACACGACGGTCCAGGCTCTCAAGAAACCCGATGAGCCCCCCTTTCCCCAGCAGTGATACGAGGATGATCAGGGGACCAAAAACAAGCATCCAATGTTCGGTGTAGCCTTTCAGAAGTTCTTCTGCGAGCAGAAATGCGATGGCGCCGAGTAGCGGGCCGAATACCGTACCCATACCACCCAGTACTACCATCACAATCAATTCGCCCGACACCGTCCATGCCATCGTGTTTGGCGAGGCAAATGCATCAAGATTGGCGAGCAGTGCACCGGAAAGTGCACAGAGCATGCCGGAGATCGTGTATGCGACCAGCTGGTGGCGGAAGGACGCGATGCCAAGCGCATTGACTCGACGTGCATTGGCACTGGCGCCACGCAGAACCATACCAAACGATGCGCTGCGCATGCGG
This sequence comes from uncultured Cupriavidus sp., assembly GCA_963543405.1. Classification (GTDB taxonomy): domain Bacteria; phylum Pseudomonadota; class Gammaproteobacteria; order Burkholderiales; family Burkholderiaceae; genus Cupriavidus. The sequence goes on from CAUUBQ010000019.1 coordinate 62,488, forward strand.
CCAAGCACCATCAATGTCGCGAGCAGAATCACAAAGCTGACGCCAAACAGAACGATAGAATTGCCTAAGCTTGTCGAGCCAATCATGCTGGAACCAGGAATCGGTAGCCCCTCGTCGCCACCAAACTGCTTAAGACTGACCATCAAGAAGTACCCCATTTGACCGAATGCCAGGGTGATCATGATGAATGCGATGCCCGATGTTCGAAGACTGATGACGCCGGTCAGGATAGCCACAATGGCGCTGGCAAATACGGCGTAGAAGACGTGCAGCAGAGCGCTATCGTTGCCCCCTACTATTGGTAGTGCAACGCTGTACGCACCGATACCGAGAAATAGGGCGTGGCCAAAACTAACGAGGCCTGCGTATCCCAATGCAAGGTTCAGAGCGCTGGCGGCTATTGCGAATATCGTGATCCGTGTGAAGAACGTGACATAGAACGACTGATCGGTCGCGTGACTCACCAATGGAACGAATGCAAGCATGGCAAGCGCCAACAATGGTACGACCAACGTTAGGCGAAGTCCGGATAGGAAGCGTTTCATCGTCAAGCTCCTCGCGTGGGAAAAAGCCCTTGCGGACGTACGGCTAGTACCACCGCCATGAGAACGTAGACAGCCATCGCCGCTAGGGCGGGGCCGGCGGCATTGGCGAACTGCCGGGAGGCAAACTCCCGCAGCAAAATGGGGAGGAAGACTCGGGCCATCGTGTCAAAGACACCGATGAGCAGCGCGGCATAGAAAGCGCCGCGAACCGATCCGATGCCACCGATCACAATGACAACCAATGCCGTGATTAACACGGGTTCCCCCATGCCTGATTGCACAGACAAGATGGGGCCAGCCATCGCACCTGCCAATCCGGCGAGCGCGCATCCCAACGAAAACAGCGCAGCATTAAGTAATTGGATATTGACGCCTAGTGCGCCGACGATTCGCGGATGCGTTGATCCTGCGCGAATCAGCATACCCATTCGGGTGCGGTGAATCAGCCACCAGGATCCCACCGCGACCAGCAAGCCTGCCACAATGATGGCAAAGCGGTACGCAGGGTAGCTCACGCCGAATATGTCTACCGTGCCACTCAAGGCTTCTGGGGTCGACACGAAATAGGGTTGTGGTCCCCAGATGATCCGAACTGCTTCATTGAAGAACAGAATCATGCCGAATGTGGCAAGCACGTGGTCGAGGTGATCTTTCCTGTATAGACGCGAGACGATGGAGGTCTCGAGAATCAAGCCTACGAGGGCGGAGGCGCCAACGGCTCCGAGAAGGGCAAGCGTAAAGGAGCCAGTGTGGGCTGCGACGGTCGCCGCAACATATGCGCCGATCATATAGAGCGAACCGTGTGCGAGGTTCACGAAGCTCATGATGCCGAATACAAGCGTGAGCCCAGCCGCAAGCAGGAACAGCATAACCCCATACTGCAGGCCGTTGAGGAGGTGAACAAGGAGCAGTGAGATGTTCATGGTGCTGACTTCCCTACACAGCGATCGACGTAAGCGTCCTGGTGCTCGGGTAGCGGCGTGGCAATCAACCGTGTCGCAGCCTTTCCGCCTGTCGCATACGTTTCAAACGCATAGTAATTTTGAATTGGCATGTTGTTGCGATTGAACCGGAACGGACCACGCACCGATTTGAGTCCGCTGTCTGCCGCCTTGATGGCTCCTGTCAATGCCTTGCGATCAGAGGGAAGCGATCCGTTCAGGTGTCGCGCTGCCGCATCCAACAGATTCGCTGCGTCGTAAGCCGTTGCCGCATATTCACTTGGCGCGCGTCCGTAGCGTTTGGTGAATGCGCTGACAAAGCGTACGTTTTCAGGGGTGGGAAGAGAGGCGTCCCACATCGCGCCACTCACGGATCCTGTGGCAATAGCGCCTAGGCCCGGTAGGGTCGTGCCGTCAACCGTGAAAACGGAATAGAGGGGAACTTTTCCCAGGATGCCGGCTTGACTCAGTTGCTTGATGAAGTTGACACCCAATGCACCCGGATAGAACACAAAGACGCCGTCGGGATGGGCAGACTGCAATGCCGCCAGTTCGGCGGAATAATCTGGCTGGTTAAGCTGGGTGTATACCTCGTCGATAATCTGGCCTTTATAAAAACGCTTGAAGCCAGCAAGCATGTCTTTTCCCGCCTGATAGTTGGGCGCCATCAGGTAGACGCGCTTGATCCCCTTGTCCTGTGCGTATTTACCCATTGCCTCGGCTGCGCCGTCGTTCTGCCACGCGAGTGAGAAGAAATTGGGTGCACATTGCTGCCCGGCAACAGATGATGGTCCCGCATTGGTGGCCAGCGCCGGCACGCCGGAGTCGGTGATGCGACGTAGACTCGCCATGAGGACGTTGGAGAAACCGAGGCCGACCAGTGCATCGACCTTGTCTTTCTCAATGAACTTCTGAGTAATTTGTCCGCCAAGATCCGGCCTGAGCTGATCGTCTTCCTTCAGGAGGATTGCCTTATGCCCGCCGAGCTTCCCGCCGAGCATTTCTACTCCTAGAGTGAAGCCATCCACTTGGTCTTGTCCAACGATTGCTTGCGCGCCGGATAGTGGGGCAGAGATGCCGATCCGGATATCAGCGGTAGCCGGGCCAGCGCAGCACAACAGGCACGCTGCGATGGCGCCAGCTTTGGGGGCGCGTTTCATTTTGTCTCCTCCTGGGGCGTTTCTAGTTTGCTTTACGACTTTGGGACAGAAGAGGCGGGATATCTCATCCGAGGTCGAGGTACACCTTGTTGCCCTCTATGCGTACCGGGTAGCTACGGATGCTCTCAGTCAATGGCGCGCACAGCGCCGCGCCGTTCCGAACATCGAATTTTCCCTGATGCAACGGACATTCGATTTCGTGCCCATCCAGGAATCCATCGCACAGGCGCGCATGGCCGTGCGTACAAATGTTGTCGGTGGCAAAGATTTCACCGTCTACGCTGTATAGCGCTATGTCTTTGCCCTCCACATTAAACGCCGCTACATCGTCAATGGGTACGCTTTCAACAGAAGCGGCTTCAACCCAGGTTTCGCTCATCACATTCACCTCAAATCGGATAGATCAGCGAGTTCGGAATCATCTCGCTGTCAAACACGCAAATGCGCGACTGAAACAATAGGCCATTGGCAGTCCGCCGGACAACATCGATGTATCGGCCTGTGTTCAGTACATCCGTCAACTGATCTGGTTTTGTTCGCAGAACGGCGTAATTGGCTTCGACGTGGATGCAGTCACCGTCGAAACTGCGCACCACCGGAATGCCGACAATATGTCGCTGGTAGTACGGGTCGTGAAAGAGCGTTTCACGAATTCCGTAGACACGGTCCTTGAGCATGCCCTTGCTTTCAAATGAAAGTGTGGCAAGGGGAAGGCCGCGGTCATAGTTTTCACGTGGCTGCAGTCTGTAGACGCAGTCGTCAACGAAGAACTCGGGCCAGCGGTCCCAATCTCCGCTATCTACCGCACTTGCATAGTCTGCGTAGAGGGAGAGCAACTCGAAGTAATCAGGGAATTCCACGTCAAATCTCCATCACCTTGCGCCAATACGAATACATGCCGCGGATCAATGTTTCGGTGACCATGTGATCAGTGTTCTCGGCGGTCTTTCCACCCAGTTCGGCGATAACGCGGTGCCATGGCTTCTGTGCGAATCCTTCCTGGGAGCATTCGATTACCTCGCCATCGTCGGCGGAGACGAAGCCCGCCGGGCCAAACAGGTTGGCCTGGCGCAGGCGGCGGCGTGTCATCTCTTCGCTGTCATCGTCAAAGGCGAAGTGAGTCCAGACGAAATCAAAGGAATTTGGGCCGTTGGGCTGGATATGCCGCGTGGAGACCGAGTTGACTTGCTGTTGGAAGATGACGCTAGGAAAGACCGTCATCATGACCGCCGTCGGCTCACCCCACCAGGGTTCATGGACGATGTCCAGAATTCGGTCATCGTGCAGTGCCATCTGCTCTTTGAAGCTGGATACACCCGATGTCACTTCACCTTTGCCGCCCTGGCCGCGAGTGGAGACCATCGCAGCGTGGCGGAACTGAGGGTCCATGACCAACTTTGACTTGTTGTCCGCGCGCCAGAGACCGAATGTCACAAACCAGGTATGCAGCAAACCAGGATGATAAGGATCCTTGATGTTCTCCTGCATGAGTTTCCAGTTGCCAGGGATCCGTTGCTTGTTGTAGCCCAGGATCTTCAGCTTCCTGCCGTTGAACAGACGATCGAAGTAACCGAGAATTTCTGGTCCGAGGAAGTCCTCGAGCGGTTCCACGTCGTGATCGAACGACGCAAAGACAACGCCTCCGCGGCACGCTACCTTCAACTTGGTCAAGCCATGTTCTTCAGTCTTGAAGTCCGCAGGCATCCCTCCATTGACTTTGCCATCTTGCTTGACGCCGCGTCGGAACGGGACACCCTGAAGGTTTCCCTTCAGGTCGTAGCTCCATTGATGGTAGGGGCACTGGAAGTCCGTACGGTTGCCGGATTTTTCGCGGCAGAACTTCATGCCTCGGTGCGCACACACGTTCTCTACGACGTTAATCTCCCCATCCCGATCCCGGACCAGGATGACGGATCGTTCACCGATGGCGGTACGCTTGAAGTCGCCCGGATTTGGAATCTCGGCTTCGAGACCCACGTAGTTCCAATGCTTCGCGTAGAAACAGCGCTCGAGCTCACGCTGGTACAAATCCTGTTCAGTGTAGACGCGGAACGGCACGCGACTAATATCGTCACCTGGCCACACTTTCCCGACGTCTTGAGTCAAATTCGTCGTCATGTTTGTCTCCTCTAGGGGGAAGCCGTTACTGCTCGACCCGTACGTGAATCGGAGTCAAGCCGGAGACACTCCCAGCCATCAGGTCACCACGCTGCACCGCATTTACGCCTTCCGGGGTGCCCGTCATGATGATGTCGCCGGGTTCGAGTGCGTCAAAGCGGGAGAGATAGGCGATGCTCTCGGCAACAGACCAGATGAGTTTGTCGATGTTGGAGATCTGGCGCGTAGCGCCGTTGACGGTGAGGGCGATTTCCGCGCAATCGATATGGCCAATGTCGCTGGCACGCGTGATTGGGCCAATAGGCGCCGACTGGCTGAACGATTTGCCGAATTCCCAGGGGCGACCTTTGTCGCGCGCTTCCAACTGCAGATCGCGGCGTGTCATGTCAAGTCCGACGGCATAGCCGTAGACATGGGCGAGAGCCTCTTCAACGGGAATGTTCTCGCCACCCTTAGCGATGGCAACGACTAGCTCAATCTCATGATGGAAGTTCGAGGTTTGGGCCGGGTATGGGATTGACACTTCATTTTCACCTGCCTGAACCACAGCCGAGGCGGGCTTCATGAAGAAGAAGGGCGGATCACGATCCGGGTCCTTACCCATTTCACGCGCATGTGCGGCGTAGTTCCGGCCGACACAGAACACGCGATTCACCGGGAAGATCTCTTCCGTGTCATTGACCAGCAGGGTATAGAAGGGTGCAGGGGTAACAGCGTATTGCATGGTTGATTGTCCGTAAGTAAAAAGAAGAAGCTTTACAGGCGCTCTTCGCGCCAGAGTCCGAGTACCTGTTGAACAGGCTTGTCGGAGTAGCTAAAGAGGATGGTGTCCTTCGGCGAGTGGATTGAGTACTGAGTCCACGACGGCACAACAAACACATCGTTAGGGGAGAACTGGAAGGTGTGGTTTCCTACTTGCGCTGTGCCTTCTCCCTCCAGGCAAGCGAACACGGTGGCATCCGTGCTTCGGTAGGATTTTGTTTCAAAGCCTTCCGGAAGAAGTTGTGCAAATGCACCGATTGTTGGCATTGGCGAAGCACCGGTCGCCGGATTCACATAACGTAGCTTGTGCCCGAAATGAGGATTGGCAGCAGTGCGTGCAATGCCGCGCAACGCGTCGACCGTGCGAGTGAACGGATAGACAAAGACCCGCGTGGGCTCGCTGCTCGTTTGCTCAAAGTCCACGGGGAGCATATTGTTGCCGTAGCGCGCCAGCGAATCTCCTTCCGGACGGCCCAAAGGCTGGCTGGCTTGATTGGCCTTTTCGGCAAATCCGGCGTCGAGGAATTGGACAAGTGGAATATCAAGACCGTCCAGCCAGACGACTGGTTCACTGCCCAGATTCCCGTGGTCGTGCCACGTTTGAGACGGCGTGATGATGAAGTCGCCGCGCGTCATCGTAGTTCGCTCACCATCTACGGCCGTGTAGGCGCCGCTTCCCTCAAGTACCAGTCGTAGTGCCGACTGCGTATGTCGATGGGCTGGCGCTACCTCCCCGGGAAGAATCAGTTGCAATCCGGCATAGAGTGTCTGCGTAATTCGTGAAGCGCCCGGGGCTGCCGGGTTTTCAAGAATGAGCACACGTCGCTCGGCTTCTTCGGCTGAGATCAGCTCTCCCGCACGGTGAACAGCTTGGCGTACCTCTGCATACCTCCAATGAGCGGGCTGCATTGGCGATTGGGGGTGCGGCGGCACCAAGCCATGCAGGACCTCCCATAGCGGCGTGAGGTTGCTGGCTCGAATGGCGTCATAGAACTTCTTTCGTTCTTCCTGTGTGGCGGACATTACTGTCTCCTTCCGTATGTGGTTAAGTTCTTCTATTCCGTATTACGTGCCAGACGAGTAGAACGCATCGGCGTAGATGTGCTCTGGCTTGACTCCCTTATGCTTTAGCAGCAGCGTGGCCGCTTCCACCATAGGTGGTGCGCCGCAAAGGTAAGCTCGCCACCCGTGCAGGTCAGTAAAATCTTGCTGCACCGCTTCGGTTACCAGGCCCGTACGGAGGTCGTAACTGCTCTCAGCGAAAGTCGCGATAACTTCGACCTGTAGGTTCGGATGCAGTCGCACAAGCTCGCGCAGCGTGTCCAGCCGATATGCGTCGCGAGAAGAGCGAATGCCGAAGTACAGTCGAATGGGGTTCGTCATGCCCGCTTCCATCGCGCCGCGCACAATCGAGATGACGGGGGCAAGGCCGGTGCCACCAGCGATGCAGAGGATGGGGTCGCTGTTCCGGGTGCGCAGATACGAAGTACCTAGCGGCCCACTGACGCGAACGCTGTCACCGACCTTAAGCGTTTCTTGAATGTAGCTCGTGACCCGCCCGTTCGGTACCAGGCGGACGTGGAACTCCAACTCCGTGTCCGCCGCAAGGCCTGCCATGGAGTAGGGGCGGATATGGTCGGGCGTGAACTGCAGAGTCGCATACTGGCCTGGCGAGAAAGTAAGCGGCTTTGCGGGCAGCAATCGCACTAGTTTGATGTCGTGCGTCAGGTCATCGACTGCCGTGACGGTGGCCTTGATGATCCGGGCAGTGTGTACGACCACTTCATCGGGCTCAGGAATCTCGATCACGCAGTTGCCGGTAACGACTGATTGGCAAGCCAGGACGTGTCTGTCTGTTCGGTGGTCGACGTTGTGAAATTCGTAGCCACCGTTCTCATGAATATCGCCTTCCAGAACTTTGCAGCGACAAGTGCCACAGCGGCCGGACATGCAGCTGTAGGAAATAGGGACCTGATGAGACTGAAGTGCGCTGAGCAAATTCTCGCCGTGCCGAACGTCGAGGCGCTGTCCAATAGGCTGGACAAGTACTTCCATGTCGTCTCCGTGTATCTATTGATGTATGGAGAAATCATGGTGCATCCACGTTCATAAACCAATAGAATGTCAGTTATATGATCTATTCACAGATCTTATAGTGGCTGCGATGGCCGAATTTTTCCGGTGATGAGGAGCCTGCAATGGAGTTGCAAGATGTCGACTTGAATCTGCTTGTTGTGTTCGAGCACCTTCTTCGATTAGGTACGGTGTCGGGGGCAGCCAAAGCCCTCAGCGTCAGCCAACCGGCCGTCAGCAATGCGCTATCAAGGCTTCGTAAGACCTTTGAAGACGAGCTCTTCGTGCGCAGCAACAAAGGCATGCTTCCCACACCTTTCGCGCAGGAGCTTGCTGAACCGATTGCCTATGCACTGGATACCGTTCAGTCGGCATTGAATCGAAGGACGACGTTTGATCCAGCGACAAGCGATCGCTTCTTTCAACTGGCAATGACCGACATTGGTGAGGTCTATTTCATCCCGCGCTTGATGAGTGCAATTCGGGAGGAAGCCCCGCGGGTCTCGATCGGGACAAGTCGCAACAGCATCACAAATCTCGCGGATGAAATGAGCCAGGGAAAGATTGATCTGGCAGTGGGCCATCTGCCAGAACTGACGTCCGAGTTCTTTCAACGCCGCTTGTTTCGCCAGCGCTACGTGTGCATGTTTCGACCCGGACACCCGCTAGACAAACGCGTAGTGCGGCTCAAGGATTTTGAGCAGGCGGATCATGTTGTGGTCACCGCTTCCGGGACCGGGCACGCCAAGGTGGACGAGATCCTTGCGAAGCGGGGAATTCAGCGCAATATTCGATTACAGGTGCCGCACTTTGTCGCGGTGGCCGACATCGTGCAAAGCACTGATCTGGTGGCTACCGTCACCGAGAAATTTGCGCAGCGCAGCGCTGAATTTTTTGGCCTGAAATATATCAGGCACCCCGTCGATCTTCCGGAGATTCAAATCAACCTCTTCTGGCATTCTCGATTTCATCGCGACCCGGCCAGTCAGTGGCTTCGCAGTCGGATCTTTCAATTGTTCTCGGAGTAGACAACACCGGGGGCTGGCTCCACCTTGGTAAAGCCGGTTTGTCCCGCTGGCCCTTCTGGCCAGGGTGTCCGGTGGATCGCCTCGATGACCAGGCTACGAAACCACACATTGGCGGGATCTTTGTGAAAGCGCTGGTGCCAATACAGTGCGACCTCAAATGGTTCGAGGGTGAGCGGCAGAGGACGAATGGCCAGCGGGTAGTAACGGGCGAGCACATTCGCCAAGGCTTGTGGGGCCGTCCAAATCAGATCTGAACCCAGGATTGCATGTGGCGCTGCAAGGTACTGCGGCATGCGTACCTTAATGCGCGACTTTGCGCCTGCATCGACGAGAGCGCGTTCAAGAAGGATGTGGCCGCTGCCCGAAAACGTAACCAAGAGGTGGTCCTGGGCAAGGAACTCGTCGAGGGTAATGTCGGTTCTGGCCGTGAGCGGATGTCCTGCGCGCATGACGCAAACATACTGCTGCTGGAAGAGTGCGCGCTTGTATATGTCGCGCTCCAATGTTGGCAGATATCCAACAGCCAAATCGATTCGCCCGGTTGCCAGCGCGGACAGCGTTTCATCAATCGGCGCGTAAACGGTTTGGATGCTGCTTTGCGGTGCCGCTCTCAGTAGTTCGTCTTGGATCTGGGGTAGCAACAGCACTTCCCCTACATCCCGCGTCCGAATGGTGAACTGACGGCGCGAATGAGTTGGGTCGAACGGCGTTAAGGTGCCGGCAGTTTTGCGGATCGTCGAAAGTGAGTCCAGTAGTGCCCCGGCAATCGAAGTCGCGAGCGGTGTCGGCTCCATCCGCCGGCCTACGAGCATGAAGAGCTTGTCCCCATATTCAGTCCGCAGACGCTTTAGGGCGCTACTGACGGCCGCCTGCGTGACCCCGAGATTTTCAGCGGCGATTGTGACGGATCGATCTCTCCAAAGGGCCTCAAATACATAAAGCAGGTTTAAGTCTTTCAAGGGTTTCTCCCTAGTTCGCCAGCGATTGAGGCCAGATCTGTGCAACCATCGTGGCGTAGACCCGCCATTCTACGGCCTTCTGGCGCCTGGGAGCGCGCTTCATAGGCCGAAAAATCGTCATTGTGAAAGTATAAATTCAGTTTATACATTTCTTTCATCGTCGGCGTCTGGTTTTCAGCGTCTCCATTGACAAGAATGCAGTCATAAATAAGGAGACATATGTCGTACCCGACTGTAGGAATGATCGGTATTGGCCAACTCGGCCTGCCGATTGCTTCCAATCTGATGCAAGCTGGCCTGCGCGTGGTGGGCTTCCGTAGGACGGATCGCGAGGCCTTTGTTGCGCGTGGTGGGATTGCACTGGAAACCCCCGAGCAGGTCGCCAGCGAAGCCGATGTCGTCTTGCTTTGCCTGCCGGGTGAGAGTGCGTACCTGGAGGTTCTGGAGGGCCCGCGGGGACTGCTTGCGGCACTTGGCTCACATCACCTTGTGATTGATCTCGGCACGTTTCGTAAGGCCTTCAAGGTCGAGCAGGCGCGGAAAATTGAAGCGAAAGGGGCAAGAGTCCTTGAATGCGAGGTCAGCGGCTCGCCTCCGATGGTGGCAGATCGGAAATGCGCCTTGCTACTTGGAGGATCGGAGGAACTGTGCGAGCGCGGCCAGCCGATTCTGGACGCCATCTCACCCACGCAGTTTCGTATTGGCGAATTAGGTGATGCTGTCAACATGAAGCTGATTGCCAACCACTTGGTGGCGGTCCATACGCTTGCTGCGGCCGAAGCTATGAACTTGGCGGCAAAGGCTGGGTTTGATCTGCAACGTGTCGCCGAAGTTATCCGGCACGGCGCAGGGGCTTCCGCAATGTTCAACGTTCGTGCTCCGCTCATGGCAACTCGCCAATTCAGGCCTGCGATGGGAGCGTTTCAGACAATCGAGAAATACATCGACTTTGCGGAGTCGCTCGCAGAACAACTGGACTGCGCGACCCCGCTGTTCGACACCGCTGCCCCGTACTACAAACGGGCCTTGGCATCGGGCATGGCGGACGAGGATATCGCCGCTGTCATCAAACTGCTTGAGGATGACACTGCCACGCTCGGGCACCGCAATTCAACGAAGCAATCATCATGATCATTGAGCAACGCGTCTATTCCCTGAAGCCAGGCAAACTGAGAGAGTTCTTGTCCGTTTATGAAGCCGAAGGCCTTGCTATCCAGGCCAAAGCCTTGGGCAATCTGATTGGTTACTTTAGTACCGAGACCGGTGAACTGAACCAGATCGTCCAATTATGGGGCTTTACCTCGTTCGAGGATCGGATGAGCCGGCGCGCTACGCTTGCCGAAAGCAAAGAATGGCATGCATTCCTTGCAAAAGCCGGACCTCTGGTCGTTGCTCAGAGAAGCGAACTACTCACCCCGGCACCATTTTCTCCCATTCGCTAAGGAGGCACGATGATCCGCTCGTTGCAGCACGTCGGTCTTACGGTTCCGGAGTTGGAGGTCGGGCGTGCGTTCTATGAAACTTTCGGTCTCGCTTCCCACGTGGTTGGCAATGATCTGGTGTTCCGCTGCGACGGGCGAAACCAGGATCAGGTCAGGCTGATTGCAGGCCCCCAGAAAAAACTCTCCTACGTGTCGTTTGGCGTTGGCGAGGGCGAGCTCGATCGTTGGAAGAGGCGCCTTGAACAACACGGCGTCCAAATCTCAGACGGCCCGTTCGGACTTGAGCCTGGAGGGGTCTGGTTTCAGGATCCCGATGGAGGATGGCTCCATATTGCCGAAGCTCAAAGTCAACCCAGTCGCATCGTCACCGCGCAAGCGATCAATACGCCAGGAGACTATCGCCGCATCGGTAAGCGGGCGTGCACACCGGAGTCCCAGGGCATGCGAGCCGCCCCGTTGCGGCTCGGCCATCTGATCAAGTTTTCTCCCGACGTCAACCGGCAAGTTGCGTTCTACACCGATGTCCTTGGCATGAAGGTTTCCGACCGCGCAGGAGATATCCTCGCATTCCTGCGCAGCGCAGCTGGGGGCGACCACCATATGGTCGCCTTTGCCAAGAGCTCACATCCCGGCCTGCATCATCTGAGTTTCGAAGTTGGAAGCCTGGACGAAATCGCAGTGGGCGCGGCCAACCTGGTGGATCGTGGCTATCGGTCTGCCTTCGGCATGGGTCGTCATGTCGCTGGATCGAACTACTTTCACTACATTCGTGATCCATGGAACAGCCTCTGTGAGTACTTCTGGGATATCGACATCATTCCCGAAGATGATTCCAACTGGGTGCCGCTCGATGCGTCACCGGAGCAGTTGACAGCCGTCTGGGCGACCACGCCTCCGCCCCCGGATTTCGTAGTGAATTTCGAGGAACGGTGAGGCAACCATGATGGATACCGGTCTCAATGCCAGTCAGATGATGGCGAAGATGCTGCGCAAGCGTTTGTTTGTAGCCATCCGTAGCCCCGTCGACGCAGAAAAAGGCGGTGAGATTCTCGCCAGTCATCTGCAGTGGGCAATCGATGCTGAAAGGCGCGGAGAGCTATTCATGTCTGGGCCGTTCCTGGGTGGCGCTGCCCCTGGCGAACTCGGTGGCATGACGTTGATCCGTGCTGGCACCGAGGAGGAAGCCCGGACGATCATGAATTCGGATCCCTTCATCATCGATGGCGTATTCACATTCGAGTTGCGGGAATGGATGGTCATGGAGGGAAGCATCTCCATCAACGTCAATTTCTCCGATAAATCCGTCAAGGTATTCTAGGACGTGGAATGAAATATCAACTCTTCAACTTCTCCGGCCACAACGGCGATACACATCTGGGCATGCGTGTCGGTGACGGGCATTTCGATCTCGGATCGGGAACGATTGATGCGTTGCTCCAGGATTGGGACAAATCCAGGGAAATTCTTGAGCGACTGGCGGCTGCAAAGGCTGGTACCCCTTCGGAGCTGGACGAAGCGGCCATTGCATTTCTGCCACCGCTGTCCCGTCCTGGTGTCATCTACGGAGCCGGGGCAAACTACCGTGACCACGTGATCGCCATGGCGAAAGCCTTCGATATGGAACTCGCCGCTGATCCGAAGAAGGAGGGAATTCCGCCCTGGCATTTCATCAAGGCCGGGCGCGGAACCCTTGCGGCGCATCAACAGGCGTTGCCATATCCCGCACATACGCAGTGCCTGGATTGGGAGGCCGAGTTGGCCGTGGTGATTGGCACGGAATGTCGCTGTGTATCGGAGGCGGACGCCCTATCCCATATTGCCGGCTATACCGTTGCAAACGATTTATCGGCACGGGACAACCTGCGCCGGGACAAAGTGGATGTGACGTCGCCGTTCCGATTTGACTGGATCGGCCATAAATGTTTTGAAGGATCGTGCCCGATGGGCCCTTACTTCACGCCGGCAGACTTCGTGCCGTCGCCTGAGGTACTCGATATCAAACTCTGGGTGAATGATGAGTTGAAGCAGGACTCAAATACGTCCAACCACTTGTACTCCGTCGCAGAGCAAGTCGCCTATCTGAGCGAGCGTCTAACACTGTATCCGGGCGACGTCATCCTGACCGGCACGCCTGCAGGGGTTGGCATGGAGTCCGGCACGTTCTTGAAGCGTGGCGACCAGGTGCGCGTCTGGATTGACGGACTCGGGGAACTCTATACCACGTTGCAATAGCGCACCGCATCCATCCGACAGATTTGAACCTGCCAATCAGAGTGGGTGTCGGGCTACCACCTCAATGGAGGAGACATGAAGAAGAACGTAATCGCGCTTGTCGCGGGCATTGGCCTGCTTGCGCCCATCGTGGCGAATGCCGAGATGAAAGTCGGGTTCCTCGGTACGCTATCTGGCCCATCGGCCGATATCGGCCGCGACCAATATGACGCCTTCGCGCTTGCCGTAGAGCAAGGAGGAGGCAAGCTTGGCGGCCAGGTCGTCAAGCTCTACAAAGAGGACGATCAAGCCCGAGCCGATGTTGCCCTTGCCGCGACTTCGCGTCTGTTGGACAAGGAGAAAGTCGACGTTGTCACAGGTTTGACCTTCGCCAATGTCGTTGTGGCACTTCTTGGAAAGATCTCCGCTACTGACGTGCCTTTTCTGGGCAGTGTCGCTGGACCGTCCACAACCGCAGGCAGCCAGTGCAAGAAGAACCTGTTCATTACCTCATGGCAAAGCGATGCTCCAGCGGAAGCGATGGGGAAGTTTCTGTCCGACCAAAAGATTGCGAAAGTTGCCGTAGCGGCACCGAACTTTTTGGGTGCGAAAGACAAAGTTGCCGGCTTCAAGCGCTTCTATCGCGGCCAGCTTGTTGAAGAAATCTATACACCTCTGAATCAATTGGACTTTTCCTCGGAATTGGTCCAACTGCAGGCTAGCCAGCCGAATGCACTCTTTGCATTCTATCCGGGAGGGCAGGGCGTAACGTTCCTACGGCAATATAAGCAGGCAGGCTTCCAACAGAAGCTTCCACTCTATTCGGTGCAAACCGTGGAGGGGACGACCATGGCCGCTATGGGGGAGGCTGCTGTCGGCTCTGTCGTCGCCGAGGCCTGGACACCGGACTCGAGCGTTCCCGCGTCGCGTCGCTTCGTGGAGGCTTTTGAGAAGCGGTTTGGCCGTACACCTTCCTCATATGCGGCTTTCAGCTACGATGCCGCGCAACTACTCGCTGCGGCCATCTCCTCAGTGAAAGGAGAAACCAGCAACAAGAAGGCACTGACCAAAGCGATCCGCGAGGCGAAATTTGAATCTGTACGTGGGCCGTTCAGATTCAATACCAACAACTATCCGGTGCAGAACTATCACGTCTACCGAGTAGTCGCTGGCGCTGACGGCAAATCAAAGTTCTCGACCATCGCGCGCGATGTCCTCGTGAATCACAGTGACGCGTACGCGAAACAGTGTCCGCTTGAGCAGTAGTAGCCAAGTGGAGCTTTTCGGCAAGTAGGCGGTCCACGAACGTCCCGGGTTCGTACCTCCATAAGCGGGGGTATTGGGGGAACTCGCCCGTCGCTTGCGCTACAGCCATTGGGTGGCGACTAGAAGGAGGAGAAGATGAAATTCCGTACCATGATTGCTGCGATCGCTGCCTTCGGTCCAGCGCTGGCCGTAGCGCAAAACGTTACGTTGTATGGCGTTGTTGACACCGGTGTCGCCTTTGTCAACGGTGTCGGTTCGGCACGAAACACTGAGGTGTTCATGCCAAACCTGACAGGCACTGTACCTTCGCGCTGGGGGATGCGAGGAAGTGAGGACATCGGCGGGGGCAACAAAGCAATCTTCTGGCTTGAGTCCGGATTTTCACCTGACAGTGGTGTGGCAAACCAGGGCGGCAGGTTGTTCGGTCGCCAGGCCCTTGTGGGACTGTCCGGGGGCTGGGGGCAGGTCGCCTTGGGCCGCCAGTACACAATGCTGTTCTGGGCAATGGCTGAGCCCGATATGCTAGGGCCAAACATCTTCGGATCCGGCTCGTTGGACACCTACGTTCCGAACGCACGAACGGATAACGCGGTCTCTTACAAGGGGACCTTTGGCGGGGTGACTGTCGGGGCAACCTACAGCTTTGGACGTGACACCGTGAATGCGGGTCCCAGCCCCGCTGGCACCAACTGCGCTGGAGAAAACCCGGCGGACAAGCGTGCATGTCGCGAATGGTCCGCGTTGCTGAAGTACGATGCTGCGCGTTGGAGCGTCGCGGCTGCATATGACTCGCTACGCGGTGGTCCTGGGGCATTCGGTGGACTCACGAGCAGCGCGCTCAAAGATGACAGATTGTCGCTAAACGGATACTTCTTGATCGGAGACGCTAAGGTTGGAGGTGGATGGCTTCGCCGCGATAACCGGGCCAGCACCACACCGCGTAGCGACCTCTACTATGCGGGGGTATCTTATGCGATCACCCCAGCGATCAGCGTGGATGCAGAAGCCTTTCATCTCCGCTATCACAACAGCCCGAACAAGGCGTGGCTATTTGTGGGGCGAGGCACCTACGCATTCTCAAAGCGGACCTCCGTCTACGCGACAGCGGGCTTTATCGACAACCTCGGCAGTCTCGCGTTGTCCGTCAATGGTGGTCAAGCAGGCACCAACCCGCCGCCCGGCGCCAACCAGATTGGGGCCATGATCGGTATCAAGCAAATCTTCTAAGTGTCGTCGATCGCTAGGCGCTGCGATGCGGCGTCTGGTCGGCGCACTACTTGCACCCGCCCTCGCGCCACGGGGTCGCTTGAGTGGTGCTGTCCAGTTATCGGGGGTTATGTAATGCCTGTCATCATGCCGCGTCGACGCTTTCTTCGGTATGTCACAACCTTCCTCGCCGGGGGAGCGGTGCCCCCGATGGTCCACGCGAGTGCTAAGCCGCTTCGAATGCTTGTTGGTTATCCGCCCGGAGGCGCCACCGACGTCATTGCGAGACTGATCGCGCAGCATCTCGGCGAAAGTCATGTTGAAACGGCCATCGTTGAGAATCGGCCGGGTGCGAGCGGGCGTATCGCGCTGGAGGCAGCGCGCCGTGCCGATAGGGACGGCTCTACGGTTATCGTCACTCCGGACTTTCCACTTACTATCTTTCCGTCCCTGTATCGGAAGATTGCATACGACCCAGTCCAGGACTTCGTGCCCGTCTCGATGGTGGGTAGATCGGAATTTGCGCTATGTGTCGGGCCGGGCGTTCCTTCGCATATCGCGACCGTAGCGAAATTTGTCCAATGGTGTCGCGCAAATCCCAGCCACGCACTCTATGGTTCGCCCGCACCCGGATCCACGGGGCACTTTGTGGGGACGATGCTCTCCCGGGCAGCCGGGCTGCAGTTGACACATGTGTCGTACAAGGGGGGCGCGCAGGCCATCCAGGATCTACTCGGTGGTCAGGTTCCTGCGAGCATCAATCCAATCGGGGAAATCCTTTCTCATTTGCCAAGCGGCAAGCTTCGCGCTCTGGCAACGACGGGCGGCAGTCGTTCGGCCTTTCTTCCCGCTGTTCAAACGTTCCGCGAGTCAGGATTTCCGAGTGTTGTGGCGGAGAGTTGGATCGGGGTGTTTGCACCCCGATCCACGGATCGAGCACGAGTGGTGGCGTTGGACTCGGCGCTCTCCAAGGTGCTTCAGATTAACGCTATCGTAAGCGGCTTCGCGAACTTTGGCATTAGTGTTTCATACGGAAGCGGTGAACATCTTTCGTTAGTTCTGCGCTCGGACCTGCAGCGATGGAGTGGCGTAGTAAAGGATTCGGGCTTTTCGCTTGACGACTAGACCGACGAAGTCTCCTGGGCCGCAGGGCGCGCTCACCGACGTAAGCACACTGGATCAGACGTGGATGAGTGGCCTGGCAATGCTCGCGGGCTTCAGACAGGCAGATATGCGAGCGTCCTGCCGTGCAACTCGCTTCGATTCCCCAACACCCGCTAGCCATTCGGTTGGCAACATTGTGCGAGGTAATGTGGTGAGGAGTTACTGGCGCTGCACATGCAGGCGTTGAGACGATATCTCAGTGTACGGTTCTTGATCCGGGATGGAACAAATCCTTTTCCCGCCGCAAGCTTGTGGGGCCTTTCCCGGTTGGCCACACTTCCTGAAAGGGCCCGGAGCGCAATCGCCCTGCTATCCGGGGCTGGGCAAGTTACATCGTAGCCGTGTTCCAAAGGAAGGTCTGTTCGTATGAGCCTTGAAACCGTAGTTGTCGTTGGCGCCGGACAGGCAGGTGCATGGGCGGTGCGTACGCTACGCTCGGAGGGATTCAAAGGTCGGCTCGTCTTGATTGGGGCAGAAGACGCTCCCCCTTATGAGCGGCCACCCCTAAGCAAAGAGCAACTGCAGCGAACACCCCCAGTCATGCAGTACTTGATAAGCCCAGCGGAATTAGCGGAGCTTGGTATCGAATGGATACGATCGAGTCCGTGCACGCGTATCGACCCGTCAGGTCAGTTCGTGGTGCTTTCCGCCGGCGAAGCCATCGGGTACGACAAACTCATTCTGTGCACCGGAGGGGCCGCACGACTTCCCACCATACCCGGCATTGATGCGAGCTTCGTCCACACGCTGCGCACCATCAAAGATGCGGAGCGATTGCGCATGGACCTGGAAGATGGTGTGCGGCTGTTAGTTATTGGGGGTGGCTGGATCGGCCTGGAGGCGGCTGCAGCCGCGCGCGGCGCCGGCTGCAGTGTGACATTGGTGGAAGCGGCACCGTTGCTCTGTGCGCGTACCGAGTCGCGGATGCTCTCCGCGTACCTGGCGCGGTTACACCGTTCTAATGACGTCGATGTTCGTTTGGGCCAAAGTATCCGTGCGCTTGATCGGCAGCCGTCGGGTGGGTGCCGTGCTGTATACACGGACGGGGCGGTGCAGGAGTTCGACGCCGTCGTTGTTGGCATTGGTCTTGTTCATAACGACGGGCTTGCCCGAGAAGCTGGCCTATCGTGCGATCGCGGGATTCTCGTGGATCAGCAGTGCCGCACGTCCGACGCGAAAATCTATGCGGCGGGGGACGTTACGGTGATGCGCGCGAACGGGGACGCGCAGCTACGCCTGGAATCCTGGCAGAACGCCCAGGACCAGGGGATTGCGGCGGCGCGTGCGGTGCTCGGCCAGCGCATCCATTACCAGCCGATCCCGCTTTTCTGGTCTCATCAGTATGACGTGTTGGTGCAGATCGCCGGCAAGTGCGAACCAGGTCGGTCGCTCATCACGCGTGGTGCCGAATCGGGCAAGCTAGTTACCGTTGAGTTGGCCGACGACGGGCGAGTGGTCTCGGTGGTGTGCGCAAACGCGCCGCGCGAGTTCAGGCAACTTCGCAAGTTTATGGCTGAAGGCGTTCGCGTGGATGCCGGGCGGTTGGCCGATGCCACGGTACCGCTCGGGGCAGTGCCGGCATAGTTTCACCACCAGAGCACCATAACGGGATGATGGCGACGGCAGAAGTCGCGGTTTGAAGGGAGGCTAACCCAATGCGTTTCCATGAGATCGATAATTTGTCGGCGGTGGCGTACCAATTTTTCGCGGGACTGGACAGCCGCGACCACGAATCCACTGCACGGCTAATGGCGAGAGAGGGTATCTGGCATCGCCAAGGGGTAGAGCTTGTCGGGCCCGTCGCAGTACTTGAGGCCTTGCGGCAGCGTGATTCGACAAGGAACACGGCACACCTGGTGACAAACCTATGGATCGAGCATGAGACGGAAGTAACAGCACGCCTGCGCTACTACATGACCGCCTACGAATCGATGCGCGGACCTGATGGGCGCGTGAGTGCGCCAAAACTCCTAGGGGTGCGCGACTGTACGGATGATCTTCTCATGGAAGACGGCCAGTGGCGTATCCGTTGCAAGAAAAGCAATTTGATCATGCTTGGCGCGTGAACACAGATAGCGTCACTCTACCGCGGAAAACCGACATGCTAGCTCCTTTGATCATCGAGTCCATCGCAGCTGAGTTCTTTGATGCAGAGAAGACGCGCACACCGATCAGGCAGATCTCTGTGCGGTACCCGCAGATCACCATCGCCGACGCATACTCGATACAGCGTGCGTGGGTGACTAGAAAAATCAATGACGGTAATCCGTTGCGCGGCCACAAGATTGGACTGACTTCGCGCGCCATGCAGATGGCTGTCGGAATCAACGAGCCCGATTTTGGGGCTTTACTTGATGACATGTTCTTCCAGGATGGCGCGACGGTCCCGACGGACCGTTTCATCGCACCGCGCGTCGAGGTCGAGCTCGCCTTTATCATGGGGCGCAGGCTTGAAGGGCCAAACGTCACGCTATTCGATGTCCTTGACGCAGTGCGCTACGTGACCCCAGCGCTGGAGATCATCGATTCTCGCTCTCATATGGTGGATCCGGAGACGAGGGGCACGCGCAAGGTTTTCGACACGATCGCCGACAATGCCGCGAATGCGGGTGTGGTCATGGGCGGGCGGCCGGTTCGCGTTGACAATGTGGATTTAAGGTGGGTCAGTGCGATTCTGTCGCAGAACTCCGTTATCGAGGAAACGGGAGTAGCCGCTGGCGTACTGAATCATCCGGCGAATGGCATCGTCTGGTTGGCAAACAAGTTGTCCACGTACGATGTCGCGCTGGAAAAGGACCAGGTGATTCTGAGTGGATCGTTTACGCGGCCTGTCTTCGCCAAGAAGGGCGATACGCTGGTAGCCGACTATGGTCCACTAGGACCGGTTTCGTGTCACTTTGGATGAGTGCTATGACTGAGAATCTGTTCAAACGAGCATTGGAGCAGCGCAAATCCCAGATAGGGTTGTGGCTCGGCATTCCGAATGCATACACGGCAGAGATGCTTGGCGGGGCAGGATTTGATTGGTTGCTGATTGACGGGGAACACGCGCCCAATACACTCGAAACAATATTAGCGCAGTTGCAGGCATTGGCCGCATATCCGGTGCATCCGGTTGTACGTTGCGCGTGGAACGACCCTGTGGAGATCAAGCGGCTTCTTGACCTCGGCGCAAGAAACCTGCTTGTACCGATGGTGCAAGACGCCCCGCAGGCTGCGGCCGCCGTCGCGGCCACCCGCTATCCGCCACGTGGCATCCGCGGCGTTGGCGCGGCATTGGCACGTGCTTCGCAATGGAGTCGTTCCACTAACTACCTCGCCCGGGCCGACGACCAGCTTTGCGTGCTTGTGCAAGTGGAAACTCGCGTGGCGTTGGAGAATCTTGAAGCCATACTCGCGGTAGATGGCGTCGACGGGGTCTTCGTTGGCCCATCGGATCTTGCCGCTGACATGGGCCACTTAGGAAATCCGGGCCATCCTGACGTCCAATTTTCGATAGAGAAGGCCATTGAACGTATCTGCCGCGCCGGTAAGGCTGCCGGCATCTTGATCGGTGATGAAGCCCTTGCGCGGCGCTATCTCGAGCTGGGAACAACGTTCACTGCAGTTGGCGTTGATACAACGCTTCTCACGCGCAGTGCTGAGTCACTCGCGCGACGGTTCAAAGCGGACGATCCGGTCGCTGAGCAGATCGCACTTCCGCTAAATGTGTATTGACTACGCTCCGGATCTCTCCTCGCAATTTCTCGCACTGCGGCAACGCTACGCCACCATGAAAGTCCTAGCTTTTCATGCGTTGAATGCTCGCTGAGAATGTCTCTGTAAGGGCGCGGGCGTCTCTTTGTCCCATGGCGGCTGTAGCAGCCAAACCGTGGCGAAGTCTCGCTGGCCCGAGAATCTGTGCTGCCACCTGAGGCGCACTGATGAGCATGGTGCTCCGGGGAGAAGTGATGAGCAGGGTAATGACCGAGTTTATGGAGGATCACGCGCATGTTGGGGGAGGGTTCGAAGATCTCACCACCCTGCGCATATTCGTCCGGACTGTCGAGATTGGAAACTTCTCTGAAGTGGCCCGGCGCATGGGCGCGAACCCGGCCATGGTTAGCAAGCGCGTCGCCGCGCTTGAAAGTCGAGTCGGTCAGCGTCTGCTGAATCGCAACACCCGCCGACTTGTTGTGACTGAAGTTGGCCAGTTGCTCTACGATCACGCGATGCGCGCGCTCCACGAGCTCGACCGAGCGGCTGAGGAAATGTCCTGCATGCAGGATGAGGCGACTGGACATTTGCGCTTGACTGCTCCGCTCATGTTGGGGCAAGCCATTATTGCGCCGCGCTTGGCGAACTTCATGCGGCAGAACCCACATCTATCGCTAGACTTCAACTTCTCCATGGAGAAGCTCGATCTGTACAAGGCTGGTATCGATGTGGCCGTGCGAATTGCGGATGAGCTGGATCCAGGCCTAAAGGCAATCAAGCTTGCCCCATACAGTCGGGTGTTCTGTGCGGCGCCGGGATACCTTGACGCATACGGGACACCCTCCGTCCCGGAAGATTTGATGGACCACAACTGCCTGATCACACGCGGTTACACGTTCAGCACGCGATGGCAGGTTCGGCGGGACGGCGACATTGGGAGCGTACACGTCAAAGGGAACTTCGCTACTGACAGTGGCCAGACTGTGCGGATGCTTTGCCTCGCTGGCACCGGCATCATGATGGCACCGCGCTGGCTGGTCGAGCCAGACCTGGAGGCTGGGACCCTCTGCGAAATCCTGGCGGAGTATGTTCCCACGAATCGAGCCGTATATGCCGTACTGCTCCAACGCAGCACGACGTCTCCGAAATTGGGGGCTGCCGTGGAGTTCCTGCGCGAATGCTTCACCGGATTGCGGTAGCTCGACGTAACTACCAACGTGCTTACTACAGAGCGACGTAGCGCTTGTTTGACTGCTCACACCTTTGTGAGATCAGCAATCACCAATCGTACTTTGGCGAGGCAAAGGAGATACACGCACGCCGCGGCGATATTGAGCGACCACAGCCCCTTCTCGTGACAGCGTTGATCCCCTCCTTTCTGGAACAGATATTGTTCCGCTCAGCGCCGTAGCCTCCTCGATGGTTTCCTACCACAATGCAATCAAAGACAAGGTCAAATCCCGCTGCGGGTAAGGCCAAAAATGTAAGGAGACTATTCCATGAACGAGGAGCGCTGGCTGGACGTGTGCGCGGCTGAGGAAATTTCGGAGGAGATGCCGCTGCCGGCCGTTGTCGACGGCAAGGAAATCGCGCTTTATCGCATCGAGGGCCAGGTGTATGCAACAGATAATCTCTGCACTCACGGCAGCGCTCGACTATGCGACGGGTTTCTAGAAGGTCACGAAATCGAATGTCCATTGCATCAGGGACGATTCGATGTCCGAAATGGAAAGGCGATGTGTGCCCCGCTAACGTCCGACCTGCGTGCTTATGCGGTCCGGAAGATGGGAGAGCGCATCCTCGTCAACCTCGAATTCCAAAGTTGAGCGCGTGACGAAACGGATGCTGCTGCCTCGGCAGTGTCCGTCCGCTTGGGCTCCACCAAACCTCATTTCGAGTCTCGATATTTGGAAGTTCTGATATCAGGCTCAAGGAGAGAATAGTGAGACTGGTCAGTTATCTCGTTCCCGGTGAGCAAGCGCCTTGCATCTCGTTCGGCGCGGTGGTGGGCGGGTTGATTATCGATCTGGCAACGCCGGTTGCAAGGACGCTTCGTGAAGCGTTGGAAACTGAAGGTATTGACGGCATCGCGCTTCGCTTGATTGCGAAGGAGGCCACAGAAGGTGTCGCCCTATCTGACGTCATGCTGCTCCCGCCCATCACAGATCCGCAGAAAATTCTGTGTGTTGGCTTGAACTATCCGCTGCACGCTAAGGAAGCGAATCTGCCAGTGCCGGAGCGTCCATCGTTGTTTGTGCGCTTTAGTTCTTCCTTCGTCGGACATGGCGAACCTGTCTTGCTTCCGGCCGAGTCCGAACAGTTCGACTATGAAGCCGAATTGGCCGTAGTTATAGGACGTTCGGCCCGCCGCGTACGAGAGGAGGAGGCTTTAGGTTATGTGGCGGGTTATTCGTGCATTGCCGAGAACTCAGTGCGCGATTGGCAACGACATTCGACACAGGCTACTGCGGGGAAAAACTTCGTCGCCTCAGGCGCCTTCGGTCCTTGGTTGGTGACACGAGACGAGGCACCCGCGCCCGAGGAGATGACTGTGATTGGTCGACTCAATGGCAAGACTGTCCAGCGTGACAGCGGGGCAAACATGATCTTTCCAGTGGCCAAGTTGATTGCTTATCTATCGACATTCACGGAGCTTCGTCCGGGGGATGTGATTGCGACTGGCACGCCGGCGGGTGTGGGTATGTCGCAGAAGCCACCCCGTTTCCTTCGCAATGGCGATGTGTTTGAGGTCGCTGTGAGCGGAGTCGGATCACTCCGCAACAGGGTCAAGAATGATTGGCAGGATTGAAAAAGGAGCAGTGATGAACGAGGCAGCCATCTGGCTCAGCGAGCAAGAAATTACCTCGCTTGTTAGTCTGAAAGATACGGTGGGGGCGCTGGAGGATGGCGTGCGGCAATTGGGACTGGGCGAAGCGTTCAATGTTGCGAAAGCACTCGGTAGCATCGGTGTTGCATCATCCATGCACTCGCTTGGATCCGCAATGGTCAAGGCCGGATACTGTGGATACAAGAACTGGATCAATACGCCCAAGGGTGCTAAGGCCGTGTTTGTTCTCTTTGACTCCAATGAGGGCCGTCTCTTGGCAGTGATGGAGGCCAACTGCCTGGGCCAACTGCGCACGTCGGCAATCACTGGTCTCGGCACGCAATGGCTTGCGCGCAAGGACGCCAACGACATGGCGATGATCGGTACCGGCAGGCAAGCGCTCGCACAGGTCGCCGCCGTTCATCTGGTGCGCCCTTTGGAGCGCATCAGAATCTGGAGTCCGACCCCTGAAAGGCGGCGCGCCTTTTGCGCGACCGTAGCTGGGCAATTCGGTTTCGATGTTGTGGAGGCCGCAACGCTGGAGGAAGCAACCGATGGCGCATCGATCGTTACGACGGTTACGCGAGCCAATGCCCCGTTCTTGACGTCGGGAATGTTGTCGCGCGGTGCGCACCTGAATGCCGTCGGAGCAATTCTTCCAGGAAATGCTGAGGTCGATCAGAACGTGTTTGCGCGCGTCGGCTTCATCGCCGTGGATGACATAGCGAATGCGCGCAAGGCGTCCCGAGAACTTATCGATTACTTTGAGAACGGGCCTGGTGGAGGCGACTGGCAGCCAGTTCACGCACTCGGCAGCGTAATTGCCGAGCGCAAAGCTGTGCCGGGTGATTGTGACCTTACGCTTTTCAAGTCCATGGGCATGGGCATCTCCGACCTCACCGTCGCCACCTTGGCATACGAGCGCGCCTTGGAAAGTGGAAGCGGTACGCGCTTGTGCGTGAACGGCAAGGCCTCCATTCGCTGGGCTAGTTGAGCGAAGCGCGAAAAGGCGACAGAACGATAAAAGGAGACACAGATGAACAGCGATATCACCTTGGTTGACTTGAGCGGTGCGCCGGCACGAACGCAAGCTTTCTGGCCAACCGTCGTGCTGCGCAAAGCAGTCATTGAGGCAGAAATAGATCGTCTAGCAAGCCTGTCTAGACCAGCGAACGGCTTACGTGCCGCAGCAGTCAACCACCCCATGAATACGGGACCGGTTCCGGCCTTCGCCCCTGGCATCGACGTTCAGATTATTGTGCTCAAGCCCGGCGAGAAGAGCGAATCGACGCTGCGAAACTCGAGTCGCGTCGATATGTGCATCCGCGGCAGCGGTGTGGTGAGAACGGGATCGCAGGTATTTCAGGTCGCGCGGTTCGATGTATGGAATACGCCATCGATGCAACCGCAGGTTGTAGAGAACACGGGGGATGATCTATTTGTCCGGTTGTCCTACAGCAACGCGCCATTGCTTGAACGGCTCGAAGTCCATTACGTCAGTGATACTCCTCAGCCGATCGAGGCACTTGCTGGCGCTAGCGAAGCGACAAGAAACACGCATCGGGCGCGCGATGCGTCCACGCCGATCCAAATTGGTTCGGACGGGGCGCAGTTGCTTGGTTACGAATGGCTCGTCGACATCGACCCCGTAGAATCCAGGGCGCTCCATTGGCCATGGAACGATGTTTCTCCTCATCTGGAAACGGTCTATGGCATGGACTTGGGCTACACGGGCAGGCATCTTTACGTTTTGTATAACCCGGCGACTGAGCGTCGGATCGGTACCTCGCCCAGCTTTTTTGCCACCATCGCCAAACTTCCGCCAGGAAAGGTCGATAAACCTCACCGGCATACATCGGCGGCGATCAACTACATCATGTGGGGGCACGGCAAGAGCGTGGTAAATGGTGAAAAGATCGAGTGGTCGGAAGGGGATTTGCATTTCTCGGCGCCGGGCTGGTCGGTACACAACCATGCTTCGCGAGAGCAGGGCTTCATTGCACTCACGATTCAGGATCATCCATTGCATATCGCAAACGAATCGCTCTTGTGGCAGGAGACGCTCAAGTCGCCGATCCTGAAACTTGGTTCGGAGTGTGGTGTGCAGACGAACCTCATGGGTCCACAGGAGTGATGACATGAGAGTCAGGATAGCCCCGTTGGTCACCGACCTGCGCCGCAATGCGGAACTGATCATGCTGGAAAACGAGGTTCGCAGCCTATACGAGGAGGTTGGCGATTCGCTCGATCACGATCAGGTGGAACGGCTCCCCTCGTATTTCATCGATGATTGCATGTACCAGGTGGTCTCCCGAGAGAACTATGCCGAAGGCCTACCGCAGGCGACCGTCTATTGCGACGGCATCAGTATGGTGCGCGACCGTGTTACTGCGTTGCGTGAAACCCAGGTGTTTGTACCACGTATATGGCGGCATTTCATCAGCGGCGTTCGTGTCACAGGGATTGCGGAGGGGGAGATTCATGCTAGGGGCAATTTTCTCCTGACTGAAGCAATGTCCGACGCTGACCCCACGATATTCCTGGTCGGCCAGTATCTTGATGTACTGGTTCGCGTGGGCGATAGCCTGAAGTTCAGACAGCGTCTTGCTGTATTTGACAATCACCACGTGCGACGTTCCCTGATCGTGCCAGTGTGACAAGTTGCGGGAGACAACGATGGAACAAACACTGCAAGCCGCATCCGCTCCAACGATCGCCGACGAACGTCGTTGGCCGCGCAAGGGTTGGACGCGCGTACCCTACTGGGTCTATACCGATCCCGGAATCTACCAACGAGAGCTTGAGACGTTCTACTACGGGCCAACATGGAACTACGTAGCGCTTGAGTGTGAGATTCCTGAACGAGGCGCGTACAAGCGTAGCTGGATCGGCGAGCGACAAGTCGTAGTGGTCCGCGGGGAGAATGATAGGGTCCACGTCTGGGAGAACCGTTGCGCGCATCGCGGAGCCCGGGTGTGCTGGAAGAATAAAGGAAAGGAAGAGTCCTTTACCTGTCCATACCATCAGTGGAACTACAGTTTGGACGGGAGCCTTCAAGGTGTACCGTTGAAGCGTGGGGTGCTCAAGAAGGGGGGAATGCCGTCTGATTTTGACAATAGCCAGCACGGTCTCCGCCCCCTCGCGGTGCACGTCGAAGGAGGCACAATCTGGGCAAGCTTTGCCGAGAACCCACTGCCATTCTCCGAGTATTGCGGGGAAGAAGTCTTTACTAACCTCCGTCGTCAGTTTCCTGGCAAGAAGCTTCGGTTACTCGGATACAACCGTCAGCTTATCCCTGGCAACTGGAAGCTCTATTTTGAGAATCTGAAGGATCCCTACCACGCGACGCTACTGCACTCGTTCTTGATTACGTTCGGCCTGTGGCGTGCAGATACTCAATCCGAATCGATTCCGGGTGATGCAGGCCATAGCATCATGGTCTCTCGCAACGTTGGGAAAAAGAAATCGGAAGCCGCCGTCGAGATAGCGCGATTCAAAGAGGCGCTCGAGTTGAGGGATCCTGACACGGTTACGCCGCGGCCCGAGTTCGAAGATGGCAAGGTGGTGGCCATCGCACATTTTCCAAGCGTCGTCATCCACCAACAGGCCAACACGCTCGGCATCCGGCACATCATTCCGAAGGGTACCGATTCCTTCGAGCTGGCGTGGACTTTCTTTGGTTACGAAGATGATGATGACGATATGACGCGTCTGCGTGTTCGTCACGCCAACCTTTACGGCCCTGCGGGCTTTGTCGCAATGGAGGACGGTGAGGTGCTATGTGAGACTCAACTAGGTGCTCATCATTATGGGCACCGCGCCGCTGTGGTGGAGATGGGTGGGCGTGAGGTCGAGAGGCAAGATCACATGGTGACGGAGGTGCTTATCCGGGCGTTCTATAAGCACTACCGGGAAATGATGAACCTGTAGGCCGCATCCCTTCAAACCTCGCAAAACGATAAACCGGCCTTCTGACTGCCAGCGCAGTCTGTGATGCTGCCCATTGAGAACGGTGGAGACATGTACAACTATCAAGAGGATAACGGCGTCGCGACCTCGCGTCGTCATTTCATCAAGAGCGCGGGAGCGCTTGGTTCCGTTGCATTGTTCGGAGGCTTACCCCCGGTCGTACTCGCGAGGTCGACTGCACCGTTGCGCATCGGGGTGTTAAACACTTTCTCGAAAGTTTACGCGGCGCTGGGAAACGCCAATCTCAATGGCATGAACCTCTACTTCGAGGAGATCGGACATAAGATCGCCGGGCGTAAGGTTGAGCTCGTCAAGGAAGACGATGAACTCAACCCCCAAGTAGGACTGCAGAAGCTGAAGAAGCTCGTGGAATCCGATGCTTGTGATCTCATCACCGGTATCCAGGGCAGCAACATCGCGATGGCGGCAGTTCAGTACATGCGCCAGAGCCAGGCGTTCGTGCTGTGCTCGGGCGCGGGGATCACCGACTTGTCGTACACAGGCCTTCCTTACCTCTTTCGCTGCTCAACGTCGTCCTACACGACGCTGGCAACAATGGGAGAATGGTTGTATGCCAACCTGGCAAAGGAGGCGGTTATCACGGCTTCGGACTTTGCCGGTGGCCGCAATGCGGTGGCCGAGTTCAAGGTCGGCTTCACACGGCGTGGTGGGACGGTTGTCAAGGAAGTCTACCCTCCGCTTGGCAACAATGACTTCAGCCCATACTTGGCCGACATTCGCAGCACTGGTGCAAAGGCGACCTTTGGCTTCTATGCCGGTACAGATGCAGTCCGGTTCGTCAAGCAGTATGACGAGTACGGACTGAGCAAGAACTGCCGGCTGACCGGTTCTGGTTTCATGCTGGAAGGCGACACGCTGCCGGCACAAGGACGCGCAGCCCTTGGGGGCATCAACGCGCTGCACTACGCAGACACGCTGGACAACGCCGCGAACAGAAAGTTTGTGGCGGATTATCGGGCTCGGTACAAGGAGTTCCCGAATGTGTATGCCGAGTATGGATACGTCGCGGCTCGCATTCTCCATACGGCGATTGAGTCAGTGGACGGAAATACGAGTGACAAGAACAAGCTGCGCGAAGCGATGCGTGCAGTTAAATTCGATGCGCCGCGCGGACCGTTTCGCTTCACCCAGGAAACGCAGAGTCCGACCCACAACGTATACATCCGGGAGGTCGCCGAACTGGATGGCCGCATCACGAACAAGGTAATTCATACCGTGCGTGACGTAGCGGAGCCGGCCAAGCGCCCGCTCTGACCTGACGCGCACACGAGCCAATCGCAAGTCGGCAGCCAGATGGATGGCTGCCCGGGTATCTCATACCTTCGAGAAGACGCTATGGATTTCTTTGTTTCACAATTGATCAACAGCCTGTGCCTCGGCGCGTTGCTGTTTATGGCATCTGCTGGATTGTCGCTAATATTCGGCCTGATGAACGTGGTGAATCTCGCGCATGGCTCGTTCTTCATGTTCGGCGCCTTCTCAGCGCTTTCCATCATAAAGTTGACCGGGAGCTACTGGTTGGGCTTGGGGATCGGGTGGATTCCCGCGTTCGTTGTCGCCATCCTGATGGAGCGATGCTTCATTCGTCCGATGTACGCTGGGGGACACCTTAAGCAGGTGCTGCTTACCTTCGGTTTCGTCATGGTCTTTGGTGACGCTTGCAGGT
The DNA here is from genome assembly GCA_963543405.1 of uncultured Cupriavidus sp. Taxonomy (GTDB): domain Bacteria; phylum Pseudomonadota; class Gammaproteobacteria; order Burkholderiales; family Burkholderiaceae; genus Cupriavidus. The sequence goes on from CAUUBQ010000019.1 coordinate 91,542, forward strand.
TTCTGTGGGGTACCGATATTCGAACCTTCGCACCCCCGGACGCGCTGGAGGGGAGTATCCAAATCGGCGGGGCGGTTCTGCCGCTGTATCGGCTCTTCGTTGTGGCATCCGGCGCTGTCACCTCCCTTGCGATTTGGTGGTTTCTGGAGCGCAGCAGAGTCGGCGCAATGGTGCGAGCAGGGGTGGACGACGCGGCCACGGCCGCCGGAATTGGGATTAATGTCCCGCTTCTATTCTCCGCGATCTTCGCGCTTGGCGCCGTCCTTGCAGCGATCGGGGGAATTATCGCGGGGCCAATCCTCGGTGTCTATCTGGGTATGGATATCGACATCCTCATACCAGCATTTATCGTGGTCGTGATTGGTGGGATGGGAAGTCTGCGAGGCGCGCTCGTTGGCGCGTTGCTCTATGCATGCATCGATACGTTTGGTAAGGCGTTCTTCCCAGATTTCGCGCTGTTTCTGGTTTACTGTCTGATGGTGGTAGTGCTACTAAGCCGGCCCCACGGCCTGTTCGGTGTCGCAAGGGGGTAAGCAAATGACGCTCCGAAATCAATCGATCGCGTTTGCGTTGATGAGCCTACTGTTGGTCGCCGGAGGATTCGCATCGGACTATGCGCGGGAGATCATTGCTGAGGTGTTGATCTTTGGCATCTTTGCGATGAGTCTCAACCTACTCGTCGGCTACACGGGAATGATGTCATTCGGCCACGCAGCTTTCTTTGGCGTATCGACCTACACCGTCATTGCTCTTGGTGTCCATCTCGGACTTTCCGGCTGGCTAGGTCTCGTCTCAGGGGTTGCCGTTTCCATGTTGCTTGCTGGGATCATCGGCATGTTCTGCATCCAGGTTAGCGGGATATCCTTCCTGATGCTCACCATGGCGTTCTCCCAGTTGCTGTTTGCGGCGGCGTTAAAGTGGCGAAGCCTGACTGGGGGTACCGATGGATTGACCGGATTTGTTGCGCCTGAACTCTTCGGCGTTAGCCTGGCTCAGAGTTCCAGCGCGCGTTACGCGGTGATCGCGATCGGCTTCGTCGTCGTTGTGATCCTGTTCTCTTGCCTCGTTCGTTCGGCGCTTGGGTCGATTTTCATCGGTATTCGCGACAATGAGCAGCGAATGCGGGCTATTGGCTATCCTGTGCAGCGCTTTAAGTTGCTTGCGTTCGTGATTGCCGGTGGACTGGCTGGTGTGGCAGGTGGCCTATACGCGTTCCTGAACGCATACGTGTCGACGGATATCCTCCATTGGCAGCAGTCTGGCGACGCAATGATCATGGTCGTGTTGGGGGGCAGCGGTACCGTCATCGGGCCAGTCGTCGGCGCGGGGATCTTCCTGTTGCTCAAAACCATTGTCAGTTCTCACAACGAGTACTGGGCGTTTTGGGTGGGTGCGATATTCATCGTATGCGTGATGTTCCTGAAGGATGGCGTTTGGGGACTAGTCTTGCGCAGCCTTGTAAAGCGTAGCGTTGCCTCGTGCGATGAGTCGGGCGTGGCGATTACCAAGAGGATCTCGGAGGCAGAGAATGACGTTGCTTAGAACAGAAAAGCTCCGTAAGGCCTATGGGAGCCTCACGGTCACCAGGGACGTCGACCTGGAGGTCGCGGTTGGCGAACGGCACGTGATCATCGGGCCGAACGGTGCCGGAAAAACAAGCCTGGTTCATCAACTCTCAGGTCAGATCAAACCAACTGCGGGCCGGATTTTTTTTAAGAACATCGATGTCACGGGGGCCGCTCCAGAAGCCGTCTGCCGGATGGGAATGGGGCGCACCTTCCAGAAAAACAACCTTTTCTTCAGCTTATCGGTGCGGGAAAATGTGCGCCTTGCCGTCCAGGCGAAGCACGGCGGTTGGTACGACGCAATGCGTAGTGTCGCATCGAAGCGGACTCAGTGGGAGCGCGCCGACCAACTCCTCGAACAGGTCCGTTTGTCAGGTGACTACGGCCGCTCCGTATCGAGTCTGTCGTACGGGGAGCAGCGGCAGCTTGAAGTCGCGATGGCGCTCGCCACGGATCCCGAGATGCTACTGCTCGATGAACCGACTTCAGGAATGTCCCCGGCGGAGACCGATCGTATGATCGATCTCGTGCGCGAGCTCCCCGCCTCCTTATCGATACTGATGATTGAGCACGACATGAAAGTCGTGTTCTCGCTCGCCCATCGTATCACTGTGCTCTACTACGGTGAGGTTCTTGCATCGGGAAGTCCGCAAGCGATTCAAGGCGACGCCCGCGTGCGGGAAGTCTATCTCGGAGGGAAGCACTGATGCTCGAAGTCAATGACATTCATACGTACTACGGCGACAGTCACGTCTTACGAGGAATTTCGCTAGAAGTGAAGGCGGGGGCGGTGACTTCGCTGCTCGGTCGCAATGGCGCAGGGAAGACGACAACAGCGCTCTCGGTAATGGGATATCTGAAGCCACGTAAAGGGAGTATTAGCTATCACGGGAAGGCGATCGTCGGGGTCGCATCCCATCGCATATCCCGAATGGGAGTAGGCTTCGTTCCGCAGGAGCGCGGGGTCTTCCCGAGCTTGTCGGTGGAAGAGAATCTGACCGTTGCCGCGCGGGGAGGACACGACCGCCGATGGACGCTGGAGCGTGTCTATGAAATGTTTCCGCGCCTAATGGAGCGTCGGAAGAATCGCGGCTTCCAGCTTTCCGGCGGAGAGCAGCAGATGGTCGCGATTGCGCGGGCTCTGATGCTGAATCCCGACGTCATGATTCTGGACGAGCCATCAGAAGGGCTCGCGCCTCTTATTGTCGATGAGATTGTAGAGTTCTTGCGGAAGATGAAGGCCGAGGGCCTGGCAATTCTATTGATTGAGCAGAATCTTCGCGCGGCGCTGGACTTAGGCGATATCCATCATGTCTTGTCCAAAGGGGAAGTATGTTTCAGTGGGACGAGCGATCAGCTGCGAGGTAATGAACGAGTACTGAGTGATTACCTGAGTGTCTAGGGCCACGTAGCGCGCGGGCGCTGCGATGGGTGGGAGACGAGGCCAACGAGCCAGTCTCAACGCCCTGTTCGGCTGGAAGGGCGTCGTGGCCCTTCCACTCGCTCAGCAAGCACCCGCGCCCCGCTTTTGAGAATCTCTGCCTGGTAGTCGAGATCCTCTGCCGAAACCATCTTCGTGGGAAAGGCATTGCCAATCGCGGCAAAGATGGAGCCGTCATGGGCGATAACGGGGACCGCCAGTGCGCCGATGCCAGGCACCCGCTCGCCGTCGGACGAGGCGTAGCCGCGTCGGAAGACAAGATCTAGTTCGTCGACCAATTGAGTCTTATCTGTAATGGTGCGCCCAGTCAATCTATCGAGTGACGCTTCTTCGAGCATCTGCTCGCGAACATGACGGGGAGAAAATGCTGCGAGTACCTTCCCTGCCGCGGTGGCGTGAAAGGGAAAGTATGAGCCAAACGCCGAGGATAGTTCGACAGGTACGGGCCCGGCCATGCCCAACAGATAGAGTGGCTTGAGGTGATCAAGAATGGATAGGGTAGTGTTAAAGCCGCTTCGATCAACGATTCCCCGCAGGACAGGAATTGCATGCCTCGTCAGAGGGTGAATCTGTACGAAACGAGAACCAAAGACATACGCGGATAAGCCCACCGCGTATGTCCTGGACTTCGAGTCCTGCTCCAGCCAACCGGCATCTCTGAATGTGCTCAACACCCGTGACATCTGGCTGCGCGGCATGCCAAAGCGCTCGGACAATTGACTGACCGACTGGGGCTCTGTGCTGTCGATGAATGCCTCAAGAATACGGAGTGCAGTGGAGATCGTCTTCACGGTTTGAGGTTGCAAATATAGCAACAAGAAGGTTAGTGATGGACAGAATCTTGACAGGATAGTCTGCAGAAGTCTCTGATCTAGCGGGTATACACCTAAATGTTTAGGAGAATGCGATTGCAAATAGAGCAACTTCTTACCTTTCCTTGCGTAGTGCAAATTTCCGGTGAAACAATGCGACAAAGGCGAATCGGAATATCACGTGCGGGTGCGAAGGGCGTGGAAAGTACACGGATCAAACGGTCTATGTCGGATTCTTAAGAATCTAGGTAGCGTGGGTTTCGTCAACGCAACCAGCGACAGGTGTACTTTCAGTTTTCGATTAATAAGAGGACCAAAGACCATCAGAGCAGTTCAGGCGACTAAATTGAATCGCTAACTAGGAGGAGATAGATGAGTACAATTTATTCTTCGGTTGATGATTTATCTTCACGCGAAGAGATGCTGACCGCCATCGGTGTCAGGCGACAAAGAGTTTCACTGGGCGCGACGGTTTTGATACTGTGCATCTATTTTTCGTTCGTGATCGTTGTCGCTTATTTCAAAAGCATTCTTGTTGTCCAGCTAGTGCCGGGATTGTCGATTGCGATCGCCGCTGGCGTTGCGACGATCATTATCGCGCTGCTAATAACATTCGTTTATGTCATCTGGATCAATTGCGTGCACGATGTTTCCATGCACGCTTTCGAAGGGAAGGTGAAATGAAATGGGGGGCGTACTCAGTAACGGTCGTGCAAATTTCAGTTCCACGGCGTTCTTTGTCCTGTTCTTGCTTACAACCCTGATCATTACCTGGTGGGCGGCAAGACGCACAAAAACAGCTGAGGAGTTCTTTACTGCTGGCCGGAGCATCGGGCCGTTGCAGAATGGGGTCGCACTTGCGGGTGACTTTGTTGCCGCGGCGGGATTTCTGGGTATCGCAGGGCTGGTGTCCCTCGTTGGCTTCGATGGACTGATATACGCCATCGGCGGTGTGATTGGGTGGCCAGTGATGTTGTTCCTCTTCGGTGAGCCACTCAGGAACCTCGGAACTTACTCGTTCGGCGACGTGCTCGCGTACCGACTTAACGCCCCGCGTATTCGCATTGTTACCGGGATCACCACGCTTGGCATCACGATTTGCTACCTGGTCATGCAGATGGTAGGTGCAGGCGATCTGATTCATCTACTGTTCGGGATGGAGTATGACGTCGCGATCTGGATCGTTGGTGGCTTCATGCTCGTCTACGTGATTTTCGGCGGCATGCTCGCAACGACATGGGTGCAGATTATCAAAGCGGCGCTGATGTCCTTGGCGGCGGTGATGATGACCCTCATGTCACTGTCGCACTTTCAACTTAACCCGATAAAGTTGTTTGCTGACGCAAGCGCGGTGAACGGCGATGCGGTGCTCGCCCCGGGGCGGCTGATTTCGAACCCGCTCGACGCGATCTCGGTGAGCATTGCACTTGCACTTGGCGTGGCCAGCTTGCCACATGTCCTGATGCGGTTCTTCACAGTCGCGGACGGAAGGGCTGCGAGAAAATCCCTCGTCTATGCCACGACTATTATCAGCATCTTCTTGCTGCTCACATTTGTTCTCGGATTTGCAGCGATGCAACTCGTTGGCAAGACCGCGATTGCGTCGATGGACAAAGGCGGCAACATGGCCATTCCGCTTTTGGCTGAACGCCTTGGTGGGGTGTCCTTCCTTGGCTTCGTGTCAGCAGTGTCGTTTGCGACGATCCTTGCCGTCGTCTCGGGACTTCTGATAACAGGGGCTACGACGGTGTCGCATGATCTGTTTAATGCTGTGCTCAAGAAGGGGCAGGCGACGCAAACGCAGATTATGTTTGTTGCGCGGTCCGCGACAGTGGCGTTGGCGTTGGTGGCCATCGCGCTCGGGTTGGTTCTCCGCGGGCAAAATGTGGCGTTTCTCGTGGGTCTAGCAACGGCAGTCGCCGCGGCAGCGAATTTTCCCGCCATCTTCTTGTCGATCTATTGGCGGCGATACACCGCGAGTGGTGCGGTTTGGGGAATGATGATCGGACTGGTGTCAAGCCTGGTCCTTATTTACCTCTCTCCGACGATTCAGGTGGACGTACTTAAACATTCGGCGGCAGTCTTCCCGCTTCGCAACCCCGCAATTGTCTGCGTTCCACTGAGCTTTGTGACAAGCGTCGTGGTGTCATTGCTGACTCGCGGTCAGGGCGATCCGCTTCGGTATCGTCGGATTGCGGAGCAGATTCTTCTTGGCCAACGGGAGGCATAAGTGGACTTGGCACGGCTCAACTACGGCACACGGGCGCGCATAGGCGTGATCCTGCCGTCGGGTAACATCGCCGCTGAAGCAGAGTTGACGGCGATGATGCCGCAAGGTGTCTGCATGCATGTCACACGCCTGCCGCTTGCCGGCAGTCGGCGCGAGCAATTGTTAGGCATGATCGATGATGTCGAAGGCGCCGCTTTGCTGTTAAAAGACGCACAACCCGATCTTATCGTCTTCCATTGCACGGCCGTTTCCACGTGGGATGCGACGCTGGACGATGTCATTCGGCAGCGTATCCACGATGCAACCGGAATCCCCGCGACCACTACAGCGCACGCTATCGTGCAGGCCCTGGGGGCGCTAGGCGGTCAACGCATCGTGTTGGTCAGCCCATACATAGAAGAGATCAACCGGCGCGAATCCGACTTTCTTGCGCTTCGCGGCGTTAAGGTCTTGGCAGCGCATGGCTTGGCGCTCAGCACGCCAGGGGACATGTTCCAGGTGGAACCTCGCGAGTGGATAGACATGACCGTCGCCGCGCGTGACGCGAGTGCGGATGCTTATTTCATCAGCTGTACGGCTATCAGGTCCCTGGGTGCGGTGGCACCTCTCGAAGAGATTCTGGGCCGCCCTCTCATAACCAGCAATCAAGCCATGGCGTGGCATGCACTTCGCCGTGTCGGAGTTAGCGATGGCCTGCCTGGGCTTGGATCATTGTTTATGAACTGAGCGGCAACACGGGAAAGCCGCGCGGCCTTGGCCTTCGGCTCATTGGTAGTGCCCCATTTTTGGAGACCATATGCAAACGTCTGATAGTGAGCGCGATGTCGCTCCCATTGCAAATAGCGCGCGGCAATGGCGCGAGGAAATGGAAAGAATGGCTCAACGCAAGACACCGAGCTTCTTCCATATTCGCGCGCGTCTGCCGAAGCAAGGGCGCACCAATCAGGTACTCGGCGCGTCACCGTACATGAACGTCGTACTGAAGACGTACGCCAGCGGTGGAGAGAATGAGATTCACGCGCACACTAACGAGGACCATGTCTTCGTAGTATTGCAGGGCGGTGCGACGTTCTTCGGCCCGCGGGGGGAGACGAAGAATGTCGGCAAACTCGACTGTGTTCTTGTCCCTGCTGGCGCCTTCTATTCCTTTCACGCCAACGAAGGCGAGCCGCTGGTGATGCTACGTGTCGGCGCTGCAATTGATCCTTCATCAGATGTGCTCGCGCGAGTGGATGAACATGGCAATCCCTTTGACGGATACTCGGAAAAGAACCGCGAAGTTCCCATTATCCTGGACGAGCAAAGGTGGTTTGAGTAGCCATTTGTGAGGCAACGCCATATCGCACTATCCAAGGATCGGAGAGATGATCGAATTCTGCCAGCCGCCGGACCCGAACCCGCGCAAGCCCCTGTTGCACTGCCCGCCGGGAACTACGGATTGCCACGTTCATGTGTACGGGCCATTGGGACGCTATCCAGTGGCTTCCACTCGTGCGTTTGATGTTCCAGACGCCCCTCCAGAGGATCTTGCAAAGGTACTCGATACATTAGGCGTGGCGCGGGTGGTTCTGGTGCAACCGAGCGGATATGGTACGAACAACAGGCGGCACCTCGATGCCCTGCGGGAGGTTGGGCGACCCGCCAGAATGATTGCGGCGCTACGCTCCGATGTCACGAGCGATGAGTTAAAGGAGCTCGACCGGGCGGGTGTGCGCGGCGTTCGCTACACCATCGGTCACGCGGGCGCCGCCCCGCTCTCGGAGATGCCGGTGCTCGCAAAGAAGATCGCGGACCTCGGGTGGCATGTCCAGTTGCATGTCATGAATGATGGCGGTGGCGCGCCTTTAGCCGAGATGTCACCGCTATTGGCTTCGCTGCCAACGCCCGTCGTGATTGATCATCTTGGGTCCGTACGACCGGATGCAGGAATCGATCAACCGGGATTTCGTGCATCGCTGAAGCTTCTCGAGTCCGGCCGGTGCTGGGTCAAGTTGTCTGCAGGGTACAGGATGGGCGCAAAGCCTCCCTATCCTGAGTTGTTGCCTTTCGTACAGAAGCTGTTGGAGATCGACAGTGATCGACTTGTATGGGGAAGTGACTGGCCGCACGTAGCCTTCAAAGGCACCATGCCAAATACCACCGATCTACTCGATCAGATGCTGACATGGGTGGCGGACGAATCCCTGCGAAAAAGAATCCTGGTAGACAATCCCGCGAAGCTGTACGGATTCTAGTTCTCCGGCCGCATTGGATATCACCATGCGCTATTCGATACAGGCCACCGCTCCATAAACCTTCTAGCCTGTCAGGACCATAGCGCTCCGCCTTTCGCGACGGGTTGGGGCGTCTTGCCAAGGGAGAGCGAGGTGCTCGCGTGCCCTGCGCGTGACGTGATCCAATACTTCAGTCGCTGCGTTCAACCTCGCGTCTAAGTGGATTAAGTTTCCGCGAGGTTTTGGCGACTGTCGTATATATTTTTGTCCGTCAATATAACGTTGATTGATACAGGCAAATAATTCCAGCTGTCTCGTGTTTGGCGGAAGAAGACTTTACTATTTAAACAGTAGCAGTTTTACGGCCCATAAAAATTTCATAAAAGACAGGAGACAGAGTAAATGAAGAGACTTGCCACCTTAGTAAAGGCAGTTTCCGTGGCTGCGGGGCTTGCGTTGGGGTGTGCGTCCGCCAATGCTGATCCGATTCCATCGGGCTGGCAAGCGAGTGGGCTCAAGCCGATTGGTTATACCGATATGGGCGGGCGTCGCGGACTGGGTATTAAGCTTGCAATCAAGCGGGTGGGCGACCGATGGTACCTGTATAAAGGAGGGAGGGGTATCGAGATTGTCGACGTCACGGATCCCGCGAATCCGAAGTTCCTGAAAGTTGTCCCGGGCCCTGCCGGAACAGCGGCATCGCAGGTCACGTTGAGCGGAAACTTGCTCATTCTTGGTTTAAGTCGACCCATCAGCTCGGAGGAGTCATCCGGGCACGCGGATGGATGGACGACCGTTCAGGAGACCGCCCCCAAGGACAAGCCTTTCGAGGAAAGCGTTCAACTCTTCGACATCAGCGATCCCGAGAACCCTAAGCCGCTGTCCAAATGGAGCGCCGGCGCGCAGGGAAGCCATCGCAATGGATATCCTGGCGGCAAGTATGCGTTCCTATCCACGACTGTTCCTGGATATCGTGGCTTCATTCTGGTTATTCTTGACGTCAGCGATCCAGCGCATCCCAAAGAGGCAGGTCGCTGGGCGTATCCAGGAGCCAAGGCAGGTGAAGCACCGGGGGCGGTCGCGCCAAGCTATCACGGCCCGGCTTTTGTGAGCCCAGACGGGAAGATGCTGACGTTGGGCTACACACCGTCTGTCGTGAACCTGGATATCAGTGACATTGCTCACCCGAAGATGATTGGGGAAGTGAGGATCATTCCTCCCTTTGTCAATACACTCACCCAGTCCATTCACACCGCGATTCCACTCTGGGACCGGAAGCTCGTGTACTTCTCTGGCGAGCCGATGAGGCGGAACTGTACGGAGGCGATGACGCCGGTAGGGTTCATCGACAATTCGGATCCGACGCATCCCTTTCTCAAGTCGCTGTTCCCGACGCCCGTACCTCCGCCGGGTGCGAAGTACAAGAGTTTCTGTGACAAACCTGGTCGCTTCGGTCCGCACAATACCGTCACGGAACTCTACAACCCGGATGTCATGACCCCGAAGGACACGATGTACGTTGCGTGGTTCACCGCGGGGCTTCGCGCATTCGACATCAGCGACCCGCGTGACGTCCGGGAACGTGGCTGGTTCCTCCCTCCTGATCCGCCTACGCCAGTCACGAGCCAGGGAGGAACCTTGACGTCGAACGCGACGCAGGATGTCCTGCAGGATGCTCGAGGGAACATCTACGTCACCGATTCTGCGTGGGGGATCTGGGTTCTCCGTGATGAGCATCAGTCGTCAATGAGTCAGAAGTAGCTGGCCGGGGCACCGGTCTCCGGTTGATGCAGCGTTGCGCGGATCTGCGTAGCCTGCGCATTCAGTGCGCAGGCAGCATCGTGCGCGCAAACCGGCGGTACCGGTGCGCAGTTCAGTCGCGCCATTCTTGGATTGCTGAAACAGGGCTCCTGGCGTCAGATCGGGGCGATTCGCGGCGAGGCTGATCGGTTGCAAATTTCTGCAGTAAAAGGAATTTTCCGCGTGAGGTGGAAAGGCCGGCGCTCGTCTGGCGAGCGCGAAATATAGAGCTGGAGGAGTGAGAGAAAATGAAGATGGGGAGAGTTGTCGCATTGGTTGCGGGGATATTTCCGGGGATGGTTTTAGCCCAGAACGTGACCCTCTATGGTGTCGTCGACACGGGTGTGGCTTACGTTAATGGCGTTGGCGCTGCGAGGTATAGCGATACTTTCATGCAATCCGGCGCGGTGCCTTCGCGCTGGGGCTTGCGTGGTACGGAAGATCTCGGCGGCGGAAACAAAGCGATCTTCTGGCTGGAATCGGGTTTCGCTTCTGATACGGGAACGATCACGCAGGGTGGCAGACTGATTGGCCGTCAGGCTCTCGTCGGTGTCTCCGGGAACTGGGGGCAAATTGCGTTGGGGCGGCAGTTTACGATGCTTTTCTGGGGCATGGCGGAGAACGATCTGCTTGGCCCGAACATCTTTGGATCCGCGTCACTCGATGTATATACGTCTACCGCGCGGGCTGACAACGCCATTTCATATAAGGGGACTTTCGGTGGGTTGACCGTCGGCGGAACGTATAGTTTCGGGCGGGACACAGTGAATGCAAACAGCCCAACCGGCACTAACTGCGCCGGGGAGAATCCGGCGGATTCACGTCAATGCCGTGAGTGGTCTGCATTGGTGAAGTATGGTACCGATACGTGGAATATTAGTGCCGCGTATGACTCGATCCGAGGCGGGCCTGGGGCATTTGCCGGCCTGACGAGCAGCGCGCTCAAGGATGACCGGATGGTCCTTGGTGGTCAGTTTAATGTCGGCAAGGTCCAGATTGGCGGCGGCTGGCTGCGGCGAGACAATCGCGCGAGTGCAACGCCGCGCAGCGACCTGTTCTATGGTGGCGTGTCCTACGCACTGACACCTGCCGTCACGCTTGAGAGTGAGATCTATCACCAACGATTCCACAATAGTCCAAATAAAGCGTGGCTCTTTGCGGGTCGGGCGCTCTATGCGTTCACGAAGCGAACATCTGCATATGGAACCGTCGGCTACATCAACAACTTTGGTAACGCAACGAGCGCGGTGAACAGCGGGCAAAGCGGTACCAATCCCACGCCGGGAGGGAATCAATTTGGCGCAATGCTAGGCGTGAAACACATCTTTTAACTTCGCGCACCAGGCGTATATTTTGCCCAAGGGGAGACTCGCTTGGGCGAACGGTCAGCGCGTAGTGAAGCTCCCATCCTTCGTGGCTGGTTGGCAATTGCGCCATTCTCTGAGTCTCCATGTGGTCCTTTTACCGGGTGGCGGCGCGAGCAATCGACTCCCCACTCGGTTTTTCCCTTTGCCCGAAGGCACTGGGCGTGACTACTTAACTGGGATGCCGCTAAACAGGTCGGCAATCTGCTTTCTCAACCAGCGATTTCCGGCATCCTGATGGTTGCGTGCATGCCAGAATTGTTTCACGTCGAAGCTCGGTACATCGAATGGCAGGGGCAGAATCTTTACCCCGAGTCTTGGGGTGCAGTGGCGGACCATATAACTTGGAATGGTTGCGATAAGGTCGCTGGACTGCACGATGTCAGGGACCGCCAGGAAATGAGGGACGTATAGGGCAACTTTACGCTTCAATCCTCGCTCGGCCAGGAAATGTTCGATCAGCGTCGTTGTCGAGGTCTGGTGAGCTGGCGTGACATATCGGGAGCCGCTGGGTTCGACCAGTACGTGTGACTCTTCCACGAAGCGCGCCAAGGAAAGCGTACTACGCACGCGGGGGTGGCCATCGCGTACGAGGCACATGTAGGTATCGCTGAACAGGCGCTGCTGATAAAAGCCGGCACCAAGTCCGGGCAGGAACCCAATAGCCAGATCGGCTTCCCCAGAGAGGAAAGCTTCCACATACGCTTCGCGAGGCAGATTGAGAGCACGTACGGTTACGCCCTTGGCGATCTCACGGAGATGATTCATCAGCCGCGGAAGATATACAAGCTCGCCAATGTCGCTCAAGAGTATCTGGAATGTGCGCTCGTTTGACTGCGGGTCGAAAGGTGCGTCTCCTTCGAACGCCGTCTCCAGAAGACGAATCCCCTCTTGAATCGATGGCGCAATGCGCAGCGCATGTTCCGTCGGGTTCATGCCCGTCGGGACACGTACAAACAAGCTATCGCCAGTCAGCTTGCGTAGTTTCGACAACGCATGACTCATCGCAGGTTGCGATAGCCCAAGCCGGTAGCCGGCTCGCGTGAGATTACCGTCCTTAATCAGCGCGTCAAACACCCGAAGCAAGTTGAGATCGATTTGGTCGCCATCCATAGCGCGAATAGTCTACATGATTCCACGTGATTGGAAAGCTGCGCGACGAGCTTTAGAGTCCGCCAGGATGCTTGCGAGATAGCAAATCTGATTAGACGGAGACAAGAATATGAACAGAGAGCGAAAGCCATTGCGTTCGGATATGGGATGGAGTGATGCCACCCGTATTCGCGTCAAAGGTATGGACCTGATGACGGACATCATGGGCCACCTCAATCTGGGAGACTTCGCATTCCTCGAGATGCAAGGGCGGTTACCAACAGCGTCAGAGTCCGTCGTCTTTAATGCGATGCTGGCCACGCTTGTCGAGCATGGCATGACGCCCATGGCGATTGCCACGCGGTTGACGTACCTCGGAGCGCCCGAATCGCTGCAGGGAGCTGTCGCGGCAGGGCTGCTCGGGATGGGCACTACTTTCGCCGGGACTGCGGAAGGCGCAGCGCGCATTCTGCAAGAAGCGCTCGCGGGCGCGCCTGACAACCCAACCGGGTCGGAACTCAGGTCCCTTGCGGAGGCCATTGTCAAGCGCTGCCGTGAGTCGCGCCAAGCCATCCCAGGCATAGGACATCCGGTTCACAAACCCGTGGATCCACGTACCACGCGCTTGTTCGCACTTGCCGCAGAACATGGGCTGAGCGGGAAGTATGTGACGCTTATGCAATATATCGCTTCGGCTGCCGAGCAAGCGCTAAACAAGCCCGGCCAGCTCCCCGTCAACGCCACTGGCGCGATTGCAGCACTCTCGTCAGAGCTAGGAATTCCGTGGCGTTTGAGCCGCGGCCTCGCTGTGATCGGTCGAGCCGTTGGTCTCGTCGGCCATATTGCCGAGGAACTACGTCACCCGCTGGCGCAAGAGGTATGGGAGCGTACGGAGCAAGAGTCGTCGTCGCACATAGCCGGCTGAGCTTGCGCCGGATAGTTCGACGGCTACGCGATATACCAAAACAACCTTTCCCCACCGGACGACGAGATCCGGCGCAAGCAATGCGAAGCACTCTATTCGCACAACGTTAGCTCGATTCCGCGATGCGGAAAATCCGCCAACTCGCGCAGAGTCATGAGTCGGTTACAAAATAAATTCGGAGACAAAAGATGTATTCAGGCAAGCATTGCGCGCCACGGCGCAAGGTACTCGGCGCAGTCGCGCTCCTTCTAGCGCTCGGTCTGCCGATGGGGAGCGCAACGGCCGAGGGCAATTACCCGAGCAAACCGATTCGCTTGATTGTGCCGTACCCACCGGGTGGCGGTACTGACATCGTCGCGCGATTGCTCGCGCAGAAGCTCTCGCAATCCATGGGGCAGCAGGTGATTGTAGACAACAAGGGCGGAGCTAGCACCATCATCGGCACGGACCAGGTAGCGAAAGCTGCGCCGGATGGCTACACCATCGGCCTGATTACCGACTCGCATGCCATCAACGCCTCCTTCTTTCCGAAGCTGCCCTATGACTCCGCAAACGGCTTCGCACCCATTAGCCAACTGGTGTCCGTACCGCTTGTGATGGTGGCAACACCGTCTGCAAACATCAGGTCTTTGGGAGACTGCATCGCATTGGCGAAGGCGAAGCCGGGAGTCCTCAACTACGCGTCGATCGGGAACGGAACACCCCATCAGTTGGCGATGGAGTGGATCAAGTCCCTGGCGAGGATTGATGTCAACCACGTGCCCTATAAAGGAGTCGCGCCTGCGCTCGCCGATCTGATGGCGGGGCAGGTGCAACTAATGTTCACCGGGACGTCTACAGCGGCGCCGTATGTAAAACAAGGCCGCGTGGTTCCACTCGCAGTAACCAGTGCCAAACGTCAAGCATCGTTTCCTACGGTGCCGACCGTCGCAGAAGCAGGGTTACCGAAGTTCGAGTTTATGTCGTGGTATGGCATTGTCGCACCGGCCGGAACGCCACGCGAGGCGGTGCAACGACTAGCGCGTGAGATAAAGGTTGTCCTCAGCGAGCCGGAGATTAAGGAGCGCCTCGAGGCTCTTGGCGTTGTCGCGTCACCCTCGTCGCCGGAAGAATTCCGCAGCTTCCTGCGAAAAGAGACCGAAAAAATGGCAAAGCTGGTGAACATGACCGGCGTCAAGCCGGATTGAGGCAGATATGAAAGACACTGGAAAGCAACCGCTGGAGGGGCTGACGGTCCTGGATTTTGGCAACTTCATTACCGCTCCCTATGCGGCGATGCTACTCGCTGAGATGGGTGCGGACGTTATCAAGGTCGAGCGACCCGGCGCGGGCGATCCCTTTCGGGCCTTCAATGACGGGCTCTATAGCTCGCATTTCCAAGGACATAACAGGAACAAGCGCAGTGTCGCGATCGACTACTCGTCGCCATCAGCTGCCTCTGCATTGGAGTCGTTGATCCGCAAGGCCGATGCGCTGGTGATCAATGTGCGCCCCGGCGTCGAGAAGAAACTGGGGTTGGACTACGAGCGTATTCATTCGCTCAACCCACGCGCAGTCTATTGCAGCATTACGGGATACGGCTCCAGTGGCCCCTATGTCGACAGGCCGGCATACGACAACGTTGGGCAAACGTTGTCCGGATGGCTTTCTATGTTCCACCAGGGCGCGGACGCACGTGTAGCGGGGCCTGCCGTTTCCGATGCCATCACCGGAATGTTTGCTGCGCTGGGGATTCTTGCTGCGCTAAATGAACGTGATCGCACGGGGCGTGGTCGGCATGTGGAGGTAAGCATGCTCGAATCGATGATCGCCTTCGCGACTGAACCGTTGGCAAGACTGTTTTCCAGCGGGCAGCCAGTCGGATTTTACTCGCGAGGCGCCGCCTCTCAGTCGTTCGTCGTAACTTGCGCTGACGGCTTGCGGATCGGCTTGCACCTATCCTCGCCGACAAAGTTCTGGGAGGGTCTCGTTGCGGCAATCGAATTGCCGGACTTGTTGCAACGGTACCCGGACCGCCAGGCGCGAGTGACGCACTACAGGGAGCTAGCGGAGGAGTTGGCACAGGTCTTCTCGTCGCAGCCGCGCTCACATTGGCTGCCATTGCTGGAAAAGCACGATGTACCGTTCGCACCGGAACGGCGGCTGGAGGACCTTGCCGACGATATCCAAACACGCCATTTAGATGTTTTCTATGAACTTGTCCATCCGAAACTGGGGCCTGTGCGCGCTGCGAACAGGCCAGTTCGATTCGACGGTGATAACCGGAGCGGCTTCTCTCCGCCCCCAGCGTTAGGTGAGCACACCACGGAAGTGCTACTGGAAAGCGGCCTGTCGGCTGAGGAGATCGGGTGCCTGTTGCGGGATGGTGTGGTAGCTTGAGCCTTACCTGCACCTGCACCTGCAAGTGACATGCGTCACGTTCACTACAACGTGTCCGCACCAACTTGTACCAGGGTGGGAGGAGGGGGGAGCTTGCCCCTTCTCCCGGCCCGTCCGGACCGAGCGGATCGTTTTTTGCGTGAGTCATGACTGTCGCGCCGATGCAGGGTCGCCCGTTCAGCCGCGGTCACTCCCGCGCGCGCGACATCCGACGGGAGGATGCCTTTCACCGGCTCAGCTTATTGATGCCACAGCCATTGTAGGTGTGAGGGGACGTACGGGTTTGTTGTCGGTACCTGTCGCAGCCTGCGATACAGGATAATGCCCATCCATGCTGTACTGGTTCCGTACTCACCACAGATTAGGTGAAAGCGGAACCAGTGTCTGCATTAGTTCTAAAGTGGCGCGGACGGACCGAGACTACCCGCCTATGGTTGACGGCGCGATGCTCACCGCGCCTATGCGAGCTTCCCTCCTATTCCGCTACGACATGGGCGATCTTGATCGCCTCGGCATAACGCGTGGCTTCATTTTCGATGGCCTTAGCGTATTCGGCACTGGAACCACCAACGGGTTCAATGCCTGCCACGTGGAACTGGGAAACTACTTCTGGCGTCTTGACGGCCTCCGCAATGGCATCGGACATTTTTTGAATGACGGTGGCGGGCGTACCCGTAGCCGCCAGCACGCCGACCGTCACCGCGTAGTCGTATCCCGGTACCACCTCCGAGATCGCTGGGACTTCCGGTGCAAGTTTCGACCGCTGGAGCGAGTTCGTGCCGAGGATCTTCACTTGTCCAGATTTTACGAATCCCGATAGCGAGGGGAGCGCGGCGAATACCACTTGTACCTGATCGCCGATCAGCGCGGGAACAGATTGTCCGGATCCTCGGAAGGGGATGTGCTTGATATCCAGTTTTAATGCAATCTTCAATGCCTCCATCGACAATTGGTGACTGCTGCCGATCCCAGACGAACCATAGTTGAGCGTGCCGGGCTTTGATTTGGCCAAGGCGATGAAATTCTGCAGAGTGTTGGCCTGAACATGCGAGTTCACCGCCAGGAAGAGCGGGGACTTGGCAGCGAGCGCAACCGGTAGAAAGTCTCGCTTAGGATCGTACGATAGGTTCTTGTAGATCACCGGGTTGATCGACATCATCGAGCCATCGGTGACGAGAAACGTATAGCCGTCGGCAGGACTGGATTTTAGCGCTTGTGCAGCCACGACACCATTCGCGCCAGGACGGTTGTCAACAACGACGGGTTGGCCGAAGCGCTGCGTTAGCTGCTGCGATAGTGCGCGTGCAACTGTATCGGGCAATCCACCTGGTGCGTACGGTACGATAAAGCGAATTGGTCGTGATGGCCATGCGTTCGTGCTGGCGTTTCCGAGCGTGGGACACAGGGCGAGGGCCGCGAGGCCGAGGCAAAGATTTCGTCTGGCGAAGTTGATACGCGGGGGCTTCATATCTTGTCTCCAATTCATATCCGAGAAGCGCCGCTCTAATGGCGACTATCACGAATGCAATGTTATGACAGGCAGTGAGGGCGTTGGGATGACTCGCACGCCACGCAAAAAGTCGTTAGCGCTGACGAGTAAGAGGGATATCCCGGAGCTCCTTATCAGAGGCCAGCATGGCAAGGCACACTTCGAGAGTCGCTCTGGCCCACACCCCGTTATGGAGCGGACTACGGTCATGAACGATCGCGTCCACCAACTCGTCGATGACTTCAAAGCGCGGAACGGCAGGGGGCGGCAAGGGGATGTGTTCCTGGATCGCGTCACCATATACCCATACACCATCTGGTGTGGGGCGAATGTCCGCATGCTCGCAGCTGACGATAATGGGACCAAAGTGCTGGTTGGCTACCGGTGAAGCACTGTTGGGTGTTCGTTGCCATGATGGGCCGCCATAGGTGCTCTCGGCCTTTAGGCGTGCCTCTGCTTCTGCAGATCCAATTGTTGCAAGTCTGCGCCTCGTCTTGCCATAGTCCGAGTCGGATTTCGCAAATCCCATCTCGGTGATATTGCCGTTCCAAACATCGGAATCGAAGCGCCCGTAGCCACTGTATGTCATCGACGCAAAGACACCATCGTCGAACCACATCGTGGCGGAGTAGGCGCCCTCTGTTGGCCGTGCGGGATCCCATTGTCCGAGGGTTGCACGGACACGGCAGGCGGCGGATCCTGCCAACAGTCTGACTACGTCGACCTGGTGCGCGGCTTGGCTAAACACTACGCCACCGCCCGCTGCCGTTTGAAGCTCTTCGGGGCGTCGGGGGCGATAGAGGAAGTCCGTGTAGTTCAATGCGTGAATCATGCGCACCGCGCCAAATTCTCCGGACGCGATAAGTCTGCGAGCATGTAGATACGGCGAATCGAAGCTGTGGCAGTGACCAACAATCATATGGACACCCGCGCGCTCGCATGCCGCGATCATGAGGTCGCACTCGGCCATTGATAGCGCCATAGGCTTCTCAACCAGCAAGTGCTTCCCACTTTCTGCGGCCAGGCAAGCGTGCGCTGCGTGAAACTGGTGAGGGCTCGCGATGTAGATTGCATCAATGTTCGGCGATCGTGCCATCGACGCCAGATCTTCAAAGACTGGGGCACCGAAATCGTGCGCGAACTGCTGGCGCGCTACTTCGCGAGGGTCACATGCGGCGGCAAGCTTGATGCGCTCATCGGCCAGGAACGTTGGCAGCATCAGGGAGAATGCGCGACCAAGGCCTGCCACCCCGATGCGTACTGGATTGACAGGATCGGTCATAGATCAATCACCAACTCCGGTCCTTTGGATCGTGAAACGCAGATCATGATTTCATGCTCCATTTCGTCCGGCATAAGCACCATGTCCCGGTGGTCCGCTACGCCCGAGACAATCTTCGTCCTGCATGTACCGCAAGTGCCGCTCTCGCAAGACGAGGCGGGATTGCATCCGTGCTGGCGAAGGACGTCCAGAATCGTCTTGCCGACGGGCACTTCGAAGCGCTGCCCGGAGCGGTCGAGCACCACGTTAAAGGCTGTGTCATCCGGACGCACCTCGCCGCCCTGGTTAAAACTCTCGAAGTGGATCCGCGTTGCGGGCCAGTGTCCGGACATATCACGCACGGCTTCCATGAGACCGCGAGGGCCACAGCAATAAACATGGGCGTCGCACGGCCGTTCAAGCACTGGCCACAGATCGAAGGCGTTCGCGGGGTCACCGAAGTCATGATGAATCTTGACTTTGCCCTTCAACTCGGGTTGTTGAAGTGTTTGTAGAAAGGCGGTTGTCTCAGGGGAGCGCGTGAAGTAGTAGAGCTTCCACTTAGAGGTCGAGAGTTCGCCGAAGCTTCGGATCATCGAGAGAATCGGTGTAATCCCGATACCACCAGCGATGAAGATGAACGACTTGCCATTCTCCGCGAGAGGGAATGCGTTCTCGGGAACGCTGATGGGGATCAGGTCGCCTTCCCGGGTCTCGTCACAGAGACTTACAGATCCTCCTTGTCCATGTTCATCGCGTTTCACCGTTATGACATAGCGGTGACGTTCCGCGGGATCGTTGCATAGCGAATACTTGCGCAGCAGGCCGTTGGGAACCTGTATCTTGATATGCGAGCCAGGCGTAAACGCGGGCAGGTCTGACCCATCCGGCTGCACAAACTCAAAACTGCGGATACCTTGTGCCGCGTCACAGATGGTTGCGACACGCAATAGCATTTGCGTGTCAGCATGAGATTCAATATGGGATTGGGTCACGATGAGCGCTCCGTATCAGCCTTCGATGCGCATCGAGAGATCGATGGCCCGAATGTTCTTGGTCAGTGTCCCGCTTGAGATACGATCGACTCCGGTTGCGGCAATGTCACGCAACGAATCAAGACTAACGCCGCCTGATACTTCCAGCACCGCGCGGCTTGCGTTTAACGCGAAGGCGTTTGACATATCGGCAAGACTGAAGTCGTCAAGGAGTACGCTATCGGCACCAGCATCTAGCGCTTCTTCGAGCTCGGCGAGATCTTCGACCTCGATCTGAATGTTGATATTCCCACCGAAGGTCCTGGCAAGCTCAAGTGCCTGGCGGACGCCTCCGGCAGCGGCAATGTGATTCTCTTTGATCAGGATGCCGTCCCATAGTGCCATGCGATGGTTGGAACCCCCTCCGACACGGACAGCATACTTCTGCGCTTGTCGTAGCCCTGGCATGGTCTTGCGGGTATCAAGAATCACGCAACCTTTAGGATTTGGTGACACGCCAACTATCTGCTCGACATAGCTACGCGTTACGGTGGCAACGCCAGACAGCATTTGGAGAAAGTTCAGTGCTGCGCGCTCTGCGGACAGGAGCGCTCTGGCTTCACCGCTGATCAGGCACAAGAGGGAGCCCGCGGCCACGAATGTACCTTCTGGAACAAGCCATTCAATGCGCGCGTTCGTGTCGAGCGTAGTAATACACGCCTCGAACCACGACTGGCCAGCTATGACCGCGTCGTCCTTCGCCGTAACCGACGCTCGTGCAGGTTTCCCGGACGGCACAAGCTGTGCCGTCCAGTCCTTGCAGCCGATATCCTCGCGGAGGGCGTCTTCGACGTTGCGCTTACGCGCCTGCTCAAGGGTTTCGTTGTACTCAAACATCTTGGCTCCATGCGGCACGCCCGGCGAGACCGCCGGTGTGCGCGATACTCTCAAATGCTGTAGGACTCGTACGTAGACGGATGGAAGATCTCTTCCACCGACACCAGGCGATCGGACAGCCCTTGGCCATGGTGATGCCGCACGAACGTGTCCAGCGTAGGTCGATTCGCTTGGACTCCGTACGACCAGTAGTCCTCACCAAGCGTCTCGCGCGCTGCCTTGAGCATTTCCTCGACAAACGGCATCGTCACCTTGGTGGCTGACGTATCGGCAAGCTGCTCCAGCGCGTAGGCTTTTGACTGGTTGAACGCCTTGAACACAGCGCCGGGCAACCAAGGGTGTGCCTCAGCAAGGGTCTTCCGAATTCCGACCACGTGCATGATGGGAAAGACGCCTGTGCGCGAGAAGTAGTTCTTCGCTTCGGCAGTAGGATCATCGAAGAGCCACGCGACATCCTGGTTTCGTAACGCAGCCGGGCTTGGCGGCCGCGGGGCAATGAACCCTTCGATTTCGCCGCTGGCAAGCATCTCGGAGATTGTCCGCCCTTCGGGAGCAGCCTCTACGCGTACATCGGCAGGCAGTTGCAGCTTCACCTTTTCGGGACGACCCGGCGTGTCAATGCCACCACGTACCCACGTGACATCCGACGGACGGATACCATAGTCATCCTGCAAAATGGCGCGCGCCCAGACGATGGCGGTGAGCTGATACTCGGGAACACCGATACGACAGCCCCTTAGATCCTCTGGTCGCTTGATACGGTCTTTGCGAACATAGATCGACGTATGGCGGAACGCGCGCGAAAGAAACACCGGCACCGCGATGTACGGGCAATCGCCACGCGAATGCTTGACTAGGTAGCTCGAAAAAGAGAGTTCACTTATGTCGAAGTCTTGACTCCGCATCGCGCGAAAGAACATTTCTTCGGGATTGAGCGTCATGAAGACCGGATCGACGCCATCAATCTGGACGCGGCCGTCCAGTAGGGCGCGTGTACGGTCATAGTCGCCCATGGCGACAGACAGGCGGAGCTTGGTCATCTGATAGTAAGGTCGTAGGTATCGTTTGAAGTGCGATCTGCCAGCATCGGATTCGCGCGCTATGCGTTCACCGAATACGACGGCTCAAGCTCTGAACGGTCGATTCCGTCGGCCCATACATAGCTCACAGCGAAGCTTCGCCAGTCATCGGTCTTGGGTACCACAGACTGAAAGGCGCAAACGTTCTCCGGAATTGCATTGCTACCGATTCCGATCGCTTCACCGGTTGCCTGGAAGTCTTTGACGGCATCCAGCATTTGCTTGCGGAACTCGACAATTGCCAGATCGCTTGCACCGAGTCGATCGTGCGTCCTGTCGGCAATTGGCCCCATGGTCAACCACATGGCAACGTCCTGGTTCGGAAAACCAGTGATCCCAGTGAAGTTCCCTGCCTTCATCGCTTGTCGATCCTGCCAGAATCGATTCTCCACATTTCGTAGTGGCCGATAGTATTCGTCGAGATCCACGCCGACCGTCTGGCGCAGGAACTTTCGCCACGTTTCGGTCTCAGGGGTCTGCGCGGGGTGACCCCAGGCAATGAAATAGAAGGCCGTATTCGTGTCGTCCATCGGTACATTGACGTTGGCGACGTTGTAGAGATTGTTCGGCGGAATCAATGCGGTTGCCGGCGCGACAAATACAGTGGACCGCACGTAGTCATGCGTCTGCGCCTGATGGATTGGGCGACGGATAGCGGCGTACCGGAAGCCGTAAGCGCCGCGATCTACCTGAAGGCGCGGTGCTTTGTCAGTGGATGGGCGCAGCCACAAGTTGGTCGTCGCTTTCGCTCCGTCTACGCGCGCCGGCACCATGTCCGAACTGTGCAGGCTTGAGCTATGCGCCGAGTCGATGGCGCCTTCCAGAACTTGCGCCCAATTGCAGGGGAGGAGCACCTTGGCGATGCTTACGCGCGTATCCGCTGTGGGGGCCCAGCGTGGAGGCGTGAACGCTGGAGCCGCGTCGGCCGCGCCCATATAGGCCCACACCATACCGCCCCATTCCTTGACCGGATAGGCCTTGTGCTTGACTTTTTCAGCCATGCCGCTGGACGCCGGCTCGGAAACCATCTCAAGGACATTGCCGTCCACGTCCATTTTCCATCCGTGATACAGGCATCGCAGACCGCCCTCTTCGTTGCGGCCAAAGACCAAAGATGCCCTTCGATGCGGGCAATACTCGTCCATGACGCCAACGCGTCCGTCGCTGTCGCGGAATACGACCAGGTCTTCGCCAAACACGCGTGCCTTCACTGGTGCCCCGTCAGGTTCGGAAACCTCTTCGAGCAGGCACACTGGGGTCCAGTGACGCCGCATCAATTGGCCCATTGGAGCATCGCCTTCGACTCGGCAAAGCAGATCGTTTTCCTCTTTCGTCATCATTGCAGGGACTCCTTATGGACGCATCGTTGGCTGACGCCCGATGCAATCCTTATTTCTCGTTAAAAAAGCTTAGGTGCCTAAGCATAGTGAGCGTGAGCGATGATGGCAACCAGCAGATTGCTGAACCGAGGGAAAATACTTAGTCGACTAAGTATGTAAGTGGTTAGTGGGTGACCGAAGGTGCCGGCGGCGTGCTGAACAGTTGATTGGCACGACGTGGTAGAAGTGCGTCCGTGAGCGGGACGCGAATGTGGTGGGAGACCAAGGTAGGACGCGCAGAACGCGCGTCCGGTATGGGACAGTACGGAAAGAAAGCGGGCAGGGCGGCCGGCTTACGGTGCTGCAGTACCTTCTTGATCCTGAGTGAGGTTGTCAAGCATCACAAGAAGGGCGCGCCGTGTAATGGCCACCTCGTCTGGAGAAAGGCGGTGTACGGCCACATCGTTCACTTCCTCGGCAAGCGGTACGAGCGTCTTTCGGAGGCGCTTGCCGAGTGGGGTCAAGAAGACGTAGATGTTCTTGCGATTGTTTGCCCGCCGCTCCAGCGTGACATAGCCGAGCGCCTCCATAGCTTGCAGGGCGGAGAACGTCGTTGGCTCCATCACCCCGGCTTCGGCACTGAGTTCGCGTTTGGTCAGGCCGTCGCGCTCCCAGAGAATTCGCAGGAAAGTCCAATGGCCCAACTGCACGTCGTGCTTTGACAGACGGTCCTGGAGCGCTCTCAAGAAGGCTCGTGTGGTGTCCTTGACGAGGTGCGCCATCCGGTCGTTAGGGACATCGTCGTGCCAACGATGCAGAATGCGCAGAGCAATCTCATGCTCTCTCTGTTCGGACGCTTTTGACATAAGGGAAGGCAGTTCTATTGTCGAAGCCATATTCTGCCACGGCGCGCGACACCCTTACGCAGCTTCCCTTTGTGGCGACGGGCCGGTGGACCTTCGGAATACCAAAGGTTTGGCACCTGCCGATTGCTTGCAGATCCAGTGCGCGAGTGCGGAATCCAGGTGTTGTACATGGGCAGGGAACCAGCGCGTTAGCTCTTGGGCCAGTTGACGCACTGGTCGCACCTCGCCGTGGGCCAGTCTCGTCTTCACCCCGGTCATCGATGCAATGACAGCAGCATGTTCGCGGATGTGGCAACCGCGTGGCGGGAATTGACTGTCCTCCATCACGGCGTCTTCGTGGGAGAAATGAGCGCGCGCAGCAGCCAATACCGCGTCAAGTGCCTGCTCCAGTCCACTGTCAGGCGCTTCGCCGAGTCTACGGATCAGGGCCGAAAATTCTCGATGTTCCTGATCAATTTCGGTGTGCCCGACCAGTAGCCCGTCGTGCCAGTCAAGCAGTTCTGCGTCTCTCATTAGCCGCCTGTACTTTAATATTAGGTGCCTAAGTATAATGGAGCATTCTGCGAATGCAAGGTCGTCGCGGGACGTCGATCATATGAGGTTTATGAGGCGCTTGAACTTCTCTGTTACGCCTGAGGGATTCTGTGCGGCGGCACGGGGCGCCTCTCAACGCGTAGGTGGTCCGATATACCGGGCTCTGGGTCGCAGCATGAAGCCCGCTTCGCGCTGTTCGATGATATGGGCAACCCATCCCGATGCTCGTGCGAGGGCCCAGATGATTGAAGCTGTGCCAGGCGGAAACCGTAGCGCCATCGCCAATGAAACCAGGCCAATTTCCAGGCTAGGCTCGAGATCGAACCGTCGTCCGACGTCGGTGACAAGATCGAGGACGGGCTGTGTTTCCGTTCCGAGGGACGCCGCCAGTGCCAAAAGCTTGCGCGCGCGAGGGTCGCCCTTGGGATAGGCCTTGAGGTTGTAGCCGGGGATGTAACTGCCACTGCGCTCGAGCTCGGACAACAGTTGATACATTTCCTCTGTGTCGTGGGCCTTTCGAAGCAGATGTTCACTTTTTTCACATCCGCCAATAACCAAAGACCCCGAATGGGTCGCGATCGCGGTGACGAGGCAAGCGGTCAAATTTGCACCGCATGACGCTGCCACCCTTGCGGAGAGAGTCGCTGATGACAGCTCATGGTCAGCACACAGTATCAAGGCTGCGTTCAATGCACGAAGTGCAGCCTCTGTAATAGGGACGCCCAATGCCGTCAGGAGGACCGACGCGACGGAGGATGGCTCCAGGTTCTGATGACTGATGTACTGCCGCCCCGGACCCATGAGGCCCATCGCGGCTGCATATATCTGCAGTAGAACCCTGGCATCCGCGGTCGTCGTGGCTTTGTCAAAGCCGGAATGCCCGCTTCCATCCAACTCAAATAGAGAGGTCGCAATGGACATGATGCGCAAGCCCGTCAGCCCGACGGCGCCGTCAAGGGCTGTAGAAAGTCGCGTGAAAAATGCCTCAGGCAAGCGTGGTGTGTCCCAGTGTGCAAGACCTGGCTGGTCAAGTCCATCCCACAGCAGTTCTGCGACGGACTCAAAACCTCGATCGCACTCCGCGAGTGCGATTGCGGATTGGCCCCGGTAGAAAGGCCCCTCGTCTGTCAGATCCGTAATAAGAGTATGGAAGACGGGGTGGCCCCAGCTCATCACCGCCTCCACCGTTTCCGGCCGCCCAGCCCGTCCGCCGATACGCATTGTGGCCCGCTCGACATCTTCGCGATAGTAAAGCCGCGACCGACTACCCGGCTGCAACACGGATCGAATCAGGCCGCGACTGACATATGTGTATAGCGAGGCCTGCTTGATCCCTAGCGCCTGGGCCGCCTGTTCTGCCGTGACATACGTCTGAGCGATACCTTCTCGAGGTGGTAGTGGCACCTTGGCCACCGGTTTCTTTTGGGACTGTGTCATCGGTTGCCCTTTGATCAATGTGAACGGTAGCGACTGGCCACGATGCTCAGTTCCATGCCACACCTCTGAGGGAAGCCTCAATTCACGCTGAATGCGTGAGCTCTACGCTTTGCAAGCGCGCCTCGGCATCTAGACCGACAGTACACGACTTGTGTCGACTAATTAATCGAGATTGATATGTAGAAGACTCGGCCGTATCGTACACCGCAACTGTTGGAGGCAGCAGCCCGCGAACCATCCGAGTACATATAGAGAAGAATAGCCATGAGTCATCAAAGCGTTCCCCACGGCGTTATGCCGCAACACATGGCGCTGTTCTATGGCGGTGCGTGGCATGAGCCCAAGGACGGCACGTACGCCGATACGATCGATCCTGCATGCAACAAGCTACTGGCGCGAACGCCGGTTGCATTGCCAAATGATATCGATGCAGCGGTCCACGCTGCCCATGCAGCGTTTCCCGCCTGGGCCAGCACACCGCCTCTCGTGCGTGGACGGCTGCTTCGTGAAGCAGCGGCAGTCATCCGCGAGAACGCATTCGCATTGGCGCAATTGGATTCGCTTAATACGGGTAACCCCGTATCGACGCTCGCAAACGATGCTCGTTTTGCGGCTGACGCCATTGATTATTTTTCCGGTTTGGCAATGGAGGTGAAGGGCGAGACGATCCCTCAGGGCGACAGCAACTTCAACTTCACCGTTCGCGAGCCACTTGGAGTCGTGGCGCGGATAGTCGCTTACAACCACCCGCTGATGTTCGCCGCCATGCGCATTGCGGCGCCGCTGGCCGCTGGCAACACGGTCATCGTGAAGGCACCCGATCAGGCCCCACTCTCAATCCTGCGTCTGGCCGAGCTGATTGGCGAACTGCTCCCTGCGGGCGTCGTGAATTTCGTCACGGGGTTTCGCGAGGCGGGGGAGGCGCTGGCATCGCATCCCCTGGTCAGGAAAGTCACGTTGATCGGTGGCGTGCCGACTGGCCGCGCGATGATGAAGACTGCGGCCGAGAGCATCAAACCGGTGCTGCTGGAGCTCGGCGGGAAGAATGCACTGGTAGCCTACCCTGATGCAGATATTGATCGTTTGATCGACGGCATCATCGGCGGCATGAACTTCGCGTGGGCTGGCCAGAGCTGCGGTTCTACCAGCCGGGTTTTTCTGCACACAGACATTCATGACGAAGTGCTTGAGCGAGTCGCCAGACTTCTCCCTCAACGCCATAAGCCGGGATTCCCTTTAGATCCTGCCACGACGATGGGCGCCCTTATCAGTCAAGTTCATCTCGACAGGGTGAAGGGGTACGTGAACTTAGCGTTGGAAGAGGGGGCGCTACTGGTGTGCGGTGGTCGCACACCTGCTGCCCCCGAGCTAGAAGATGGCTTTTTTTTCGAGCCCACCATCTTCTCTGAGGTTCGTCCAGACATGCGTCTCGCGAGGGAAGAGGTTTTTGGTCCAATCATGTCCGTCTTCCGATGGGAGGACGAGGATCAGCTTTGGGATGTAGTCAATGACGTCGACTACGGATTAACCGGATCGATCTGGACCAATAATCTCAATACAGCACATCGCGCCATTCAAAGAATGCAAGCGGGATACATTTGGGTCAATAATACCAGTCAGCACTTTATTGGGGCACCATTTGGTGGGGTCAAGCAGTCTGGAATTGGAAGAGAGGAGTGTTTCGAAGAACTTCTGGAATTCACCAACACTAAGAATGTCAATTTGAAAATTTCGTGATTGTCGTATAAAGAATTTGCGTTGCCCATCGGCTGTTTAGTAATTCTATCGCCGCGAAGGGCGATGGATGATATGAACCGATTCTGAATTAATAGTACATAAACCAGAGTCGAGAAAAATGAAAAAGTCAGGAGACAAAGATTATGATTCAATATTCCACATGGCTGGTTTGGATGGCTTGCGCCCTTCCTTTGGGTTGCCTGGCTAACGGATCATTTCCGGACCGACCGATTACCGTGATTTCTCCATTTCCAGCGGGCGGCGGGGCGGATGTTGTGGGTCGAATCCTTGCGCCACGCCTGGCGGCAAAGCTTGGACAGCCAGTTGTAATGGATAACAAACCAGGCGCCTCCGGGAATCTGGGTACCGAATTCGTTGCCCGAAGCAAACCTGATGGCTCAACCCTTCTTATCCATAACAATACTCTGACCATTAGCGCTGCACTGGGTGTCGCGCATTCCCTGAATATTCAGAAGAGTCTGAGGCCAATTGCCGCAGTGGCGTCGACACCCATTGTCATTGCAGTCAATCAATCGCTGCCGGTAAAGACACTGGCCGAACTTGCGGAGTACTCGCGAAAGCAAGGCGACAAGCTTGGCTTCTCTTCCTGTGGGACTGGAACAGCACCGCACTTCGCCGGGATTCGGTTTAATCAGTTGGCCAAATCAAACATGGTGCACGTCCCATACAAGGGTTGCTCGCAGGCGGTGCTTGATGGACTTTCCGGTCAGGTTCCTGTGCTATTCAGCACCATGCCGAATATTGACGCACAGGTGAAAGCAGGAAAACTTCGCTACATCGCGGTTGCATCGAGCAAAAGGCTGCCATTTATGCCAAATTTGCCAACGATTTCGGAATCTGTTGGTTTTGAGGGATTTGAGGCCGAAGTCTGGTATGGATTTATCGCTCCGGCGGGACTTCCAGATGCTGTTGCACAACGATTGGAGAAGGAAATTATTGCATCAATGAGTGATAAGGAAGTGCAGAACTCATTCACAGAAAAGCTGATTTCTATCAGGGTTCTAAATAGCAAGCAATTTGAGAAGCAGATCTCCTCAGATCTGGAAGATTGGAAGCTTCTGGCTAACAAATTCAATATCAAACTGGATTGAAGTATGGGCGAAGATTCAAGCCAACTTTGTTGGGGGAGCGACCACCTGGCATCCTTGCTGCGACATATCGGATTGGAGTATGTCGCGCTGAATCCGGGGGCTAGCTATCGCGGTCTGCACGATAGTCTGGTCAATTATCTCGGAGACCACAATCCGAAGATGCTGACGGTCCTTCACGAGGAACATGCCGTCGCGATTGCGCATGGATACGCTAAAGTAACTGGCCGTCCAATGGGTGCAATACTGCACGCGAACGTGGGTCTTTTGCACGGCTCGATGGCAATTTTTGACGCGTTCTGTGATCGTGTACCGGTGCTCGTGTTCGGTGCGACTGGTCCAGTTGATTCGGCTAAGCGTAGGCCTTGGATTGACTGGTTGCATACCTCGAAAGATCAAGGTGCTCTTGTACGCAGCTTTATCAAATGGGATGCGGAGCCGGCGTCGTTGGAGGCTGCCACTGAGGCAGTCATTCGCGCTCGTCGCATTGCTACGACCGCACCGTTTGGGCCGACTTACGTCTGTTTTGACAGCGCCCTTCAGGAAGCACCTGTGGCAACGCTTCCAAAGCTGCCGGAGCTAACGCGCTTCTCGCCGCCAGAGCTGGCCGGAGCTCGTGAGCCCACGATTCGGGAACTCGCACGCCGACTTCAAGAAGCCAAATCTCCCGTTCTGTTGATTGGGCGGGTCAATCGCGACGAGGAAGCCTGGAGCCGTCGTGTGGCCCTCGCAGAGCGTCTTAACGCGCGTGTAATTACGGATTTCAAGCTCGGAGCAGCATTTCCCACGCGCCATCATCTGCATACGGGATCCCCAGCGTATTTCCTCACGGAGCCATCCCTCG
The DNA here is from genome assembly GCA_963543405.1 of uncultured Cupriavidus sp. Classification (GTDB taxonomy): domain Bacteria; phylum Pseudomonadota; class Gammaproteobacteria; order Burkholderiales; family Burkholderiaceae; genus Cupriavidus. The sequence goes on from CAUUBQ010000019.1 coordinate 120,909, forward strand.
AGGCGCTCCGCTCGGCCGATCTGATCCTGAGCCTCGATTGGCTCGATCTCGCCGGCGCGCTCAAAACGGCCTTTGGCTCAGAGCTCCCGTCGGCGCATGTCGTGCAGATTTCGATGGATCATGTTCTCCACAATGGATTTGGGGGAGAGCAGCAGGCGATGCCTTGCGCGGACACCTTCCTCGCGGCCGATCCCGACACGGTTATTGAGCAGCTATTGCCGCGGCTTGATCGCAAGCTGGTCACGTCGGTCCGGCCAACAGTGGGGCATATCGCCCGCCGCATCGATGAGACGAACGACGGCGACATCCCATTGGAAGCGTTCGCCCAGGTCGTCAGTGCCGCGCTAAACGATGCCGCACCGACTTGCTTGATCCGGACGAACCTCGGGTGGCCGGGGGATGCCAAGGCCTTCGAACATCCCCTGGACTACCTGGGATATGACGGAGGCGGCGGTGTCGGCTCGGGGCCTGGGATGTGTGTCGGTGCGGCGCTTGGCTTGCGGGGCTCCGACCGCCTGCCCGTGGGTGTGATTGGGGATGGCGACTTCCTAATGGGCGCGACGGCACTGTGGACCGCCGTGCGCTATGACATTCCGCTTCTCTTGGTAGTGGCCAACAACCGCTCGTTCTTCAACGACGAGGTCCATCAGGAGAGGGTTGCGCTGACTAGATCTCGGCCTGTCGAGAACAAATCTGTTGGTCAGCGTATTGAGGAGCCCGACGTAGACCTAGCCGCCATGGCGAGAGCGCAAGGTGCGAAGGCTTGGGGGGGGATCCGTACGATCTCCGAGCTTCAGAGTGTCTTGGGCGAGGGCATTCAGGCGGTCCGTGATGGGCACGTGGCTGTTATCGATGTTCGGGTTGCCAAAGAGTATGCAAAGGCAATGTCTTCCGGACTGACCCGGGGGGAATGACATCGGTCGTAAGGCGCAAAGGCAACGCGATCCCGTAGCCACCCGGGTCATTGCGCCATAGCCGGAGCACGAGACGGCGAGAGCGGTCTCGATTCTATAAGTAAGAAGATTGGGGGAGACATGAAAAAATTGGCCATTGCAGGGATGCTGACGACGCTTGGTTTGAGCGCTCATGCTCAGTCATCCGTGACAATCTACGGCGTTGCTGACGCAGGTATCGAATACCTGAACCACATTCCTGACGCAGCAAAGCAGAGTTCCAGCGTAGTGCGGATGACATCCGGGAACATTGCGGGGAGCCGCTGGGGGTTGCGCGGGGTCGAGGATCTAGGCGGGGGCTTGAAAGGTGTCTTCGTTCTCGAAGGTGGCATGTCTTTAGATACGGGATCCGCCGCGCAAGGTGGGCGGCTATTCGGTCGCCGCGCATATGTCGGATTCGATTCGACATATGGGCAGCTTACGATGGGCCGGCATCACAATCTGACCTTCGATTTAATCATCGGCTTTGACCCGATGTTCCTGGCGCCCAAGTATTCCGCGTTCTCCCACGACACGTGGCTGGCTGGACGATCAGACAACGCAGTCAAGTACACGGGAAAATTCGGTGGGCTGACGGCAGCAGCGCTCTACAGCTTTGGTGTGGATTCGACCATCGCGAATGGCTCGGAGGTTCCGGGCAATAGTCGGGTGGGACGGGAGATGAGTGCCGGCTTCACCTATGACATGGGCAAGCTTCGATTTGGCGGGGTCTACGATCAACTCAATGGCACAGCCGCTGTAACTGCAGCAAAAACAGAGCGCCGCTATGTGGCTTCAATTGCCGGAGACATTGGTCCTGTAACGGCCTATCTCGGCTATCGGCGCCTGGTTAGCCAGCTTCTGACTACGATGACCCGCACGGATCTATTCTGGGCGGGGGCAAACTGGAGCGTTGGTCAGGCGGTCACGCTTACCGGCGCAGTGTACAAGACCAATGATCGAACCTCTGCGAAGGATCCAATGTCTGTTGTGCTAGCCGCAGATTATCGTTTTTCAAAGCGGACTGATGCGTATATCAACGGATCCTATACTTTGAACAAAGGAGGGTCTGCATTGAGTGCCAACGGCTACGATGGATCAGTGATCGCTGGTGCAAACCAGTTCGGTGTCGTGGTGGGACTTCGACATACGTTCTGATGACTGGAGCGAGCAGCTTCGAGGCGTAATGAAATCTACAGTGCTCGATCCGTGGTTAGGATAGATGACACTGTTACAGTGAATGGGAGATAAGGTAGTTATTATGAGCATCGCACGTTCAATGCGTTTATTTCTATCTTATCTTCCGCTATTTTTGGGGTCTGCAGCCCACGCAGCATCTGCGAGTAGCCAGCCACCATCGGATCTTGGAAACGAGATGGAAGAAACTCAGGTAATTCAAGCGGAAGCCGCGCGCGCGAAGGCGTTAGTCGACGTGGATGTTGCCGGCCTTCGGGATATGACGGCGGAAGATTACACGCACGTTGAGAGCAATGGGAAGTATCGGACTCGTGACCAATTTTTGAAGGGGCTCGAGGATGCCGATTATAGATTCAAGACATTCGCGGTTGATAGAATTCAAGTTAGGGTGGAAGGGAAAGTCGCCATCGTGACCGGAGACTATCACAATGATATTGTGACTCACGGCGATCTAATGCCGACAAAGTATGCCAGGTTCATTCGAGTCTGGATGCTCCAGGGGGGGCGGTGGGTAAACGTGGCGCATCAAGCCACAGAGTTCAAATCCAACTAGAAAGTGTTGCTTGTAGATTCGTTACTGTCCTGCATCCATTGCTAGCCATCGTCATGCACTGTAATGTAGTGAATATGGGGATCGGTAGTGACCGGACGTGCTTCAGAGGCCAGGCTTCGTCAACGGGACGACTTCTGAGTGCCACCTACGCGATTGGTTAGCCGATGAGGGTTCAAATCGTTTGCATTAAGCATTGCATGCCATGCAACGCGCTTGCGTAAGCCCTATCTGCCAGGCTGGAGCCTTGCGTGCATCATTGATTGGTTCTGTTGGGTGCATTGATGCTCCGACCGCTTCAAGCGTAGACCCCTGTACCCCTTTGCGAGCGCTGTGCCGACGACACCGGAGCGTTGCTAGTTATTGCGCCCAGATCCGTTTGGGACGCTTGGATTACGCGAGAGTGTCGAGATTCACTCATGGCATTGAGCATTTCCGGGCGCGGTCCTTTTCTAGTGGTCAGAATCCACGATCGCTACGACGCGCCTCCTGGCATACCTTGGCAAGACTTAACTTGCCGAGCGCTTACGGCTTAGCGTGTTTACACACTGCCTGTTCAGCGGGACATATTCGATAAAGGAAACGCTGCCATGTATCGTGCCTATTGATTGTCCTGCGCATCTATCCATTGCTTTGCATGCGCGATTCCCAGTTGTTGAGCTTCCTCAATGTCATAGCATATGCCGAGTGAGACAAAGTCAATTTTACTTTCCTCGTCATTTTCCCTCCAGACCGTTGCTTGTGCGTCAAATGTATAGGAATCAAACGGAAGAGGTGTGCTTTGGATGATAAAGCCTTTGTAATGTATAAAGGGAGACATGGATTATCGATCTGGAATTAATGGTAAAAGCGCCGCAGGGATGGGGGCGTTATCCCAGCGGCAGCTGTCGGCCTAGTGGCGTTCAGATTGCTGCGTCCGATACTGCCCAGCTATCGGTGTATGGATCAACTTTCCCAACACGGTAGCCGTCCAGATTTGTTGGGCGAATATGATTGCCTTCGAGAGGTACAGCGTGAGCAGATGAAAGACTCGATGCGATTACAAATACGAAAATTAACCCGGCAATGACGTTCTTGGTGGTGAGCATTGGATTTCCAGAGAGTGCTACGTTACAAAAAATTCTCACTATTTGAATACTTTTTGAACCAATGAAGTTAGCATGGCTGCAAGGGCAACCCAGGTGACAATCCAGAAGTAGTCGATGCCGGCCAGCAGCGAGGACTGCTGACTGACAGACTGTGCGAGCTGTGCGAGCGCCATCTTTCCTGCCAAACTGGCTTCGTGCGTGGCAGAGAAATAGTCAGTAAGGTGTTGCAGTTGTTCGGCATAAACGGCGTCACCCGGCGTCATTCGTACATGGATGGAGCCGTAGTGCACGGTACTTCTCCACTGGAGAAAGATTGTTGCGAGTGCCGTTCCAGATGCCGTCGCAACTTGGGCAATCATGTTCTTGACTTGCTGTGCGTGAGTGAAAAGCGCCTCCTCACTCCCAAAATCCCTAAACGTTTGCATGGCAGTTGTCGCCAATACAAGCATTACGAAACTTCCATTGAGAGCCAACGCAGGAAGCACGTGCAGCGAGATCTGAACGACTGGGGATAACGACGACAATATCCATGCTGCGCCTGCCAGTGCGAGAAATCCGAGTACGAGAAACTTCTTGGGTCCCGGAGATTTTGGAAGAACTTTGGCCATTACCTGCCACGTGAGCAGAGCGCCAATAAGTCCCAGTGACTGGGTTTGACCGACCGTTTCCCACGTATATCCCAGCCCGGATTGGAGATAGAGCGGAAGCACGTAGTTGTTCGCACCGAGGAGCAGATAACTGAAGGAGAAGAGCGCTACACCCAACGTATATCGGGGTGTCAATAGCTCACGAACGCGTAGCAACGGCTGCTCATGTCGATGCTCGACATGAAAGTACGTGTAAAGCGCTATGACCCCTAGCGTTACAGAGATCAATGTAATCAGTGCATCATCGTAGAATTGATAGTAGGAACGCTGCAGCATATAAAGCAAAAAGAATGAGCTGCAGGCCAACAGCAATAGTCGACCGGCACTGGTTCGGCTAAGCGCTTCGGCCGGGGGCGCTTCCCGAGGGACGCAGCGGATGGCAAGCGCAGCGACTGCCAGGGCGACGGCAACCAGTATCGAAAAGATGGACTGCCAGTTATCTTCGGAGACAGCGAGTGAGGCGAGTAGCGGTGCCGATGCCATGCCGAGTGCCAGTCCGACGGCAAACACCTTGATGCCAACAAATCGGCCGGGACCCGGCGGAATCTGATTGACGAGAATGCGGGAGGTTGTCATGAAGGCAGCCCCGCCCAATGCCATGACGATGCGTCCCGCTGCGAACGAGTAGTAGCTATGACTTGACCCGCAAAGCGCGGCGCCGGCAATGAACATGGCGATCGAGCCAAGAATATAGTTGCGCCAGCCTAGTCGCTCTGTGAGCCAGCGCTGCTTGGCGATGACCACTACCGCCACACAAGCATACAGGGCAGCGATCAAGCTATATTCTTCCGGGCTGGCATCAATTTCGCCGCGAATCGGCACGGACGCGAACGCTATCATCCCCGACTGAAGGAAATCGAGAGCGCACATTAGTGCGATCGTCGAAAGAAGGGCGGGATATCTTCGATACATGCTTGCGCTCTTAATTGGAGGCGCGCTCGCGCGGGTTATCTGTTGCGGCGCCGGCGTTCTGGCGGATGATGGACTCTACCAATGCCCCTGCGTCTTCCAGTTCCCGCTCGAAGACTTTCGTTTCGTATGCGGCGCCGCGTTCCGATGACGGCTTGATGATTGCTCCGCGTTGGTCGCTTGTGTCTACGCCAACGCGCATGGACAGTCCAATACGCAATGGTTTGGATTTGACCTCTTGAGGATCCAGGGCGATTCGTACAGGCACGCGCTGCGTCACCTTGATCCAGTTTCCGGTCGCGTTCTGTGCGGGCAGGAGTGCAAAAGCACTGCCTGTCCCGGCATCTAGCCCCACAACCTTTCCGTGATAGATGACATCACTACCATACGCATCCGCGTGGAGCTTGACCGGCTGCCCGATGCGTAGATGCTCGAGTTGTGATTCTTTGAAGTTTGCGGACACCCAAACACCGTCAAGCGGCACGACGGACATCAACGCCACGCCTGGGTTGATGCGTTGACCGACCTGAACGCTTCGTTTGGTAACAATGCCGCCTGCAGGTGAGCGGATCGTAGTTCGCGCGAGTGCTACGTACGCGTCACGAAGGTTGCTCGCCGCGGCCTGAACATCCGGATGGGTGTGAAGGGAGGTATTGTCGACCAAGGCCCGGCGCTGTGCGAGCTGCTGAATGGTTGCTTGAAGCGCCGCCTCTGCATTCCTGGCCGCCTCCTCAGCATGATTGATTTCTTCACGGGAGACAGCGCCATCAGATGCGAGCTCGGCGCGGCGCGCTAAATCCGCGCGTGCCTTGCGCAGGTCATTCTCCCGCTGGCGAACCTCGGCCTGAAGTTGATCCACTTGGGAGTATTGCGTGCGCGCTTGTCGAGTAGCCTTTGCCAACGCCGCTTTCGCGCGCTCAAAGTCGACTTCCTTGTCGACGGGGTTCAGCTTGACCAGCGGGACGCCTGCCTCCACATTGTCGGTATTGTCTGCGCTGATGCTGACAACCGTGCCGACTATTTGCGAGGTAATTTGTATGGCATTGCCATCGACGTAGGCATCCTCTGTGCGCTCTGTGTCGAATGGGAGGATGGTCCAGGCGGCCAGCGCTGCGGCCGTCGCGAGAAACGTCACACTAGCCGGAATTAGCCATTTCTTCTTGGGCTGTGTGGGTGTTGTCGTCTTGGAGGGTTCGTCCATGGCTGATATTTAGTTGGTTGTGGCTGTCGTTTGCAGATCTGGTTCATACCCACCGCCAAGTGCGCGGCTCAGATTGGCCTGAATCGATAGACCCCGTGCTTGTAGCTGTATCAAGAGTCGGCGCTGAGTGAGTGCAGCGTTAAGCGTTGCAAGCACCTGCAGATAGGTTGCAACGCCTACGGCGTATCTGCGGTCGGCCAGATGGGCGGCCTCGTCAGCTGTACGTACGGCTTCGCCTTGTCGATTCATGCGCTCACTGAGCCACCGCAGGGACGACAACTGGTCGCCAATGTCGTGCAGACCATCAATCAGCGCCTGGTTATATGCCTCGACGGCGATGTCGTAGGCAGCGTCTTTTGCCGCCAAATTTCCTCGTAGTCGCCCACCTTCGAAAATGGGAAGATTCACCGCCGGACTGATGCCCAAAACCCGGCTTGTGCCCAGCGTAAAGGCATCGAACCCGAGGCTTTGCAAGCCAGCGAAAGCGGTCAAGTTTACGTTCGGATAGAACTGTGCCTTGGCGACCTTGATGTCTTGGTGCGCTGCTTCGACGCGCCAACGCTGGGCAATTACGTCTGGCCTGCGTCCAAGTAGTTCGGCGGGGACATTGCTCGGAATGGAAACCGAGGCGGGCATGTGCATTTGTGGCGCACTGATTTGCCGCCCTCGATCTGGGCCTTTCCCCAACAGTGCTGCCAAGCGATTGCGACTAAGCTCAACGGCTTCGTTTAAGGCCGCAATGCTGGCTTGCGTTGCAGGAACTGCAGCCTGTGCTTGCTTGATATCGATCTGAGAATCGAGCTCTGCCTGGAACCGCCTTTGTGTCAAGTGCAAGACCTTCTGCTCGATCTCGAGCTGGCGCTGCGCGAGTGCGAGCTGGTCGATGGTTTCTTGGAACGTGATGTACGCTTGAACGACCGCCGAAGCGACGACGAGGCGTGCTGCGTATTGGTCCACTTCTGCGGCACTACGACGGCCGATGGCCGCTTCGACAGCGGCCCGGTTTTTCCCCCAGAAGTCGATTTCGTAGCCCACTGTCAGCATCCCCTGATTGACGGTCTGCCATGTGCCGTTAACCGGGTGCGGGGTAGTGCCGTTTGAGCTGAATCGTTCTCGGGTACTGCTTACTGACCCGTCAACGCGCGGCAGCAGAGTCGCGGCTTCAATCTGTCGAAATGATTCCGCTTGACGCACACGTGCCTCGGCAATGCTGATCGTCGGGCTGTTGGCGATCGCTTCACTCACTAATGCATCGAGTTGAGGGTCACCGAAACTTTTCCACCAAGCAACGGTTGGCCAGTTGGCAGAGGAGACTGGCATGCCGCCAAGTGCGGCGCTCGCTTCGAGTTTATTCGGAGACAGTAGCGTTGCGCTTGGATTGAGGTCGCCATACGCGCAGCCGGAGAGATAGACGACACATGAACACGCGACTGCTGTAAGAAGTCGGGTGAAGGCGGTGTTTCGGCGCCCGGTGGGCGCTAACCATGCCGTTTGTTTGCGCGGGCACGCAACTGACACTTGTGAAATTGGTTTCATGGGGAGCGGTAGTGAAGTCCGGGGTCAGGAAGATTGACTCAGGGAGACGCGACGGCCGGTGACATCGCGGCTGTCCGAGTCGCCAAGCAACACGCCAAGTACCCGCTTAAGTTTGTTGGCATCGGCGAGAGGGAGCTGTTTGAGGAACTCTTCCTGGGTATGGGTGACGGAAAAACGTGTCTTGGCGTAGAGTTCGGCGCCCCGCGGCAGAATCTGCAGCTGCACCACGCGCCTGTCGGCCGATTGACGATGCCGCTCCACAAGTCCCATCGTTTCGAGTTTGTCGAGAATGCGAGTGAAGGCACCCCCATCCATTCCCAGCCGTGCGCAGCACTGGGATGGAATGCACCCATGTGATGTTGCAATTGCTTCGAGCGCGTAGAACTGCGACATCGTCAGATCCCACGGAATAAGGGCGCGCTGAAGGCATCGCGTCAGTTGGCCCCTCGTCAGGGTCAGAAGTTGATATAGATCGTTATCCATCATCCGATGTCTTGTGATTGCAGCCGCGAGCGCTCAATAGAAACCAATGGTGTCGTTTAGCTCAAAAAAAAGCGCCAGGCTAGGACGCGGCGCGAATGCCCGCGCAAAGGATCTGGATGGCCTCATCGATGACGCTTTCCGTCTCCAGGTTATCGGTCAGCAGGTGAAGCCACGACATACCGGTGAGCATGGCGACGGCGGCATCGATGGATGCGTCGGGCCGCAGGTCTCCACGGGCCATCGCTCGAGAAAAGATCGCTCGGAGCACCCGTTCTCGGCGGGCCAAGAAGTCTTCGCGGAAATTCGCCAGGGACGTAGGGTCCAGTTGTATTTCAGTGATGAAGCTCCGGAGCGCTTCGCCGGCGCGTGTCGTGCGCCACCAGTTCCACAATGAATGCAAGTGAGCGGCGAGGTCTTTTTCCATGCTTCCCGTATTGGGGTAAGCAAGTGAGGCTTCCCCGGAACGTTCGTACACGTCGCGGATGAGATCTCCCTTGTTTCGCCACCACCGGTAAATCGTCGGCTTGCTTGCGCCCGCCCGCTTACAGACGGCCTCTATCGTGAAGGCACGATAGCCGGCCTCCTCAAGAATCTCCGCGGCAGCCGAGAGAATGGCCTCCGTAGATGCCGGGTTCCTAACAGCACCAATCGATGATCGGCTGCGGCGAGTCAGGGTAGAGGACGAGTTGGACATGGCTGCTCATTTGCGTTGCATAGCTTTAGTCAGCAATATAGAAACTAGTAGTTTCTATGTCAAGTCAAATATTGTGCAATGCACGGGAAATGCCTGTTCGCGGATCGAGGGTAGGGCAGCCGGGGTGACGGAATACGTGCATCATAATGCTCTCAATGAGCTGTGCTTTTCCGCCCTTGCGGCCAACCCCTTCAGAAAGCGACGAATTGCGACACGCTGTTTTCGCCGCCGTCTGCCTGGCGAGACATTCCACGCGGCTCGCCAGGAAGTTCATCGGATCGTGTTGCCGGCGTCAGTGCCGCGGTCGGGCGGTCGGCATGGCGGGCGAAGGTGTGTCGGCAATCTCCGATCGCAACGAAAGTGACAGCAGCGCGCCGGTAGACGGATCGATGGCGTCGGTGAACGGCTTCGGACGTATCCCGATGGCCAGCACAAGAACCGCCAATGCGCCAAGCACGGCGAATTCGCGCCTGCTGAGATCTACCAGATTGGCGACGCTTCCGTTTGTGATGCCGCCAAACATCACGCGCTTGACCATCCAGAGCGTATAACCGGCACTCAGGATCAGCGTCAGCGCGGCCGCGCCTCCGACCCAGAAGTTAAAGCGGAGGGCGCCCATTAGCACCATGAACTCGCCGACAAAACCCGCCGTTCCCGGTAAGCCGACGTTTGCCATCGAGAACAGCATCACGAACGTGGCCAGGCGCGGCATGGTGCTGGCCACGCCGCCGTAGGCGTCGATCGCGCCGTTTCCGGTGCGGTCGACGAGCATGCCCGTGCAGAGCAGCATGGCACCCGAAACGATGCCGTACGTAAGCATCTGCACAATGGCGCCCTCGGTGCCGATACGATTGAACGTAAACAGGCCAAGTGTGACCAGCCCCATGTGCGCGACGGCCGAGTAGGCTAGCAGCTTGCGCATGTCACTCTGAACTAGAGCCACCGCGCTCGCGTAGATGATGGCGACCAGCGACAGCGTGATCATTGCTGGCGCAACGAAATGGCTGGCGTCAGGTGTTATCGGCAGCGAGAAACGCAGCAGGCCATAGCCGCCCATCTTCAGCATGCCGATCAGCACGGCTGCGGCGGTCGGGCCTTCCAGGTGAACGTCGGGCAGCCATGTGTGTACGGGCCACATGGGCACCTTGACCGAGAATGCGGCCAGGAAGCCAAGGAACACGAAGATCTGTGGCCAGAAGCCCAGATTCAAATTGCGCCACCCCGCGATGTCAAAGCTGTGCGACTGCGTATATAGGTAGATCATCGCAAGCAGCATCGCGAGCGAGCCGGCCAACGAGATGAGGAAAAACTTCATTGCCGCGTATGAGCGGTGCTCTCGCCCCCAGCCGCCGATCAGCAAGAACAGCGGAATCAGCGTGGCCTCGAAGAATTGGAAGAACAGTATCCCGTCCAACGAGGTGAACACACCTTGCATGAATCCGGACAGCAGTAGGAACGATCCGAACCACGTCGCAAGGCGGGAGCTGACCGATCTCCATGACGAGATCACAATGATCAACGTAGTCACGGCGGTCAGGACCACGAACCACAGCGAGATGCCGTCCACGCCGAGGTGCCACGATATGCCGAACGCGGGCACCAAGGGCGCGTTCTCGACGAATTGCATCGCGGTGTTCGTTTTGTCGAAGCCCGACAGGAGCGGAATCGTGGGCAGGACGCCGAGCACGGCGCCGACCAGCGAGACCCAGCGGGTCCAGCCGGGGGCGCGGTCGGAACCCGTAAAGAGGGCGAACAGACCGGCCGCAACCGGAATCCAGATTGCGAAGCTGAGAAGCAAAGGGGGTTGCATAACGATGGGGGCGTGAGACCAAGTGCGACAAAAAATGCAAAAATTAGCCCTGCGGCGCTTACGTGATCGCAAATGCCGGGCACGGGATGCTGATATCGAGAGTCGCGTCAGGAGCGCTCGATTGACGCTCTTTGAGGCGTTGTGTACTACGCAGCGGAGGGACGAACCCTTCTTAACCCTCGCCCCGCTTCTCTTGGGTGAGGGTTAACGATATTAGCGTTAACCATGATATCTGGGTTTGGATGATTACCTTGCATCACCCTTGTCACGGTGGGGATGAACCGCGTGCGGCATTGCCGTTAGCCGGATCCCGCTTGAGGCGTCAAAAAATTCTTCATGGAGAATGTGTGCTGGCATGCTGTCCGGGTTGAGCTATCTCTGTCGGTAGGGGATCGGTGTTCTGGGATACGGGGGAAATCCCGAGATCTAGGCCAGGTGCACTGTGCTACGCTTTTCGCAAGGAGGTGCGGCATGAAGAAGGCATTCCAGGTGATGGTCGTAATGTTGTTGGCGTTTTTCATTGCCGACCGCTCGGCGATGCACGCGCAGGCTGGCACAGGCGGCACGATCTCGTGCGCGTCGGGGGCTGCTCACACGCGTGCCAACGCAATCGGCGCAGGCTTTCCCGAGCGCGCCGCCGACAGCCAAGCCGAGGGCTTCCTGTCGTCGTGCCTGATCTCGGGGAGAGGTCAGGTGGGGGACTTGGTTGCGCGCAACTGAGCCCGCGCGGGTTGTCGCACACCGCGGACATCAATGTCCCTCGCTAGCGCATGTGTGGTACGCGTGTGGGCGTGTGGTGCAGTCAGCTATATCTGTGCGGCGAATGTCCGCCACAATCTCCATATAGATGGCGTCACCGGGCCAGCATTGGGCCCTTACCAACCATTAGTTCTCAGCTAGAGTTGGGTACCCGGCGGGCACTGACAGTCGTGGCTAGCCTTGGACCCGTCGTGCCTGCATGTCGCGATAACTTTCATCGGACTTGGCATCTGTTACCACCCGCAGTCGAGCCCGGGAATGCCGATCGCGCTGCCGGACGGTGCTAGCGGATTGTCGAGCAGCGCAATGCGCTGCTCGACCCAGTCCAAAATCGGTTGGAGGCAGATGCCCAACTGCGGATTTTAGTGGGTGTGAAAACTGGTGCTCGCAGGAGCCCCGGTCCTGACCATGCGAATCCGTGCACGATCTCCGGACGTCGGCTCGACATACTTGACATTGACGATTAAGCTGCCTCTTCCGCAATCAGGAAGCGCTTCGGGTTCTTGCCAAGCCAGGCCGGTGCGCGACCGCGGCCAGACCAGGTCTTACCGGTCTTAGGATCCAAAAATTTGGGCGGCAGTGCGGCTTTCGCAGTGCCATCGGAAGCGGCCTTGGCAGGACGCCCGCGGCGGCGTTTGGCCGCGATATCTTCAACTGTCAATCCATAGTCGGCCATCAGCCCCTGGATTTTCTCAATCACTCCAGAAACCTCGGCGGCGCGAACTTCCACCAGCTTGGCTTCCAGCGCGGCTTTCTCGGCTATCAATTGCTTATATGTTGCCATCGGATTCCCTTCGAAGAATGGTTCGATGGAATCATCCTATATCACAAACCGCTGAATGAGAAAGTGAAGTATTACGACGAGCCGGAGAAACGGTCAAGACCTTCACTCAGGCAATCTTGAAATGTTCGATGGATTGGCCCGCGTTGACGGCACGCTGTAGCCAATCTGGCAAGACGCCCGCGCCATTCCAAGTGTGTCCCTGGGCATCTTTAAATCTGACAGTTTTCTTAGATATTTCAACTGACTTCTTTGGAATAAAACACCCAGCCGCTTCGAGTTGTTCGAATGAGATGCCATGACGCGCGATGGCTGATCGGGCCCATAGAATGGCGTCAGCCCGAGCTCGGTGCGCGGTCGCTGCGGATGATTCCGAAAAGGGCATTGCAGACGTGGCCGTCATGCCTGTTGGGATTGCTAGGGGCATATGGAATCCGTGTAGTAATGAAAATGCAGACCTAGACAAACGTAGGGTAAAAGCGCTCTACTGGCTCGACGCGTTCAGGCTTTCGACGGGATGCGCGGAGAAGCAAGCGGTTCACACTCAAAATGGGCGGCGGCATAGGTCGCGTTGCATGCCCAGACTTCTTGGCCCTCGCGCACAAAGCTCACCCAGTTTCCATCGCTGGTACATTCGGCACCCGGAAACACCTCATCGTGACCGTTCGGTACGTCAAGCGGAAAAGGGGCGTGTGGGACTGCCCAATATCGGCCCGCTGGCAACGCGGCAATCTGTTTCCTAATCATGCTCTTCAATTCGTTTGCGATCCGCTACGGCAACGCCATTTTCCAAAGGAAATCTCACGACCTGTCAATACTGCAACAGCGTGACAGCCGCATGATAACGGCTCGTGTAGTCTCCAGCCCGTCACGTTTTGCAGCTCCCGCCCGGGTCTTCCTCAATGGCGCATTTACTTTCATTGACTCTCCGTGCTCTGGCCGTCGGCGCCCTTGTCATGGTAGCCGCGATTGCCGCGCGGCAGGTCTATCTCAGAATGCAAGAGGAAGAGACAGCGCCGTTCGGTGCCGACGACGATGTCCCTGCCATGATGCTGGCCCGTTGCGAATCGGTACATAGCAAGCTGCAAGGCCCCCGCGGCTCGAAAGCCGGCGCTCGCACTGAGGAGATGGTCCGAGCCATCCGGTGCATCGACTCATGATCATTCGGTATGCGCTGTCTTGATCATTAGCGACCTGTTTGACTAAGGATTCTTAACAAGCTTGTCGCGTGTGCCTGATTGTTTAGGTTGTCGCGCCCATCCCGTCTAGTGTCAGCGCAAACCAGCGATCCGGATAAGGCGGTGGAGGTCTACATTTCGCTAATGCACGCGATCCCGCGGACATGGACGCGACGTTGGCCGGTGGCGGCGTCCATCCGCTAACCGGAGAGTAGGTCGGGAGCCTTGCGATCAGCGCGTAACGTTTGCGGTAACGTCAACGGCAGGTCTGTGCGAGCTCCGGAAGGTGGCTCTACGACGTGCACGTGCCTGGCATCCGCGGCGCGAGCGGCGGCATGCTCTTTCGCCTGCGTATGCGCGGCGACATATGTGCCAACCGAGCGCGCACGGTAATCGATCGTCATTGCGCCAAGCCTACTTGCGGCGCT
>CAUUBQ010000020.1:0-131294 GCA_963543405.1 uncultured Cupriavidus sp.
GCCGCCGTGGCCAGGCGGCTGTCATCGATCTTGTCGAGCCATGCAATGGCTGACGCGTAGTCTTTCTTTTCCTCGGCGATCTGTGCCAGGTACTGGAACGCGATATCGGGATTGGCGGCCGGCGATTTCTCGGCCATCTGCAGGTATTCCTTCAGATAGCGCTCGGCATCGTCATAACTGCGCGCCTGCAGGCTGGTCAGGCCCAGCGCCAGCGGCACCCGTGGATCGTTCGGGGCGACCTTGCGCAACACCTCGAACTCGGCGCGCGCGGCCTCCATGTCGTTCTTCTGCAGGTACAGGCGTGCAAGCGTGATATGCCCGTTGACCGACGACGGCGACTTGGCCAGGAAGCGCTTGAGCACCTCGATCGACTTGTCCGGGGCGTTCTCGGCCTGGAGCTCGGCCGACATCAGCGCGGCGGGCTCAAGATCCGGCTTGATGCGCAACGCCTGGTCCAGTTCGGTCAGTGCGCCGGCATTGTCACCCGCGGCCTCGCGCGCGCGCGCCAGCGCCAGGTGCGTTTCGGCCAGCTTCGAGTCGTTCGCGGTGATGCGCTGGAGTACGCCGACGGCGCCGGCCGGATCACTGGTGCGAGACAACTGCTGCTGCATGAGCAGGATGGCTTCGCCACGGTGCGCGGCGGGGGCGGCAGCCAGTTGCTGGATCAGCAGTGGCTCGGCGTCTTCCCAGCGGCCATTCAGTACCAGCAGGGTCGACAGGACCTGCCGTGCAGCGGGCGACTTGGGCGCCAGTTCAGTCCAGAGCCGCGCGCTGTCGAGTGCCTGCTGCGCGACGCGCGCATTGAATGCGATCTCGGTGGCACGTTGCGCCATGCGCGGATCGCGCGTATCGCGCGCAAGGTCCATGTACGTGCGGTAGGCCGGACCCACCAGTCCACGCTGCAGGGAAATTTCCGCCGCCAGCACGCGATACAGGATTTCCGGCGTCAGTGCGACATCGGGCAGTGGCGTTCGTGCCGCCTTGGCTGCGCCGGAGGGTGCCGGAATGTCGATGACTTCGTCATCGTTCTGGGCAACCGTTGCCGGTGCGGCATGGGCCAGCGATGCAAACGCCAGGCACGCGGCCACACCCAGGGCGCGCGCATGGCGACGGAAGCGGGATGCGTTCATCGGCGTGGATTCCGGGCGCATGGCCTGAGAGGACGAGAAGAAGTCCGGCATGAAATCAAAGCTCCGGCGCACGGGGGCGTAGGAATGGATGGAGGCATTGTAGCCTGCCGCTACAATGCCCTGCTTGCCCCGCAGGGCGCTTACGTATGGGAACCCGCACAATGCGCGGCCAGCGGCAGGGAATTCCCTGCGTGATTGGAGCGCAAAAGCGCACCAGAGGTTCTGCGGGTTCTGCGAGGTTTTGACGCCGAGCCAGGAAGCTGGGCCAATGCAGGGCGGGAGACAGGGGCGCGATGCCAGAATTGCCGGAAGTCGAAGTCACGCGGCGCGGGTTGCTGCCGCATGTGGTGGGTTGCCGCATCGTCGATGTGACGGTGCGTCACCGCGGCCTGCGCTGGCCCGTGGAGCCCGAGCTCGAGGCGCACCTTACCGGGCGCGTGATTCATCGCATCGAGCGTCGCGGTAAATATCTGCTGCTCGAATGCCTGCCCGCTCCGGAGTCCGACGCCGCGCCCGGCTGGCTGCTTGTGCACCTTGGCATGACCGGCACGCTGCGCGTCTATCCCGATGCGCCGGCCGCCGGCCCGCACGATCACCTCGATCTTGTGCTGGCGCCCGAGGCGGGGCAGGACGGACGCCCCGCCATGGTGCTGCGTTTTCGCGATCCACGGCGTTTCGGGGCCATTGTCTGGACCCCGCTGGCCGAATCGGCGCTGGCCGAACATCCGTTGCTGAAGCGGCTCGGGATCGAGCCGTTCGATCCGCGCTTCGACGGTGCCTGGATCCATCGGCTGACGCGCGGCCGGTCCGTGGCCATCAAGCAGGCGCTGCTGGCGGGCGAAATCGTGGTGGGTGTCGGCAACATCTATTGCTCCGAAAGCCTGTTTCGCGCGGGAATCCGCCCGACCACGCCGGCCGGCCGGATCAGCCTGGCGCGTTGCGAAAAGCTGGCCGAGGCCGTGCGCGCAACGCTGGCCGAAGCCATTGCCCGGGGCGGCAGTACCTTGCGCGACTTTGTCGGCAGTGACGGCAGCAGCGGCTACTTCCAGCTTGACTGCTTTGTCTACGACCGTGCCGGCGAACCGTGCCGGGTCTGCGGTACGCCGATCCGCCAGATCGTCCAGGGACAGCGATCGACCTTCTACTGTCCGCAGTGCCAGCATTGACGGCAGGCTTGCAAGCCTGAAGGCCGGTTGCCGGAGTTGACCTGACAACTGTCCGGTGCGGCGCCGCTCATCGCAATCCGGTGGCAAAACATTGTTGCAATGATTTGCCGATGGCTCGGCGCAACACTCGCGATACATGAACGCAACAAGGGACGCGAATTCCACAAAATCCGCGCAGAAACCTGTATCGTGTGCGCAGTCATAAAAAGTTACAAAAACAGCCGGATCGCCGTATCTAGCGACCCGGCAAGCCGCCTGACATCGGGTCCGCGGGTCAACGGGCAAGCCCGGCGCCAGGCGTGAAATACGCGCCCAAAAACATAAATCCGAGCCGACACAGCGATCACTCATGACGAGCCTCGCCCATCAATTCGAACAATATGGCGCCTGGAGAACCGGGGTCCTCCAGTCACTCGCCGAATTCCAGTCCTGGCTGCAAGAGTACGACCTGCATGACGCCACCGCGGACGACCGCGCGCAGCGCATCCAGAACGTGCTCAAGAGCGACCGGCTCAAGGTGGCGTTCATTGCCGAGTTCTCACGCGGCAAGAGCGAACTGATCAACGCGATCTTCTTCGCCGACTATGGTCGCCGCATCCTGCCGTCCTCGGCCGGCCGTACGACGATGTGTCCGACCGAGCTGCGTTACGACGAGAACGAGCCGCCCAGCATCCGGCTGCTGCCGATCGAGACGCGTTTGCAGGACGCCTCCACGGCCGATTTCATGGAGCCCGGTACTGCCAACTCGCACTGGACCACGGTGCCGCTCGACCCATCGTCGCCAGAAGGCATGCTCGCGGCCTTCCAGCATGTGGTGGAAACGACGCGCGTGACTCCGTCGATGGCCGAATCGCTGGGCCTCTACAACGAGAACGATCCCGACGCCGCCTATTCGGTCGATGCCGACGGCATGGTCGAGATCTCGCGCTGGCGCCATGCGGTGATCAATTTCCCGCACCCGCTGTTGCGCCAGGGCCTGGTGATCCTGGATACGCCGGGCCTGAACGCGATCGGTACCGAGCCGGAACTGACGTTGCGCCTGATTCCCGATGCCCACGTCGTGGTGTTCGTGCTGGCCGCGGATGCCGGCGTGACCAAGAGCGACCTTGCGTTGTGGCGCACCCACGTTGGCGCAGGCCATCGCCGCGGTTGCCTGGCCGTGCTCAACAAGATCGACGGCCTGTGGGATCCGCTGAAGACGTCGCCCGAGATTGCCGGGGAAATCTCGCGCCAGGTACGCTCCACGGCGCAGACGCTGGGTATCGAGGAGCGTCGCGTGTATCCGGTATCGGCGCAGAAGGGTCTGGTGGCCAAGGTCACGCATGACCAGCCGATGCTCGTGCGCAGCAACCTGATGCAGTTCGAGAACGTGCTGTCCGACCAGCTGATTCCGCAGCGGCGCGAGATCGTGTCCGACCAGGTACAGCGCCTGGTGCAGGACATGTCGCGCGGCGCGCAGCAGCTGCTGCAAAGCCGCCGCCGCGACATCGTCGAGCAGTTGTTCGAACTGCGCGGCCTGCGCGGCAAGAACCATGCGATGGTCAAGCACATGCTGATGCGCGTGCAGAGCGAGAAGGAAGAGTTCGAGCAGAGCATTGCCAAGTTCCAGGCGCTGCGCCTGGTGTTTGGCCGCCATAGCTCGGACATCATCAAGAGCCTGCAACTGCGCGATGTACGGCGCACCATGCGCGACAAGCGCGAGCAGATGAAGGAACGTTTCTTCTCGCGCGGGTTGCGCGAAGACATGGAGAGCCTGTTTGCCCAGTTGACCGGGCTGATCCAGGACGCCGACCAGAAGATTGCCGGCCTGCATCAGCTGGTGGACAGCATGTACCGGCGCTTCAACGCCGAGCATGGCTTTACGCTGCCGTCGCCGATGCAGTTCGTGACGTCGCGCTACGCCGCGGAGTTGCAGGAAACGCTGGCGCTCGTCAATGCGCACTTCGGCACGGTGAACATGCTGACGCGCTCGCGTCCGCAACTGGTGCAGAACGCATTCGCGACGATGGCCAGCCGCGTGCTGGAGAACTTCCGCGACCTGAACCGCGATATCGAGATCTGGCTCAAGTCCGTGATGACGCCGCTGGAAGCGCAGGTGCGCGAGCACCAGAAGCAGTTGCGTCGCCGGGTGGATTCGATCGAACGCATCCACGAAGCCACCGACACACTGGAAAGCCGTATTGCCGAGCTGGAAGAAGTACTCAACGGCCTCGACGAACGCAGCACCAAGATCGAGTACTTCACGCGCAAACTGGTGGAAGCCCCCGAAGAAGCATCCGTTCGCGCGGCGTAGCTGTGGGGGCGCTCCCTTCTCCCGCGCGCGGGAGAAGGGCTGGGGGAGAGGGTCGGCGCATCGAATGCCGTCGCGCCGCAAGAAAGCCTGACACCCCCGCCGATGTATCATGTAGCGCCGCCCAAGAGCGGCGCTTTTCTTTTCCAGACTCCCCGCAATGCCCCGCAAGACTGCCGCCGCTCCTGCCGCTGTTCCCGCCATCGCTCCTGTTACCGAAGCGATCGCCGTACCGTCCGATTTCGGCATGCGCGTGGTTGCGTGGCAGCGCCAGCACGGCCGGCATGACCTGCCCTGGCAGAACACGCGCGATGCCTATCGCATCTGGCTCTCGGAAATCATGCTGCAGCAGACCCAGGTCGCTGCCGTGATCGACTACTTCCAGCGCTTCGTCGCCGCGTTGCCTACCGTGGCTGCGCTGGCGGCTGCGCCGGCCGACGAGGTCATGGCGTTGTGGGCCGGGCTTGGCTACTACTCGCGCGCGCGCAACCTGCATCGCTGCGCCAAGACCGTCGTCGAAGAGCACGGCGGCGTATTTCCGACCGATCCGGCGGTGCTGGTCACCTTGCCTGGCATTGGCCGCTCGACCGCGGCCGCGATTGCCGCATTCAGCGCGGGCGTGCGTTCGCCAATCCTGGACGGCAACGTCAAGCGTGTGTTTGCGCGTGTGTTCGGCATCCATGGTTATCCTGGCGAGCGTGCCATCGAGACGCGCATGTGGGCGCTGGCCGCGCACGCGTTGCCGCCGGCCGGCGCGGGCCAGGCTGAGAACATGGTGGCCTATACACAGGGTTTGATGGATCTCGGCGCGACAGTCTGTTCGCGCGGCAAGCCTGCATGCCTGGGCAATGCCGACACGTGTCCGCTATCGTCCGATTGCGTGGCACGCCGCGACAACCTCACGGCAATACTGCCAACGCCGAAGCCGCGCGCGGCCATTCCCGAACGCAGTACCGTGATGCTGATCATGCGGCATCGGCGCGATGTGCTGGTGGGCCTGCGACCTGCCAGCGGCATCTGGGGCGGCCTCTGGAGCCTGCCCGAGATGGTGGACGATGCCGTGCCCTTCGATGCCGAAGCCGCCGAGGATGCCGCGATGGAGGTTGCGCGTCAGTTCGGCCAGCCCGCGCGCGCATACCTTGCCGGCGAGCTGACGCACGTCTTCACGCATTTCCGGCTGCTGATTCGTGCAATCCGCATCGATCTCGACGCTGCCACGCCGCGCGTCAATGGTGACACCCGCTGGTTGTCGCTCGACGATCTCGATGCGCTCGGCACGCCCGCGCCTGTGCGGCGCCTGCTCGAGGATCAGGCCAGGATCGGGCTGTTCTGATCGCGCATGGCGATCAAACGATGTGGTGTTGCCGCATATAGCGGTGCACGATCTCGATGCGCATGCCTGCATCGGGCAGTGCCATCAGCATTTGCTTGGCCTTGAGCGGCACGGGCAGCAACTCGCACAGGCGATTGGCGACCCAGGTGGGATCATCCCAGAGATAGGGCTCGGCAAAGGGCAGCCGCGACTTGTCGGGCTGTTCGGCGTGCAATGACGATACGATCCGGCGCAACGCGGCCAGGCATTCGCCCAGCAGTTCAAGCTTGCAGTCGATGACATCGTCGGGCAGCAATTCCGCCTCGGCCACCAGCAGGCCGTCGTCCCGCGTGGTACGCGATAGCACCCGAAAGCGCTGGCGGCCGCGCGTCTCGATCAGCAGCACGCCGAGCTGCTCCATATTGCAATCGACGATTTCCGCCAGGCAGCCGATTTCCTCGGGCTCCGTTGTGTGGCCAGGGCGTGCCACCTCTTCGCCACTGGCGATCAGGCAGACGCCGAATGGCGTGGTGTCGCGCATGCAGTTGCGCACCATGTCGACGTAGCGTTTCTCGAAGATGCGCAGTGGCAGGCGGCCGTCGGGAAAGAGGACCGTGTTCAGCGGGAACAGCGGCAGCGCATCCAGGGTGGGCGAGGTGGGTGCGGTGTCGGCGGAAAGTATCGACATGCGAATGGCCGCTCCAGTAGCGGGACGGCGCCAGCGCGCCACCCCTCAAGCCCGCGTGTCAGCCGGCAGCGGCCATTTCGCGGTGTCTGACCAGCACATTACCATGGGCCCGGAAATAGTTGGCGAGTCTTTCCGCGATGAAGACCGAGCGATGCTGCCCACCGGTGCAGCCGATGGCCACCGTCAGGTAGCTGCGATTGTCGGCAATGAAACTCGGTAGCCACTTCTCGACGTAGGCGCGGATGTCCTCGGCCATGGCCAGCACCATGGGCTGGCTCTGCAGGAAGTCGATGACCGGGGCGTCGCGTCCCGTGAGCGGACGCAATGCCAGGTCGTAATACGGATTGGGCAGCGAGCGCACGTCGAACACGAGGTCCGCGTCGCTGGGCACGCCGTGCTTGAAACCAAACGATTCGAACAGCAGCGTCAGCGGCTGGGATTCGTTGTCGGGGCCGCTGCGGATCAGTTCCTTGATCCAACTGCGCAGCGTGTTGGTGCGGACATTGCTGGTATCGATACGGTGCGCGGATTCGGCCAGCGGACTGAGCAGCTCGCGTTCCATCTCGATGGCCTCGATCAGCGAGGTATCGTCCGGGGCATCCGATCCGGTGCCCGATTCCACCCGTGTCGATAGCGGGTGGCGGCGGCGTGTCTCGGAATAGCGCTGCACCAGCGCGTCGGTGTTCGCGGTCAGGAACAGCACCTGGACGTGATGCTTGGCCGACAGCTCGCGCACGGTATCGGGCAGTCGGGCCAGCGATTCGCGGCTGCGAATGTCGGTGGCCACGCCAAGATGCGAATAGCCCTGGTCGGCCAGGTAGGTGGCAAGCTCGGGAATGAACTGGGCTGGCAGGTTGTCGACGCAGTAGTAGCCTGCATCTTCCAGGACGTTCAGGGCGACCGACTTGCCGGAGCCGGAAATTCCGGTGATAAGAATGATCCGCATAGCGACGCAAGGATAGCACCGCAAGGTGGCCGCGTCATGACAGCCTGTTGCAAACAAAAATGGCGAATCGCATGCGATTCGCCATTCATTGGGGGGAAACCTTGTTGTCCCGGTGCGATCAGGCGGCCGGTTTGGCCGACAGGCAGTCGCTCATGGATTTCTTGTAGTCGTCGCCCTTCTTGCCCTTGTTCTGCTTGCTGCAGGCGGACATCTTGTCCTGCTGGGTCTTCGGTTCGGCGGCGGCCGGCGCGGTGCCCGACAGGCAGTCGCTCATGGACTTCTTGTAGTCGTCACCCTTCTTGCCCTTGTTCTGCTTGCTGCAGGCCGACATCTTTTCCTGCTGGGCGGTCTTGCCCGCAGCGGGAGCCGGGGCCGAAGCACCCTGGGCAAACGCGCCCGTGGCAAACAACGGGGTCACCAGCACACACATCGCGATCAGTTTTTTCATGCTTCTCTCCTGGCTGTGGAAAAACATCGTGGCCGCGCGCC
The DNA here is from genome assembly GCA_963543405.1 of uncultured Cupriavidus sp. Classification (GTDB taxonomy): domain Bacteria; phylum Pseudomonadota; class Gammaproteobacteria; order Burkholderiales; family Burkholderiaceae; genus Cupriavidus. Next base: position 8,022 of record CAUUBQ010000020.1, read on the forward strand.
ATTGTCTGGATGCTGCAAGCTGGCTGGCGGTACCGCACTGGGCTCGATGCCCATTACAGCACAAAACGGTAAGCGGCCATAGGCCGTTGACGCGACGCATGCTGGGGCTTGTAAGCAATTGAAAACCGCGATTGAGACGCGCCAATGAAAAACGCCCGTCCTGGCCGGGCGGGCGTTGGTGCGGCAGGCGGGGCGGCTTGCGGACCGGCGTGCGGACCGGCGATACGGGTGCTTAAAGCAGTCGTCCCTGGCCGCGCGACACCACATCGGCCTGCATGGCGGCTCGCTGGCGGTCCATGAAGTCACGCAGCGTGTCGATACCGCGCAGGCGCAGGATCGTATTGCGCACGGCGGCTTCCACCAGCACGGCAAGGTTTCGGCCAGCCGCCACCTGGATCTTGACCATGTGGATCGGCAGGCCGAGCACGTCGAGGTATTGCGAGTCGAGCGGCAAGCGCTCGAATTCGCCGTCATTGCGACGTACCAGCTGCACCACGAGCTTGAGCTTCATCTTTCGGCGCACCGCGGTTTCACCGAAGATGGTCTTGATGTCGAGCAAGCCAAGGCCACGCACCTCAAGCAGGTTCTGCAGCAGCGGCGGGCAGCGGCCTTCGATGAAATCGGGGCCCAGGCGCACGAAATCCACGGCGTCGTCGGCCACCAGGCCATGGCCGCGCGAAATCAGTTCCAGGCCCAGTTCGCTCTTGCCCAGGCCCGATTCGCCCATGATCAGCACGCCCATCCCGAGGATGTCCAGGAACACCCCATGCATGGTCACGCGCGGTGCCGAGATGCGCGACAGGTACAGGCGCAGGTGGTCGATCACAGCCGCGGAGGACACCGGGGTGGTGAACAGCGGCGTTGAGGACCGCGTGCAGCGCAGTTCCAGGTCGGGCGGCGGTTCCATGCCGTCGGCCACTACCAAAAACGGCGGCTCGAGCAGGATCAGTTCGCCCATCTGCCGCTTGCGCGGTTCGTCGTCGAGTCGCTGGTAGTAAAGGATTTCGGGCTTGCCCAGCACCTGGATCCGGTTCGGGTGGATCAGGTTCAAGTGGCCGACCAGATCCGCGGCCGAGGTGGCTTCGCGTGCGAATTCCACATCGAAGGCACGATCGGCCCCTTCCAGACCTGCGACCCACGACAGTTTGATGTCGGCTGCGTTGTCGTCGAAGATCGACTGCGAGGTGACGCCGGTGAGTTCCATGCGGGATGACTTTCTGGGATGGGGCGGGGATGGCTTCAGGCGGCCTGCGCGGCCAGCCTGCACATCATGGGTGCCATTCGGTAAGCAACTGGTGGACAGCCTCGGGCGTGGGCAGCGTGGCCAGGCCTTCGCGCATTTCCCGGTCCGACAGCAACTGGGCAATTTCCGAAAGAATTTCCAGATGCTGCTGCGTTGCCTGTTCCGGCACCAGCAGGAAGATCAACAGCGAGACCGGCTTGCCGTCGGGCGATTCGAAAGGAATCGGTTCCGCCAGGCGCATGAAGCCGGCCAAAGGCTGCTTGAGGCCCTTGATGCGGCCGTGCGGAATGGCCACGCCAGCACCGAGGCCGGTCGAGCCAAGCGATTCGCGTGCGAAAAGGTTGTCCGTGACGATGGCTCGGGCCACGCCATGGTTGTTCTCGAACAGGAGCCCGGCTTGCTCGAAGACCCGCTTCTTGCTGGTGACGGTGACGTCGAGGTGGATGTTGCCGGGTGGCAGCAGTTTGGCCAAACGATTCATGGGCGATGCACGAGAAGTCTGAGTGGCAAGCCGGCGCGCATGGACCAGCCCGCCGAGTTGGGGCAAACAGGATATTGAGTGCTATGAAGACGCCCGCATTGGAGCGTCCGGCCATTATAGAGCAGGGCTGCCATGCACTTGTGCATTGCAGCGCCGGCGCCGCGGGTGGTGCCGCGAACTTGCCGACCGGTGTGCCCACCCGGAGTCGCCGCCGGCATCGTACGGTCGTTTGCCGCACGGTATGCCAGGCCGGTACATCGGGACCGTTCTGCCTGTGGTTTTGTATGGCGCAGCATACACCGAGCGGCGCGCCTTGCGAACACCCCCGGCCAAATCTAATCGCGGCGAGCGTGGCGTCAAGGTAACGAGCCGCGTGGTGGCTGCCCGGCACCGGAGCATCAAAAAAGCCGCGCAAATGCGCGGCTTTATCTCTTCTTATCGATCCTCTCAGGGAGCAACCTTCAATGGGTTGCCGCCTTATTGTTGCTGTAGCTGCTCAGCGGCCATCTGATACTTGACCGCTTCCCGGTCGTGCCCTTGCACGCGGTCCTTGTAGCGGATCACTTGCCGGTCGAGCTTGTCGACCAGAGAGTCGATCGCCGCATACAGGTCTTCATGATGCGCTTCGACGAAGATGTCCTTGCCCTTGAGATGCAGATTGATTTCCGCGTACTGACGCCGGTCCTTTTCCTTGTGGTTGTCGACAGATAGCAGCACGCTCACGCCAATGACCTGATCGAAATGCCTGACAATCCTCTCCAGTTTCGTTTCCACATACTCACGCAGCGGCGGCGTGATGTCGAGGTGGTGTCCACTGATCTTGAAGTTCATAGCGCTTCTCCTTCTGAAAGAGCCGCACCAGGCAGGCGGTTGCGGCTCGGCTACAAAGACTTGCGGAGATTGACTGCGGGGATTTTCAGCGCTTCGCGGTATTTGGCCACCGTGCGGCGTGCGACCACAAAGCCCTGTTCGCCCAGCAATTCGGCGATGCGGCTGTCGGAAAGGGGATTCCTGGGGTCTTCGGCTCCTATCAGTTGCTTGATCAGCGCGCGGATCGCCGTGGATGAGGCCGCGCCGCCCGTCTCCGTGGAGACGTGGCTACCAAAGAAGTACTTCAGTTCGAAAGTACCCATTGGCGTGGCCATGTATTTGTTCGTGGTCACCCGGGAAATGGTCGACTCATGTAAACCGAGTGTATCGGCTATTTCCCGCAAAACCAAGGGGCGCATTGCTATTTCCCCGTGCGAAAAAAAGTTCTTCTGACGTTCGACAATTGCCTGCGCCACACGCAGGATCGTGTCGAAACGCTGCTGAATGTTCTTGATGAGCCACCGCGCTTCCTGCAGCTTCTGCTGCAGTCCTGCGGCACCCGCTTCTCCTTTTGCACCGCGCAAAATCTGCGCGTACATGTCGTTGATGCGCAGGCGTGGCATCACGTCCGGATTGAGTTGCGCAATCCAGCCGCTACCGCTCTTGCGCACGAACACATCCGGCACCACGAAATCTGCTTCCGGACGGCTATACGCATGTCCTGGATACGGTGCCAGCGAGCGGATCAGATCATGCGCCGCCTTTAATGCTATTTCGTCAACCTGAAGCGCTTTCTTGAGCCGCGTGTAATCGCGCACGGCAAGCAGTTCCAGATGATGATTGACGATCGACAATGCCAGTTCGCGCTGCGGATGCTTGAGTCGTCGCAGTTGCAGGCTCAGGCATTCCGCGGCATTGCGTGCGCCCACGCCGGGCGGATCAAAGCTCTGCAGCAGCGTCAGGATCGCCTGCACTTCATCGACTTCGAACTCGAGTTCTTCCGGGAGTTCCGTGCAGATTTCCTCGAGTGACGCCCCGAGGTATCCGTCGTCGTCGAGCGATTCGATCAGGAAGATCGCCAGGCCCTTGTCGCGCGTGGAAATCTTCAGCGGCGTGAGCTGCTCCATCAGGAACTCGCGCAGCGTGGGATCGGCATCGCGCAACTGCATCGGCGTCTTCTCGTCCTCGTCGCCTTGCGGGCGGCGCGCGAAATCGTCGAGGCTCCAGTCGTTGCCATAGTCCTCGGTGCCGGAATCGCCAAAGCTGTCCTCGTCGCCGCCGGCGGCGCCTTCGGCACGATCCTCGCCATTGGACTGCGGTTCGGCGGGCGCCGGGGCCGGCGCGGTCTGCAGGTTCACCGAACCGTCCGCCGCCACGCGCAGCGGGCTCTCGATCCAGTCGTTCTCGCGTTCGAGCAGCGGGTTTTCCGTCAGCGCCTGCTCCACTTCCTGCTGCAACTCCAGCGTGGAGAGCTGCAACAACCGGATCGATTGCTGCAGTTGCGGCGTCAGGGCCAGATGCTGGGAAAGTCGGAGCTGAAGCGATGGTTTCATGCGACCTATTCTATGCGCATCTTTCCGTTGTTGGAACGGAAATTGCTATCGCAATCAGCTATCGCTGTGACGCCGTGATCGACAACGGCTAGTTGACGAATCGCACGGTTCGGCGCATGTCCCGTAGGACATCGCCATCAGGCGTTACATGCGGAAATTCTCGCCCAGGTAGACGCGTCGCACGGATTCGTTGGCGATGATTTCCTCGGGCTGGCCGGCAGCCAGCACGGTGCCTTCGCTGATGATGTAGGCGTGGTCGCAGATGCCCAGCGTCTCGCGCACGTTGTGGTCGGTGATCAGCACGCCGATATTGCGTGCCTTCAGGAAACTGACGATGCGCTGGATTTCACCCACCGCAATCGGGTCCACGCCGGCGAACGGTTCGTCCAGCAGGATAAAACGCGGCGACGAGGCCAGCGCGCGCGCAATTTCCACGCGGCGGCGCTCGCCTCCGGACAGCGACAGTGCCGGGTTGTTGCGCAAGTGGGCGATCTGCAGGTCGTCGAGCAGGGAGTCGAGCCGGCGATCGATCTCGGCCTTTGGCAACGACTTGCCTTTTTCCACCTGCAGTTCCAGCACCGCGCGGATGTTCTCTTCGACATTGAGCTTGCGGAATACCGAAGCTTCCTGCGGCAGGTACGACAGCCCCATGCGGGCGCGTTCATGAATGGCCAGCCCGCTGATGTGCTGGTCGTCGAGCACGATATCGCCTTCGTCGAGCGCCACCAGGCCCACGATCATGTAGAACGAGGTGGTCTTGCCGGCGCCGTTCGGACCCAGCAGGCCCACCACCTCGCCGCTCTTCACGTCGAGCGACACATCCTTGACCACCGTGCGGGTGCCGTAGCGCTTCTTCAGGTGTCGCACGACCAGCGTGCTGCTGTCGGCGCGGACGGCGGACGCGGGGGACGAGGCGGAGGCTGCGAGCGTGGCGGAATCGTTCATCGGGGACTGGCTGGGAGTAAGGCGTTCAGGGCTTGGCGGGCGTGGTGGATGGCTTGAGGTCCAGCGGCGCGCCTGCGGCGGCTGGTGCGCTGGCATCGGCGCGCGGCGACAGCACGGCGCGCACGCGGCCGGACGAGTTGCCCCCCGTGGTGTTGCTGTCGCCGCCGGTGGCCGTGTAGAACTCGTTGCGGCTGTCGTAGGTGATCAAGGCACCGCGGATCTCGTCGATGATCTTTGCACCGACGCCGGAGACGCGCGCCGCACGGGCGTGGCCAATCAGCTTGTTGATCTCGGACTTCCCGTCGTATTCGATACGGTCGCCCCAGCCGTCGATGTATTCATCCACGCCGTCGCGCTTCTGGCGGATATAGGCCTGGCGGCCCGGCTTGGCCGTGGCGATGGCGTACTGGTAGCCCTCGGGGTCGGTGCGCAGTTCGGCCGCATCGGACTTCAGCACCATCGTGCCCTTGGTCAGCACCACGTTGCCGGTGAGGTTATAGATCTGCTTGACGTCATCGTAGCTGGCGTTGTCGGCCTCCAGCACCAGCGGCTTGCCCTGGTCGGCGCGCTCGGCAAACGCCGGCGCGGCCAGCGTCAGGCCAAGGGCGGCGGCGGCCAGAAGGGCGGGCGCGATGCGGCGACAGGACAATGTCGTCAGGGATGCGGTCATGTTAGGCGAGTGGTGAGGTAAGGACTGCGGCCTGGGCGATGCTGCCTGCCCGGCGGATTATTGGGTCTTGGGCTGTCCCGGCGAGTTCATGATGATGGTGCCCCGCACGTTGCCCAGCAATTGTACTTCGCGGGTGACGTTGTTGAAGATCAGGCCATTGGCCGTCATCACCGACGGACCGCGCGTGAGTTGCACCGGCTTGTCGGTCTTGACGATGTCGTCGTTGACCAGAAGCTGGAAGTATTGCGACGCCGCGGTCATGCGCGGGTCCTTCGACACATCCGCTCCGGCCTGGCGCACGATGAACGCGTTGCCGTAGAGATCGATCACCGAGCCTTCGGCGTTCATCACACCCCGGTTGGCATTGGCCGTCACGGGCGGGCGGTCCGGCTCGTAGGCGCGCATCGCCGGCGTGGTCACGTCGTAGGTCTGGTCGTCTTCGTAATGGACCATCTTCACGCCAGTGAAACGCATCTTGGTGGAGCCATCCTCGGCCAGTTCGGTGGCCGAGAAACGCTCCATCCAGTAGTCTGGCTCGTGGCGCTTGGCGCTCGACTTCTCGGCATCCTCGCGCGGCGAGTTCAACTGCACCAGCCAGAACGTGCTGCCGGCGACGATCGCCATCAGCAGCAGCGGCAGCAGCCGCATGATCAGGCCGGTGAGTCTGGACAGGAAGTCGGGCATCGTTCAGATGACCTTGGCGCGGGTCAGGTCATGGATGTGCAACGCGCCCGCCAGGCGACCGTCGTCATCGACGACCAGCAACTGGTTGATACGGTTGGCTTCCATGATTTCAACGGCTTCCACGGCCAGATGGTCCTGGTGCACCGTACGCGGGTTGCGATGCATGACATCACCGATCGGTACCGTCTTCCAGTCGCGCGGCGTTTCCAGCAGGCGGCGCAGGTCGCCGTCGGTGAACACGCCCACGGCCTTGCCGTCGGGGTCCACCACGGCGGTCATGGCCATGCCCTTGCGCGTGATTTCCATCAGCGCCTGGGCCAGCGGCGTGTTTTCACGAACTTCCGGCACGGCATTGCCGGTGCGCATCACGTCGCGCACATGGGTCAGCAGCTTGCGGCCCAGTGCGCCACCCGGATGCGAGCGGGCAAAGTCTTCCTCGCCAAAACCGCGGGCGTCGAGCACGGCCACCGCCAGGGCATCGCCCAGCGCCAGTGCGGCCGTGGTGCTGGCCGTCGGGGCCAGGTTCAGCGGGCAGGCTTCCTGGGCCACGGCGCCATCGAGGTGCGCATCGGACAGCTTGGCCAGATTCGATTCCGGGTTGCCGGTGACCGAGATCAAGCCGGCGCCAATCCGTTTCACGATCGGGATGATCGAGAGCAATTCGGCCGTTTCGCCGGAATTCGAAAAGGCGACCAGCACGTCGTCGCGCGTGATCATGCCAAGGTCGCCGTGGCTGGCCTCGGCCGGGTGCACGAAGAACGAGGGCGTACCGGTGGACGCCAGCGTGGCAGCCACCTTGCGTCCGATATGGCCGGACTTGCCGATGCCGGACACGACCACGCGGCCGGTGCAGCCGAGAATCATCTCAACCGCCTTGGCAAATTCGGGCGTCAGGCGCCCGGCCAGCGCGGAAACGGCGTCGGCCTCGATCTGGAGGGTATGGCGGGCGAGCTCGAGTGCTCGATTCGCATCGAAATTGGCTATCATGGCGCTGGAGTATACCAACGAATGCGATGGCGCCTGGCCCGGCTACCCGCCTGTGGGCCGCGGCGACCGTCGCGCTTGCCGTCTTTTGCCGGCGGGGTGCAGATGCCGGCGTGGCGCGAGTGCCCGGCTGGTCCTTTCAAAGCTGCCAGACCTGCCCGAATGCATTCTCCGCTGGAACTGACCCTTGTGCTGCTGGCCGCCGCCGTTTTCGGCGTGGTGGCCTTCCGCATGCTGCAACTGCCGCCGATGCTGGGCTACCTGGCGGTGGGCATCCTGATCGGCCCGCACGCACTGGGCCTGGCCAGCGATTCCGGGCAGACCAAGTACCTGGCGGAATTCGGCGTGGTCTTCCTGATGTTCTCGATCGGGCTGGAATTCAGCCTGAGCAAGCTGCGCGCGATGAAGCGGCTGGTGTTCGGGCTCGGGGGCTCGCAGGTGGCGCTGTCGATGCTGGTCGTGATTCCGGCCAGCTGGCTCTTCAGCTGGATGTTTCCGTTGTCCTGGCAGGCATCGGTGGCGCTGGGCGGCGCGCTGGCCATGTCGTCCACGGCGATCGTCGTGAAGATGCTTTCCGAGCGCATGGAGCTCGAGAGCGAGCACGGCCGCAATATCATCAGCGTGTTGCTGTTCCAGGATCTGGCGGTGGTGCCGCTGCTGATCATCATCCCGGCCCTGTCGCGCGATCCCGGCGACCTGGCCTGGGCGCTGGGCCAGGCCACGGTCAAGATCGTGGTGGCCCTGGGTGCGATCTTTTTCCTGGGACAGCGCCTGATGAGCCGCTGGTTCCACATCGTGGCGGCGCGCCGGTCGCAGGAACTGTTCATGCTGAACCTGCTGTTGGTCACGCTGGGCATGGCCGCGCTGACCGAGCGGCTGGGCCTGTCGATGGCGCTGGGCGCGTTCATGGCCGGCATGCTGATCTCCGAGACGCCGTACCGCCATCAGGTGGAGGAGGACATCAAGCCATTCCGCGATGTGCTGCTGGGGCTGTTCTTCGTCACCATCGGCATGTTGCTGAATATCCGCGTGGTGCTCGACCATGTCTGGCTGGTGCTGGGCCTGCTGGTGATTCCCATCGTGTTCAAGCTCGTGCTGATCACGGGACTGGCGCGCCTGTTCGGCTCGCGGCAGGGGGTGGCCATCCGCACCGGCCTGGGCCTGGCGCAGGCCGGCGAATTCGGCTTCGTGCTGCTCAACCAGATCGACGGCATGGGTCTCGTGGATCCGGTACTGATCCAGGTGATCCTGGCGTCGATGCTGCTGTCGATGCTGGCCGCGCCGTTCCTGATCCAGTACAGCGATGCCGTCGTACTGCGTTTTGCGGCCAACGAATGGCTGATGCAATCGCTCAACATGACGCGAATTGCCGCGCAAAGCCTGCAGACCGAAAAACACGCCATCATCTGCGGCTACGGCCGCAGTGGGCAGAACCTGGCGCATATGCTGGAGCGCGAGGGCATCACCTATGTGGCGCTGGACCTCGACCCGGACCGTGTACGCGAGGCCGCCGCGGCTGGCGATACCGTGGTCTATGGCGATGCGGGCCGCCGCGAGTCGCTGATCGCCGCCGGTATCCATCGCGCGGCGCTGGTGGTGATTACCTATGCCAATACGCCGTCGGCCGTGAAGGTATTGCACCACGTGCAGGAACTGGCACCCGCCATGCCGGTGATCGTGCGGACCGTCGACGACTCGGAACTCGACACGCTGCAGAAGGCCGGCGCCACCGAGGTGGTGCCCGAGATCATCGAGGGCAGCCTGATGCTGGCTTCGCACGCGCTGGTGTTACTGGGCGTGCCGATGCGGCGCGTGGTACGTGGGGTGCAACAGGCGCGTGATGCGCGCTACAGCCTCCTGCGTGGCTATTTCCACGGCCGCGACGACGAGGAAGACATGGTCGAGCGCGACACCGTGCGGCTACATTCGGTGTCGCTGGGGCCCGAGCATACGGCCGTGGGGCGCCGCCTGGGCGCGCTGGGGCTCGAACGGATCGGGGTGGAGGTCACGGCGGTGCGCCGGCGCGGGATTCGCGCGTTCGATCCCCAGCCCGAAACCGTACTGGAGCCGGGCGACATCGTCGTACTGCGCGGCACCCCCGAAGCGCTCGAATCGGCGGAAGAGCGGCTGGTGCGCGAGTAGGGAACAGGGCCTGCAGGTCAAACTGCGACTTGTCGTTGCTTGAACCGCCGCGCCCTCTCCCCCGGCCCCTCTCCCGCGTGCGGGCGAGGGGAGCTTCCTTCGCCACCTTGGTCGACCCACGACGCGGGGAGGTCTGCCAATACGGCCCGCGCATCCAGCGAACGCAGCGGCACGCTGTGGTCCGCCGGGATCCGTCCTTCGTTCTGTAGCAGCAGGTATCGCATGCAGCACACGCGCAGAAATGACGAGAAATTGGCCGAGAGCGAGGCCTCGCCGCGATGCTCGGCCAGTTCGTCGTGAAGCCGCGTCAGCAACTGGTTGACGGTCATGCCGTCGCGCTGGGCCAGTTCCTCGAGTACTTCCCAGAACAAGGATTCCAGCCGGATGCTGGTCGCCACGCCATGTAGACGCAGCGACCGCGACTGGGTCTGGTACGAGTCCGGATTGGCCCGGATGAAGATCTCACACATGGAAACTCCCGTGCGCCGCGGCCGGGCTGGCCGCGTTCGGAAGCCTCTACTCTACGATCCGGGTTCCCAGCACGGCAAGAAACTGTGCCAGCCATGCGGGATGTGCCGGCCAGGCCGGGGCCGTTACCAGATTGCCATCGGTGTGGGCCTGGTCCACCGGAATATCGGCGTACTTGCCCCCGGCCAGCCGGACTTCCGGGGCGCAGGCCGGATAGGCTGAACAGGTCTTTCCTTCCAGCACATCGGCCGCGGCCAGCAGTTGCGCGCCATGGCACACGGCGGCGATGGGTTTGTTGGCCTGGGCGAAATGGCGCACGATTTCGAGCACGCGCTCGTTCAGACGCAGATATTCGGGCGCGCGGCCACCGGGGATGACCAGTGCGTCATAGGTTGCCGGGTCCACGTCGGCGAAGGTCGCGTTGAGCGTGAAATTGTGGCCGCGCTTCTCGGTATAGGTCTGGTCGCCCTCGAAATCGTGGATGGCCGTGGCGCACGCGTCGCCGGCCTTCTTGTCGGGGCAGACCGCGTGCACGGTGTGGCCCACCATCTGCAGTGCCTGGAACGGCACCATGGTCTCGTAGTCTTCGGCGAAGTCGCCTACCAGCATCAGAATCTTCTTTGCCATAGCTGTCTCCTGTATGGTTACGGGTTGCGAACGTCCAAGCTGCCGGGCCATTGTGCGGCGGCAGCGCGCGGCGTGGGTGGTAGCCCGTTACCGCATGGCGCAAGATTCGCCCGACCCAATTTCAAATAGATTCCCATGGCAGATTCCATCATCCAGTCCCCCGATCTCGGCGATGTCACCGGTTACCTGCGAGACCGCATCCGCACCGTGCCGGACTGGCCGCAGCCCGGCGTCCAGTTCCGCGACATCACGCCGCTGCTGCAAAACCCCAAGACCCTGCGCGTGCTGATCGACGTCTTCGTGCATCGCTACATGGACCAGCAACTGGACCTCGTGGCCGGCATCGATGCGCGCGGCTTTATCCTTGGCGCGATCATCGCGTATGAGCTGAACCTTGGCTTCGTGCCGATCCGCAAGAAGGGCAAGCTGCCGTTCCAGACCGTGGCCGAGGAATACGAACTCGAATATGGCAGCGCCACCGTGGAAATCCATGCCGACGCCTGCAAGACTGGCGACCGCGTGCTGCTGATCGACGACCTGATCGCCACGGGCGGCACGATGATGGCCGGCCGCAAGCTGCTCGAGCGCCTGGGTGCCACCGTGGTGGAAGGCGCGGCAATCGTCGACCTGCCCGAGCTGGGCGGCTCGAAGCTGCTGCATGCCAGCGGGCTGCCGTTGTTCACCGTCTGCAATTTCGGCGGTCACTGATCGCGTCAGCGCGCGCCCGATTGCCCCGTGTAATAGCGGGGCGCATAATGCCCCCTTGATAACAACTCGATGACCGGGCGGTTCGCCTCTGCACCTGCCCTGCCGGCACCGGTCACAAAAAAAAGGGACGCACAATGGGCGTACTGCTACATCTTCTTTCCGGCGTGGCGCTCCTGGTATGGGGCACCAATATCGTCAAGGTCGGCATCCTGCGCGTGTACGGCGCCAATCTGCGCCACGTGCTCTCCGTCAGCGTGTCCAACCGCTTCACCGCGTTTGCCGCGGGCCTTGGCGTGACCGGGCTCGTGCAGAGCAGCAATGCCACCGCCGTCATCGTCAGCTCGTTCGTCGGACAGGGCCTGATCGCCGTGGCCCCGGCGCTGGCCATCATGCTGGGCGCCAATGTGGGCACGGCCGTGATGGTGCAGGTGTTCTCGCTCGACCTGTCGTGGCTGTCGCCGTTGCTGATCTTCGTGGGCGTGATCTTTCACCTGACCTGGAAGGGCAACAAGGCCGGCCATGTGGGCCGTGTGCTGATCGGCCTGGGCCTGATCACGCTGGCGCTGGAACTGATCTCGATTGCCACGCGTCCCGTGGTGCAGGCCGCCGGCGTCAAGGTGCTGTTCGGCACGCTGACTGGCGACGCGGCGCTGGACATGCTGATCGGCGCGTTCCTGACCATCCTCTGCTATTCGAGCCTGGCGGTGGTGCTCTTCTGCGGCGCGCTGGCGTCGGCCGGCGTGGTGTCGATCCACGTGGCGCTGGCACTGGTGCTGGGCGCCAACCTGGGCTCGGGCATCTCGGCGCTGCTGACCACCTCGGGCAACAACCAGCCCGGCAAGCGCGTGACACTGGGCAACCTGCTTTCGCGCTTGCTCGGTTGCGTGATCGCGCTGCCGTTGCTGACCCAGGCCGAGGAACTGCTGGCCCATCTCGACGCCGATCCGCAACGGCTGATCGTCAACTTCCACCTGCTGTTCAACGTGGCGCTGGCCGTGCTGCTACTGGGCGCCACGGCGCCGCTGGCGCGCCTGTGCGAGGCGATCCTGCCCGGCCGCAATACCGGCGACAGCCAGGTCACGCCACGCCACCTGGACCCGGCCGCGTTGCCCACGCCCACGCTGGCGCTGTCCAATGCCGCACGCGAAGTGCTGCGGATTGGCGATCGCGTCGAGCAGATGCTCGACAACATGCTGCGTGTGCTGCGTACCAACGATGTGAAACTGGCCAATGCCACATGTCGCATCGACAACGAGGTGGACGATCTCTATACGGCGATCAAGCTCTACCTGACTCAGATCAGCACCGAGGCGCTCGACGAGAACGACGGCCAGCGCTGGACCGAAATCATCTCGCTGACAATCAACCTCGAACATGCGGGCGATCTGATCGAACGCGTGATCGTCGACGCCAAGGAAAAGAAGATCGCGCACAACCTGCAGTTCTCCGAAGCCGGCATGCAGGAGATTGCGGAAATGCACGCGCGCGTGGTGAGCAACCTGCGGCTCGGCCTGTCGGTGTTCCTGACCGGCGACCTGCGCAGCGCACAGCAGTTGATGGCAGAGAAGGCCAATTTCCGCGACCTGGAACGCAAGTACGCGCGCTCGCACCTGCAGCGCGTGGCCATCCAGACGACTGAGTCGATCGAAACGAGTTCACTGCACCTGGATATCATCAGCGAGCTGAAACGGCTGAATTCGCTGTTCTGCGCCACCGCGTATCCGGTGCTGGAGCGGGCCGGGATGATGAACCGCAGCCGTATGAAAGACGATTCCGCGGAGAAGGTCGGGGACGTAGCGGAAGCTCGGTAAGCGCGTCGTCCACCAACGGTTTTCTCCCCTCTCCCGCGCTGCGGGAGAGGGGCGGGGGAGAGGGCAAGCGGTTCAAGCCAAGACAAGTCGCAATTTGAACCTCAACGCCCTCTCCCCCAACCCCTCTCCCGCGATTGCGGGAGAGGGGAGCAACCATAGCCTAGGCCCGCTTCAACAGCGGTGCCAGGTATTTCCCCGTAAAGCTGGCCTTGCTGGCCGCCACCGTTTCCGGCGTGCCCTTGGCAATCACCAGTCCGCCGCCGGCACCGCCTTCCGGTCCCATGTCGATCAGCCAGTCGGCCGTCTTGATGACATCGAGGTTGTGTTCGATGATCACCACCGTGTTGCCATGGTCACGCAGCTTCTGGATGACCTTGAGCAGCAGTTCGATATCGTGGAAGTGCAGGCCCGTGGTCGGTTCGTCGAGGATGTAGAGTGTGCGGCCCGTATCGCGCTTGGACAGTTCCAGCGACAGCTTCACGCGCTGCGCTTCGCCGCCCGATAGCGTGGTGGCCGACTGCCCCAGGCGGATATAGCCAAGACCCACGTCGAGCAGCGTCTGCAGCTTGCGGCGCACCACCGGCACCGCGCTGAAGAATTCGTGCGCCTGCTCCACGGTAAGGTCCAGCACCTCGGAGATGTTCTTGCCCTTGTAGAGGACTTCGAGCGTCTCGCGGTTGTAGCGCTGGCCATGGCAGACATCGCACGGCACATACACGTCGGGCAGGAAGTGCATCTCCACCTTGATCACGCCATCGCCCTGGCATGATTCGCAGCGCCCGCCCTTCACATTGAACGAGAAACGGCCCGGATCGTAGCCACGTTCCTTGGCCGAAGGCACCCCGGCGAACAGTTCGCGGATCGGCGTGAACAGCCCGGTATAGGTGGCCGGATTCGAGCGCGGCGTGCGGCCGATCGGGCTCTGGTCGACGTTGATGACCTTGTCGAAATGTTCCAGTCCCTCGATATGGTCGTGCGCCGCCGGCTCCGCCGTGGAACCATACAGGTGCCGCGCCACCGCGTTGTAGAGCGTGTCGTTGATCAGCGTGGACTTGCCCGATCCCGATACCCCGGTGATGCACGTCAGCAGGCCCACCGGAATTTCCGCCGAGACATTGCGCAGGTTGTTGCCGGTGGCGTTGACAATGCGCAGCAGCCGCTCCTCATCGGGCGCGGCGCGTTCCTTCGGCACCTCGATGCTGCGCTGCCCCGACAGGTACTGGCCGGTCAGCGAGGCTGGCGAGTCCTCGATCTGTTGCGGCGTGCCCTCGGCCACGATCATGCCGCCATGCACACCCGCGCCAGGGCCGATATCGACCACGTAGTCGCACGCGCGGATCATGTCTTCGTCATGCTCGACCACCAGGACCGAGTTGCCGATGTCGCGCAGATGCTTGAGCGTGCCGATCAGGCGGTCATTGTCGCGCTGGTGCAGGCCGATCGACGGTTCGTCGAGCACATACATCACGCCTGTCAGCCCCGAGCCAATCTGCGAGGCCAGGCGGATGCGCTGCGCCTCGCCCCCCGACAGCGTGTCGGCGCTGCGTTCGAGCGACAGGTAGTCGAGCCCCACGTTGTTCAGGAAGTTCAGCCGTGCCGAGATTTCCTTGATGATCTTGTCGGCAATCTCGCGCTTGGCGCCATGCAGGTTCAGCGTCAGGAACCACGTCAGCGCGTCGCGCAGCGGCAAGCCGTTGATCTCGTAGATCGCGCGTGCCTGCTCGTCCTCGCCAATCTTTACATGGCGTGCCTCGGTACGCAGGCGCGTGCCATGGCAAACCGGGCAGGCCTGGTTGTTCTGGTACTTGGCCAGTTCCTCGCGCACGGCCACCGAATCGGTCTCGCGATAGCGGCGTTCCAGGTTCGGGATGATCCCTTCGAACGCATGCGCGCGCACCGTGGTGCGGCCACGCTCGTTGATATAGGTGAAGGGAATCTCGACTTCACCGGAGCCGTGCAGCACCACCTGCTGCACTTCGGCAGGCAAGTCCTCGAACGCGGTATCGGTATCGAATTCGTAGAACGCCGCCAGGCTCTGCAGCATCTGGAAATAGAACTGGTTGCGGCGGTCCCAGCCCTTGATGGCACCCGACGCCAGCGACAGGTTGGGAAAAGCCACCACGCGCTTCGGATCGAAGAACGTGATCTGGCCCAGCCCGTCGCAACTCGGGCAGGCGCCCATCGGATTGTTGAACGAGAACAGGCGCGGTTCCAGTTCCTGCAGCGAATACGAGCAGATCGGGCAGGCAAAGCGCGAACTGAACATATGCTGGTGGCCGGTATCCATTTCCAGCGCCAGTGCACGGCCATCGGCCAGGCGCAGCGCGGTCTCGAACGATTCGGCCAGGCGCTGCTTGATGTCGGCGCGCACCTTGACGCGGTCCACCACCACTTCGATCGTGTGCTTCTCGGTCTTCTTGAGCTTCGGCAGCGCGTCGACTTCGTAGACCTTGGCCTCGGCTTCATGTGCGGTACCACCGCCCGAGCGGATGCGGAAGCGCACGAAACCCTGCGCCTGCATCGAATCGAACAGGTCGGAATGCTCGCCCTTGCGGTCGGCTACCACCGGCGCCAGGATCATCAGCTTGGTGTCTTCCGGCAGCGCCAGGGCGGCGTCCACCATCTGCGCCACGCTCTGCGCCTGCAACGCGATATGGTGGTCGGGGCAGTAGGGCGTGCCGGCGCGGGCATAGAGCAGGCGCAGGTAGTCGTGGATCTCGGTGACCGTGCCCACGGTGGAACGCGGGTTATGGCTGGTGGCCTTCTGCTCGATCGAGATCGCGGGAGACAGCCCTTCGATCAGGTCGACATCGGGCTTTTCCATCAACTGCAGGAACTGGCGGGCGTAGGCGGACAGCGACTCCACATAGCGGCGCTGGCCCTCGGCGTAAAGCGTGTCGAACGCCAGCGACGACTTGCCGGAACCGGACAGGCCCGTGATCACCACAAGCTTGTTGCGCGGCAGGTCGAGGTTGATGTTCTTCAGGTTGTGGGTACGCGCCCCACGGATCTTGATTTCTTCCATATCCCGTTCGTTCGCCCGGTGGCCGCAGCCTGCCATATGCAGGCCGGTCTCACGGAAACGCCAAAATGCCTTTTGCAGTGCCTTTCACGGCACCTTGCCGCAGTGCCCTGAAACAGTTCGCGGTACCCAAGGTGACTGGGGAAGCGCGAGAAGCAAACCTGCTAATATACCGAACTTCGGTTTCCGGGGTTCGCCCGGCGCCAGACGCGCCTGGAGACAGCACGGTATCGACAGCGTCGCGGACATCACAGCAACCGCCTGTCGGATCGATGTCTGCCATGTCGGACATTGCAGATTCCGGGCAACTTCCGCACGTCAAGGCGATCGAAGCAGCGACGCCAACCGAGCCAGAATTCCACCTACGACCGCAATGCCGTCGATCCCGCCTTCCTCACAACCCGCAATGCTTGCCGACGAACCCGCCCGAGCGGAAACCTCGCGCGACCGCATGACCCGAAGCGAGTTGCGTGCCAGTCTCTCGCTGGCCAGCATCTTTGCCCTGCGCATGCTGGGCCTGTTCCTGATCCTTCCCGTGTTTGCCGAGTTCGCGCGTACGTTGCCGGACGGGCATGATGCCCAGCGCGTGGGCATTGCCATGGGTATCTATGGGCTGATGCAGGCATTCCTGCATATTCCGCTGGGCTGGCTGTCCGATCGCATCGGCCGCAAGCCGGTGATGGTGGCCGGCCTGTTGCTGTTCGTGGCCGGTGCGCTGGTTGCCGCGTTCGCCGACACGCTGACCGGCATTACCGTGGGCCGCGCACTGCAGGGCATGGGCGCCATTTCGGCGGCCATCACCGCTTGCATTGCCGACCTGACACGCGAACGCCATCGCACCAAGGCCATGGCGATGGTGGGTGGCAGCATCGGCCTGACCTTCGCGCTTTCGCTGGTGATTGCCTCGCCGCTGCTGCACAGCATCGGCATGTCCGGCATTTTTGGCCTGATGGGCGTGCTGGGCGTGGTGGCAATCGGCGTCACGCTGTTCCTGGTACCGACGCCGCCCGCGCCGCATCCGGTGCAACTGCCGTTCCGCACGGTGCTGCTCAATGCCGACCTGATCCGCCTGAACGTTGGCGTGCTGGCGTTGCATGCCAGCCAGGTGGCGATGTTCATGGTGGTGCCGGCAATGCTGAGCGATGCCGGCATGCCGCTTGACCAGCACTGGAAGGTCTATCTGCCGGTCGTGCTCGTGTCGTTCCTGCTGATGCTGGCGCCGATGATGGCCGCCGAGCGCTATGGCAAGGTCCGCCCGGTGTTGCTGGCATCGGTGGCGCTGATGACCGCCGTGCAGTTGCTGTTTGCCACGGTACATGGCCTGTGGCCGATCGTCGGCGTGCTGTTGCTGTTCTTCGTCGCCTTCAACGTGCTCGAAGCCATGCAGCCCTCGCTGGTGTCGCGCTACGCGGCCGCCAGCCGTGGCGCGGCGCTTGGCATCTACAACACCACACAGGCTCTCGGACTGTTCCTGGGCGGCGTGGCGGGCGGCTGGCTGCTCAAGCATGAAGGGCGCCCCGCGGTGTTCGTCGGCTGCGCGGCCGTGCTGTTGGTCTGGCTTATAATCGCCTGGAGCATGAAGGCGCCTCCGGCCCGCGCAGGCAGCGACAAGAACGGCGGCACTTCGGCAGTGGCGGCTTAGACACACTTTTTCACCTATCCGCAACAACCCGACACGCTTTTTCCCGATATCGGCGGTAGCATTCGACACGCGCCCACGGAGTTTCCGAACGGCGCGTGATGTCGTTTACGGTCACCGGTTTTTTTTCGCGATTACTCGCACTACGTTTAACGCCGCGCTGAAAGGGCGCGGTCCTTGGAGAACTTCTATATGGCATCGGTCAACAAAGTCATTCTCGTCGGCAACCTGGGCGCCGACCCGGAAACCCGCTACATGCCCAGCGGCGATGCCGTGACCAATATCCGGCTCGCAACGACCGACCGCTACAAGGACAAGCAGAGCAACGAGTTCAAGGAAGCCACCGAGTGGCACCGGATCGCGTTCTTTGGCAAGCTGGCCGAAATCGCCGGTCAATACCTGCGCAAGGGCTCGTCGGTCTATATCGAAGGCCGCATCCGCACGCGCAAGTGGCAGGACCAGTCGGGCCAGGACAAGTACAGCACGGAAATCGTGGCTGACCAGATGCAGATGCTGGGCGGCCGTGGCCAGGGCGGTGGCGGCGATGAAGGCGGCTACGGCGGTGGTGCAGGTGCCGGCGGCGGCGGTGGTGGCTACAGCCGTGAATCGCAAGGCGGCGGCGGTGGCGGCTACGGTGGTGGCCGTGGTCAGGGCGGTGGCGGCCAGCAAGGTGGCCAGCAGGGCGGCCAGCGCCGTCAGCAGCAGGCACCGTCGAACGGGTTCGAAGACATGGATGACGATATCCCGTTCTGACCGGTCTAACCGTTCCGAGATTGCGTAGGCAATCCTTGTAAAGAAAAACCCCGCCAAACCAGCGGGGTTTTTCTTTTTGATCGTTGCCTTATGGGCAGTGAGAAGCTTTCAGCGACAACACGATTGCCGTTGCTGTATCGGCGGGCACGGCACCGAACCGAACGAACAGAACACGCAGCAGTCGCCCGGCTTTGGGCGCAGTAGCGTCTTGCAGTTCTGGCATTCGTAGTAGAACTGACATGCGTCAGTGGGCATGGATTCTTCTTTGGCGAAGCCGCAGTGCGGGCAGGTCAGTACAGATTCGAGTTTGATAGCGGCCATCGTAACTCCACTGTCATTTGGTTCTCCGCCCTTGCTCGTCGATCACCGCCTCGCCGTCTTCCTTGACGAACGCGCGTTGCTGCGGCGCCGGCAGGACTTCCAGCACGACTTCCGATGGCCTGCACAATCGCACGCCAAGTTCCGTGACGACGAAGGGCCGATTGATAAGGATCGGTTGGGCCAGCATCGCGTCAAGCAACTGGTCATCGGTCAGCGCCGGATCGCCGAGGCCGATCTCGGCATAGGGCGTGCCCTTCTCGCGAATCGCTTCGCGCACGGTGAGACCGGAAGCACGGATCATTGCCTGCAAGGTCTGCCGGTCAGGCGGCGTGCTCAGGTACTCGATGATGGTCGGCTCGATGCCCGCATTGCGAATCATGGCCAGCGTATTGCGTGACGTGCCACAGGCCGGGTTGTGATAGATCGTGACGGACATTGTGATTCCTTAACGCGATTCGTACCAGCGCTGCGAGCGGTTGACCACGCCAACAACGAGGAGCATCACGGGTACTTCTATCAATACGCCCACTACGGTGGCCAGCGCCGCGCCGGATTGAAAGCCAAACAGGCTGATGGCGGTAGCGACGGCCAGCTCGAAGAAGTTACTTGCGCCGATCAACGCCGACGGTCCCGCCACGCAGTGGGCCACGCCGAGCTTGCGATTGAGCAGGTAGGCCAGGCCGGAGTTCACCAGTACCTGGATCAGGATCGGCACGGCCAGCATCAGGATGATCAGCGGCTGCTCCACGATGGCATTGCCCTGGAAGCCGAACAGCAGTACCAGCGTCGCGAGCAGTGCGGTGATCGAGTAGGGGCCGAGGGTGCCGACCACGCGCTTGTATGTGGCCTCGCCACGCGCCAGCAATGCCTTGCGGATAACCTGCGCGACCAGCACGGGCACGACAATGTAGAGCGCGACCGAGGTGATGAGCGTGTCCCACGGCACGGTGATCGATGACAGGCCCAGCAGCAGCGCGACGACGGGCGCGAAGGCCACCACCATGATCGCGTCGTTGAGCGCCACCTGCGACAAGGTGAAATACGGATCGCCCTTGCAGAGTTGCGACCAGACGAACACCATCGCCGTGCAGGGTGCCGCGGCCAGCAGGATCAGGCCGGCGATGTAGCTGTCGAGCTGATCTGCCGGTAGCAATCCCGCGAACAGGTGGCGTACGAAGATCCAGCCCAGCAATGCCATCGAGAACGGCTTGACGAGCCAGTTCACGAACAGGGTCACGCCGATGCCGCGCCAGTGGCCGGCCACCTGGCCCATCGCGCCGAAATCGATCTTGATCAGCATCGGAATGATCATGATCCAGATCAGCATGCCGACCGGCAGGTTCACCTGGGCGACTTCCATGGCGCCGATGGCCTGGAAGACCAATGGCAGCCATTGGCCGAGCAGGATGCCGGCGACGATGCAAAGCGCGACCCAGACGGTCAGGTAGCGTTCGAAGAAGCCAATTGCGCTGGGTGTTGCTGCCGCGGCAGTCGGTTGCGCCGTGTTCATATTGCGGAGGTGCTGGCCGTCGGATCGGGCACGCTGACAAGGGCGTGGAATCGCTTCATGATCACGCCTTCGAGGCAACCGAGCAGGAAGACACCGGCGAACAGGGATTGCCGCCGCAGCAGTTCTCCGTGAGATAGCCCAGCAACTCATTCATGGTCTCGAAGCGAGCCATGTAGATGATCGAGCGGCCCTCCTGGCGGCTTGCCAGCAGGCCGGCGCGATGTAGTTCCTTGAGGTGGAACGACAGCGAAGACGCTGGCATCTCCATCAGTTCGGCAATGCGGCCTGCGGGCAGGCCTTCGGGCCCAGCCTGTACAAGCAGACGGAAGACGGCCAGGCGAATGGCGTGGGCAAGCGCGGCAAGCGCTTCGAGGGCGTTATCGGTTTCCATGATTCGAATGTAGTCGAAATATGGAAGTAGTGCAATTCCCTTTTTAGCCTTGACCTTGCCGCTATGGGAATGTTTACGCTCACGACAATCCCATCGACAGTTAGGCTGGGCGGTCGTATCGGCCGCCGGGTGCGTCTGTTGGTCGCCTTTGAAAAAGATATCGAAAGCGCTATTCTCACCGCTGTCCCGACACCTTCGTCCATCGTGCGCTATCTGGTTCGCCGGCATTCCTGGATTGCCGGATTCCTTCTGCTGGTGTTTCTGTCCGTTCAACTGGCAGCGGCCGCCTACGCCTGCTCGGCAGGCATGCGCACGGACACGCCACGGCAGGAAGTCATGGGCGCGATGGAGGACATGGCATCCTGCGCCGAGATGGCCGGGATGATTGACGAGGACGCCGGGCACTTCAACGGTGAGAAGGCGTTCTGCATGGGCCATTGTCAGGCCGACACCAAGCACGCCGATCAACCCGCGCCGCAGGTTTTCGCGTTTATCCCGGTCCTCGTTGGCGTGATTGTCGAACCGCCCGCGCTGGTGCCCGCCCCGTTTTTCATGCAGCGCGCCAACGCGCAGCCGCGCGCGCCGCCACCGCCGCACGCCATCCTTCACTGCTGTTTGCGCACGTAGCCTCCGAAGCCACGCCACTGTCTTGTCGCTCCCGTTTTCGTGGGAGCGGTGGTCGTCGTTTCCGGAGGCTTTATGTCATTCCCGCCTTGCCTGAGGTGGACGTTTCGATTGACGTCCGCCGTCGGCATGTCGATGGCGCTCGTAGCGCCGTTGCGTGCTGCCCCAGTCTTATCCATTGAAGAAACCGCCACGCTGGCCACCTCGCGCGCCAGCGATGCCGAGAACACGCATGGCGCCATCGAATCGGCTGTGCAGATGGCTGTCGCGGCAGGCCAGTTGCCCGATCCGATCCTGAAATTCGGCCTGAACAACGTACCCGCCGATGGTCCGGACAAGTTCTCGCTGAGTCGGGACTCCATGACGATGCGTTCCATCAGCGTCATGCAGGAATTCACGCGCTCGGACAAACGCCGCGCGCGCTCCGCACGCTTCGATGCAGAGGCGGCTTCCGCCGATGCGCAACGCGTACTTGGTGTGACCAATGTCCAGCGCAATGCCGTTGCCGCATGGATCGACCGTTGGTATGCCGAGCAGGCGGCGACCTTGCTTGGTCATCATAGCCATCCGCTGTCATTGGCCCTGGAGGCTGCCAATGCGGCGTATCGCAGCGGACGTGGTACGCGGGCAGATGTCCTGGCGGCACAGCTCGAAGTGCAGAAGCTGCGCGACCGCGAAAGTGAAAACCAGGCCGCGGTGGACACTGCCACCGTGAAACTTGCGCGCTGGATTGGCGCCGATGCCGCGCGTCCGCTCGGTGAGCGTCCGGTGCTGGCCATGCCCGGCGGCGTGGAACAACTCATGCGTTCCCGTTACGACGGTGTGCCGGAAATCGCCGCCGCCCAGCGTGATGTCACTCTGGCGGAGAGCGAGGTGCGCGTGGCCGACGAATCGCGCCGGCCCGATGTCACGGTAGAGCTGACGTACAGCCAACGCGGCTCGGCGTACTCGAACATGGCTTCGGTCAACGTGAGCCTGCCGTTGCCATGGGATCGCGCCAACCGGCAGGACCGCGAAGTGTCAGCGCGGCTGGCGCAGGCCGACGCGGCGCGCGCCAGGGCGGAAATCGTCCAGCGCGATACCGATGCGCTGGTTGGCGCGCGCGTGGCCGAGCTACGTCGCAACCAGGAACGCCTCAAACGCTATGACGAAGCCACGCTGCCACTGGCCAATGCCCAGGCGGAAGCGGCATTGACAGCGTATCGCGCCAACAGCGGATCGCTGTTGGCCGTTGCCGAAGCCAATCACCGCGCCATCGATACGGCGCTGGAACGCCTGGCCCTGGAGCAGCGTACCGCAAGGATCTGGGCGGATCTGAAATTCCTGGCCCCACTGCCTACTGCACAGACCGTATCGACCCACAAGGATTCGCAATGAACTCACGACTGACAATCGCCGCGGTCTGCCTGGTCATGGTCGGTGCGGCTGGCTACGGCGGCTATCGCCTCGGCGCCATGCAGGCCAGGACGACATCTGCCAATGCCGATGGTGCGATGGGCCAGCCCGGCAAGCCTGGCAGTCCCGATCCACATGCCGGCAAACAGATCTTGTACTGGCATGACCCGATGGTGCCGGGGCAACGCTTCGACAAGCCCGGTAAATCGCCGTTCATGGACATGCAATTGGTGCCGGTCTACGCCGATGGCGATGCTGGTGGCACGAGCGGCGAAAACAGCGGCGTCAGGATCGACAGCCGTGTGGCGCAGAACCTGGGCATCCGCACTGCTGAAGTCAAGGCGGGTCGCATTGGCAGCGTGCTGGAAGCCCCCGGAAACGTGACCTTCGACGAGCGCAGTATCCAGGTCATCCAGGCGCGCACGACAGCGTTCGTCGAACAAGTAGGGGTGCGCGCAACGCTGGACCCGGTGCGGCGGGGCCAGACGCTGGTCAGCCTTCATGCGCCGGAATGGGTGGCGGCGCAGGAGGAGTATCTGGCTGTGTCGCGGCTGCCATCGGGCGTGCAGGGCGATCTGGTGAGTGCGGCAAGAGCGCGCATGTTGCAGGCGGGCATGACGCCGGCGCAGGCCGATGCCGTGGCGCGCTCGGGCAAGCTGCAAACGGGGCAGGGCATCGCCAGCCCGCTTGATGGTGTGGTCACCGAGATCGCCGTGCGCGAGGGCATGACGGTTTCGCCGGGCATGACGCTGTTCCGGCTTGCCGATCTGAGCCAGGTGTGGGTGATCGCCGAAGTGCCCGAGACCCAGTCTCGAAGCGTGACGCCCGGCCAGGCCGTCACGGTGTTGGCACCTGCTGTGCCGGAGCCCGTGACGGGCAAGGTTGATGCCATCCTGCCCGAAGTCAATGCGGCCACGCGCACCATCAAGGTCCGCATCGTCCTGCCCAACCAGCAGCGACGGCTGGTGCCAGGCATGTTTGCCAGCGTGCGGTTCGACGGCGCTGCTCGTCAGGACGCGTTGCTGATCCCATCCGAAGCCGTAATCCGGGCAGGCCAGCGCAATATCGTAATGGTTGACGCCGGGCCGCAAGGATATGTGTCGGCGGAGGTTCGCGTCGGACGTGAATCCGACGGTCAGGTCGAGGTGGTTGCCGGATTGCGCGCCGGACAGAAGGTGGTGGCTTCGGGCCAGTTCCTGATCGATTCGGACGCCAGCTTGCGCGGCACGCTGGGCCGGCTGGCACCAGCCAGCTCTGCCGCCGCACCAGCCGCCGCACCAGCCGCCGCCGCGCCCGAGTACGAGGGCACGGGACGCATCGAAGCGGTGAATGCTGAAGGCCTGACCATCTCCCATGGGCCGATTCCTGCCGCGCAATGGGGGGCGATGACGATGGATTTCGGCGCGCACGATGCGGCAATGCTCAACGGATTGAAGCCGGGAGATCGCATCCGTTTCCGCTTCCAGCTGGACCGCGACGGCGTGGCCACGCTGTCCACCGTGACTACCATCGGCACCGAGGGAGGCAAGCGATGATAGCGCACGTCATCCTCGCGTCGATACGCAACCGCTTCCTCGTCCTGCTGGCTACCGTCATGCTGACGGCCTGGGGGCTGTGGGCCGTGCGCAGCATTCCGCTCGATGCATTGCCCGATCTTTCAGACACGCAGGTCATCATACGCACGCCGTTCCCGGGGCAGGCGCCGCAACTGGTGGAGAACCAGGTCACGTACCCGCTTACCACCACGATGCTGTCGGTGCCCGGGGCGAAGACGGTACGTGGCTATTCGTTCTTCGGTGATTCCTTTGTCTATGTGCTGTTCGAAGACGGGACCGATCCCTATTGGGCGCGCTCGCGGGTGCTCGAATACCTGAACCAGGTCCAGTCGCGCCTGCCGGCGGCAGCCAGGCCCGCGCTGGGGCCCGATGCCACCGGCGTGGGATGGATATACGAATATGCGCTGGTGGACCGCACCGGGCAGCACGACCTGAGTCAGTTGCGCGCGCTGCAGGACTGGTTCCTGCGCTTCGAGTTGAAGTCGCTGCCCAACGTGGCAGAGGTTGCATCGCTTGGCGGCATGGTCAGGCAGTACCAGGTCACGCTGATGCCGGACCGATTGCGTGCCTACAACCTGTCGCAGGCGAAAGTGCTGGCGGCGATTCGTGGTGCCAACCAGGAAGCAGGTGGCTCGGTGCTCGAACTCGGAGAGGCCGAGTACATGGTGCGGGCCTCGGGCTATCTGAAGACCCTCGACGACTTCCGCCAGATTCCGATCGAAACCAGTGGTGCGGGCGTCGCGGTGCGGCTGGGCGATCTCGCCACGATCCAGCTCGGCCCCGAAACGCGGCGCGGCCTGTCCGATCTCAATGGCGAAGGCGAGGTGGCTGGTGGCGTCATCGTGATGCGCTCGGGCAAGAA
Organism: uncultured Cupriavidus sp.; assembly: GCA_963543405.1. Taxonomy (GTDB): domain Bacteria; phylum Pseudomonadota; class Gammaproteobacteria; order Burkholderiales; family Burkholderiaceae; genus Cupriavidus. Next base: position 33,221 of record CAUUBQ010000020.1, read on the forward strand.
TGCGCTGGAGACCATCGACGCCGTCAAGGCCAGGCTCGACTCGCTCAGGAAAAGCCTGCCCGCGGGCGTCGAGATCGTAACCACCTACGACCGCTCGGCGCTGATTCACCGCGCCGTGGAAAACCTCAGTCACAAGCTCGTCGAGGAATTCATCGTCGTGGCGCTGGTTTGCCTTGTTTTCCTGTTCCATTTGCGCTCGGCGCTGGTGGCCATCGTATCGCTGCCGCTCGGCGTGCTGGCGGCGTTCCTGGTCATGCGCTACCAGGGTGTCAACGCGAACATCATGTCGCTCGGCGGCATTGCCATTGCGATCGGGGCGATGGTCGATGCGGCAGTAGTGATGATCGAGAACGCGCACAAGCACCTGGAACAATGGCAGGCAGCCCATCCCGGCAAGGCATTGGCAGGGGAGGCTCGCTGGCGTGTGATTGGTGATTCGGCTGCGGAAGTGGGACCTGCGTTGTTCTTCTCGTTGCTGATCATCACGTTGTCCTTCGTGCCGGTGTTCACGCTCGAAGCGCAGGAAGGCCGGCTGTTCTCGCCGCTGGCTTTTACCAAAACCTATTCGATGGCCGCCGCGGCGGGTTTGTCGATCACGCTGGTGCCCGTGCTGATGGGCTACCTGATTCGCGGGCATATTCCGGCGGAGCAGGCGAACCCGTTGAGTCGCTGGTTGATCCGCCTTTACCAGCCGCTGCTTGCCAAGGTGCTGACCTATCCGCGTTCGACGGTGCTGGTGGCGGCCGTCCTGCTGGCGGCGACGGCATGGCCCATCCTGCGCACCGGTGGGGAGTTCATGCCGCCCCTCGATGAGGGCGATCTGCTCTACATGCCGTCCGCGCTGCCCGGCCTGTCCGTCGGCAAGGCGGCACAACTGCTGCAGCAGACCGACCGGCTGATCAAGTCGGTGCCTGAAGTGGCGACGGTCCACGGCAAGGCGGGCCGCGCGGACACCGCCACCGATCCGGCCCCGCTTGAAATGTTCGAAACCACGATCCAGTTCAAGCCGCGCGACCAATGGCGGGCCGGCATGACGCCTGACAGGCTGGTGGAGGAACTCGACCGCGTGGTGAAAGTGCCGGGCCTGTCGAACATCTGGGTGCCGCCGATCCGCAATCGCATCGACATGCTGGCCACCGGTATCAAGAGCCCGGTGGGCATCAAGGTGGCCGGCGCGGATCTCAACGAGATCGACCGGATTGCCACCCGCATCGAGGAAGCTGTGAAGAGCGTGCCAGGTGTCACCTCGGCACTGGCGGAACGCCTGACTGGCGGGCGCTATATCGACGTCGACATCGACCGTGCGGCGGCCGCCCGATACGGGCTCAATGTCGACGATGTGCAGAGCATCGTCTCGTCCGCCATCGGCGGGGATAACGTGGGCGAAGTTGTCGATGGGCTGGCGCGCTTTCCGATCAATGTGCGTTACCCACGCGACTATCGCGATTCGGTCGAGGCGTTGCGGAGTTTGCCCATCGTTACCGGGCGCGGCCAGCAGATCGTATTGTCCGATGTGGCGCGCATCCGCGTTACGCAAGGGCCGCCCATGCTGCGTAGCGAGAATGCGCGGCTGTCCGGCTGGATCTATGTCGATATTCGCGGGCGAGACCTGCGCTCTGCCGTGCACGACATGCAATCCGTCGTGGCCCGTGCGGTGCCGATGCCCGCTGGCTATTCGCTCAGTTGGTCCGGGCAGTTCGAATATCTGGAACGCGCGAGTGCCAGGCTAAAGGTGGTGGTGCCGTTCACGCTATTGATCATCTTCGTGCTGCTTTTCCTGGTGTTTGGGCGGCTCGATGAAGCGCTCCTGATCATGGGCACGTTGCCGCTTGCATTGATCGGTGGGTTCTGGCTGCTATATGGGCTCGGCTACAACCTGTCCGTGGCCGGCGTGGTCGGCTTTATCGCGCTGGCGGGCGTGGCCGCCGAGTTCGGCGTGATCATGCTGCTCTATCTCAAGCACGCCTGGCAGAACCACCAGGCGCGGGGCGAAACCGATGCCACCGCGCTGCTTGCCGCGATCCAGGAAGGTGCCGTGCAACGCGTGCGGCCCAAGGCGATGACCGTGGCCGTGATTCTGGCCGGCCTGGTTCCCATCATGTGGTCACACGGCACCGGCTCCGAAGTCATGCAACGCATTGCGGCGCCAATGGTCGGCGGCATGATCACGGCGCCGCTGCTATCGCTGTTCGTCGTACCCGCTGTGTATCTGCTGATGCGTCACGGGCAGACCACGAAATTTCCCGCTACATCCCACTCCACCTCTCTCAAGGAGAAAGCATGAAGACGTTCCTCAAAACCACTTTCGGCGCCATGGCGCTGGCCCTGGCCATGGGCGGCACGCTACCCCCGGTATTTGCCGCAAACATGGACGGCATGGACATGAAGCCTGCGGCAGGCGCGACCAAGGTGCCGCAACCGGTGCCAGCGGAGATTCGCAAGATCGACGCTGCAACCGGAAAAGTGACACTGAAGCATGGACCCATCACCAACCTCGGCATGTCTGCCATGACCATGGCCTTCCCGGTCAAGGACGCGGCCATGCTCAAAGGGTTGAAGGAAGGCGACCAGGTTTCGGCGACCTTCGACACGGTGAATGGCAAGCCTACCGTCGTGGACCTGAAACGATAGCGCTTGCCCCGATGACGATCGATTTCTCCTGAAGGCGGCCGCGGTTTCCCGGCACACGTATCAGGCATCTGGCATCCAGTCCCCCAATCAGCGGGGTGACGAATTCGCCAGTTTTGCCGATATCGACGATGCCGCGACATGAAGGGCCGCGGCCTTCCAAAAATAAGGAGAAATCCATGAAGCGCAATCAGCGCACTTTGTCTTTCCCGGGGTCGCTTGCTTTGGCATTGCTGACTTCCGCCGTTCTGGCCGCTTGCGGAGGCGGTGGGGACGGGTCTCAAACCGCAGCGCAATCGACCACGACCACTGGTTCGACGGGAACAGCGGGCGAACCGGCCAAGCCAACCAGCGTGGTCGCACCGGCCTGCGTCAGTTGCGGGGCGGTCGATGCCAATACCTACTCCGGTACGGGAGTCGGGGTGTGGCAGAACATCAATGCCACGGCTGCGGCCGTGAACATGCCGATCAGCATTGCCGGCCTGACTGGCCAGGATGTCACGCTGGTCTTCACCAACCAGACCGGCACGGCGCAGGTCATGCCGACGATTCCGCTGACGGCGTCCTACTATCCAACGGTCGCCGCGAGTGCGATCGAATGGGATGACGGTACCAGCGCGGTCAAGCGCCGCATTGCGGATTTCAACCGTGACGGGTGGGCCGCGCTTGCCGGAACCAAGAGCGGCAGCCCTAGCGCATCCATGTTCGGCGCGCCTAGCTTGTCGGTGGTGAACGATGTACGTGTCTGGTACAACCAGGACAACTCGGCGCGCTCGGCAACGCTGGTTCGCCAGGACACCACGTCCGACGGCACAACGGTCAATTTCTGGGTCGAGAACGCCGAGAACGACCCGACCAAGGTCAGCCCGACAATCGTGAACACCCTGGCCGCAGGCTTTGTGCCGACCGGCAAGATCTACGACATGCTGAAGTCGGTCGGTGGCGCGATGTGGGGCACGCATGGCTATTCCAACCTGATTGCAGGCACGGGCCAGCCGATCGATATCGTGATCCTGAACTTCGACCAGAACAACACACCGTTCGGAATGGTCGGCTACTTCTATGGCCGGAATGCGGTGAAGATGGATCCGCTCACCAATCCGTACAGCAATGAATCGGTGTCGCTGTATCTCGATGCAGAAACCTTGTACCTCGGTGGCGCGTCGGGCATGAAGTCGATGCTGCTGACCATGGCGCACGAAGGCATGCATATGCAGAACTTCTATCGCCGCGGCGTCGTCCACGGTGACACCTACAGCTTCGATACGTGGCTCGAAGAGGCTACGGCCATGATGATGGAGGACTTCGCAAGCCAGTCCATCGATGCAACCTACAACGCGATTCGGGACGTCCGCTTCCCGAACTATGTCGGGTACAAGTCCGGCTCCTATAACTGCAGCCTGCTCGACTGGACGCCGTTCGGTGCCTCGTGCGACAGTTATTCGGTATCGGGTTCGCTGGGTGGCTTCCTCGATCGCCAACTTGGCCTCGGCTTCTACAAGGGCCTGTTGACCAACTTCAGCAGTACCGATTCCGTGGCGGTGCTCGACGCGTCGATCCGTGCGGTCGTGCCCACGTCCAGCCTCGGTGAACAACTGCGTCGCTTTACCGCTTCGGCAGGGGCGCTCATGAAGTCGCCGAGCCCGGTCGGGTTTGGCTTCCCGGCGCGCTCGGAAGGTGGTTTCGTGCTGCCGGTCATCGATCCGCAGCTTCAACTGCCCAGCCGCACGCTGACGCAAGCGGTACCGGCGACGATCCAGCCGTACGCAAGCCTGCCGGTGGTCCGCAAGGCCATCAGCGGCACGTATGGCGAAACCGTCAAGGTCCCGGCCGGCACCACGCTGTCTGTCGTGATTCAATAAGGTACGCGGGGGCGGCGCAAGCCGCCCTCTGACCGAGTGGAGACTCCGAATGAAGGCAATCATCGCCGCACTGATCGCCGCTGTCAGCATTGCAGCGTGTGCTACGACAATGCCCGCCGGTTCGCGGCAGACCCTGGTTGGATCGATCCATATCAAGGGCAATGAGCCGTTTCCGACCGTGGTGATCGAGACCGACGATCATGCGGTGTGGGAACTGATAGGCGTGTCTCTCGATGAAGCGCGATCGCTGGCCAATCGACGCGTGGTTGCAAAAGGTACGGTCGAGCGCGCACCCGGTCCGGACACTTGGCGGCCCACGCTCAAGGTTGACGCCATCCCGCAGCCGGCGGACCGCTGAGAGGTACGTTCCGTGGCTCGATGACGTAAGTTGGCCCGGAGTTGGACGGGAGTTGGACGTAAGGCCTATCCCTTTTCGCGGCATTCGATCCTATGCTGGAGCGGAGCGATATAGCGCAAAAGATACTTATGGCATCCACGACTCCCTCCTCGCACGGGGCACCCGCTCCGCGATGGCTGCGCTGGCTGCCCGGCCTGGTGACGTTGAAGAACTATGAGCCCGGTTGGCTTCCCAGGGATCTGGCGGCCGGGCTGGTGCTGACCACGATGCTGGTGCCGGTAGGCATTGCCTACGCCGAGGCATCGGGTGTGCCCGGCGTGTACGGCCTCTATGCCACGATTGTTCCGCTGCTGGCCTACGCACTGTTCGGCCCGAGCCGGATCCTGGTGCTGGGGCCCGATTCCGCATTGGCCGCCCCGATCCTGGCGGTGGTGATCAGCGCATCGGCTGGCGATCCGGCGCGCGCCGTGGCCACGGCCAGCCTGATGGCCATCGTCTCAGGCGTGTTCTGCATCGTGCTCGGACTGCTGCGGCTCGGGTTCATCACCGAACTGTTGTCGAAGCCGATTCGCTACGGCTATATGAACGGTATTGCGTTGACCGTGCTGGTCAGCCAGTTGCCGAAGCTGTTCGCCATCTCCATCGACGATGCGGGCCCGCTGCGCGAGCTATGGCAGCTGGCGCAGAAAATCCTCGATGGCCAGACAAACTGGTACAGCTTTGCGGTGGGGGCGGCGAGCCTGGTAGTGATCCTGGCGCTCAAGCGTTTCGAGCGTGTGCCGGGCATCCTGATCGCCGTGATACTGGCTACGCTTGCCGTCAGCGTATTCCATCTCGATGCCTATGGCGTGAAGGTGCTTGGGGAAATTCCGCAAGGCTTGCCGGCTTTCGCGATCCCATGGCTCAGTGAGGCCGATCTGGTGCGCATCGTGCTCGGCGGCTGCGCGGTGGCACTGATTGCGTTTGCCGATACCAGCGTGTTGTCGCGTACCTTTGCGGCGCGTTCGCACACGCGCGTCGATCCGAACCAGGAAATGGTAGGACTCGGCGCGGCCAACCTTGCCGCAGGTTTCTTTCAGGGCTTTCCGATCAGCAGCAGCGCATCGCGGACCCCGGTGGCCGAGGCCGCCGGCGCGCGCACGCAACTGACCGGTGTGGTCGGTGCCGTTGCGGTGGCGGCATTGCTGATGTTTGCGCCCAACCTGTTGCGCTATCTTCCCAACAGCGCGCTGGCGGCCGTGGTAATTGCCGCGGCAATCGGCCTGTTCGAGTTCAAGGACCTGCAGCGCATCTACCGCATCCAGCAATGGGAGTTCTGGCTGTCGATGCTGTGCTTCGCGGCGGTTGCGGTATTCGGTGCGATTCCCGGTATTTGCCTGGCTGTGGTGGTCGCCATCATCGAATTCCTGTGGGATGGCTGGCGGCCCCATTTCGCAGTGCTGGGCCGAGTGCCGGGCTTGCGCGGCTACCATGACCTGCAGCGCTATCCGCAGGCTTCGCTGATCGACGGCCTGGTGCTGTTTCGCTGGGATGCGCCGCTGTTCTTCGCCAATGCCGAGTTGTTCCAGCAACGGCTGACCGAGGCGGTGGACGCTTCGCCAACGCCGGTCAGGCGCGTGGTGGTGGCCGCCGAACCAGTAACCAGTATCGATGTTACGTCGGCCGACATGTTGCGCGAACTGTGCCATGGTCTGGGCGACCGTGGCATCGCGCTGCATTTCGCCGAGATGAAAGACCCGGTGCGTGACAAGCTCAAGCGTTTCGAGCTGACCGAGATCTTCGGCGACGACCGCTTCCATCCGACCGTGGGGAGTGCGGTGGATGACTATCTCGGTAGCACGGGCAGGGCACCGGACGCATAGCCGAGGCGTTCGTCTTTTGATGCGTCAGCTGCATCAATCCAACCCAACTTTGCAATTCACAGCGCGGCCGGTTACCGCGATCATGGCAGTCCGATCCCGACAACAACGACGCCGGTCCAGCAGGGCTGGTGCACGGAGGTGACATGGCTGCCCGCCCACGCATCACGGTCCTTGGCGACTACGAACGCGCGCTTGCGCGCCTGGCCGACTGGTCAGCTATCGACGCGCAAGCCGACGTCAGCTTCCACCATGACCCGCTGCGCGGCGAGGCGCTGGTTGCGGTACTGCGCAATACCGACGTGCTGGTGCTGGTACGCGACCGTACCCCACTGGACGCGGCCACGCTAGCTGTTGCCAACCATCTCAGGCTGGTGGTCTACACCGGCACGCGCAACAACACGTTGGATACGGAAGCGTTGAAGGTTCGTGGCATTCCGGTGGCCAGTACGCATTGGGGACCCTCCAAGGAAAGCACCTGCGAAATGACATGGACGCTGATCCTTGCCGCAGTGCGCCAGTTGGAAGCACAGATGGCAACCATGCGCGCGGGCGGGTGGCGGTCGACCAACAGCATGGCGCTGCCCGGCGTGCTGCACGGCCAGCGCCTCGGACTCGTCGGACTTGGCGAAATCGGCAAGCGCGTGGCCCGCGTGGGCAAGGCCTTCGGCATGGAGCTGGTGACATGGAGCCCGCATATGACGCCCGAGCGTGCGGCGGAGGAAGGCGCCACGGCGGTGAGTCTCGATGAACTGTTGCAGACCTCGCGCGTGGTAAGCCTGCATCTGGTGCCGACCAATGAGACCCGCAAGCTCATCAACGCCGAGCGCATGGCCCTGATGCGACCCGATGCGATCCTGGTCAACACATCGCGCTCGGCCCTGATCGATATGGACGCCTTGCCGCGCGCGCTCGACCAGGGACGCCCCGCACTGGCCGCACTCGATGTGTTCGACTCGGAACCGGTGCCACCCGATCACCCCTTGCGCAAGCGCCGCGACGTCGTGGTGACGCCGCACATGGGCTTTGTCTGCGAGCCGGTGTTCGCGACATTTGCAAACGGCGTGACCGAAGCGCTGGCCGGGTGGCTGGCTGGACAACGGTAGGTAGGTCAAGAGCTCTGCGCCATAAGCTGTGCGCCACCCCGCCCTGAACGGGTTTGCACCCAAGTGTGCAAATAGACAAGAGGTTCCGGTTAGCTGTTCGAAAAGGCTCCTTCGGGAGCCTTTTTGTTTTCAGATCCTTCCTACTCCGCACCCAACCCCGTCGCCCCAAACCTCCACGACAATCGTTGCGCCGCCTGCCTGACGATGCGGGCGATTTCGCTGTCGAGTGCGCTGTCGAAGCTGCCGCTGCTGCCCATCACGGCAATCACCAGCGCCAGCGTGCCGGTGTGATCGAACACCGGGGCTGCCAGTGTGTCGATGCCGGGCACGGGGCGGCTTTCGGCATTGTCGATGCCGTCCGCGCGAATCTTGCGCCAGCGCGGCATGCATTGCGCCCGCAGCGCCGCGTCGACTTCCACGCCGGCCATGCGGATCGCATCCTGCGCAAGCGCCTGCGTCAGGACATCGTCGGGTAGATGCGCTGCACAGGTACGCCCGATTGCCGTGTTGACCATCGACAGCACGGTGCCCACGCGCAGGCTGACATGCTGCGGGCGTGAGGCTTCCTCCAGACGGATTACCGTGGGGCCCAGCGGCCCGAAGACTGCCATGGCGACCGACAAGCCCGTGGCTTGCGCCAGCGCAATGACTTCGGGTTCTGCTTCGCGCGTGGGTGACAGTCGCTGTAGCGCCATCAATCCGAGTTCGAGTCCCAGCGTGCCGGCTTCGAAATCGCCGTTGGCATTGCGTGCAAGCAGGCCGATCTTCTGCAGGCTGACCAGATGCGGGAACGCCTTGGCCGGCACCATGCCCGCGGCGCGCGCCAGTTCGCCCAGCGATAGCGGACGTCGTGCGTCGGCCAGTGCATTGAGCAACTGTCCGGTGTTGTCGAGCGACTGGATGCCGCGCTGGGGCTTGCTGTCTTCGAGATCGCTCATGCGGGCTCCATCAGGTGCGCGATGTCGTCGAGGGCGGCCTGCAAGGCGTGCGCGACGGGCCCTTGCCAGTCGACATCGATGGCGCCCGTCGATCCGATGGCGGTCAATACCAGTCGCAGCGTGGCGTCGCTGGCCAGCAGTGGCATCGCCAGGCTGCTGACGGCGGGGCTGGGCGAGTCGATGCTGCGTTCCATTCCGCGTGCGCGTATGACCGCCAGCGACTTCGCAAATGCCGCGAGCGTATCCGCCGACGCGGCGGGATGCTGCTGCCGCCAGATCGGTTGCCAGTGCGCCTCGGGCTGGAATGCGCAATACGTGCGCCCCGTGGCCGTGGCATCGAGGGCCATCACGGTGCCCACGTGCAGGTTCACATGCAACGCCGTGCCAGCCGGCGCATAGTGGACGATCGTGGGCCCTTGCGCCGTGGGCAGGCTGATGGCCACGTTGAAACCGATGGCAGCTGCCAGTGCCTGCACACGCGGTACCGCCGCGCGATAGGCCGGTTCCTGGTCGAGATGCATCATGCCGAGCCGCAGTGCCAACGGGCCCGGCTCGTAGTTGCCGTCGATATGGTCGCGCTTGATCAACCCGAGCCGGGTCAGGCTGACCAGATAGGTATGCGCCTGCGCGGGCGCCAGTTGCGCCGCGGCGGCCAGGTCGGCCAGCCCCAGCGGCCGGCGTGCATCGGCCAGCGCCTGCAGCAGGCGGCCGCCTACCTCCACGCTCTGGATGCCGCGTTGCGTCTTGCCTGCGGATTCGCCCGGGGGTCGTGCCATACCTGCATCTACCTTCGATTCGGAAGAGCCAAATGGTAATCGAAGCGCCTGCTCTGGGCGCTGTGTTGCGCTCTGTCAGTCTCTTGCCACCGGTCAAAAGTGCTGGGGTTTTCCCGCAGCAGCCACGAGAGAACAAGGCTTTGCAGTCTGTTTAGCAAATAGCAATCGTATTTGTCATTGACTAAACAGGTTCGCGTTTCTAAGATTCCCTACACCGACATCCCCATCGTTTCTTCCTCACTCCCATAACGAGACAGACATGGCAAAAGCATTCGCATCCCAGGCCGACCTCGAAGCCAAGCAGATCACCTTCACCCAGCTTTCCGAAAACGCATACGCCTATACGGCCGAGGGTGATCCCAATTCGGGCGTCATCATTGGCGACGACGGCGTGATGATCATCGATACCACCGCCACGCCGGCCATGGCCCAAGACCTGATCGAGAAGATCCGCTCGGTCACGGACAAGCCCATCAAGTATGTGGTGCTGTCGCACTATCACGCGGTGCGCGTGCTGGGGGCATCGGCCTACTTTGCCGAAGGCGCGCAGCAGATCATTGCCAGCCGTGGCACCTACGAGATGATCGTGGAGCGCGGCGAGGCCGACATGAAATCCGAGATCGAACGCTTTCCACGCCTGTTCGCCGGCGTGGAGACGGTGCCGGGCCTGACCTGGCCGACCCTGGTTTTCGACAAGGAAATCACGCTGTTCATGGGCAAGCTCGAAGTGCGCATTGCCCATCTGGGTGCGGGGCACACCAAGGGCGACACCGTGGTGTGGCTGCCGCAACAGAAGGTGCTGTTCTCGGGCGACCTCGTCGAGTACGACGCCGCCTGCTACTGCGGTGACGCGCAACTCGAGCAATGGCCCGCCACGCTCGATGCGCTGGCCGCATTGCAGCCCGAAAAGCTGGTACCCGGTCGCGGTCCCGCGCTGACCACCCCAGACGATGTCGCCAAGGGTCTGGCCTACACCAAGGATTTCGTATCCACGCTGCTGCAGGCCGGCAAGGAAGCATTCGGCGAAAAAATGGACCTGAAGGCCGCTATGGCGCATACGCGCAAGTCGATGGATCCGAAGTTCGGCAACGTCTTCATCTACGAGCACTGCCTGCCGTTCGACGTATCGCGCGCGTTCGACGAAGCATCGGGCATTACGCATCCGCGTATCTGGACCGCACAGCGCGACCAGGAAATGTGGGCGGCGCTGCAGGATTGATGGATCGATTGATTAAATGATCGATTGTTGTCTCCCCTCTCCCGCAACGCGGGAGAGGGGCGGGGGAGAGGGCAGGCGGTTCAAGTCGAGCCTGGTCGCAATTGGAGCCACTAGCCCTCTCCCCCAACTCCTCTCCCGCAACGCGGGAGAGGGGAGCAAATAACACCACAGAACATAGAGTGGACGGAGACACCATGAGCAGTACCTCAGTCGAAATCGACTATCAGCGGCAGACTTACGAATACACCGCGTGTGCCGAGCAAAAGGCGGGTCAGGTTGCCGAGGCCCCGCATCCCGTGATCGTGGTGGGTGCCGGGCCGGTTGGCCTGTCGACCGCCATCGACCTGGCCCGCCATGGCGTGCCCGTGGTACTGGTCGACGACGATTGCACGCTCTCTACCGGCTCGCGCGCGATCTGCTTCGCCAAACGCACGCTCGATATCTTCGATCGGCTCGGTTGCGGCGACCGCATGGTCGACAAGGGGGTGCGCTGGCACCTGGGCAAGATTTTCCTGCGCGAGCGCCAGGTCTACGCGTTCGACCTGCTGCCAGAATCCGGCCACCAGCGCCCGGCATTCATCAACCTGCAGCAGTACTACGTTGAAGGCTACCTGCTCGAAACGGCCATGGCGATGCCGAACATCGAGATCCGCTGGAAGAGTCGCGCCGTGGCGGTGGAACAGCACGCCGATCATGCGGCACTGACGATCGAGACGCCCGACGGCTGCTACACGCTGTGTGGCCGCTACGTGGTGGCTGCCGACGGTTCGCGCAGTCCGTTGCGAAAGATGCTGGGACAGGAAAGCCATGGCCATACCTTCCGCGACCGCTTCCTGATTGCCGACGTCAAGATGGAGGCGCCGTTCCCGGCCGAGCGCTGGTTCTGGTTCGATCCACCATTCCACCCCAACCAGTCGGTGTTGCTGCATCGCCAGCCTGACAATGTCTGGCGTATCGACTTCCAGCTGGGCTGGGATGCGGATCCTGCCGCGGAGAAGGCACCCGAGCGCGTGATTCCACGGGTGCAGGCGCTACTGGGACCCGATGCAAAGTTCTCGCTTGAATGGGTCAGTGTCTATACGTTTGCGTGTGTGCGCATGGACAGCTTCCGCCATGGTCGCGTGCTGTTCACGGGCGATGCGGCGCATTGCGTTTCGCCATTCGGTGCGCGAGGCGCCAACAGCGGCGTACAGGATGCCGAGAACCTGGCGTGGAAGCTGGCCTATGTGTTGCAGGGCAAGGCGCCCGAACAACTGCTCGACACCTACGCAAGCGAACGCGAGTATGCCGCCGACGAGAATATCCGCAACTCGACCCGCTCCACCGATTTCATCACGCCGAAAAGCGCGGTGAGCCGCATCTTCCGCGACGCGGTGCTGACCCTGGCGCGCGACCATGCGTTTGCGCGGCAGCTCGTCAATAGCGGCCGGCTCTCGGTGCCGGCGGTGCTCCATGAATCGCCATTGAATACGCCTGATGCAGAAGGGTTTGACGGTGCGATGACGCCGGGCACGGTATGCGTGGATGCACCGGTGGCCAGCGATACCGGCAAGCCTTGGTTGCTGCCGCATCTGGGCGACGAATTCGTGGCGCTGGTCTTTGGTGCACCGGCCGGGCTCGATGCGCAGACCGATGAAGCATTGCGTCGACTGCAGCAAGGTGGCATTCCATTGCGGGTCGTATTTGTCACCGATGCGGCAATCTCGGCGTCCGCGCAGGCATGGCAGGGTACTACCGTGTTGCGCGATGTCGAGGGGCTTGCCGCGAAACGCTACGATGCGCGCGCGGGTACGTGTTACCTGATTCGCCCGGACCAGCATGTCTGCGCACGCTGGCGCAGTGTCGACGTTGCCCGCATCGCCGAGGCAATGGCACGCGCTACCGGCAACCAGCCCGCAGCATTCCCCGGCATCAACCCGACCGCTCCGGTGCGTACACCGGCCCTGGCCTGATAACCGCGAACACGTAATACGTAGGAGACAGGCCCATGCCGCTCGACACCGCTCCCAACCTTGCACGCCCCGACGATTTCTACGAGGCGCTGATCGACATGCATCGCGATCTTGACGATGCCGAAAGCCAGGCCGTCAATGCACGACTGATTTTGCTGCTGGCCAACCATATCGGCGATCACGCCACGCTGCTCGAAGCGATGCGGCTCGCGCGCGACGCCGCTGCAGAAGCCACAGCCGACGTCACCCCCGTGTAACCCGGGCTTCACCACCTCTCACCCTTACTCGTCACCCACCAGACGACTGGACATCAGGGGCGCACCAGACGCCCCGGGGCCAGTTCGTCCCTGAAAATCCTGCATCCGGAGACAACCATGCACACCCAGAGCCTGGGCGCCGCCCCCGTATTGCCTGACGCAATGCCAGACGTCTTCCCCACGCAGCAGGAAGACGCGCTGTACCGCAAGGTCTGGCTGCGCATCATTCCGTTCCTGTTCATCTGCTACGTGGTGTCGTTCCTCGATCGCATCAACATCGGCTTTGCCCAATTGCAGATGAAGCAGGACCTGGGCTTCAGCGATGCCATGTATGGCCTCGGTGCCGCGGTGTTCTATGTTGGCTATGTGCTGTGCGAGGTGCCAAGCAACATGCTGCTGGCGCGCTTCGGTGCGCGGCGTACCTTTACCCGCATCATGGTGCTGTGGGGCCTGGCGTCGGTCGGCATGATGATGGTTTCGCAGCCGTCGCACTTCTATCTGTTGCGCTTCATGCTCGGCGTGTTCGAGGCAGGCTTCTTTCCGGGCATCGTGCTCTACCTGACCTACTGGTTTCCCGCGCGCCGCCGTGCGGCCGTGATGGCGATCTTCTTTGCCGGGGTGGCCGTGGCTGGCGTGCTGGGCGGCCTGGTATCGGGCTGGATCATGCGTGACATGGCCGGCGTGCTTGGCATGCACGGCTGGCAATGGATGTTTGCGATCGAAGGTGCGCCGGCGGTGCTGCTGGGATTGATTGCAGCCACCTGCCTGGTCGACGGTCCGCGTCAGGCGCGCTGGCTGACGCCAGCCGAACAGGATTACCTGCTGGCCCAGCATGCGGCCGAGACGCGGGGGCAGGGCGGCCACGCGCATTCGCTGCAGGCACTGGGCCAGGCACTGCGCAATCCGCGCGTGTACCTGTTCGCGTTCATCTACTTCGCACTGACCTGTGGGTCCCTGACGCTGTCATTCTGGATGCCGTTGATGATTCGCGACTTCGGCATTCGCGATGTCATGGCGGTCAGCCTGTATTCGGTGATTCCCAATGCGATCGGCGCGGTGGGCCTGATCCTGATCGCGCGCCGTTCCGACCGGCTCGGCGAGCGCCACGGCCACTTCCTGTGCTGCACCACGGGCGGTGCGCTGGCCCTGATCGCGCTGACACTGCATGTGCCGAGCCTGGCGATATCGCTGGCGTTGCTTTCCGCCGCCTCGGTGCTGATCTTTGCCGCGCTGCCGATCTTCTGGGCGCTGCCGCCGAGCCATCTGCCAGCCCAGACCGCGGCCACGGGCATTGCCTTTATCTCCAGCATTGGCATCACCAGCGGCATCGTAAGCCCCTGGGTGATCGGTCAGATCAAGACCCATACCGGCAGCATGGACAACGCGCTGTACCTGCTGGCCGGCCTGCTGGTGTGCAGTGGACTGGCCATGTGGAAAGGCGTGCCGCGCAACCCGGCGACGCACTAGAACCGCCGCAAATCCCCAAAGCCGGGCGCCATATGCCCGACACACACCGGCCGTATGCCCGACTTTGGGGAAATCCCGAGGAAAAACCATTTGTTTCATGGTTATCCATGATGGAACACTTGTTGCTCAATGACTAGCATTGCAACAGCTGATGCTTTCATTGAAAAGGAGTGTTCCATGAACCCGACCGTTTTGATCCGTGCCGCCGCGCTGATGGCGGTGTCGTTTGGCGCCGGCTCGGCGCTGGCCGTCGATGTGGCCGCCAGCCCGACGCTGAGCAAGATCAAGTCTTCCGGCGCGATCTCGATCGGGCACCGTACGTCGTCGATTCCGTTTTCGTACTACGACGCGAACCAGAAGGTGATCGGCTTCGCACAGGACATCTGCGATCGCGTGATCGATGCCGTGAAGAAGGAAACCGGTACGCCTGGCCTGCAGACGCGCATGGTGCCGGTGACGTCGCAGAATCGTATGTCGCTGGTGCAAAACGGTACGGTGGACCTCGAATGCGGGGTGACCACCAACCTGAAGGCGCGTCAGCAACAGGTGGCGTTCTCGACCACCTATTTCGTGGCCGGTACGCGACTGCTGGTCAAGAAGGGTAGCCCGGTCCACGATTTTGCGGACTTGAGCGGCAAGACCGTGGTGACCAACGCCGGTACCACGTCGGAACGGATCCTGCGCAAGCTCAATGACGAGAAGGGCGCCAACATGACGATCCAGAGCGCCAAGGATTACGGCGAGTCGTTCCTGATCCTGCAGTCGGGCCGTGTGGCGGCATTCATGATGGACGATGTGCTGCTCTCGGGCGTACGCACGCTGGCACCAAAGCCGGACGACTGGGCCGTGGTGGGTACGCCGCAATCGTTCGAAGCCTATGGCTTCATGATGCGCAAGGACGATCCGGGCTTCAAGCAGGTGGTGGATGGCGCGATGAGCGGCCTGATGCGCAGCGGCGAGATCAATACGCTGTACGCCAAATGGTTCCAGAAGCCGGTGCCGCCCAAGAATCTGTCGTTCGACCTGCCGCAGAACGAACAGATCAGGAAGGCTTACGCGCAACCTTCCGACGAAGCCTTCGAATAAGATCTGCTACCGGCCTTTGTCGGGCAGATAGGCGCCCGTGCGGTGGAGCTGGCCTTCGGTCTGTTCCAGCGCACGGATTGCGCCCTTGCCCTTGCGCGCCAGCAACTGTTCGACCAGCGCTTCCACCATCGTCACCCCGGATGTGATCGACGGAAAGAACGATGGGCTGTCGATGGCGAACAGCAACGTGCAGTCGGCTTCCAGCGCAATCGGTGCCACGGTGCTGTCGGTCAAGGCAATCACCTTGCAGCCGGCCTCGCGCGCCGCGGTGGCTACGCGCAGGCTTTCCTGCGAGTAGGGAACAAAGCCGGCAACCAGCACCGCATCCTTGGCATTGAGCGCCCGCAATTCCATTTCCAGTGTGCCGGCGTCGCCACGGATCAGGCGAACCGAACTGCGAAACAGTCCGTAGATGTAGTGGAACGTGAATGCGATCGGAAAGCAGGACCGGAAGCCGGCCACGTGTACCGTGGGGGCCGCGGCCAGCAGATCGGCCGCGCGCGGCAACGCGTCGGCGTTGTTGGCCAGTAGCGCGTCGAGGTTCTGGTGCTGCACCTCGATCATTTCCGCCAGCATCCGGCTTGATCCACTCTCCTTGACCACCTTGCGCGCGCGCCGTGCATAGGGCTGGCTGCCGCCCTCGCGTACCGCGGTCACGAACAACTCCCGCAATCCCTGCCAGCCTTCGAACCCGAGCGACTGCGACAGCCGTACCAGCGTGGCCGGTTGCACGCCAGCGTTGGCGGCCACCTTGCGCATCGACTGGATCGCGATATCACGCGGATGGTCGAGCAGATAGCGCGCGCCGCCCTGGAACTGGGCGCTCAGGTTCGGAAAATCACCGCGCAACTGGTCGAGCAGCGCATCGAGCGATTGGGGCGGGGTGGCGTGGTCGGCGGACATCTGGCGTGGGTCGAGCAGAAAATGCAACGATTGTTGCACAGGTCGCGCGCTGGTGCCCTTTCCTGTTCCTTTTCGTTGGTTGATTCGTATGTTTCTTGGGTGAGATTCAATGAAACACTTGTTGCGCGTGGCGGTCGTTGTTCCTATACTGGCACCTGTTTGGCACCCTGACGCCGCTATCGCAATCGCACCATGACGCACGTATTCCATCGCAATCCCAAGCAAACCTTGCCTGTTGCTGTCGGCGGCAAAGGCATCGAACTGTTCGACAGCAACGGCCGCAGCTATCTGGACGCTTCCGGAGGTGCGGCGGTGTCGTGCCTGGGCCACGGACACCCGCGCGTGATCGAGGCCATCAAGTCGCAGGTGGATAGCCTGGCCTACGCCCATACGTCATTCTTTACGACGGAAGTATCCGAAACGCTGGCCCAAACGCTGGCCGATGCCGCGCCCGGCGATCTCGATCACGTGTACTTCGTGTCGGGCGGCTCCGAGGCCGTGGAGGCCGCGCTGAAGCTGGCACGCCAGTACTTTGTGGAAATCGGGCAGACACAGCGCCGGCATTTCATCGCACGTCGCCAGAGCTATCACGGCAACACGCTGGGCGCCCTGGCGATTGGTGGCAACGCATGGCGCCGCGAGCCCTTCCTGCCGCTGCTGGTGCCCGCGCATCACGTGTCGCCGTGCTACGCGTATCGCGATCAGGCCGCCGGTGAAACCGACGAGCAATATGCGCAACGGCTCGCCGACGAACTCGAAGCCAAGATCCTGGAACTGGGCCCGGACTCGGTGGCCGGCTTCGTGGCCGAGACCGTGGTCGGTGCCACGGCTGGCGCGGTGCCGCCGGTGGGGGACTATCTCAGGCGCATCCGTGCGGTGTGCGACAAGTATGGTGTGCTGTTGATCCTGGACGAGGTAATGTCCGGCATGGGCCGCACCGGCTATCTGTTCGCGTGCGAGGAAGATGGCGTGGTGCCCGATATCGTCACCATTGCCAAGGGCCTTGGTGCCGGCTACCAGCCGATTGGCGCGATGCTGTCCACCGCGCGCATCTATGACGCGATTGTCGGCGGCAGCGGTTTCTTCCAGCATGGCCATACCTATATCGGCCACGCCACGGCATGTGCGGCGGCGCTGGCCGTGCAACGCACGATCGCCGATGACCGTTTGCTCGACAACGTGCTGGCGCGTGGAGAACAATTGCGGGCGCGCCTGCGCGAAGCGCTCGGTGCACATCCCAACCTTGGCGATGTGCGCGGCCGGGGTCTGTTTGTCGGCGTGGAGTTCGTGGCTGACCGTGCTACCAAGGCCACGCTCGATCCGGCAAGAAAGACCCATGCGGTGCTCAAGCGCACCTGCATGGAGCATGGCCTGCTGGTCTATCCGATGGGCGGCACGGTAGATGGGATCAACGGCGATCACGTACTGTTTGCGCCGCCGTTCATCTGCTCGCCCGCCGATATCGACAATATCGTCGATCGCTTCGCGCAGTCGGTGAGCAAGGTCCTGCCGGCCTGAGGAGCAGATTGATGAACAATGACATGTTGCGCCGCCCGTTTGCACTGGCCGTGGCGCCGAACGGTGCGCGCAAGACCCACGCCGACCACGCGCGCCTGCCAATCACCGCGCAAGAGCTGGCACAGTGTGCGCGCGAGTGCGTCGACGCCGGCGCGGCGATGATCCACCTGCACGTGCGCAAGGCCGATGCCACGCACAGTCTCGAAGCAGCCGACTACGAGCCTGCCATCGCCGCGGTGCGGCAGGCCGTGGGCAACCAGCTGGTGCTGCAGTTGACCACCGAAGCGGTGGGTATCTACGAGCCCGCGCAGCAAATTGCCATGGTGCGCGCGCTGCGTCCCGAGGCGGCATCGGTGGCCGTGCGCGAACTGGTTCCAGATGAGGCCGCACTACCGGCTGCCGAGGAGTTCTTCCAGTGGATGCATCGCGAGCACGTGGTGGCGCAGTACATTCTCTACGATGCCAATGATGTACGCCGCTACGCCGCGCTGCGCGGCAGCGGCGCAATTCCGGAAGGGCGCCACTGGGTGCTGTTTGTGCTGGGCAGGTATTCGGCCGGACAGAAATCGTCGCCTGCGGACCTGCTGCCGTTCCTTGCCGCGTGGCACGAGATGGGACTCGACCAGACTGGCACCGAATGGGCGGTATGCGCATTCGGCAAGCAGGAGGCCGATTGCGCGGCCACTGCGGTGATGCTCGGTGGACACGCGCGGATTGGCTTCGAGAACAATATGGCGCTGCCGGACGGTGCCGTGGCCCCCGACAATGCCGCGTTGCTGCGTGCGGTTGGTGCGCCGTTGCAAGGCCTTGGCTATGCCACGATGACCGCCAACGAACTGCGGGTGCGCTTCGCGTAATCGCCCATGCGAGGCGGGCCGGATTCCGGTACGCTAGGTGCTTCATCCGATTCCGCCACAGGAGTGCCGATGTCCGCCAGCCCGCCCCGCCAGCCTTACTCCAATGAAGCCGCGCCGCTGGCGCGCGATGTCGTGCATGCGCTGCGGGCCTCGCGCATCCGCGAGGTAGCCAATGCCGGCATCGGCCTGCCCGATGTGCTGCCGTTCTGGTTTGGTGAATCGGATCAGGTCACGCCGCAATTCATTCGTGATGCCGCGGCGCGGGCATTGGCCAATGGCGCCACGTTCTACACGCACAATCTTGGCATTGCACCGCTGCGTGAGGTGTTGTCCGACTATGTCACGCGGCTGCACGGCAGCACGCGCGTCGAGAACATTGCGGTGACCAGTGCCGGCGTCAATGCACTGATGCTGGCCGCGCAACTGGTGACTGGCCCTGGCGATCGCGTGGTAGCCGTGACGCCGCTATGGCCCAACCTGGTCGAGATCCCGCGCATCCTTGGTGCGACCGTGGAGACCGTCACGCTCGATTATGGCGCCGACGGCTGGACCCTCGATACCGACAAGCTGCTCGCGGCGCTGACGCCGGACACGCGTGCGGTGATGATCAACTCCCCGAACAATCCCACCGGCTGGGTCATGCCGCGCGCCCAGCAGCAGATCGTGCTCGATCACTGCCGGCGCCTCGGCATCTGGATCATCGCCGACGAAGTCTATGAGCGGCTTTACTACGGCAGCGAAGGCGGTAATGCGCCGTCGTTCCTCGACATCGCCAGCCGCGACGAACGCGTGATTGCCGTGAACTCGTTTTCCAAGGCATGGCTGATGACTGGCTGGCGCCTTGGCTGGATGGTACTGCCCGCATCGTTGATGGATGACCTCGGCAAGCTGGTCGAATACAACACGTCATGCGCGCCATCGTTCGTGCAGGAAGCCGGCATCGTGGCGGTGCGGGAAGGCGAGGCGTTCACGCAAGACCTGGTGCAGCGGCTACGCACGGCGCGCGATCATCTGGTGAATGCATTGATTGCGCTGCCTGGCGTCGATGCGCACGCGCCCGATGGCGCCATGTATGTGTTCTTCAAGCTGGCAGGTACCAGCGACAGCCTGGCGCTGTGCAAGCAGCTGGTACGCGAAGCGCATCTCGGTCTGGCACCCGGCAGCGCGTTCGGCGATGAAGGTGAAGGATTTGTGCGTTGGTGCTACGCGTGCGATGTCGCACGGCTCGATGAAGGGGTAAAACGGTTGAGTGCGTTTCTGGCGCGGTAGCCTATGAAGTACCTACGGCTCGCTCCCCTCTCCCGCAACGCGGGAGAGGGGCTGGGGGAGAGGGCGCTGAGGTTCAAATCGAGACTTGTCCCAACTTGAGCCGCCGGCCCTCACCCCCGCCCCTCTCCCGCGCGCGGGAGAGGGGAGACCACCAGCGGCATTTGAACCGTATGCCAGATCCTTACGCGCCTACTTCAAACTCCCCACCGTCGTCCCCTCGTTCCACCATCCACCACCCAGCGCCTGCATCAGCGCCGCCGAATCCGCGAGACGTGTGGCGCGCGCTTGCGCCAGGTCCAGTGTGGCCTGGCGTGCCTGGCGTTCGGCGTCGATTACGGTGAACTGGCTTACGCCTCCCAGCCGGTATTGCTCCGAAACGATCGCCAGCGTGTCGCGCGTTTGCTTCGCATTGTCGGCGCGCGCCTGCAGCGTTCCCGCGTCGGCCTCGAGCGCGCGCAGTGTGTCGGCAACGTTCTGCAGGCCCTGCAGAACGGCTTGTTGGTAAGCGCCCAACGACTGCTCGTACGCCGCTTCCTTGGCGCGCTTCTGCGCTCTCAGCTCGCCGCCATGGAACACTGGTTGCACCACGCCGGCCGCCAGGCTCCAGACATTGAGACTGCTGAACAGGTCGCGTGCGCGCAATTCCTGGGTGCCGCCGCTTGCGGTCAGCGTGATCTGCGGATAGAGGTTCGCCGTGGCCACGCCGATGTTGGCCGAGGCCTGATGCAGCAGCGCTTCCGCGGCGCGGATATCGGGGCGGCGGCGCGCCAGTTCCGACGGCAGGCTGACGGGCAAGGTCTCGGGGAGCTGCAGGTCTTCGAGCCGGAACTCCGGCAGTTGCGCGCTCGATGGTGTCTGCCCGGTGTAGACGGCCAGCTGATGGCGCGTGGCATCGAGCTGCTGTGACAGCCCCGGCACCAACGCCTGCGTTTGCGCGAGTTCCGACTGCTGGCGCTGCACGTCCACGCGCGCCACGCCGCCCAGCTTGAGCCGCTCCTGCATGATGCCGAGCTGGCGCTGCTGCGCCGCCGCGATCGCCACGGTATCGGCCAGCTGCGCGCGCAGGCCTGCTTCGCGGATCGCGGCCGTGGCCACGTTTGCGGCCAGCGACAGCCGTGCGGCTTCGAGTTCGTAACGCTGATAGTCGACGGCGGCTTGCAGTCCTTCGAGTTCGCGCCGTTGTCCGCCAAACAGGTCGAGTGCATATGACACCTGCACGCTGGCGTTGTAGAGCGTGAACGGACCGGGGCTTGGAAACTGCGTGATGCCGACCGAGGTCAGGTCAACCTGCTGGCGCGTGGCACTGAGCTTGGCATCGACCTGCGGAAACTGTGTGGCGCCAGTGCGCGAGGCCAGGTTCTCCTGCGCTTCACGCAGCCGGGCGCGGGCCTGTGTCAGTGTCGGACTGGAGGCCAGCGCGACGCGGATGGTCTCGTCGAGCTGCGGGTTGCGGAACAGCGTCCACCACTGCGCGGGAATGTCGGCGACTTCCAGTGCCTGCGTGGGATATCCGTTCGCCGTCATTTGCACCGGTTGCGGGCCGGCGGTGTACCGGGCATCGGTGGGCGCATCCGGTACGCGAAAGTCGGGACCGACTGTGCAGCCGGCCACCAGCAGCATAACGATCGAGGCGAGCAGGGTAGGCAAGGTACGCATGATGGTGTTCCGGTTCAGTCCAGCGTGCGCTTGTAGAAGCGCACGGCAATGGTCATGACGATCACCGTGAACAGCGCCACGGGCCAGACATTGGGCCACAGCTCGGTCCAGCCACTGCCCTTGAGCATGATGCCGCGGACCATCCGGTTGAAGTAAGTCATCGGCAGCACATTGCCGATCCATTGGGCCCAGGTGGGCATGCCTGCGAACGGGAACATGAAGCCGGACAGCAGGATATTGGGCAGGAAATAGAAGAACGTCAGTTGCACCGCCTGCAGCTGGTTGCTGGCCAGTGACGACAACGTGATGCCCACGGTCAGGTTGGCGGCGATAAACAGCAACGCGGCCATGTACACCGCCACCACCGAACCGAGGAACGGCACTGCGAACACAAAGTGCGCGGCCAGCACGATGATCGTGGCCTGGACCAGTCCGATAAAGATGTACGGCACGATCTTGCCCGAGATCACCTCGATGGGCTGCACCGGTGTGGCCAGCAGGTTTTCCATGGTGCCGCGCTCGCGTTCGCGCGTCATGGCCAGGCCCGTCATCATCACCATTGTCATGGTCAGGATCACGCCCATCAGGCCCGGCACGATGTTGTACTGCGTGATGCCTTCGGGGTTGTACAGGCGCTGAACATTGACGTCGAACGCGGACTTTCCGCCGGCCAGTGGCGCGAGCGCACCCTTGAGGTCGATGCGCGCGACGGTATCGGGCAATTGCGCCAGTGCGCCGATGGCCGGGCCGGTGGCGGACGGGTCGGTGGCGTCGGCTTCCACCAGGATCGAAGGCCGGTCGCCGTGCAGCAGCTTGCGCGAGAAATCGGTGGGGATGTTCACCACGAACTGCACATCGCCGCGCAGCAGAGCTTCACGGCCCGCGGCCTCATCGGGCATCGTGCGCACGATCCTGAAATAGGTGGTGTTCTCCAATGCCGCGATAAAGGTCCGCGAGAAGTCGCTATGTTCGGCGACGATTACGGCCGTAGGCATATGGCGCGGGTCACTGTTGATCGCAAAGCCGAACAACAGCAACTGCACGATGGGCAGCCCCACGATCATGCCGAACGTGATGCGGTCGCGGCGCAACTGCAGGAATTCCTTCAGCACGATGCTCCACCAGCGCTGCACCGAGAACGACTTGTGCAGGCGGGCAATCTGGCGCGCGGCGTTCATGAGGCCTCCTTGCCGCGATGCAAAGGCTTTCTGGCAGGCGCGGCGGCCATATTGTCCTGTGCGCCGCCCATCATGTGGATGAACACGTCTTCGAGACTTGTCTGCGTCTCGACGAGGCGATGGTTTGCGCCGGCATACTGCCTGAGCGTTTGTTCGAGCTGTGTCCCATCCTTGCCGGTCACATGCAACGCGGTGCCGAATGCCACGGTCTGGTCGACGCCGGGCTTGCCCTGCAGTTGCGCCGACAGTTCGGCCAGGTTGTCGCCTTCCACGCTCCACGTGCTCAGGTGCTGGCTGGCCACCACTTCGTCCGACGTGCCTTGCGCCAGCAGCTTGCCATACGCGATATACGCGAGCTTGTGGCAGCGCTCGGCTTCATCCATGTAATGCGTGCTGACCAGTACCGAGATGCCGCGCGCGGCCAACTGGTGCAACTGCTCCCAGAAATCGCGGCGCGCTTTGGGGTCGACACCGGCGGTCGGTTCATCGAGCAGCAGCAACTGCGGCTCGTGTAGCAGGCATGCGGCCAGCGCCAGGCGCTGCTTCCATCCGCCGGACAACGAACCGGCCAGTTGCTCGGCGCGCGATTGCAGACCGAGGTCTTCCAGCGCACGGTCGACGACCTCGCGGCGGTTGGGCATATCGTAGACGCGGGCCACGAAGTCGAGGTTCTCGCGAATCGACAGGTCTTCCCAGTACGAGAAGCGTTGCGTCATGTAGCCGACGTTGCGCTTGATCTCGGCGGCCTGCTTGAGGATGTCGAAACCGAGGCAGGTGCCAGAGCCGGAATCAGGTGTCAGCAGTCCGCACATCATGCGGATCGAGGTGGTCTTGCCGCTGCCGTTCGGGCCCAGGAAGCCAAAGATCTCGCCGCGCGCCACCTGCATGGTCAGGTTGTTGACCACGTGCTTGTCGCCGAAGTGCTTGTTCAGATCGTGCACGTCGATCACCAGTTCGCCATTGCGAGGCTGTTCGCTCATGATTGCGATACCTCCACCGGTTGCCCGGGCCGCAGCTTTGGCGCATCTTCGGTGCTCGGGCGTGCCTCGATCAGGAACACCAGCTTGCGGCGCGTTTCGTTGCTGTAGATGACCGGTGGCGTGAACTCCGCTTCGTTCGATACATAGGTGATCTTTGCCGCCACTGGCGCTGCGCAGCCATCGCAACGGATAAGGATCGACTGGCCGTTCTTCAGCGAGCCGACCACGGCCTCGGGCACGTAGAAGCGCACCTTGACGTTGCCGGGCGGCAGCATGCGTACCACGGCGCTGCCGGCGGGCACCCATTCGCCGGGACGGAACGGTACGTCGTAGACCAGCCCCGATACCGTGGCATTGACCGATTTGCGCGACAGCTTCCATTCGGCCTGTGCCAGCGCGGCACGCGCGGCATCGACCTGCGCGCCTTGCGCGGCCAGTTGATCCTTGCGGCCCGGCAGGCGCGCGACATCGATATCGCGCTTCAGTTCATGCACGCGCGCGGCATCGGCTTCGGCGGTGGCGCGGCTTTCGTCGAGCTGGGCCTTCGAGATACCGCCGATATCGAACTGGGCCTCATCGCGCTTGCGTTGCGCGGCGCTGCGTACGGCTTGCGCCTGCGCCTGCACCAGTTGCGCCTGGTTCACGGCCACTTCCACGGGACGCTTGCCGGTCTGGATATCGGCGAACTGGGCCTCGGCCACGCGGACCTGCTCGGCCGCCTGCTGGCGCGCGGCGCGTTCATCGTCCGCTTCGAGGATGAACAGTGACGCACCGTTGTCGACCTGCTGGCCGCGCTCGACCGACAGTTTTTCCAGCCGGCCCGCGAACGGGGAGGCCACGGCAACGAATTCGCCTTCGATATAGCCTTGCCAGGTGGCCGGCTTGTCGTTGCCGCAGGCGGCGAGCGTGACGGCCAGTACCAGCACGGGCCAGGCGCGAACAGGGCAGGGGAACGGCATACGGGCTCCGTGTTTCAAGGGGTAGTGGGTACGGACAGGCCGTGGCCAAGCAGGGCGACCACGTGGCTCACCAGTTTTTCGGTGTCGATGTCGGCGGCACCGGGCAGGGCGCGCCAGATATGCGTGGTGGCCAGCGGCAACAAGGTCAGGCCGATCAGCGACACCATGACCAGTGCGGGCTCCAGCCCCGGGTTCAGTTGCCCCTTGGCGTGCGCAGCGGCAAGGGGCCCCGCGATGAACTGCGCGCGCTGCAAGGCCACGCGTTGCAGCAGGCGTTCGCGCAACTGCCCCTCGGCACCGACGATTTCGCGGATCCACAGTCCCGGGAACCAGGGCGTGGCCGCAGCGGTGCGGATCAACTGCGCAGCCAGCGTCTGGATCAATGCCACCGGATCGGTCGATTCAGCCTGGAGCGTGCCGAACACCTGTTCGATCAGGGGCTGCAGCCGTTCGTTGAATACGGTGTCGAGCAGGGCTTCGCGGTCGCGAAAGTAGTAGTGCACCAGCGCCGGCGTGACGCCGGCCGCGGCGGCGATGGCCTTGGTCGAGGTGGCTGCTACGCCGTGGCTGGCGAAGAGGTTCACCGCGGCATCGACCAGTCGGTCACGCTGGCCCGCATCGGTGGCTTGCGCGGTGGGGCGCCCTGGGCGCCGCGGCGGATCGGACGAGGGATCGGAGGGCGAGGTTTTGGTCGGCATCGGCATTCATCATTCAAGAGACTCGACTTGCTCTGCCCAATATTAATTTTCGAATTAATTAATTCAAGGTCCGTTACAACGTCGAAGTTGCGGCACATTCTTAGAATGTTGCGATGCAGCAAATGTCGGTAGACATGTCATACGCGGTTGGCTATGCTTCGCGCCAGTCCACAGGATGTGCGCTCGTCGCGCGTCGCCCATCCGCCTTCTCTGGTTTTTCCTATGCTGCGTTTCTGTCTTCCGGCCGCTTTGGCGCGGCTGCGCCCGCGCTTTGTCCGACGCCTTGCCGCTGTGATGCTGGCCGGCAGTACGGCATTGCCGTGGGCCGCGCATGGGCAGGACGCCGTAGCCCAACCGGCCGAGCCCGACACCGAGAGCCCGTTCGCGGTCCACGGCCAGACCACCTATATCTGGCAACGCAAGCCGTCGTTCGGTGCGGCCTACTCGGGCGAAAACAGCCTGACGGCCGAGCGTGCCAAGAGCTACTCGTTCACGGGTACGCTCGATCTCGGGTTGCGGTTGTGGCAGGGCGCCGAATTCCATTTCAATCCCGAGGTCGCGCAGGGCGTGCCGTTCTCGAACTTGCATGGCATGGGTGGCCTGTCCAACGGCGAGCTCGCCAAGACCGCCAGCACGAGCCCGAAGTTCTATCGTGCGCGTGCGTTCGTCCGGCAGTACTGGGGCATGGGCGGTGGCGACGAAAAGATCGAAGCCGATTTCAATTCGTTCGCACGCACCGTCGACAAGCAGCGCGTGGTGCTGACCGCCGGCAACTTCGGCGTGATCGATGTATTCGACCAGAATCCGTATGGATCGGACCCGCGTACCCAGTTCATGAACTGGTCGTTCATGACGCATGGTTCATGGGACTATCCAGCCGATTCGCGTGGCTATAACTGGGGCGCGGCGCTCGAATACATCGGCGATGGCTGGTCGGCGCGCATCGGCCATTTCCTGCAGCCGATCGAGTCGAACGGGCGCGAGCTCGACACGCGGCTGTTCGAACACTATGGCCAGATGCTGGAGCTCGAGAAGCGCTACGCGATTGCGGGCCGGCCGGGTCAGGCGCGGCTGCTGCTATGGCGCAACAAGGCCAAGATGGGTGCGTTCAATGATGCCATCGCATTCGGGCAGGCCAATGGCGTAACACCCGATGTGGGCGACGTCCGGCGTGAACACAGCAAGATGGGCGTGGGCCTTGCCTTCGTGCAGGAAGTGGCCAACGACGCGGGTGTGTTCCTGCGCGCCAACTGGTCCGACGACAAGACCGAAACCTATGCCTTCACGGAAATCGGGCGGCAGGTATCAGGCGGTGGCACGCTGAAGGGCGCGTCGTGGGGGCGGCCCAACGATGAAGTGGGTCTGGCCGTGGCGGTGAACATGCTGGGCTCGGCGCACCGCAATTATCTGGCCGCTGGCGGCCTCGGCGCATTCCTTGGCGATGGGGCGCTGCGCTATGGTCCCGAGCAGGTCTTCGAGATCTACTACAGCATTGCGGTGTGGAAGACGCTGAGCCTGAGCCCGGACTTCCAGTACGTGCGCAATCCCGGCTACAACCGTGATCGCGGCCCGGCGAAGTTCATCGGGATTCGGGCGCACGCGGAGTTTTGATTCCCGCGTGCGGGTGAGGGGCGCCAGACTCTACTGCCGTGCGTTCCTGCGGTTATCGGGCCACGGCGTATTGAAGTTGGTGCGGAACGGATTGATATCGAGCCCGCCGCGCCGCGTATAGCGCGCGTAGACGGCCAGCTTCACGGGCTTGCACATGCGCAGCACGTCGGTGAAGATCCGCTCCACGCATTGCTCGTGGAACTCGTTGTGATTGCGGAACGAGATCAGGTACTTCAGCAATCCTTCCTGGTCGATCGGCGCACCCACGTAGCGGATCTGCACGCTGCCCCAGTCGGGCTGGCCGGTCACCAGGCAGTTCGACTTGAGCAGGTGCGACACCAGCGATTCCTCCACCGGCGACTCTTCCTGCGCGGCCTTGAGCAGCGTCGGATCGGGTTCGTAGATGTCCGTCTCGATATCGAGCCGGTCCAGCAGCAGGCCTTCCAGTTCCCCCATCTTCTGCTTGCTCAGGTCGGACTCGGTCACGATCCGTACCTGTACCGTGCCGCCCGTGGCTTCGGACAGGTCGTGATGCAGCAACTGCTGCACCGCCTCGGCCGAGGCAATCTTGCTCTGGTTGAACGAGTTCAGGTACAGCTTGAACGATTTCGACTCGACGATATTCGGCGTGTCGGCGGGAATGATGAACGTCACCAGTGCCACCTGCGGCTTGCCCTTGAGGTTCAGCCACGACACCTCGTAGGCGTTCCAGATATCCACGCCGAAGAACGGCAGTGCCTTGCCTTCGGCCAGTCCGATCTCGGTGCGCTTGGGCTGGCGCGGAATCGGGAACAGCAGCGTCGGATCGTATTCGGTCTTGTACGCCGAGGGCTTGCCCAGCGGCGAGTGCTCAGGAAGCGTCATGGTCGGAATCAGGACAGGAACAGCTTGTAGACGGGGTTGTCGGTCTCGTCCCAGTGTACGTAACCGAGCGTGGAAAGGAAGGTGCGGAATGCGCGCTTCTCGTTCTTCGGCACCTGGATGCCGACGAGGATGTTCGACGTGTCCGCGCCCTGGTTCCGATAGTGGAACAGGCTGATATTCCAGTTCGGGCTCATGCTCGACAGGAAACGCATCAGCGCGCCCGGGCGCTCGGGAAATTCGAAGCGATACAGCAGTTCGTCATGCGCCAGCGGTGAATGGCCGCCCACCATGTAGCGGATATGCTGCTTGGCCAGTTCGTCGTTGGACAGGTCGAGCGTATCGAAACCGTGGCGACGGAAGCTGGCGGCGATCTTCTCGTTCTCGGCACGGCTCGAGATCTGCAGGCCGACGAAGATATGCGCCACGCCCTTGTCGGCGATACGGTAGTTGAATTCGGTGACGCTGCGCGTGCCGACCTGCTCGCAGAAGCGCTTGAAGCTGCCGCGCTCCTCGGGAATCGACACGGCGAAGACCGCTTCGCGCGCCTCGCCCACTTCGGCGCGCTCGGCTACGAAGCGCAGGCGGTCGAAGTTCATGTTGGCGCCGCAGGCGATTGCCACGAGTTGCTGGTTCTTGAGCTTCTCGCGCTCGGCATAGGCCTTGAGCCCGGCCACGGCCAGTGCGCCGGCCGGCTCCAGGATGCTGCGCGTGTCCTGGAACACATCCTTGAGGCCGGCGCAGATCGCGTCGGTATCGACCAGGATGATCTCGTCCACCAGCTCGCGCGTGATGCGGAAGGTTTCCTTGCCCACCAGCTTGACCGCGGTACCGTCCGAGAACAGGCCCACGTCCTTCAGTTCCACGCGCTTGCCGGCGTCCACCGAGCGCTTCATCGCGTCGGAGTCGAGCGTCTGCACGCCAATCACCTTGATCTCGGGACGCACGGCCTTCACATAGGCCGCGATGCCCGAAATCAGGCCGCCGCCGCCAATGGCCACGAAGATTGCGTGGATCGGGCCCGGGTGCTGGCGCAGGATCTCCATGGCAATGGTGCCCTGGCCGGCGATGACTTCGGGATCGTCGAACGGATGGATGAACGTGAGCTTGTGCTTCTTCTCGAGCTCGACCGCATGCAGGTAGGCGTCGCTGTACGAATCGCCATGCAGCACGATCTGCACCCATTCGCCACCGCGCTCGCGCACCGCGTCGATCTTCACCTGCGGCGTGGTGGTGGGCATGGCAATCATGGCCTTGCACTGCAGCCGGGCCGCGGACAAGGCCACGCCTTGGGCGTGATTGCCGGCCGAGGCGGCGATCACGCCGCGTTTCAGTTCCTCGGCCGTCAGTGACGCCATCTTGTTGTACGCCCCGCGCAGCTTGAACGAGAACACGGGCTGCGTGTCCTCGCGCTTGAACCAGACGGCATTGCCGGTGCGGGCCGACAACGCGGGCGCATAGGTCAGTTCGGTTTCCTGGGCCACGTCGTAGACCTTGGCGGTCAGGATCTTCTTCAAATAGTCGGGCTTGGCGGGGGTGCGGGTCATGATCAGCGGTGCCATCGGCACGACGGCAAAAAAAGCCGGAAAAGTCGGCGGAAACCGCCAATGATAATGGATGACGCACTCTGGGGCGCCAGCGTGACAGCTTTGCCGGCAGGTGCCGCAAGGACCACTGTTGTAGGACAGCGCCCGCTGGACGCTCGTCAAATCGACGTGTTACGGTTTCCCGCGATGCCTCAGCTACCTCTAATCGAACCTCATACCGCGCTGTTCCTGGACTTCGACGGCACGCTGGCCGACCTTGCGCCGCGCCCCGACCTGGTGCAGGTGGAACCGGAACTGGTTGGCACGCTGCGTGCGTTGCACACCTGCCTGGACGGCGCGCTCGCCATCGTCTCGGGACGGCCCGTGGCCGAGCTCGACCACTTCCTGCAACCGCTACGATTGCCGTCAGCCGGCGTGCACGGTGCCGAATTCCGCAATGGCGCCGAGCGCCTGGTCACGCCTCCGGCGCCCGGCATCGGCCCCTTGCTGCCCCGGCTTGAAGCACTGGTGGCAAGACATCCGGGCCTGCAGCTGGAACGCAAGTCGGTGGCGGTGGCGATTCACTACCGCCAGGTTCCCGAACTCGAACCGCTGGTACGCGCCGCCGTGGCCGATGTATTGCGCGATGCGATCGGGCTCGAAGGCTTGCCCGGCAAGATGGTCGTCGAGATCAAGCCGGCCGGCGTCGACAAGGGCGGGGCGATCGCCGCGTTCATGCGCTCGCCGCCGTTTGCCGGTCGAATGCCGCTGTTTGCCGGCGACGATGTGACCGATGAGGCTGGATTTACCGTCGTACGTGAACTGGGCGGCGTGGGCGTGCTGGTAGGCCAGCGCGCCACGGCCGCGTCGGTCAGCGTGACAGGGCCTGCCGCCCTGCGTTGCTGGCTGCATCGTTCGGCGCATGCGTTGACCCATCTGATGGCGCGGCGTGGCGACGAGCGGGAACCCCTCTCACCCCCATCGTCTGAAAGGGAGGATTTGTTGTGAGTGACCCTGCCAACCTCAACCCGGTCGTTGCCACCGAGGCCCCGGCCGTCAATACCGATTCGGACAGTTCTTGCCGCCAGGCCGATCCGTCGCTGTCGCTGGGCATGATCGGCAATTGCGCATTCTCGGCGCTGGTCGACGGCCGGGGACGCATCGTCTGGTGCTGCATGCCGCGCTACGACGCCGATCCGGTATTCAATGCGTTGCTCGATACGAGCGAGAACGCCGGTCACTTCAATATCGAGATCGAGGATTTCAAGGAAGCCACGCAGTGGTATGAGCCCAATACGGCCATCCTGCGTACGCGCCTGATCGACCAGCATGGCAGCTGCCTGGAAATCACCGATTTCTGCCCGCGCTTCTTTCGTATGGGCCGCTATTTCCGGCCGTTGACACTGGTGCGCCGGATTCGGCCGATTCGCGGGGCGCCACGCGTGCGCGTCACGCTGGCGCCGCGTTTCAACTGGGGCCGCATCAAGCCCACCATCACGCGCGGCAGCAGCCATGTGCGCTTCGTGGGCGAGGAGATGACGCTGCGCATGACCACCGATGCGCCGCTGGCTTACGTGCTGTCGCATACGCCATTCCTGGTCACGCGCGGCTACAACTTTATCCTTGGGCCGGACGAGACGCTCACGCACGGCGTGGAAGATATCGCCCGCGACTTCGAGCAGGAAACCACCTCGTACTGGCGGCTCTGGAGCCGGCGCCTGGCCGTGCCGCGCGAATGGCAGGACGCCGTGATCCGCGCGGCCATCACGCTCAAGATGTCGCTCTACGAGGAGACCGGCGCCATCGTGGCCGCCATGACCACGAGCATCCCCGAGGCGCCGGGCAGCAGCCGCAACTGGGACTACCGCTTCTGCTGGCTGCGCGACGCGTTCTTCGTGGTGCGCGCGCTGAACAGCCTGTCTGAAGTCGGCACGATGGAAGACTACCTGCGCTGGCTGTCGAACGTGGTGATGCAGTCGCAGGACGGCCATATCCAGCCGCTCTACGGCATCGGACTGGAGCGCGAGCTGCCCGAAAGCATGCTCGATCACCTGAGCGGCTATCGCGGCATGGGCCCGGTGCGCGTGGGCAACCAGGCGCAGGAGCATTTCCAGCACGATGTCTACGGCAATGTGGTGCTGGCCGCCGCGCAGGCGTTTCATGATCATCGTTTGCTCCATCGTGGTGGCCCGGCCGAATTCCAAAGGCTCGAGGAGGTGGGGGAACAAGCCGTGCGCGTGTTTGGCACGCCCGATGCAGGCATGTGGGAGCTGCGCACGCGTGCACGGGTCCACACCTCGTCGGCGCTGATGAGCTGGGTGGCATGCGACCGCCTGGCCAAGATCGCCGAAAAGCTCGAGCAGCCGGCGCGTGCCGCGTACTGGCACGACCATGCGAACCGCATGAAGCAGCGCATTCTTGAAGAGTCATGGAATGAATCGCGGCAGGCGTTCGCCGAAAGCTTCGGCGGCAAGGAACTCGATGCCAGCGTGCTGCTGATGGCCGAGGTCAATTTCATCGACCCGAAGGATCCGCGCTTTGTATCGACCGTCAAGGCGCTCGAGGAAACGTTGTGCGACGGCCCGTACATGCGGCGCTACGAGGCGCCCGACGATTTCGGCAAGCCCGAGACCGCGTTCAACATCTGCACGTTCTGGCGCATCGACGCACTGGCGCGCATTGGCCGCCGCGAGGAAGCGCGCGAGATCTTCGAGGCCATGCTGGCGGCGCGCAATCCGCTGGGATTGCTGTCGGAAGACACACACCCGCTCACCGGAGAGATGTGGGGCAACTTCCCGCAGACCTATTCGATGGTCGGCCTGATCAACGGTGCCATGCGGTTGTCGGCACCATGGGACACCGTGATCTGAAGAAAGGATTCGCAACAACAACAAGCGATATATGGGCAGACTAGTAGCGGTATCGAACCGGGTCGCGGATCCCCGCAATCATGCGGCGGGGGGGCTTGCAGTAGCGCTTTCCGAAGCGCTCAACAAGACCGGCGGCCTGTGGTTCGGCTGGAGCGGCAAGGTGGTGGAAGCCAGCCAGGGCGGCACGCCCGGCGAGGGCGAGGTGCACCAGGTGCAGGCCGGCAATGTGACGCTGGCCACGGTGGACCTGAGCCGCGAAGATCACGACTCGTACTACCTCGGCTACAGCAACGGCGTGCTCTGGCCGGTGCTGCACTATCGCGTGGATCTGGCGGATTTCGATTCGGGCGGCAACCTCAATGCCTATCGGCGTGTGAACCAGCTGTTCGCGCGCAAGCTGGCGCCGATGCTGAAGCCGGACGACGTGATCTGGATCCATGACTATCACCTGATCCCGCTGGCGGCGGAACTGCGCGCAATCGGCTGCGGCCAGCGCATTGGTTTCTTCCTGCACGTACCGTTGCCACCGCCACTGATCCTTGCCGCGATCCCGCAGCACGAATGGCTGATGCGCGCGCTGTTTGCCTATGACCTGCTGGGCTTCCAGAGCCAGGCCGATCTCGACCATTTTTCGCGCTACGTGCAGGGTGAAGCTGGCGCCGAGCCGATGGGCGAATACCGCTTCCGCGCATTCCACCGTACGGTGCGCGCGCAGGCGTTTCCGATCGGCATCGATGTCGATGAATTTATCGGACTGGGCCGCGAGACCGAGGCGCGCGAAACCTACGAGATGATGCGCGGCCAGTATTCCACGCGGCGCCTGCTGCTCGGCATCGACCGTCTCGACTATTCGAAGGGCCTGCCGCAGCGGCTCAAGGCCTTCCAGACGCTGCTGGCCGAGTATCCGGAGAACCGCTCGAGCGCAACGCTGGTCCAGATCGCAGCCCCGTCGCGTGAGTCGGTCGATGCGTACGCCGACCTGCGGCGCGAGATGGAAGGCATCACGGGCGCGATCAACGGCGAATACGGCGAGCTGGACTGGATGCCAGTGCGCTACATCCATCGCTCCACGTCACGGCGCCGTCTGCCGGGGCTATGCCGCGCCAGCAGCGTGGCGCTGGTCACGCCGCTGCGCGATGGCATGAATCTGGTGGCCAAGGAATACATCGCCGCGCAGGACCCCGACGATCCGGGTGTGCTGGTGCTGTCGCGCTTTGCCGGCGCGGCGGAGCAGCTGAAGGAAGCGCTGCTGGTCAATCCATACGATACGCGTGCGACCGCGCAGGCAATCCAGCAGGCCCTGCACATGCCGCTGGCCGATCGCCGCGCGCGTCACCAGAAGCTGCTGGAACGGATTCGCCAGCAGGACGTGCACTGGTGGAGCAGCGAGTATCTGCGAACGTTGATGGAGACGGATGGCGGTTGACAATATGCCCACGGTTTTCTCCCCTCTGCCGCACGCGGGAGAGGGGCTGGGGGAGAGGGCCAGCGCATCAAGTCACCAAGCGCCTAAACCAGATCCCCGGGCATATCGATATCCCGGAACGCCCCGTCATCCTCGGTAAGGATGCGCGTCACCGGCTGGCTCTTCAGCAATACGCGCGCGCCCTCGTCGCCATCGAGCTTGAGCAGTTCTTCGCGCCACGCCGCCCCAAAGCCCACCGGATGACCACGCTGGCCATCGCGCCACGGCGCCGCGATGGTGTCGCGCGAGGTGATGGTCAGCGCCACCGCCCGCACGAGTTCCATCGACAGCCACGGCATGTCGGCCAGTGCCACCACCCATCCCCGCGCATCAGCGGTGGCTGCCACGCCGGCACGCAGCGCAGCGCCCATGCCGGCTTCCGCTTCGGCCGATTCAATCACCTTGCAGCCGCCGCGCCGCAACTCTTCCGCAAGTTCGGCATGGCCGGGCCTGACCACTGCAATCGAGTTCGGCAGCCCCGCGGCCAGCGTACGCGCACTGCGCCATGCCACGGTGCGGCCATCGGGCATTTTCTCGAGCAGCTTGTTGCGTGTGCCGGCAGGATCGAAGCGCCGGCCAAAGCCGGCGGCCAGCAGGATGCCGGTGGGCAGGTCGGTTTGCGTGAGCGCGGCGCGGGCGTGCTTGGTCATGGCTGTGGTACCGAGGCGGGCAGGATCGGACATTCGGCTTCGCCGGCCGCGATCTCGCGCGCGGCCTTGGCGCCTTCCACCTGCAGGATGTCGGGTAGCGATACGTGGTTCTTGGCGGCGATGACCTCGGCCAGCACCGAAATCGCAATCTCGGGAGGCGTGCGGCTGCCAATATAGATGCCAACCGGGCCGTGCAGGCGCGCCAGTTGCATATCGGTCAGGTCGAACTCCTTGAGACGTTCGCGACGCGCCTGGTTGTTGCGGCGCGAACCAAGCGCGCCAACATAGAAGGCCGGCGTGCGCAGCGCTTCCATCAGCGCCAGGTCGTCGAGCTTCGGGTCGTGCGTGAGCGCGATCACGGCGCAGCGTTCGTCGAGCTTCATTTCCATCACCGTATCGTCGGGCATCGTGCGTACCATCGTTACGCCGGGGATGTCCCAGGTCTCGGTGTATTCCTCGCGCGGATCGCAGACGGTGACCTGGAAGCCCAGGCCTACGGCAATCTGGCACAGGTATTTCGACAGTTGCCCGGCCCCGATCACGAGCATGCGATAGCGCGGGCCATGAATAGTCAGCAGCGTCTTGCCGTCGAACGAAAGGCCGTCGGCGGCCTCGGCATGACCAAGCGAAGCATGGCCGGTTTCCATGTCGAGCGAACGCGCAACCAGGCGGCCGCTCTCCACCGCCTTCAGCAAGTCGGCAATGCCGCTGTGTGCGGCCAGCGGTTCCGCCACGAGTTCGATCGTGCCGCCGCAAGGCAGCCCGAAGCGGTGTGCTTCTTCGGCGCTGATGCCGTACTTCATCGCTTCCGGAACCGTTGAACGGATGCCTTCGCGATGCACGCGATAGATGATGTCGTCCTCGATGCAGCCGCCCGATACCGAGCCGACCACCAGGCCATCGTCACGCACCGCCAGCATCGCGCCTTCCGGTCGCGGCGATGAGCCCCAGGTCCGCACCACCGTTACCAGCAAAACACCATGTCCTTCCTGCTGCCACTTCACGCTGCTCTTCAGGACTTCGAGATCCACGCTGTCCATGATCGTTTCCGCTTCTTTCCTTGTTCGTCGCCACCGTCACCGGTGGCCTCGTTGCCGGCGGCCTGTGCCGCATCGCTACCCTCGCCGCCTTCCTCGCTGCCTGCGTCGCTTCCGTCGCCGCTGACGGCCTCGGTAAAGCGTGCAAAGAACGTATCGGCCATCTTGCGTGCGGCGGCATCCACCAGCCGCGAGCCGATCTGCGCAATCTTGCCGCCCACCTGTGCCTGCACCACGTAAGCGAGCACCGTCTCATCGCCTTCGGGTGTCAGCGTGACCTTTGCCGAACCCTTGCCGAAGCCAGCCGCGCCACCCTGGCCGTCGAACTGGATCGTATAGCTGTCCGGCGCCTGGATATCCAGCAACGCCATGCGTCCCTTGAAGCGCGCCTTGACCGGACCGACCGCCGCAGTCAGCGCCAGCTGGTAGGCATTTTCGCCGTCGGGCTCGATGCTCTCACATCCGGGAATACATTGCTTGAGCAGTTCCGTGTCATTCAACGCTGCCCAGGCCACCTGTTGTGGCACCGGCAGGCGCTGGCTCTGGTTCATTTCCATGGCGAGGTTCCTTTGTCGAGGCTGGTTTGTCTCACGGGTGGAACAGACTGGCGTGTGCCACTATCGGCCAACAGCGATTCCAGTGCCAGCAGGCTGTCCAGGTTGTGCGCCGGGCGCAGCGCATCGACATGCGGCAGGATCGCCTGCACACCGCGTGCCTGCGGCGTGAAGCCCGCATAACGCAGCAGCGGATTGAGCCAGATGATGCGATGCGCAAATCGGCGCAGGCGAGCCATTTCCTGCTCGAGCAGGTCGATATGTTCGAGATCGATCCCATCGCTGACGAACAGCACCGTGGCACGGCCCGACAGCGTGCGGCGGGCCCATTGCCGGTTGAACGCGGCAAGCGCCGCACCAATGCGCGTACCACCGGCCCAGTCGCGCACCTGTTCGGTGATCAGCGTCACCGCATCGTCGGGGTCGCGTTCGCGCAGCGCGCGCGTGACGTTGGTGAGCCGCGTGCCAAACAGGAATACATGCATGCGTTCGCGCGATTGCATCAGCGCATGGCAGAAGTACAGCACCGCGCGCGAATACTGGCTCATCGATCCCGAGATATCGAGCAGCAGCACCACGGGCGGCTTGCGCTCGGCCTGCTTGCGGTATTTCCAGCGCAGCCATTCGCCATGCTGGCGTACCGCCAGACGCGCACTGGCCCGCAGGTCGGCATGGGTGCCACAGCTCGCGGCGCGCAGCCGGCGCGTGCGTTGCAATGCCAGATGCGTGCGGCGCGTGCGTACCAGATGCTGCAGCGCACGCCATTCCTCGGCGGACAGGGTTTCGAAATCGCGACTGGCCAGGCGCTCCTGGTCCGAGAAGGTCAGGGGCGCGGTAAAGCGCTCCTCGCGCATGGGCTGGCCCGGCTTTGCCGCAGGCGGCTGGCGCGCGGCCAGTGCATCGGCCAGCCGATTGCTGCGTTTGGGCGGTGGCGCCCCGGCATCGACGCGCGGCAACAACATCGCGCGCAACTTGCCTTCCCAGTCGGGATCGCGCCAGAACAGGTCGAACGCGGCATTGAACAATGGTCGCTGGTCAGGGCCTGACAGTACCAGCGCAGCCAACGCGGCACGTACTTCGTCACGCGTGCCGATGTCTACGTGACGCAGTGCTTCAAGTGCGTCGATGGCGTGGGCCGGCGACAGGCCGAAGCCCGCATCGCGCAGCAGCCGCATGAAATGCGTGACGTTGCGGGCCAGCATCGGCAGCAGGGCGGGAGCGGCACGCATCGTGTCAGGCTGGCGGTGCACCCGCCAGCAACTCCGCAATGGTGGGACCATCGGCGCGTGCCAGATCGTCCTGGTACTTGAGCAGCACGCCCAGTGTGTCGCGCACCGATTGCGGATCCAGTTCGGTTACGCCCAGCGCGGACAGCGCGCGGCACCAGTCGATGGCCTCGGCGATACCCGGTGCCTTGAACAGGTCGATGCCACGCAGCCGGTGGATAAAGTCGACTGCCTGATGCTGCAACGCCGTGGCGGCTTCGGGGGCGCGGGCGGCCACG
The DNA here is from genome assembly GCA_963543405.1 of uncultured Cupriavidus sp. Lineage (GTDB taxonomy): Bacteria > Pseudomonadota > Gammaproteobacteria > Burkholderiales > Burkholderiaceae > Cupriavidus. The sequence continues at coordinate 70,825 of CAUUBQ010000020.1, forward strand.
ATCTGCAGTTCGCGGGCGCGGTCCGGGTAGCCCATCCATTGATAAAGGCAGCGGCGCTTGAGCGCGTCATGGACCTCGCGCGTGCGGTTCGACGTGATCACGATCAGCGGCGGCCGCTCGGCACGCACCACGCCAATCTCGGGAATCGATACCTGGAATTCGGACAGCACCTCCAGCAGGAACGCCTCGAAAGGTTCATCGGCGCGGTCGATCTCGTCGATCAACAGTACACGGGGCACGCCAGGTGCGGCCGGGTCGGGTAGCAGTGCTTCGAGCAGCGGACGCTTGAGCAGGTAGTCGTCGTGATAGAGCGACTGCTGCTCGGGGCGTTCGCCGCGCGCTTCCGCCAGCCGCAGCGCCATGATCTGGCGCGGGTAGTCCCACTCGTAGAGCGCACTCGCGGCATCGAGCCCTTCGTAGCATTGCAGCCGCAGCAGGCGCGTGCCAAGCGTGCTGGCCATCGCATGGGCCAGCGCGGTCTTGCCGACGCCGGGCTCACCTTCAAGGAATAGCGGGCGCTGCATGCGCAGCGCGAGGTAAAGCACGGTCGCAGTCTCGCGATCGGCGAAATACTGCTGCTTTTCGAGCAGAGTAATGGTGTGGTCGATGGAAGTCGGGAGCATTGTTGTTTCGCAATATCCGCTGCTATGCGTTCCCCTCTCCCATGCAATGGGAGAGGGGAACACGACCTATCCCTTCAACGCCTGTTCCACCGCCCGTGAGGCCAGCACCGGGATCAGATGCGCGCGATATTCCGCCGACGCATGCAGGTCGGTATTGAGCCCCGACGGGTCCATCTTCACCGCGCGCGCTGCCGCCGGCGTAAAGCTGGATGTCAGGGCCTGTTCCAGCGCTGGTGCGCGGAACACACTGTCGGCCGCGCCGGTGACCGCCACGCGTACCGACTTGCCGCTGCGCGCCACCATCACGCCCACCAGCGCAAAGCGCGAGGCCGGATTGCGGAACTTGATATAGGCGGCCTGATCCGGCACGGGAAAGCGTACGGCCGTGATCAGTTCGTCTGGGGCCAGTGCGGTTTCGTAGAGCGCCTTGAAGAAGTTGTCGGCGGCAATATTGCGGCGATCGGTGACGACCGTGGCGTTCAGTGCGAGCACCGCCGCCGGATAATCGGCAGCGGGGTCGTCATTGGCCAGTGATCCTCCGATGGTGCCCATCGCGCGCACCTGCCGGTCGCCGATGCCGTTGGCCAATGCGGCCAACGCCGGGATACGGCGCATCACGTCGGCATTCGATGCCACATCGGCATGGCGCGCGGCGGCCCCGATGACTAGCTCGTCGCCCTGCACACTGATATCGGCCATGCCGGGAATGCGAGCCACGTCGATCAGCATCGATGGCGCGGCCAGGCGCAGCTTCATTGCCGCCAGCAGGCTTTGACCACCTGCAAGGAACTTGGCGTCACCATCGGCCTTGAGCTTGGCCACGGCAGCCTTGGCATCCGTGGCGCGTTCGAACTGGAATGCGTACATGTCATCCTCCCCGGTTACGACGCACTGGATTGCGCGGCCTGGATGGCCTGCCATACGCGATGCGGTGTGGCGGGCATCTGTACATCGCGCACGCCAAGCGGTGACAGCGCGTCCACCAGCGCGTTGATAAACGCCGGTGGCGAACCGATGGCGCCTGCTTCGCCGCAGCCCTTCACGCCCAGCGGGTTGTGCGTGCATGGTGTGCCGCTGGCGGTCTCCACCGTGAAATCGGGCAGGTCGGCTGCGCGTGGCATCGCATAGTCCATATAGGAACCAGTCAGCAGTTGGCCACTGTCGGGGTCGTAGATGCATTGTTCGAGCATCGCCTGCCCGAGGCCTTGCCCGATGCCGCCATGCACCTGTCCTTCAACGATCATCGGGTTGATCACGTTGCCGAAGTCGTCGACCGCCGTGAACTTGATGACCTGCGATTCGCCGGTATCGGGGTCGACCTCGACCTCGCAGATATAGGCGCCGGACGGATAGGTGAAGTTGGTGGGATCGTAGAACGCGTTTTCGTTCAGGCCCGGTTCGAGCTTGTCGAGTGGATAGTTGTGCGGCACATAGGCCGTCAGTGCAACCTCGCCGAAAGTCTTGGTGCGGTCGGTGCCGGCCACGCGGAACACGCCGTCGCTGAACTCGATGTCGGCGTCCGATGCTTCGAGCAGGTGCGCGGCAATCTTCTTTGCCTTGGCCTCGATCTTGTCGAGCGCCTTCACGATTGCCGAGCCCCCGACGGCCAGCGAGCGCGAACCATAGGTGCCCATGCCGAACGGCACGCGTCCGGTGTCGCCGTGCACGATCTCCACCGCATCGAGCGCAATGCCAAGACGGTCGGCCACGATCTGCGCGAACGTGGTTTCGTGGCCCTGTCCGTGGCTATGCGAACCGGTGAACACCGTCACCGTGCCGGTCGGATGCACGCGGATTTCGCCAACCTCGAACAGCCCCGCACGCGCGCCTAGCGCGCCCGCGATGTTCGATGGCGCCAGGCCGCATGCTTCGATGTAGCACGAATAGCCGAGCCCGCGCAGCTTGCCGCGTTGTTGCGCCGCCGCGCGTCGAGCCGGGAAGCCGGCCACGTCCGCCAGTTCCTGGGCGCGTGCCAGGCACGGCTCGTAGTCGCCGGTGTCGTAGGTCAGGCCCACCGGCGTGGCATACGGGAACGTGCGGATGAAGTTCTTGCGGCGCAGTGCGGCGGGGTCGGTGTTCAGTTCATGCGCGGCTGCTTCGACCAGACGCTCGACCACATAGGTGGCCTCGGGCCGGCCCGCGCCGCGATAGGCATCGACCGGTGCCGTATTGGTGAATACGGCATGCACTTCGGCATAGATTGCCGGCGTGGCGTACTGGCCCGCGAGCAGCGTGGCGTAGAGGATGGTTGGCACGCTGCTGGCGAACGTGGACAGGTACGCGCCCATATTCGCTACCGTATGCACACGCATGGCCATGAACTTGCCGTCCGCATCCATCGCCAGTTCGGCCTTGGTGACATGGTCGCGGCCGTGCGCGTCGGTCAGGAACGACTCAGATCGCTCGGCGGTCCACTTGATCGGCCGGCCGACTTTCTTCGACGCCCATGTCAGTGCCACGTCTTCCGGGTACAGGAAGATCTTCGAGCCAAAGCCGCCGCCGACGTCGGGAGCGATGATGCGCAGCCGCGATTCGGGCAGGCCCAGCACAAAGGCGCCCATCAGCAGCCGTTCCACGTGCGGGTTCTGGTTGGACACATAGACCGTGTAGCCGTCGTCCTGGCGCGTGTAGCTGGCATTGACCGCGCGCGGTTCGATCGCATTCGGGATCAGCCGGTTGTTCACGATCTCGAGCGTGGTCACATGCGCGGCCTTGGCGAACGCCGCGTCGGTGGCGGCCTTGTCGCCATGGCCCCAGGTGTAGCAGGTGTTGGCCGGTACATCGTCATGGACCAGTGTCGACGCCGCGGCGGCATCGGCCGGGCTGACCACGGCGGGCAGCTCGTCGTAGTCGACATCGATTTTCTCGGCGGCATCGCGCGCCTGCTGCAGCGATTCGGCAATCACCAGCGCCACCTGGTCACCCACATGGCGGACCTTGCCGTGCGCCAGCGCAGGGTGGGGCGGCTCCTTCATCGGTGTGCCGTCGATGCTGTGGATCAGCCAGCCACAGGGCAGGCCACCGACCTTGTCATTGGCCATATCGTCGCCGGTCAGCACGGCAATGACGCCGGGGGCGGCCAGCGCCTCCCTGGCATCGATCGACCTGATGCGCGCATGCGCATGCGGCGAGCGCACGAAATAGCCGTAGCTCTGGTGCGGCAGCGTGACGTCGTCGGTGTATTGGCCGTTGCCGGTCAGGAAGCGGTAGTCTTCCTTGCGGCGCACGGGTGTGCCGATCAGCGGATGTTTGTCGGGTGCGTTCATGGCAGGCCTCCCTTATTCCGCACTGGCTACAGCCAGGTCGCCCGGCTGCGCGGCGCCGCCCTTGCCCTGCATCGCGGCCTGGCCTTGCTGCACCGCACGCACGATGTTGTGGTAGCCGGTACAGCGGCACAGATTGCCTTCGAGCTGTTCGCGGATCGCATGGGCATCGGCGTTCGGCTGCTGCCTGAGTAGCGAGGTGGCGGCCATCACCATGCCCGGCGTGCAGAAGCCGCATTGCAGGCCGTGGCATTCGCGGAATGCCTGCTGCATCGGGTGCATCTCGCCGTTGGTGGCAAGCCCTTCGATGGTGGTCACGCTGGCGCCGTCCGCCTGGACCGCCAGCATGTTGCACGACTTCACGGCGCGGCCGTCGAGGTGGACCGTGCAGGCGCCGCATTGGGCGGTGTCGCAGCCCACGTGCGTGCCGGTCAGGCGAAGCTGCTCGCGCAGGAACTGGACCAGAAGGGTGTTGGGTTCGACCTGGGCGTCAACGGGCTTGCCATTGACCGTCAGGCGGATCGGAATCGCCATGCTTGTCTCCATGTGGGTGCGCGCATGGCCAGCTCCGCCGATCCCGAATGAAGATGAACTGCGCGGGACGGGCCACGACGCGGTACTGCCGCTTGGTTGAGACGGCTATTTCGTGATATTGGTGCTGCCGGGTTTGCCCGGTTTGGGCGGCGAGATGAACGAATCGCCGCAACAGGCTCTAACAGTAAATCACAAAACCACAGGGCTCGCCACGCGGTTTCCCCTGCCGTCCGCGCCCTTGCCAACCAACGCATGGAAGCCTTTATCGACTGGCTGTTCGAGACCGTAGCCCTGCCCAAGGTGGGGCTGCCCGCCATCTTCGTGGTCAGCCTGGTGTCGGCCACGTTGCTGCCGCTGGGCTCCGAGCCGGCCGTGTTTGGCTACATCAAGCTCAATCCCGGGATGTTCTGGCCGGCCGTGCTGGTCGCCACCTTGGGCAATACCATTGGCGGCGCCATCGACTGGTGGCTCGGCTACGCGGCCAAGCTGGCCGTGGTGCGCTATCGCCAGCGGCGCCAGCACCATCAGCATGAGATCGAGCACGCCCAGCACCGGCGTCACCCCCGCAAACCGCACAAGCCCAAGCTCGACGCGAAATACTTCCGCTGGATGCGCCGGTACGGCCCGCCGACCATGCTGTTGTCGTGGTTGCCGGGTATTGGTGATCCATTGTGCACATTAGCGGGCTGGCTTCGCATGCCGTTCTGGCGTAGCGTGGGTTATATGGCGATTGGCAAATTCCTGCGCTATCTGGTGATGACCGGCAGTCTGCTGTGGATCCCGGATTCGTTCTGGCACGGGGTCGGCGAGGCGATTCGCCAGTGGTTCTGAGTAATGTGAAAAACCGCACGAATTGCATGCAATTGGCGATGATCCCTGACAGTTTCAGGGGTTATTCATCGAAAAGCGCATTGTTGCGGTGCGGCAAAATGGGGCGTTGCAGTACAATCGCCCTTTAATGACGAAAATCGCGCACAGTCCCCGTGCGCAGCTTCAGCGGTCCCGCCCATGAACGCCCCACTCGTGCTCGATGCCAAGCTCGCTGCGCAGGATGCCCCTCCGCGCCTGCGTGAGATCCCCTATAACTACACGTCGTTTTCGGATCGCGAGATTGTCATCCGTCTGCTGGGCGACGAAGCCTGGCGCATTCTCGATGAACTGCGCAGCGAACGCCGTACCGGCCGTTCGGCGCGCATGCTCTATGAGGTGCTCGGCGATATCTGGGTAGTCCGCCGCAATCCGTACCTGCAGGACGACCTGCTTGAAAACCCCAAGCGCCGCCAGATGCTGGTTGGCGCGTTGCACCACCGCCTGAACGAAATCGAGAAGCGCAGCGCCGCGGACCGTGCCGAGCACGCCGAGCCGGCTGCCGAGGACCGTTCGCACCGCGTGGAGCAACTGGTGGCGTTCGCCAAGCAGGCGATCGAGGCATTCCATCAGGAATTTGCCGATGCCTACGCGCTGCGCAAGCGCACCCAGCGCGTGCTGGGCCGCGTGACGCAGAAAGACAACATCAAGTTCGACGGGCTGTCGCGCGTGTCGCACGTGACCGACGCCACCGACTGGCGCGTTGAATACCCGTTCGTGGTGCTGACCCCGGACAACGAGGAAGAGATTGCCGGCCTGGTCAAGGGCTGCTTCGAACTCGGCCTGACCATCATCCCGCGTGGGGGCGGCACCGGCTATACCGGTGGCGCGGTGCCGCTGACGCCGTTCTCGGCCGTCATCAACACCGAAAAGCTCGAACAGCTCGATCCGGTCGAGATGACCGACATGCCGGGCGTTTCGCACAAGGTGGCGACGATCTTCTCGGGTGCCGGCGTGGTGACGCGCCGCGTGGCCGATGCGGCTGACAAGGCCGGCCTGGTGTTCGCGGTGGACCCGACCTCGATCGATGCGTCGTGCATCGGCGGTAACGTGGCCATGAACGCCGGCGGCAAGAAGGCCGTGCTGTGGGGCACGGCGCTGGACAACCTGGCGTGGTGGCGCATGGTCGATCCCGGGGGCAACTGGCTCGAGATCCGGCGCATGGACCACAACCTGGGCAAGATCCACGATGTGCCGGTGGCCACCTTCGAACTGCAGTGGTCGGACGGCAATCGCAAGCCGGGCGAGAAGGTGCTGCGCACCGAGACGCTGGCCATCGAAGGCCGCAAGTTCCGCAAGGAAGGGCTCGGCAAGGACGTTACGGACAAGTTCCTGGCGGGCCTGCCCGGCGTGCAGAAGGAAGGCTGCGACGGCATCATCACCAGCGCGCGCTGGATCCTGCATCGCATGCCGAAGCATATCCGCACGGTGTGCCTCGAGTTCTTTGGCCAGCCGCGCGATGCGATTCCGAGCATCGTCGAAATCAAGGACTACCTCGACGGCGAATCGAAGCGTCCGGGCGGCGCCATCCTGGCCGGCCTGGAACACCTGGACGAGCGTTACCTGCGCGCGGTGGGCTACGCCACCAAGAGCAAGCGCAACGCGTTTCCGAAGATGGTGCTGATTGGCGATATCGTTGGCGACGACGAAGATGCCGTGGCGCGCGCCACCTCGGAAGTGATCCGCATGGCCAACGGCAAGAGCGGCGAGGGCTTTATCGCCGTGAGCCCCGAGGCCCGCAAGAAGTTCTGGCTCGACCGTTCGCGTACCGCCGCCATCGCGCGCCATACCAACGCCTTCAAGATCAATGAAGACGTGGTGATCCCGCTGCCGCGCATGGGCGAGTACACCGATGGCATCGAGCGCATCAATATCGAGCTGTCGATCAAGAACAAGCTCAAGCTGACCGACGATCTCGAAGCGTTCTTCGCGCGCGGCAACCTGCCGTTGGGCCGCAGCGACGACGCCAATGAAATTCCCAGTGCCGAACTGCTGGAAGACCGCGTGCAGCATGCGCTGTCGCTGCTGCGCGAAATCCGCGCGCGCTGGCGCTACCTGCAGGACCATCTCGATACGCCGCTGGCCAGCGCGCGTGCCTCGCTGATCGGACATGGCCTGGGTTTGCTCGGGCCGGCCTTCGAGCAGCGCCTGCAGGCGCAACCCGACGCCACGGTGTTCCACCTGCTGCAGGACCGCACGATCCGCGTGAGCTGGAAGAGCGAGGTCCGTGCCGAACTGCGCAAGATCTTCAACGGCGGCGAATTCAAGCCGATCCTCGATGAGGCGCAGAAGATCCACAAGCAGGTGCTGCGCGGCCGCGTCTTCGTGGCACTGCACATGCACGCCGGCGACGGCAACGTCCACACCAATATCCCGGTAAATTCGGACGACTATGACATGCTGCAGGACGCGCACCGCGCGGTGGCCCGCATCATGGACCTGGCGCGTTCGCTCGATGGAGTGATCTCTGGCGAGCACGGCATCGGCATTACCAAGCTCGAGTTCCTGACCGAGGACGAGATCGGCGAATTCCGCGCGTACAAGCAGCGCGTGGATCCGCAGGGCCGCTTCAACAAGGGCAAGCTGCTGCCCGGCGCCGACCTGCGCAATGCCTATACGCCGTCGTTCGGGCTGATGGGGCATGAGTCGATCATCATGCAGCAGAGCGACATTGGCGCGATTGCCGACAGCGTCAAGGACTGCCTGCGCTGCGGCAAGTGCAAGCCCGTGTGCGCCACGCACGTGCCGCGCGCGAACCTGCTGTACAGCCCGCGCAACAAGATCCTGGCCACGTCGTTGCTGGTCGAGGCGTTCCTGTACGAGGAGCAGACGCGCCGCGGTGTGTCGATCAAGCACTGGGACGAGTTCTCCGATGTGGCCGACCACTGCACGGTCTGCCACAAGTGCGTGACGCCGTGCCCGGTCAAGATCGACTTCGGCGACGTGTCGATGAACATGCGCAACCTGCTGCGCAAGATGGGCCAGAAGAAGTTCAACCCAGGCACCGCCGCGTCGATGTTCTTCCTGAACGCGACCAACCCGCAGACCATCAACATGACCCGCGCGGCCATGATCGGCTGGGGCTATAAGGTTCAGCGCCTGGGCAACGAGGTACTCAAGAAACTGGCGAAGAAGCAGACCCAGCATCCTCCCGCGACGGTTGGCAAGCCGCCGGTGCAGGAGCAGGTGATCCACTTCATCAACAAGAAGATGCCGGGCAACCTGCCCAAGAAGACCGCGCGTGCGTTGCTCGATATCGAGGACAACGAGATCGTGCCGATCATCCGCAATCCGAAGACGACCACGGCCGAAACGGAAGCCGTGTTCTACTTCCCGGGCTGCGGTTCGGAGCGTCTGTTCTCGCAGGTGGGACTGGCCACGCAAGCCATGCTCTGGCATGTGGGCGTGCAGACCGTGCTGCCGCCGGGCTACCTGTGCTGCGGCTATCCGCAGCGCGGCGCCGGCCAGTACGACAAGGCCGAGAAGATGGTCAGCGACAACCGCGTGCTGTTCCACCGCGTGGCCAATACGCTGAACTACCTCGACATCAAGACCGTGGTGGTCAGTTGCGGCACCTGCTATGACCAGCTGGCCGGGTATGAATTCGACAAGATCTTCCCGGGCTGCCGCATCATCGACATCCACGAGTACCTGCTCGAGAAGGGCGTCAAGCTTGAGGGCGTCACCGGTACGCGCTACATGTACCACGACCCGTGCCATACGCCGATCAAGACGATGGATCCGACCAAGCTGGTGAACGACCTGATGGGCGGCAACCAGGGCGGCGGCAAGATCGAGAAGAACGAGCGTTGCTGCGGCGAGTCCGGCACGCTGGCCGTGACGCGTCCCGATATCTCGACGCAGATCCGCTTCCGCAAGGAAGAGGAAATGCGTAAGGGTGCCGACAAGCTGCGCACCGACGACTTCAACGGCGACGTCAAGATCCTGACCAGCTGCCCGTCGTGCCTGCAGGGTTTGTCGCGCTACAACGAGGATGCATCGGTGACCGCCGACTACATCGTGGTGGAGATGGCCAAGCATCTGCTCGGTGAGAACTGGCTGCCCGACTACGTGACGAAGGCCAACTCGGGTGGTATCGAGCGAGTTCTGGTTTAACTCGCTACCACCAGTAGTTATGCGCTCCCCTCTCCCATGCAATGGGAGAGGGGTGGGGGAGAGGGCAAAGCGGTTCAAATTGCGACTTGTCGCATTCAGAGCCGCCGGGCCCTCTCCCCCGGCCCCTCTCCCGCTGTGCGGGAGAGGGGAGCAAACCAATCTCAATTTATCTGCGCCATGACCCGACTCCCCAACTGTCCCCTGTGCGAAGCCGATGGCGGCGAGATGGTCTGGATGGGGGATCGGGCGCGCGTGATCCTGGTCGAGCATGAGCGTTTCCCGGGATTCTGCCGCGTGGTCTGGAACGACCATGCGGCCGAGTTGACCGATCTTGACGAGGCCGACCAGGCCTGGCTGATGCGGCTGGTGGCGCGTGTGGAGCGCGTAGTGCGTGAAGTCATGACCCCGGACAAGGTCAACCTGGCCGCGTTTGGCAATATGGTGCCCCACCTGCACTGGCACATCATCCCGCGCTATCGCTGGGATACCCATTTCCCCGAAGCCATCTGGGCCGCGCCGCAACGGGCTGCCGAGCCGGCGCGCATCGCCGAACTGGCGACCCGCCTGCCTACCCTGCGGGCCGCACTTTCGGCGCTTGGCCCGGCCGACTGATAAAGTGCGCTAGCAGTCTGGTACGGAACCCGCGCGCATCGCGGCGCGTCTGACACCGGTCGAACAACAACATGCCCGCCGGCCAGCCGTGCGGGTCAAACCGCAGGCGCCATGTCTTCCACACCGTCGTCCGTTATCGTGCCCGGCCCTGCCGTTCCCGCAGAGGCACTCAAGAACCAGAGCCGGTTGCGCCTGGCCGCCACCTGGGCACTGATCAAGCCGTACTGGAAATCCGAGGATCGCAAGGCCGGCCTGGGCCTGCTCACGCTGGTGGTGGCGTTGAACCTTGGCATCGTCTATATCAATGTGCTGCTCAACGAATGGAACCGCGTGTTCTACAACGCGATCGAGCAGCGCGACTACGTTTCGTTCAAGGCGCTGCTGCTGCGGTTCTCGTGGATTGCCGCCTGCTTTATCGTGCTGGCGATCTCGCGTCAGTACTACCAGATGATGTTGCAGATGCGCTGGCGCACGTGGATGACCGGCACGTTCATGCAGCGCTGGCTGGGTCACCAGGCGTACTACCGCATCGAACAGACCCATGCCACGGACAACCCCGACCAGCGGCTGGCCGACGACCTGCGCCAGTTCACGGATGGTGCGCTGACGCTGTCGATGGGCCTGCTCAACTCGGTGGTCACGCTGGTGTCGTTCATCGGCATCCTGTGGGTGGTGTCCGGGCCGATCAGCTTTGCGCTGGGCGGGGTGGACCTGACCATCCCGGGCTATATGGTGTGGTTTGCCATTGCATACGCGGTGGTCGGTTCGCTGATTGCCCACTTTGTCGGGCGGCCCCTGATCGGCCTGTCGTTCCAGCAGGAGCAGTACGAGGCAAACTTCCGTTTCATGCTGGTGCGGTTGCGTGAAAACAGCGAGCCGGTGGCGCTGTATCGCGGCGAGCCCACCGAACAGGCCGGGCTGCGCGCCCGCTTCGAGCGGATCCGGGCCAACTGGAACCAGCTGATGCGCTACACCCGGCGCCTGACCTTCGTGAATTCGGGCTACGGCCAGTTCGCGATCATCTTCCCGCTGCTGGTGGCCGCGCCGCGTTACTTCTCGGGCAAGCTTACGCTCGGTGGGCTGATGCAGATCAATTCGGCATTCGGGCAGGTGCAGGGCGCGTTGTCATGGTTCGTCGACAGCTATGCAACGCTGGTGGGCTGGAAGGCCGCGGCGAACCGTCTGATCGATTTCCAGGAAGCCATGCGGGTGGCCGAGCGCCAGGACCTGCTGCATGAAGGCCCCGGTGATATCGAGGTGGTGCAATCCGACGACCGCACCGATACCAGTATCGCGATCAGTGGCCTGGCATTGGCGTTGCCGGTGCGCGGTGGCCTGGGTGTCGATGAGGAGGGCGTCGATCCCAATGCCCGCCCTGGCCAACGGCCGCTGGTGGCGCCGTTCTCGCTGTCGATCGGGCCGGGCGAACGCTGGCTGGTAAGCGGTCCGTCCGGCTGCGGCAAGAGCGTACTGTTCCGCGCGCTGGCCGGTATCTGGCCCTATGGCAGCGGGCGCATTACGGTTCCGCACACGCGCATGCTGTTCCTGCCGCAACGTAGCTATCTGCCGATCGGCACCTTGGCCGATGCATTGTCCTATCCCGATGTCGGCAACGCCCATTCGCGCGAGACGCTGGTCAAGGTGTTGCGCCAGGCACGACTGGGTATGCTGACCAAGCATCTCGACGTATTCGACAATTGGTCGCTGCGGCTGTCACCGGGCGAGCAGCAACGGCTGGCCTTCGCGCGCGCCTTGCTGCAGAAGCCCGACTACCTGTTCCTCGATGAAGCCACCAGCGCCCTCGACGAGGAAACCGAGCGCGCGATGTACCAGTTGATGGTGGAGGAACTGCCCGATGCCGCGATCGTCAGCATTGCCCACCGCAGTACCGTGGCCGCGTTTCATGGACGGCGCCTGCGCTACATGCCGGTGGGCGATGGCACGGACGAAAGCGGCGGCGGCCCGCGGGATGGGCAAGGCGAGGGCGGTGGAGTAAGCTATCGGGTCGTACAGGACGCCTGATGGCGTCGCACACTTGATCATGGCTGGCCTCGAAAAAGATACCCCCCATCCCACCGCGCTGACCGTGCACACCCAGTCGCGCGTGCTCGAAATCGGTTTTGACAATGGCCGCACCTGGCGGCTGCCGTTTGAACTGCTGCGCGTCTACTCGCCCTCCGCCGAAGTGCAGGGCCATGGCCCCGGACAGGAAACCCTCCAGACCGGCAAGCGCAACGTCGGTATCGCGGCGGTGGAGCAGGTCGGCAACTACGCCATCCTGATCCGCTTCGACGATGGCCACGATACCGGCATCTATTCATGGGAACTGCTGTATCGCCTGGGCGACCAGCAGGACGCGCTGTGGACGGACTACCTGAAGCGGCTTGAAGCCGCCGGGCTAGACCGCGATGCGCAGATGCCCGCGGCCGGCGGCCACGCATGCGGCCATCAGCACTGAATACAGGACCTGGAGTCAGAGAATGAGTGAAACCCACTTCGGGTTCGAGAAAGTCGACGAAACGGAAAAGGCCGGCAAGGTAGCGGGCGTGTTCCATTCGGTGGCGAGCCGCTATGACGTGATGAACGACCTGATGTCCGGCGGCATGCACCGGCTCTGGAAGGTGTTCACGATTGCCCAGGCCAACGTGCGTCCGGGCCAGAAGGTGCTGGACATTGCCGGCGGTACGGGCGACCTGGCCAAGGCCTTTGCGAAGAAGGCCGGTCCGACCGGCGAAGTCTGGCTGACCGATATCAACGAGTCGATGCTGCGCGTGGGCCGCGACCGCCTGCTGGACAAGGGTGTCGTAACGCCGGTGGCGCTCTGCGACGCCGAGAAGATCCCGTTCCCCGACAACTATTTCGATCTGGTGACCGTGGCGTTCGGCCTGCGCAACATGACGCACAAGGACCGCGCGCTGGCCGAGATGCGCCGCGTGGTCAAGCCGGGCGGCAAGGTCATGGTGCTGGAGTTCTCGAAGGTCTGGAAGCCGCTCGAAAAGGCCTACGACGTCTATTCTTTCAAGGTGCTACCGTGGCTGGGCGAGCGTGTAGCGGGGGATGCCCCTAGCTATCGCTATCTGGCGGAATCGATCAGAATGCATCCAGACCAGGGTTCGCTTGTACGCATCATGGAACAAGTTGGGCTCGAGAAGGTCGAATACTTCAATCTGACGGCCGGAGTAGTGGCGCTCCACGTCGGTAGAAAGTATTAATTCGCCATGTTCGCTCCAAAGTTGAGCGGAAATGACAGGGGATCGCAAATAATGTCTTCTTTTCGTGGGAAATTCCTGGCTATCGCGCTGATCGCGACGGTAGCCTTCGGGGCAACGCTGGACGCGGAGGCCAAGCGCCTGGGGGGTTCGCGCAGCGTCGGCAAGCAATCGTCGAGCGTGACGCAACAGCGCCAGGCAACGCCGCCGCAGCAGAATGCGCCGGCCCAGCAGCAACCGGCCCAGCAGGCCGCGCCGGCAACGGCCGGCGCCGCGGGTGCGGCCGCAGCCGCGGCACCCAAGCGTAACTGGGGTGGCATGCTCGGCGGCCTCGCGGCTGGCCTGGGTATCGGCTACCTGCTGTCGCACTTTGGCCTGGGCGGCGCGGCCGCCAGCTTCCTGGCCAACGTGATCATGTTCGCCGTGATCGCGATGATCGCGCTGTGGCTGTTCCGCAAGTTCCGTGGCGGTTCGGCACGCTCGCAGACCCCGGCCTATGCCGGCATGGGTAGCGGCAACGGCAACGCTGGACCGTTCGGTGGTGCCGAGCGTAGTGCCGAGCCGACGCTGCGCCAGGCCGAACCGGTGCAGCCGACTGGCTACAACGGTGCGGCGGCCAATCCGGTCATGGGCGGCGCGGCGGCGGGTGCTACCGCCGCGGCAGTCCAGCAGCCATGGGGTGTGCCGGCCGATTTCGATACCGAATCGTTCCTGCGCAATGCCAAGGTCCACTATGTGCGCCTGCAGGCCGCATGGGATGCCGGTAATCTCGACGATATCCGCGAGTTCACGTCGCCGGAAATGTTCGCCGAAATCAAGATGGACCTGGCCGAGCGCGGCACCGCGGTCAACAAGACCGACGTGGTTACGCTTGACGCCCAGTTGCTCGGCATCGAGTCGACCGCGACGCAGCATATCGCCAGCGTGCGCTTCTCGGGCATGATCCGCGAAAACGCCGGTGAAGCGGCCCAGCCGTTCGGCGAGGTCTGGAACCTGGCCAAGTCGACGTCCGGCGATGGCGGCTGGCTGCTGGCCGGTATCCAGCAGGAATCCTGAGCCGGCTTGCGCCAGCCGCCGCACGGATGGCGTGATGCGGCGGCCGGGCAGCTTAAGTAGCTTATCAAGTAGCTTAGAATGGAGGCCCACGTACGCGTGGGCCTTTTTTATTGGGCGAGACCCGCCCGAATACCGGACGCCATGAACGCTTTGCCGACACCGCTGGCCGCGCCGATCGTCGCCGCACTGAATCACCTGATCGAACAGGAACCATGGGCCTGTACGTTGCTGGCGCCGTTCGCTGGCCGCGTGATCCGCTTTGATGCGGCCGCCTTCGCGCTGTCGCTGCGGGTGGTGGAGCAGGGCGGCATCGAGCTGGCCCCCGAGGCCGGCGAGGCCGCCGTGACGCTGATCGTGCCGCTGCAGCAATGGCCGCTCGTGGTGGCCGACGTGGCCGAAGGCGGGCAGGCTGCCGCGATGCGCCATGTACGCATCGATGGCGATGCCGAACTGGCCAATGCGGTATCCACGCTCGCGCGCAATCTGCGCTGGGATGCGGCCGAAGACCTGTCGCGTGCGCTGCGTGGCGTGATGGGTGCGCCGGTCAGCGACAGCGTGGCGCAGCGCGTGGTAGACGGCGCGCGCCAGATGCACGAAAGCGCAACGCGCGTTGGCCGTGCCCTGCTCGACAACGTGACCGAATACCTGCTGGACGAGCAACCGACGCTGGTGCGCCATGCGGCGCTGGACGGGCTGGGCAGCGATGTCGCGCGCCTGCGCGACGATCTGGCGCGGCTGGAGAAAAGGCTTGAACGTCTGGAGCGGTCGACAGCGCAGGCGCCGGGAGCGGGTTCCCCGGGATCGCTGCCGTCGGCCCACCGCTAGCCCCCGGCTGATGTCTGCCGCCATATTGCACCCGTTGCCGCCCCGCGCGGCTCCGCATCCTGAAGATCCCGCATGACCCGCCTGCTGCGCCTCTGCAAGATTGTCTTTGTCATCCTTTACTACGGGCTCGACGAGCTAGTGCTGTCCGGCTTCAAGAGCCGGCGCATCAAGCTGCTGGTGCGCGTCATCACCATCGGCCGCAAGCTCGACCAGCCGCGTGGCGAGCGCCTGCGCCTGGCGCTGACCACGCTCGGTCCGATCTTTGTGAAGTTCGGCCAGGTCCTGTCCACGCGCCGGGACCTGATGCCGACCGATATCGCCGATGAACTGGCCAAGCTGCAGGATCAGGTGCCGCCGTTCGATTCCGCCGTAGCGGTAAAGATCATCGAAAAATCGCTGGGCCGGCCGCTAACCACGCTGTTCGAGAATTTCGAGCACCAGCCCGTGGCCAGCGCATCGATTGCGCAGGTGCACTTTGCCACGCTGCGCGGCGGCCCGAACCATGGCCGCGAGGTGGCCGTGAAGGTGCTCCGGCCGGGCATGCTGCCCGTGATCGACAGCGATCTGGCGCTGATGCGCGACATGGCCACCTGGCTGGAACGGGTCTGGGTGGACGGCCGCCGGCTGAAACCGCGCGAGGTGGTGGCCGAGTTCGACAAGTATCTGCACGACGAGCTGGACCTGATGATCGAGGCGGCCAACGCCAGCCAGTTGCGCCGCAATTTTGCCGACAGCAACCTGCTGTGCGTGCCTGAAGTGTTCTGGGACTGGTGTACCACCAGTGTGTTCACGATGGAGCGGATGCACGGCATCCCGATCTCGCGTACCGAATCGCTGAAGGCGGCGGGCGTGGACATGCACAAGCTGGCCGAGGAGGGCGTGGAGATCTTCTTCACGCAGGTGTTCCGTGACGGCTTCTTCCACGCCGACATGCACCCCGGCAATATCCTGGTGTCGGTGCAGCCCGAGACCTTCGGCCGGTATATCGCCCTCGACTTCGGCATCGTCGGCGCGCTGTCGGAGTTCGACAAGAACTACCTGGCGCAGAACTTCATTGCGTTTTTCCGCCGCGACTATCACCGGGTGGCGCTGCTGCACGTGGAATCTGGCTGGGTGCCGGCGGAGACGCGTGTCGAGGAGCTGGAATCGGCCGTGCGGGCCTGCTGCGAGCCGTATTTCGACAAGCCGCTGCGTGAGATCTCGCTGGGCATGGTGCTGATGCGCCTGTTCCAGACCTCGCGCCGCTTCAATGTCGAGATCCAGCCGCAACTGGTGTTGCTGCAGAAAACTCTGCTCAATATCGAAGGGCTGGGCCGCCAGCTCGACCCGGACCTCGATCTCTGGAAGACGGCCAAGCCGTTCCTGGAACGCTGGATGTATGAGCAGGTGGGCTGGCAGGGCGCCTGGGAACGCGTCAAGGTGGAGGCGCCGCAATGGGCCAAGATGCTGCCCGACTTCCCGCGCCTGGCCCACCAGTTCCTGGAGCGCCGCGCGCTGCAGAACAACGGCGAGCAGGAGCGCCTGCTGGCGCAACTGGTGAGTGAACAGCGCCGCACCAACCGCCGGCTGTCCACGGCCTTGCTGCTGATGGGCGGCTTCCTGGCGGGGATCGTGATCGTCCAGGCCCTGGCCTGGGTGGGGTACTGGTAGGCGGTACGACTCCGCCTCCTCGCCGCCATACAACACTTCATGTGAACCAGAATGGGGATTTGACCTGGCGCCGGGATTTTTTTGTTCCCGCAGGGGTCTGCATCGCTATAATCCGCGTTTTGATTCGGCTACGACCGCACCTGCCCGCCCGGGCGCCCGCGGCCCCGACCGATGAATTGGACTCCCGCTGGAGTCAGCCTGTGAAGCTCCAGGCCTCCAGCCGGCTTTCGGTTTTTCGCCACCAGGGCATTTCTGGCTATTTGGGATAGGGCAGCGGCATGCTGATCTGGTTCGTCATCGTCTATTGGATTATCTCGGTCGGCATCGGCCTGTGGGCGGCCTTGCGCGTCAAGGGCACCGCCGACTTCGCCGTCGCGGGCCGCAGCCTGCCGTTCTACATCGTCACCGCCACGGTATTCGCCACATGGTTCGGGTCCGAGACCGTGCTGGGTATCCCGGCCGTATTCCTCAAGGAAGGGCTGTCGGGCGTGGTGTCCGATCCCTTTGGTTCCTCGCTGTGCCTGATCCTCGTGGGCCTGTTCTTCGCCCGGCCGCTGTACCGGATGAACCTGCTCACCATCGGTGACTACTATCACAACCGCTACGGCCGCGTGGCCGAAGTGCTGACCACGCTGTGCATCGTGGTGTCGTACCTGGGCTGGGTGGCGGCACAGATCAAGGCGCTGGGCCTGGTGTTCTATACGGTATCGGACGGCGCGCTGTCGCAGGACGCGGGCATGATGATCGGCGCGGCCAGCGTGCTGGTCTATACGCTGTTCGGCGGCATGTGGTCGGTGGCCGTGACCGACTTCATCCAGATGATCATCATCGTGATCGGCATGCTCTATATCGGCTACGAAGTCAGTGGCCAGGCCGGTGGCGTGACGGCGGTGGTGTCTCACGCGGCGGCCGCCGGCAAGTTCGAATTCCTGCCCTCGCTCGACTTTGTGCAGATCATCGGCTTCGCGGCCGCGCTGTTTACGATGATGCTCGGGTCGATCCCGCAACAGGACGTGTTCCAGCGCGTGACGTCGTCGAAGACCGAAAAAATTGCCGGCCGTGCCTCGGTGCTGGGCGGCGTGCTGTATTTCTTCTTTGCGTTCATCCCGATGTTCCTGGCCTACTCGGCCACGCTGATCGACCCGGGGATGGTCGAGAAGTACATCAATACCGATTCGCAACTGATCCTGCCGAAGCTGATCCTGACCCACGCGCCGATGTTCGCGCAGGTGATGTTCTTCGGTGCCTTGCTGTCGGCCATCAAGAGCTGTGCCTCTGCCACGCTGCTGGCACCGTCGGTGACCTTTGCCGAAAACATCCTGCGTCCGTACTTCCGCCATCTCAGCGACAAGCAGTTCCTGCGCGTGATGCAGGCGGTGGTGCTGGTGTTCACCGCGCTGATCACGCTGTTCGCGCTCAATTCGCACCTGTCGATCTTCCATATGGTCGAGAACGCCTACAAGGTGACGCTGGTGTCGTCGTTCGTACCGCTGGCGTTTGGCCTGTTCTGGAAGCCGGCCACGCGGCAGGGCGGCCTGCTGGCGATCATGCTCGGCCTGGCGTCGTGGCTGACCTGCGAAGTGGCCTTCGCCGATGCCACGGTGCCGCCGCAGATGGTGGGACTGCTGTTCTCGATCAGCGGCATGGTGTTTGGCTCGCTGCTGCCGCAATGGATCAGCGACCATCCGCGGGTTCGTGAAGTGCATATTGCGTAACATTCACCATTTCTGGCGCATTCGTGACGATTGCGCCTCGGAATGAGCCCATTTCCTGCCAGTAGATACCTCGCCGACGGTTTATAATCCGAGGCTTTGCATCGCCGCACGTGCATTTTTTTCACGTGCATCGCACTTGTCGATTGCGGCGGCGCAGCCATCTACCCGCTTTACGTTTCAGATTTTCACTAGAGAACCATGCCGATCTATGCCTACCGTTGCGACGCCTGCGGCCACGGGCGCGATGTGCTGCAGAAGATGAGCGATGCTCAGCTGACGGACTGCCCATCGTGCGGCACCGCCGGGACCTTCAAGAAGCAGCTGACCGCGGCCGGCTTCCAGCTCAAGGGCTCGGGCTGGTATGTGACGGACTTCCGCGGCGGCAACGGCGGCGGCGCCAGTGCGCCCGCCACCGCGGCTGGCGCGACCGGTGCTGCCGGCGCGACTGAAACCGCAGCGGCCCCGGCCGCCGCCGAGTCGTCATCGTCGTCGGCCACGGCCACGGCATCCGCCGCGCCGGCCACCGGCGGCGCCGGCTCGAGCGCCAGCCACTAAGCGCGGGCAAGTCGTGGCCACCAAGAAGACTTCCGCCGTCAAGACCTGGTTCCTGACCGGGTTGCTCGTGCTCGTGCCGCTGGGCATCACGCTGTGGGTGCTCAACCTGATCATCGGCACGATGGACCAGAGCATGGCGCTGCTGCCCGTGGCGTGGCAGCCCGAGAACCTGTTCGGGCGCCGCATTCCGGGCCTCGGTGCGATCCTGACCCTGCTGTTCATCCTCGTGGTGGGCGTGCTGGCCCACAACTTCATCGGCCAGCGCCTGGTGCGCTGGTGGGAAGCACTGCTGGGGCATATTCCGGTGGTCGGCCCGATCTACACCAGCGTGAAGCAGGTGTCCGACACGCTGTTGTCGTCATCGGGCAACGCGTTCCGCAAGGCGCTGCTGGTGCAGTATCCGCGCGAAGGGTCGTGGACCATTGCGTTTCTGACTGGCAGACCGGGCGGAGACGTGCAGAATCACCTGCAAGGCGAATACGTCAGCGTGTATGTGCCGACCACGCCGAACCCGACCTCGGGTTTCTTCCTGATGATGCCCAAGGCCGACACCATCGAGCTCGACATGACCGTCGATGCGGCGCTGAAGTACATCGTGTCGATGGGCGTCGTGGCGCCGACCGACTTGCCGCGCAAGCAGAACGATGACGATCACGCTGCCGACGCCGCGCTCGCCGTCGTTGCCGCCGACGCCGCTGCTGAAGTCGCCGACACCCATACCAATTGATTTGCGCGCGGCTGCGCCTTGCCGCCGTGCTTTACAGGGAATTCCTCCTATGTCCTCCATGCGTACTCACTACTGCGGTCTGGTGACCGAACAACTGATCGGCCAGGAAGTGGCCCTGACCGGCTGGGTGCAACGTCGCCGCGATCATGGTGGCGTGATCTTTGTCGACCTGCGCGATCGCGAGGGTCTGGTGCAGGTAGTGTGCGATCCGGACCGTCCGGAGATGTTCAAGGCCGCGGAAGAAATCCGCAACGAGTTCTGCATCCGCGTGGTTGGCAAGGTGCGCCCGCGTCCGGCCGGCACCGAGAACAGCAACCTGACCTCGGGCAAGATCGAAGTGCTGTGCCACGAGCTGAGCGTGCTGAACCCGTCGGTCACGCCGCCGTTCCAGCTTGACGACGACAACCTGTCGGAAACCACGCGCCTCACGCACCGCGTGCTGGACCTGCGCCGTCCGCAGATGCAATACAACCTGCGCCTGCGCTACAAGGTGGCGATGGAAGTGCGCAAGTACCTGGACGCACAAGGCTTCATCGACATCGAGACCCCGATGCTGGGCAAGAGCACGCCCGAAGGCGCGCGTGACTACCTGGTGCCGTCGCGTGTGAACCCGGGCCATTTCTTCGCGCTGCCGCAGTCGCCGCAGATCTTCAAGCAGATGCTGATGGTCTCGGGCTTCGACCGCTACTACCAGATCACCAAGTGCTTCCGCGACGAGGACCTGCGCGCCGACCGCCAGCCTGAATTCACGCAGATCGACTGCGAGACGTCGTTCCTGACCGAGCAGGAGATTCGTGACCTGTTCGAGGACATGATGCGCACCGTGTTCAAGAACGCCATCGATGTGGACCTCGATGCATTCCCGGTGATGGAATTCCGCGAAGCCATGGCCCGCTTCGGTTCGGACAAGCCGGACCTGCGCGTCAAGCTGGAATTCACCGAGCTGACCGACGTGATGAAAGACGTCGACTTCAAGGTGTTCTCGGGCCCGGCCAACAGCGAAAACGGCCGTGTGGTGGGCCTGCGCGTGCCGGGTGGCCATGCCATCTCGCGCGGCGAGATCGATGCCTACACGCAATTCGTGGGCATCTACGGTGCCAAGGGCCTGGCCTGGATCAAGGTCAATGAAGTGGCCAAGGGCCGCGATGGCCTGCAGTCGCCGATCGTGAAGAACCTGCACGACGCCGCGATTGCCGAGATCCTGAAGCGCACCGGCGCCCAGGATGGCGACATCATCTTCTTTGGCGCGGACAAGGCCAAGGTCGTCAACGACTCCATCGGCGCGCTGCGCCTGAAGGTCGGTCACTCGGAATTCGGCAAGAGCACGGGCCTGTTCGAGGACACCTGGAAGCCGCTGTGGGTGATCGACTTCCCGATGTTCGAGTACGACGAGGAAGACGCACGCTGGGTGGCCATGCACCACCCGTTCACGAGCCCGAAGGACGAGCACATGCAATACCTGGAGACCGATCCGGGCAAGTGCATCGCCAAGGCCTACGACATGGTGCTGAACGGCTGGGAAATGGGCGGCGGCTCGGTGCGGATCTATCGCGAGGACGTGCAGAGCAAGGTGTTCCGCGCCCTGAAGATCAACGACGAGGAAGCGCGTGCCAAGTTCGGCTACCTGCTCGACGCACTGCAATATGGCGCGCCGCCGCATGGTGGCCTGGCCTTCGGCCTGGATCGTATCGTGACGATGATGGCTGGCGCCGACTCGATCCGCGACGTGATTGCGTTCCCGAAGACGCAACGTGCGCAGGACCTGCTGACCCAGGCCCCGAGCACGGTGGACGAGAAGCAGCTGCGCGAGCTTCATATCCGCCTGCGCGCACAGGAGCCGAAGACCACGGTCTGATCCTTAATCGGATTGCAAGAAAACCGCGCTTCGGCGCGGTTTTTTTGTTCCAGGCGAAAGGATGCGTTTCCATTTGTTACCAGCTGGAACGAAGCACAGGCCGAGAATGTCTTTTTGCCTGATGCGCGCGAAGCTGGCCCACCCGAAAGGCCGGCCGTGACGTGGGAGGAAAGACCGATGCAACTTGATACAGAACTGATCCGTGCCTTTTTGCAGGCGCATGCGGAAACCATCCTGACCTGGCTGGTGGCCGGGTTGCTGATGATGTTGGTGGCGCGCTTCGAGCTGCGCCGCGCGGTACGCAAGTCGGCACAGGCGATGTCGGAATCGGTGGCCACGACCGTGGCCGCCTGCGTCCCCGATATTGCCCATGCCGTGCAGGGCGCCCAGCCGCCGGCGGCGGACCTGGCCTATGGGGCAGAGCCCGTGGCGGCCCAGCGGGCCGAAGCGCTGCGCAAGCTGGCACTCGATACCGTGGCCACGGTCATGGCCCGCGGCCGCTGGCTGGAAGATGTGGGTAACCTGCGCCTGCCGGACGACGCGCTGCTGTCGGGCCGCCGCGCGGGCGGTGCCGATCCGCTGCTGGTGGTAGCGCCGCAGCCGGTGGTACAGGCGTACCTGACCGCCCAACGTACGTTCGACGACGAGGCAGCACGACTGCAGACCCATCGCCGCGAAGCACTGCGCCTGCAGGATGTGCTGCGCGACCTGAGCGCCGAGGCCGCGCATGTGGAGCAGGAAACCGCCAGCATCGTGATGCGCTTCGAGCAGGTCAATGCCCAGGCCGCCCAGGGCGTGGAGGCCGGTGACTACCAGCGCTTCCTGATCCAGAAGTACAACCAGCTGGGCACGCGCGAGAAGGAAATCGGCCAGGAGCGCGCCGAACTGGCCGCCCAGGTCCGCGAGAGCACCGATGCGCTGGCCGAGCATGCCCATGTAGCATCGCAACGCTATACGCAGGCGCTGGCACCGCTGATGCAGCAACTGCGCGCCGCCTGGGGCCATGGTGATTCGCCGGAAGTCTTCGATACCTGGCTGCGCGGCGCGCCCGGCACAGTCCAGCCGGATACCCCGCCAGCCGGCGGTGGCGATCACTTCCTGTCCCCGCGCCAGCCAGACGAACGTACCCTGGCCTGACGCCAGCCTGATATCGCACCCGACATTCCACATCGCGGTAAATGGATGCGGGAGACGCCCAAGCATGCGCCGCTGCGTTATGCTTGGGTTTGTCCTTTCCACCGCCCCATGCACTTCAAGATTCCCGAATCGGTGCTGGTCGTCATCCATACGCCAGACCTGCAAGTCCTGTTGATCGAGCGTGCCGACCGGCCAGGCTACTGGCAATCGGTCACGGGTAGCCTTGATGCCGAAGACGAGCCCTTGCTGGCCACCGCGGCGCGCGAAGTGGCCGAGGAAACGGGCATTGTCGCGAGCCGCTACCAGCTGACCGACTGGCAGCACACGATCGACTACGAAATCTATCCCCAGTGGCGACACCGCTATGCCCCGGGCATCACGCGCAATACCGAACACTGGTTCGGTTTGTGCGTGCCGGAGCCATTGCCCGTGACGCTGGCGCCGCGTGAACACCTGCAGTTCGAATGGCTGCCCTGGCAGGCGGCCGCCGAACGCTGCTTCTCGACCAGCAATGCCGAAGCGGTGCGCCAACTGGTCTGGCGCAGCGCCGCACTGCCAGCGATGGATGCAGGGGGCGCGCGATGAAACTACGCGTCGTAACCTACAACATCCACAAGGGCGTGACCGGGTTCTCGGGCAAGCCGCGCATCCAGAGCGTGCGCACCGGCCTGCAGGCCATGGATGCCGATATCGTGTTCCTGCAGGAAGTGCAGGACCGCAACGACCGGCTGGTTGCCGCCGAACTGTTCGACCCCGATCACACCCAGCTCAATTACCTGGCGACCGATGCCTATCCCCATTCGGTCTATGGCCGCAATGCGGTCTATGACCATGGGCACCACGGCAATGCGATCCTGTCGCGCCATCCGATCCTGATGTCGGAGAACCTCGATATTTCCGATCATCGTTTCGAGCAACGCGGATTGCTGCATGCGGTGGCCGATATCCATGGCGTGGAAGCCCACCTGATCTGCGTGCATTTCGGGCTGTTCGCACGCAGCCGCGTGCGCCAGGCCAGCGCGCTGGTGGAGCGCGTGCGTGCCGTGGTTCCCGCTCACGCACCGCTGGTGATCGCCGGCGATTTCAACGACTGGAACCACAAGCTCGATACCAAGATCTGTAATACGCTCAACGCGGTGGAGTCTGCCCATGCGAAGAACGGGCGTATCCACACCTTCCCAAGCCATATGCCGTGGTGGCAGCTTGACCGCATCTACGTGCGGGGTTTCGATTTCGAGCGCACGCAGGCGCTGACGGGTCGCGAATGGGCCCAGCGCTCAGACCATGTGCCATTGATGGCCGAACTGGCGCATCGCGTAGCGATTCCGGAAGCGTAAGCGGGTGCGGTCAGTGTGACGCGAGGTAGTCGCGGATCCAGCCGTAGATGGCATCGATATCGGACAGATCGAGCAGCGGCAGCGCAGTCTGCCCGGTAACCTCGTCGATCGCATCGGTGGCCACTGCCACCACACCCGGCACCTCGGGCCACAACGGCGTCTTGCCGTTGGCCGGGCGATAGATCTCCAGCTTGGGGAAATCGCTCCACTTGTAGCCTTCCACCATCACCAGGTCGGTGTCGCGCGGCAGCACCGCCAGCGCCTCGCCAATTTCCGGCGATGGCTTGTCTTCGGGGTAGTGGCGCATCAGCGTCAGGTGCCGCGCCCCCACCAGCACCACGTTTTCGCAACCGCCCTGGCGCATGCGCCATGAATCCTTGCCCGGCGTATCCGGGTCGAAACCGTGGTGCGTGTGCTTGATACCGGCTACGCGCAGGCCATCGGCCACGAAGCGCGGAATCAACTGGTCCAGCAGCGTGGTCTTGCCGCTGCCCGACGATCCGGCGATGCCAAAAACCTTCACAATGCTTTCCCTGTTGGGCGTCAGAATGACACCGACGATAGCAGAGTTCGCCCGGACCATGTGCAGGAGCCGCCCGTTGGCCGATAATCGAGTCATGTCACGGACCTACGACCGCGCCGAAACCGATTCGACCACCGCGCCCGACGCACCGCCGCCGGCGGCCCACCCGCCTGATCCCGTGCGCGGGATCGGTGTCACCAGCGCCATCGCCAAAGCGCGGATGATGCGCTGGGTGCGGCGCCGTGGCAGCCCCGTGCCGGGAAATCTCGTCGACCTGCTCAGCAATGGGCAGGAATTCTTTCCGGCGCTGATCGAGGCCATCGAGGGCGCGCAGGAACATGTGGTCGTGGAGACCTACATCTATGCCGATGACGACGTAGGTGCGCGTGTCGGCGAGGCACTGATCGACGCGGCGCGGCGTGGTGTCGACGTGCGCCTGGTGGTCGACGGGTTTGGCGCGGGCGACATGCCCGCCGCACTGATCGAGCGCCTGCGCACCGGTGGCGTCAACCTGGAAATCTACCGGCCCATGCGCGGCTTCAAGCTTGCGCGGCGCCATCTGCGCCGACTGCATCGCAAGCTGGCCGTGGTCGATGGCAAAGTGGCCTTCGTGGGCGGCATCAATATCATCGACGACCACAACCACGGCCCGCTCGATCTTCCCGAACTGGGCCCGCGCTTTGACTTCGCGGTACGGGTGCGGGGGCCGCTGGTGGCGCAGATTGCGCTGGCATCGGCACGGCTCTGGTTCCGCATTGCACAACGCCGCGGCCTGCGTGAAACCGCCACGGCATTCGCCGAAGTGGAAACGCTGACGCGGGGCGCGCGCCTGGCGCGCAACGATGTCCGGGCCGATGGCGTGCCTGCCGCCTTGCTGATGCGCGACAACCTGCGCAACCGGCGCACGATCGAACGCGAATATCTCTACGCACTGGGCGCCGCGCGCCACGACGTGATCCTGGCCAACGCCTATTTCCTGCCCGGCCACAAGATGCGGCGAGCGCTGCTGGCCTGCCGCGAACGCGGCGTGCGCGTGCGGCTGTTGTTGCAGGGCATGGTCGAATACCGACTGCAGCATTACGCCACGCACGCGCTGTATGCACGGCTGCTGGAGGCTGGCGTGGAAATCTTCGAGTACGAGGAAAGCTTCCTGCATGCGAAGGTGGCCGTGGTGGACGATACCTGGGCCACCGTGGGGTCGAGCAATATGGACCCGTTCAGCCTGCTGCTGGCGCGCGAGGCGAATGTGGCGGTCTACGATGCCGGCTTTGCCAATACCTTGCGTGCGCGGCTGGAGCGCGCCATGGCGCAGCGCAGCGCGCGCGTGATGCCCGAAGTGCATGCGCGGGTGCCCCGGCTGCGCCGGTTTGCCAATTGGGCCGCCTACTACGTGTTGCGTCTTGGCGTCGTGATTGCCGGCGTGACCGGCCGCTATTGAGGCCAATCAAGGTAACATGCTGTCCTGCCGCAACCCGCAATGCCGGTTTGCGTGCATCCGGCGGTTTCACGCGGCTTTTAAGCCGATGCTGCAATGCGCCGCGAATCTGCCTGTCGCGCCGCGCGTTTAGAAACACCGGTCTAATTAAATACTTGATGCCAATCGGCCCCGCCAGAATAATCTGAACGACCGTTCTTTTTTGGCTTAGACTTCGTGCATTCGGCGGCTTCGGCTGTCGTGATGCCTGTCGAACGCAGCGTCAGGCCAGGAACTGCCTCCATGTCGGGGGCTGCAAGGAACGGAGAGAAAACCATGCGACACCAGTCAGTTCGTCTTGAATCCGCCGCCGCGCCCACGCCCTTGCGCAAGGGCGAGATGACGCGCGTGGCGATTCTCGATGCCGCACTGGAGCTGTCGTCCCGCGACGGACTCGAAGGGCTGACCATCGGCCTGCTCGCGGAACGCATGCAGATGAGCAAGAGCGGTGTGTTCGCGCATTTTGGGTCGCGCGAGGACCTGCAGGTGGAAGTGGTGCGCGAGTATCACCGTCGGTTCGAGCAGGAGGTGTTCTATCCCTCGCTGCAGGAGCCGCGCGGTTTGCCTCGCCTGTGGTCGATGGTGCGGCGCTGGATGGAAAAGCGCATCCAGGAAGTGACCACGGGTTGCATCTACATCAGCGGGGCGGTCGAGTACGACGATCGCGCGGAAAGCCCGGTACGTGACGAGCTGGTCAAGAGCGTCACGATCTGGCGGGCCGCGCTGATGCGTGCGATCGACCAGGCCAAGGAAGAGGGGCATCTGCGCGCGGATTGCGATCCGCGCCTGATGCTGTTCGAAATGTACAGCCTTGAACTAGGCTTGCATCATGACGCCCGTTTCCTGCGCCTGCCGGACAGTGCCGAACTTGCCATGGTCGCGCTCAACAAACTGATTCAGTCTTACCGAACCTGAGCCGCCTCCCGGCAACGGTCGCATGCGCTCCCTCGCGGGGGGCTGTGCGGCACGCGCGTGTGGCGGCATTGAAAACCTCCAAGGAGACTTTGATGGGCCAGTACACCGCACCGTTGCGCGACATGCAGTTCGTGCTCCACGAACTGCTCGGCGCTGAAGCCGAACTCAAGGCGATGCCGCAGCACGCGGACATCGACGCGGACACCATCAACCAGGTCATCGAAGAAGCCGGCAAGTTCTGCGCCGACGTGGTGTTCCCGCTGAACCAGCCGGGCGACCGCGAAGGCTGCACCTATGTCGGAGACGGCGTGGTGCGCGCCCCGCAGGGCTTCAAGGAGGCCTACCAGCAGTATGTGGAAGCCGGCTGGCCGGCGCTGGCCTGCGACCCCGAGTTCGGTGGCCAGGGCCTGCCGATCATCATCAACAATGCGCTGTACGAGATGCTGAACTCGGCCGGCCAGGCATGGACCATGTACCCGGGCCTGTCGCATGGCGCGTATGAAGCGCTGCACGCGCATGGCACGCCGGAACTGAAGCAGGCCTACCTGCCCAAGCTGGTGTCGGGCGTGTGGACCGGCACGATGTGCCTGACCGAGCCGCAATGCGGCACCGACCTCGGCATCCTGCGCACCAAGGCCGACCCGCAGGCCGATGGCTCCTATGCCATCACCGGCACCAAGATCTTCATCTCGGCCGGCGAACACGACCTGGCCGAGAACATCATTCACCTGGTGCTGGCCCGCCTGCCCGATGCACCGGGCGGCACCAAGGGCATCTCGCTGTTCGTGGTGCCGAAGTTCATCCCCGATGCCAGCGGCAACCCGGGCGAGCGCAACGGCATCAAGTGCGGCTCGATCGAACACAAGATGGGCATCCACGGCAACGCCACCTGCGTGATGAACCTCGATGGCGCGCGCGGCTGGCTCGTGGGCGAGCCTAACAAGGGCCTCAACGCGATGTTCGTGATGATGAATGCCGCCCGCCTGGGCGTTGGCGCGCAGGGCCTGGGCCTGACCGAGGTGGCATACCAGAACTCGCTGGCGTATGCGAAGGACCGCCTGCAGATGCGCGCGCTGACTGGTCCCAAGGCACCGGACAAGGCAGCCGACCCGATCATCGTGCACCCGGACGTGCGCCGCATGCTGCTGACGCAGAAGGCCTATGCCGAAGGTGGCCGCGCGTTCAGCTACTGGACCGCGCTGCAGATCGACCGCGAGCTGTCGCATCCCGACGAGAGCGTGCGCAAGGAAGCCGGCGACCTCGTGGCCTTGCTGACGCCGGTGATCAAGGCATTCCTGACCGACAACGCGTTCACCTCGACTAACGAGGGCATGCAGGTGTTCGGCGGCCATGGCTACATCTCCGAATGGGGCATGGAGCAATACGTACGCGATGCGCGTATCAACATGATCTACGAAGGCACCAACACGATCCAGGCGCTGGACCTGCTGGGCCGCAAGATCCTGGGCGACATGGGCGCCAAGCTCAAGGCGTTCGGCAAGATCGTGCAGGCGTTCGTCGAGGCGGAAGGCACCAACGAAGCGATGCAGGAATTCGTCAACCCGCTGGCCGATATTGGCGACAAGGTGCAGAAGCTGACGATGGAAATCGGCATGAAGGCGATGGGCAACCCCGACGAAGTCGGCGCCGCCGCGGTGCCGTACCTGCGTGTGGTGGGTCATCTGGTGTTCTCGTACTTCTGGGCCCGCATGGCCAAGATCGCGCTGGAAAAGCAGGGCAGCGGCGACAAGTTCTACGTCACCAAGCTGGCCACGGCGCGCTTCTATTTCGCCAAGCTGCTGCCGGAAACCGCCGCGGAAATCCGCAAGGCACGCGCAGGTTCGGCCACGCTGATGGCACTGGACGCTGACTTGTTCTGATGGTTTTCTCCCCTCTCCCGCATGCGGGAGAGGGGCAGGGGGAGAGGGCAAGGCGGTTCAAATCGCCACAAGCGGCAAGCAGAACTTCTGGCCCTCTCCCCCAACCCCTCTCCCGCGCGCGGGAGAGGGGAGCAAACCAAGAGCATATTCACCCTCTTCTTCAAACGCTCACTCTCCAAGGAGCGCGTATGTCCAATTTCATCGTCAAGAAAGTCGGCGTGCTCGGTGCCGGCGTCATGGGCGCGCAGATTGCCGCCCACCTGGTCAATGCACGCGTGCCGGTGGTGCTGTTCGACCTGCCGGCCAAGGAAGGCCCGAAGAACGGTATCGCCCTGCGTGCGATCGAGAATCTCAAGAAGCTGTCCCCAGCACCGCTCGGCATCAAGGATGAAGCGGGCCTGATTCGTGCGGCCAACTACGACGACGATATCGAGCTGCTCAAGGAATGCGACGTGGTGATCGAGGCGATCGCCGAGCGCATGGACTGGAAGCACGACCTCTACAAGAAGGTGGCCCCGCACCTGGCCCCGCACGCGATCTTCGCGACCAACACGTCGGGTCTGTCGATCACCTCGCTGTCCGATGGTTTTGACGCCGAGCTGAAGGCGCGTTTCTGTGGCGTGCATTTCTTCAATCCGCCGCGCTACATGCACCTGGTGGAACTGATCCCGACCGCGACCACCAAGCCGGAAATCCTGGACCGCCTGGAATCGTTCCTGACCACCACGCTGGGCAAGGGCGTGGTGCGCGCCAAGGACACGCCGAACTTCATCGCCAACCGGGTGGGCATCTTCTCGATCCTGGCCGTGTTCGCCGAGGCAGAGAAATTTGGCATTCCGTTCGATATCGTCGACGACCTGACCGGCACCAAGCTCGGACGCGCCAAGTCGGCCACGTTCCGCACCGCCGACGTGGTGGGCCTGGACACCATGGCGCACGTGATCAAGACCATGCAGGATGGGCTTGCCGGTGATCCGTTCGCACCGGTCTACAAGACGCCGGCCGTGCTGAAGGGGCTGGTCGATGCCGGCGCGCTGGGCCAGAAGACCGGCGCGGGCTTCTACAAGAAAGAAGGCAAGGCCATCAAGGTGCTGGACGCCAAGACCGGTCAGTATGTGGAATCGGGCAAGAAGGCCGACGAGATCGTCGTGCGCATGCTCAAGAAGGAACCGGCCGAACGCATCAAGTTGCTGCGCGAATCGACCAATCCGCAGGCGCAGTTCCTGTGGGGCGTGTTCCGCGACGTGTTCCATTACATCGCCGTCTACCTCGAGCAGATCGCCGGTTCGGCGGCCGATATCGACCTGGCCATCCGCTGGGGCTTCGGCTGGAACTCGGGTCCGTTCGAGGACTGGCAGGCCGCCGGCTGGAAGCAGGTGGCCGAGTGGGTCAAGGAAGATATCGATGCAGGCAAGGCGCTGTCGAACGCACCGCTGCCGGCATGGGTACTGAATGGTGCCGTGGCCGACAACGGTGGCGTGCACGGCGCGCAGGGTTCGTGGTCGCCGGCCACCAATGCCTTCGTCAAGCGCGCCGCGTTGCCGGTGTATGAGCGCCAGGTGTTCCGCGCCGCGCTCAAGGGTACCGACGCCACCGATCCGCGCAGCGCGGGCAAGACCATCGAAGAGAATGACGGCGCGCGCATCTGGACCAGCGACGGTGCCGACGATGTGCTGGTCATCTCGTTCAAGAGCAAGATGAACACGATCGGCCCCGACGTGCTCGACACGATCGTGCGCGCGGTGGATCTGGCCGAAGCCGGCTACAAGGGGCTGGTGGTGTGGCAGCCGACGTCGCTGCAACTCGGTGCGCCCGGTGGCCCGTTCTCGGCCGGCGCCAACCTGGAAGCCGCGATGCCGGCCTTCATGATGGGCGGTGCCAAGGGCATCGAGCCATTCGTGAAGAAATTCCAGGACACCATGATGCGCGTGAAGTACGCCGCGGTGCCCGTGGTGCCGGCCGTGTCGGGTATCGCGCTGGGTGGCGGCTGCGAACTGATGCTGCATTCGGCCAAGCGTGTGGTGGCGCTGGAAAGCTACGTGGGTCTGGTCGAGGTTGGCGTGGGACTGGTGCCGGCGGGCGGCGGACTCAAGGAAGCCGCGATTGCAGCGGCCAAGGCCGCGCAGGCCGCGGGCAGCACCAACTACCTGAACTTCGTCACCAACCGCTTCCAGGCGGCGGCAATGGCCAAGGTATCCACTTCGGCGCTCGATGCGCAGAAGATCGGCTACGTGCAACCGACCGACACGATCGTCTACAACGTTCACGAACTGCTCTACGTGGCGCAAAGCGAAGTGCGTGCGCTGGCCAATGCCGGCTACCGTGCGCCGCTGCCGGGCCAGTTGATCCCCGTGGCAGGCCGTTCGGGCATCGCCACGATCAAGGCCTCGCTGGTCAATATGCGCGATGGCAACTTCATCTCGGCGCATGACTTCCTGATTGCCGCGCGCATTGCCGAAGTCGTTTGCGGCGGCGACGTGGAAGCCGGCTCGCTGGTCAGTGAAGACTGGCTGCTGGCGCTCGAACGCAAGGCATTCATCGACCTGCTGGGCAATGGCAAGACGCAGGAACGCATCATGGGCATGCTGCAGACGGGCAAGCCGGTGCGTAACTAATCAGGCCAACGAGGAACCGACATCATGAAACAACTGCAAGACGCCTACATCGTTGCGGCTACCCGTTCGCCGATTGGCAAGGCCCCCAAGGGCGCGTTCAAGAACACGCGCCCGGATGACCTGCTGGCCATGATCCTGAAGGCTGCCGTGGCCCAGGTGCCGAACCTGGACCCGGCGCTGATCGAGGACGCCATCGTTGGCTGTGCAATTCCCGAAGCGCAGCAAGGCCTCAACGTGGCGCGTATTGGCGCGCTGCTGGCAGGCCTGCCGAACACCGTGGGCGGCATCACGGTGAACCGCTTCTGCGCCTCGGGCCTGTCGGCCGTGGCCATGGCGGCAGACCGTATCCGCGTGGGTGAATCGGATGTGATGATCGCCGCCGGCGTGGAATCGATGAGCATGGTGCCGATGATGGGCAACTCGCCGTCGATGTCGCCGTCGATCTTCGAGCGCGACGAGAACGTTGGCATTGCCTACGGCATGGGGCTGACCGCCGAGAAGGTGGCCACGCAATGGCAGGTGAGCCGCGAAGACCAGGACGCGTTTTCGCTGGCCTCGCACCAGAAGGCCATTGCCGCGCAGCAGGCCGGCGAGTTCAACGACGAGATTACCCCGATTGAGGTAGTTGAGAAGTTTCCGGATCTGGCTACTGGTCAGGTCAGCGTCAAGACGCGTACTATCGCGCTGGACGAAGGCCCGCGTCCGGACACCTCGGTGGAAGGACTGGGCAAGCTGCGCGCGGTGTTCGCCAACAAGGGCAGCGTGACGGCCGGCAACAGCTCGCAGACCTCGGATGGCGCGGGCGCGCTGATCCTGGTTTCGGAAAAGATCCTCAAGCAGTTCAACCTGGTGCCGCTGGCGCGCTTCGTATCGTTCGCTGTACGCGGCGTGCCGCCGGAAATCATGGGGATCGGCCCGAAGGCCGCGATTCCGGCTGCGCTGAAGGCCGGCGGCCTGACGCAGGACCAGATCGAGTGGATCGAACTGAACGAAGCATTTGCCGCGCAGTCGCTGGCGGTGATGCGAGATCTGGAACTCGATCCGGCCCGTGTGAACCGCATGGGCGGCGCCATTGCGCTGGGCCATCCGCTCGGCGCAACGGGTGCGATCCGTTCGGCCACCGTGGTGCACGCGCTGCGTCGCCACAACCTGAAGTACGGCATGGTCACCATGTGCGTGGGTACGGGCATGGGTGCCGCAGGAATCTTCGAGCGCGTCTAAACGCGCCAGCAAGGGACAGTCAACCGTGTTGGCTGTCCCGACCTTCGATCAGATGAAGAAATGTATGGACACGCAAGATGCCAACACGTTGACGCACTGACCCGGAGGAAAACAACAATATGCAGGAGACAGCCATTCTGGCCGACGCGGCATGCGATATGCCGCGCGCGATGATGGACGCATTGGGCGTCCGCACCATTCCATTCCGCATTCGCGCCGGCGACCGTTTCGTGGCCGACACTCGCGACGAGGCGGCGTTGCCGGATCTCTATCAGCAGTATCTGGTTGGCAAGCAGGACCACTACGCTGAATCGATCCCGTTGCTCGAACGCGAGCTTGAGGACCATCTGCTCAAGAACGTGGTGGCAGGCTGCGACCGCGCGATCCTGCTGACGATTGCCAGCAGCCGCAGCAAGCTTTACGCGAACGCCACCGGCGCCGTGGTCGGTACCGTGGCGCGCAGTTTCAAGCTGCGCAAGGACGCCGGGCGTAGCGGGCTGTTCGACCTGACCGTGATCGATACCGGTGCAATCGGGCCGGGACAGGCCCTGATCGTGCGCGAGGCCGCGCGCATGCTGGCCGATGGTGCCAGCCCCGCGGCCGTGGTCGATGCGGTGGAGAACCGCCTGCGCGATGCGGCGCACATGTTCCTGATTCCGGATGAGCTGCTTTACATGTACACGCGTGCGAAGCTCAAAGGCGAGAACAGCATCACATGGAGCCGCTACATGCTGGGCAGCGCCTTCAATATCCGGCCAGTGATACGCATGCATCAGGGCCAGACCGAAGCGATTGCGAAGGCGCGCGGCACCGAAGACGGCATTCGTCGCCTGCTGGCGCACGCGGAAGCCTGTATCCGGGCAAAATGCCTGCTCACGCCGGCCATTGCCGCCGCATACTCGGGCGAGCCTGAAGACGTGGAGGCGTGGCCTGCCTGGCAGTCGCTGGCACAGACCGCAGCCAGGCATGGTGTCGAGCTGATGCTCGCGCCCATGAGCCTGACCGTCGCGCTGAACGTGGGCGCCGGCGCGTTTGGCTTGAGTTATCTTTCCGACATGCCGCCACCGTTTGTGTGAGCGGCGAAATAGCATCAGACCGAGACGAGGAAGACATGAGCATTGCCACACGGATCGACCAGGGCGTACTGACGATTGGTTTCGATCGCATCGACAAGAAAAACGCCATCACCGCGGCCATGTACCAGACCATGGCCGATGCGCTGCGCGCAGCCGAGACCGACAACGCCGTGCGCGTGATCGTGATCGAAGGCAAGCCAGAGATCTTCACAGCCGGCAACGACCTGGAAGATTTCATGAAGCGTCCGCCAACCCATGGCGACGACGGCACGCCGGCACCGGTATTCCAGTTCCTGCACGCGATCAGCCACGCCAGCAAGCCGGTAGTGGCATCGGTCAGCGGCGCGGCGGTGGGTATCGGCACCACGCTGCTGCTGCATTGCGATCTTGTCTACGCATCGGACACGGCCAAGCTCTCGCTGCCGTTCGCGCAACTAGGCCTGTGCCCGGAAGCCGCATCGAGCCTGCTGCTGCCGCGTCTGGTTGGCTATCAACGCGCCGCCGAGAAGCTGTTGCTTGGCGAAGCATTCAGTGCGCAGGAAGCGTTGGCGATGGGCCTGGTGACCAAGGTGCTGCCGGTGGCCGAACTGCAGGACTATGTGCGCCAGCAGGCGTCGAAGCTTGCCGCGCTGCCGGCGTCGTCGCTGCGCGAGACCAAGCGTCTGATGAAGGGAGACGATGTCACGGCCGTGGAGAAGAAGATGGCCGAAGAGGGCGACGTGTTCCGCCGCATGCTGGTGGCGCCGGAAGCGAAGGAAGCGTTCACGGCATTCTTCGAGAAACGCAAACCGGATTTCTCGAAGTTCAACTGAGACTTCAAGTACCTGCCTGTTTGCTCCCCTCTCCCGCATGGCGGGAGAGGGGCCGGGGGAGAGGGCAAAGCGGTTCAAATTGAGGCAGGTGGCAAGCAGAACCGCTGGCCCTCTCCCCTAACCCCTCTCCCGCGGGCGGGAGAGGGGAACCAAAACTCGCAGAAAACTTACGCCGTCGGCAGCACCCTTGGTTGCCGGCTTTCATCGGTGGCCACATACGTCAGCGTGGCTTCCGTCACCTTGACGATCTCGTGGCTGTGGCGCATGCGTTGCGCGTAGACCTCTACCGATACCGTGATCGACGTGCGGCCGGTCTTGACGATATCGGCATAGAAGCTGACCAGGTCGCCCACGAATACCGGGTGCTTGAACAGGAACGAATTCACGGCAACCGTGGCCACGCGGCCCTGGGCACGCTCGACGGCCGGGATCGAGCCGGCGATATCGACCTGCGCCATGATCCAGCCACCAAACACATCGCCATGCACATTGGCGTCGGCGGGCATCGGTACCACGCGCAATGCGGGATTCTTGCCAGGGGGCAGTTCTGAGAGCGGAGTGGTAGTGGACATGTCGGCGATCGAGGAGAGCGGGAAATACGGCGAATTCATAAGGCGGGAATACTGTGGTCTGCCGGACGCGGCGATCTCTGCGACAATCGCGGCATTGGCACGAATTCTAACGTATGCGCCGCTATTCCACGACCGCCGAGCCCGCCCCCGCCGAGCCGGCCAATTCGCTTTTCAAGGGTGCCGGTTCGCACCGTAGTGACTGGCAGACCGTCCGCAACCTGTTGCCTTACGTCTGGCACTACAAGTGGCGCGTCATCCTGGCGCTGACCTGCCTGGTAGCCGCCAAGGTGGCCAACCTGGGCGTGCCAGTGCTGATGAAGAAGCTGGTCGACACCATGAACATCGGCCCGGGCGACACCACCGCGCTGCTGGTGGTGCCGGTGGGGCTGATCGTTGCCTACGGCACGCTGCGGTTGTCGGGCACGCTGTTCACCGAGTTGCGCGAGATACTCTTCTCGAAAGTTACGCAAAGTGCGGTGCGCGAGATTGCCTTGCAGGTATTTCGCCACCTGCATGCGTTGTCGCTGCGCTTCCATCTGGAGCGGCAGACCGGCGGGATGAGCCGTGATATCGAACGCGGCACGCGTGGTATCCAGTCACTGATCTCGTATTCGCTGTACAGCATCCTGCCCACGCTGGTGGAGATGTCGCTGGTCGTCGGCTTCCTGTTCCTGCATTACGACATCTGGTTCGCGGCCATCACGCTGTGCGCGCTGGTGGGCTATATCACGTTCACGATCATCGTGACCGAATGGCGCACGCACTTCCGGCGCAAGATGAACGAGCTCGATTCGCGCGCCAACCAGAAGGCCATCGATTCGCTGCTGAACTTCGAGACGGTCAAGTACTTCGGCAACGAGGAATACGAAGCGCGTCGTTATGACGAAAACCTGCGCACCTATCGCACTGCGGCAATCCGTTCGCAGAACTCGCTGTCGCTGCTCAATTTTGGCCAGCAGACCATCATTGCGGTCGGGCTGATCCTGATCCTGTGGCGGGCCACGGTGGGCGTGGCGGCCGGCAAGCTGACGCTGGGCGACCTGGTGCTGGTCAACACGCTGATGATCCAGCTGTATATCCCGCTGAATTTCCTTGGCGTGATCTATCGCGAGATCAAGCAGGCAACGACCGACATGGACCGCATGTTCGTGCTGCTCGGCACCAACCAGGAGGTGGCCGATTCGCCCGATGCACCGACGCTTCGTGTCAATGGCGCCGCGGTGCATTTCCGCCATGTGGGGTTCGGCTATGAATCGAACCGGGTGATTCTTGAAGACGTCGATTTCACGATTGCCGCCGGCACCACCACGGCCGTGGTTGGCCATAGCGGTTCGGGCAAATCGACGCTGGCGCGCCTGCTGTTCCGCTTTTATGACGTCACCCAGGGTGGCATCGAGGTCGATGGCCAGGATATCCGCGCGGTGCGCCAGTCGAGCCTGCGTGCCTCGATCGGGATCGTGCCGCAGGACACGGTGCTGTTCAACGACAGTATCTACTACAACATTGCCTATGGCCGGCCCGAAGCCACGCGTGATGAAGTGATTGCCGCCGCGCGCGCCGCGCAGATCGATCATTTCATCCGCGAATTGCCACAGGGCTACGACACGCCAGTGGGCGAGCGCGGCCTGAAGCTGTCCGGTGGAGAAAAGCAGCGCGTGGCCATTGCGCGCACGCTGCTCAAGAATCCGCCGATCCTGGTCTTCGATGAAGCCACCTCGGCCCTCGACTCGCGCACCGAGCAGGCCATCCAGGCAGAGTTGATGCGGCTCGCGCAGAACCGCACCACGCTGCTGATTGCACACCGGCTTTCGACGGTGGTCCATGCCGACCAGATCCTGGTGATGGATCACGGCCGCATCATCGAGCGCGGCACGCATGCCGAATTGATGCGTGCCAATGGACGTTACGCGGAGATGTGGCAGATCCAGGCACGCAACGCGGCAAAGGGATCGCCCGATGCCGATGCGTTGGCCATCGACGTGGGCGATGCCACGCAGGATGCCTGAGGATTGTCGACAATCGTGATCGGCAACTCGCGCTGACACGGCCTCACGCACAATCATGGTTCGTCAATGCACCGCGCGCACGCGCCGCGCCGGTGCATGACAGCCCCATGAAAAGCTGGCACGCCCCTTGCGAAAAGTCCTTCCCAGAGAGATCAACTACTGGAGAAGGTACATGCCGCAATCCCCTGTTCGCCGTCATCTGCTGAAGCTGGGCACTGCATTGGGCACCACGATGGTGCTGTCGACACTCTGTGCAGGCACCGCGCAGGCGCAAGCCGCGACCAAGGTCCGCTTCCAGCTCGACTGGCGTTTCGAAGGACCGTCGGCGCTATTCCTGCTCGGCGAGCAGAAGGGGTACTTCAAGGCCGAGAAGCTCGACGTGACGATCGACGCGGGCAACGGCTCGGGCAACGTGGTCAATCGCGTGGCCTCTGGCACCTATGACATGGGTTTCGCCGACCTCGCGTCGGTGATGGAGTTCTACGGCAACAACCCGGACGCGAAGAACAAGCCGGTGGCCGTGATGATGGTCTACAACAACACGCCGGCCGCCGTGCTGGCGCTGAAGAAGTCGGGCATCAAGGCGCCCCGGGACCTGACCGGCAAGAAGCTCGGCGCGCCGGTGTTCGACGCCGGCCGCCGTGCCTTCCCGATCTTCGCCAAGGCCAACGGGCTGCAGGCCGCTTCGTTCAACTGGCAGGCCATGGACCCGACGCTGCGCGAGACCATGCTCACGCGCGGCGATCTCGATGCGATCACCGGCTTCTCGTTCACGTCGATCCTGAACCTCAACGCGCGCGGCGTGAAGGATGAAGACATCGTCGTGCTGCCGTATCCGCAGTACGGCGTGAAGCTTTACGGGAACGCGATCATTACCTCGGAACAATTCCTGAAGAGCAATCCTGAGGCAGTCAAGGCGTTCCTGCGCGCCTTCGCCAAGTCCGCCAAGGACGTGATCGCGCATCCCGAGGAAGGCATCAAGGCCGTGAAGGCGCGCGACGGCATCATCGACGAGAAGCTTGAAGTCAAGCGCCTGAAGCTGGCCCTCGACAGCGTGGTCAAGTCGCCCGACGCCAAGGCCGAAGGTTTCGGTCGCGTGAACAAGCCGCGCCTGTCGCTGATGGCATCGCAGGTTGCCGATGCGTTCGGCACCAAGGGCCGTATCAACCCCGACACGCTGTGGACCGATGCCTACCTGCCGTCGGCCGCCGAACTGGATGTGTTGCGATGATGGCAAGGGAAGCGCTGGCCCCCGCCGCGGGCGGGGCTCCATCAGCAGAGGAGGGCGGCAAGCCCTTCGTCGATTTCAATCGCGTCTGGCTGGCCTACGACGACGAACTCGCGCGTCGTGGCGAGTTCGCGGTCGAGGACATGTCGCTGCAGGCCGCCGAAGGCGAGTTCATCGCCATCGTAGGTCCGTCGGGCTGCGGCAAATCCACGTTCATGAAGCTGGCCACGGGCCTGCGCGAGGCCACGCGCGGCGTGGTCAGCATCAACGGTGCCAAGGTTACCGGCCCGCTCAAGCAGGTGGGCATGGCGTTCCAGGCGCCGACGCTGCTGCCATGGCGCACCACGCTCGACAACGTGATGCTGCCACTGGAAATCGTCGAGCCTTACCGTTCGACCATGCGCAAGAAGCGCGACGAGTATGTGGCGCGCGCCCGTGACCTGCTGAAGACCGTGGGCCTGGCCGGCTACGAGGACAAGTACCCGTGGCAGCTGTCTGGCGGCATGCAGCAGCGCGCCTCGATCTGCCGCGCGCTGATCCATCAGCCGCGCATGCTGCTGCTCGATGAGCCGTTTGGCGCGCTCGATGCGTTCACGCGCGAGGAGCTCTGGTGCGTGCTGCGCGATCTCTGGCAGGCGCAGCGCTTCAACGTGATCTTGGTCACGCACGACCTGCGCGAGGCAGTGTTCCTGGCCGACACCGTCTACGTGATGAGCGCGCGTCCGGGCCGCATCGTACTGCGTCGCGAGATCGACCTGCCGCGCCCGCGTCCGCTCGATATCACCTACACCGAACCGTTTGCCGAACGCGTGCACGAGCTGCGCGAGAAGATCGGCCACAAGAAACAAGTGCAGTAACAACCGGCAGCATTGATCATGGCAACGATGTCTTCTCTCCAGGCAAGGCGCGTGCAGCGCTTTGCCCCCTGGGTCCTGCTGGGTGCGTTCCTGCTGCTATGGCAGGGCGCCTGCCTGGTGTTCAATGTATCGGACTTCATCCTGCCGAGCCCGTCCGCAATCGTCGTGTCGCTGTCCGAGTACAGCGGCGTGATCGCCGGGCATGCATGGCGCACCTTCTGGACCACCATGGTCGGCTTTGGCCTGGCCATCGTGGTGGGCGTGGTGCTGGGCATGCTGATGGGCTCGTCGCGGCTCGCCTACGCGGCCACCTATCCGCTGATGACGGCGTTCAACGCGCTGCCAAAGGCAGCGTTCGTGCCGATCCTCGTGGTGTGGTTCGGCCTTGGTGCCGGTCCGGCCATCCTGACCGCATTCCTGATCTCGTTCTTTCCGATCATGGTCAATATCGCCACCGGGCTGGCCACGCTGGAACCGGAGCTCGAGGATGTGCTGCGCGTGCTCGGGGCCAAGCGCCGTGACGTGTTGATCAAGGTCGGGCTGCCGCGCGCGATGCCGTTCTTCTTCGCATCGCTGAAGGTGGCGATCACGCTGGCCTTCGTCGGCACCACGGTGTCGGAGATGAGCGCGGCCAACGAGGGCATCGGCTACCTGCTGGTGTCGGCCGGTTCGGCAATGAAGATGCCGCTCGCGTTTGCCGGCCTGGTGGTTATCGCGGTGATGGCCATGGTGATGTACGAACTGTTCGCGGTGCTTGAAAAGCGCATGACAAGCTGGGCGCATCGTGGCTGATCGGATGCGATTGCGAAAATGCCGATGCGAGGTTGACGGGAATCGATCGGTTCGACAGTGACCGGCATGACTGCAGCCCAGTTTGGATAGAAGGCTATTTTCAGTCAGCATGGCGCAACCCTAGAGTGCGTGTCGTCGGACTTACGTTCGGCGTTCACAACCCTGAGGTCCAAACCATGCATCAGAAGAAGCTGAAGCTACGTCATGCGGTCACGGTATCCGCCACGCTCGTGTCGTTGCTGCTGTCGGGCCATGCCAGCGCCGAACTTTTCTACCCCGAGGAATGTCCAGGTGAAATCGAGGCGTGGACGGCCAAGGACTATCCGGCGGACAGTTGCGTGCATCTCCGCAACCGCGTCTATACCAACATGGATCCCGCAACGGCCGGGGAGCAGCCCCGCAAATCGGACGCCTGGTGGTCCATTGGCGACTACATCGGCCCGGGTGGGCTGACGGTAGTGGATGTCACAGTGCCCGCCAATGGAGAGGCGAAGCCTGCGGTGCACACTGTGAAGCCTGCCCAGCGGGATACTCGACTCCAGTTCGCAGTCACGCGGCCGAACGAATCGAGAAGGAAGGTACTCTTCGATGGTCCCGGGTACAACAAACTGCATATGTGGGCCAAATCGGACCTCAAGCCTGGTAATTTGTTTCCGGTGTGGCTGCGGCTGCAG
The DNA here is from genome assembly GCA_963543405.1 of uncultured Cupriavidus sp. GTDB lineage: Bacteria > Pseudomonadota > Gammaproteobacteria > Burkholderiales > Burkholderiaceae > Cupriavidus. Next base: position 111,551 of record CAUUBQ010000020.1, read on the forward strand.
CGCACTACATCGGGTGAGGGATTGAGCGGGGCGCGCGGCCCCGTAGATGCCATCGGCGGCGATGCGGGCCTGGGCACGTTCATCGCCTGGTACGATCCGGCGGACAATCCGGACCTCGTGCCCGGTGCACGCTATACGGCTGCCGCCGGCCTATGGGCCAAGGTTCAGATCATTGGCACGGACCTGCCGAAGCAGCCCGAGCTTGGCACCTTCCGTCTCGGCCTCGATATCGTGCACCAGCGACCCACTCAGCCCGCGCAATAACGGCTACGCGTAATCGAGCGGCAGCGCCGTGGTGTACTTGATCTGCTCCATCGCGAAACTTGAACTCACATCGGCAAGTTCCGCGCCCTGGATCAGCTTCTTGTACACGGCATCATAGGCGGCGATATCGGGTACCACCACGCGCAACAGGTAGTCGGTATCGCCAGCCATGCGGTAGAACTCGGTGACTTCCGGAATCGAGGCCACGAGCCCGTGAAACGCCTTGAGCCATTTCACGTTGTGCTGGTTGGTGCGGATCGATACAAAGACGGTCACGCCAACATTGAGCCTGGCGGCATCGAGCAGCGCCACGCGCTTGCGGATGATGCCGGACTCTTCCAGCTTCTGTACGCGGCGCCAGCACGGTGTCGAGGTCAGGCCGACCTGTTCGCCGATTTCGGCAACGGGTACGGAAGCATCCTCTTGCAGGATGCCGAGGATCTGGCGGTCATAGCGGTCCATGGGTATCGCGGAAAGTGGGGAAAGTGAAAGGGCACCAGCTACCCACCAACCACAATCGCTGCGCGGCCGGTATCAGCTGACGATGGTATCCACCAGCAGGTTCACGCCGGTGGCGATGCGGTCCTGTTCCACGCCATAGATATGCAGCGACACGGCTACCGCATTGCTGTCGTTGCCGAGCGCGTGGATATGTTGCAGTCCGGCGGGCACGCTGAAGGTATCGCCGGTCTCGCGTGCCACGGCCCCGACTTGCGTGGCCGTGCGGTTTTCGGGATTCCAGCGGTAGTGCCGTTCGGACAGCGTGCCGCGTAGCACGCGATAGGCGCACCACGTGCGATGCCCATGCACCGGGCTGTGCTGCCCAGGGCGCCAGACCAGCAGCATGACCGAGAAACGTTCGTACGGATCGGCATGCACCAGATGACGCGTGTAGGTATCGGGGCTGCCGGCGAGCGCGCCTGGGGGCAGGCCGGCCAGCAAGGTCTCGGCATCGGGCAGGCTGGCCGCCACGTGTGCCGCCACCATGCGCGCACTCTGCGCCAGCGTGGCTTCCATGCCCGAGGCCAGCAGGGTCAGTGGGTTCAATGGGTCCGGCGCACGCAGCGCGGACGGACTTGAGTTGGCTTGCATGGCTGGCTCGTTCTTGTCGGTTCTTGATGATGTTCATCTTAGTCGCGCATCCCGAGCACAAGCGTGCAAATCATGACGTGAATTCGTCGTGGATTGTAATCCTGTTCTACAAAAATATGGTCTGGAGAAAAATTATTGCTCCCTGTGCGCAGCCTGAATTGACCGGCGATAATTCGCGACATGGAAATCAAATGGCTTGAAGACTTCGTCAGCCTGGCCGAGACGCATAGCTTCTCGCGCTCGGCGGAACTGCGGCATGTCACGCAACCGGCGTTCTCGCGCCGGATCCAGTCGCTGGAAGCATGGGTGGGCACCGAGCTGATTGACCGGTCAAGCTATCCCACCAGCCTGACCGCGGCCGGCAAGGTGTTCTACGAACAGGCACTGGCCATGCTGGCGCAGGTCAGCGAGACACGTGCGCTGATGCGCGGCCAGCGTTCGGCCAATGCGCAGGTGCTGGAATTCGCGGTGCCGCATACGCTGTCGCTGACGTTTTTCCCGGAATGGCTCAAGGCCGTGGAGCGCAGGGTGGGTACGCTGCCATGCCGGCTGCGCGCGTTGAACGTGCACGATGCGGTGCTGATGCTGGTGGAAGGCGGCTGTGACCTCGTGATGGTCTACCACCATCCGCGCCAGGCCATCCAGCTCGACCCGGCGCACTACGACATGCTGGTGCTCGGCACGGAACGGCTGTCACCGTATAGCGTGCCCGATGCCACGGGGCGGCCGCTGTTCCGGTTGCCCGGCACGGACAAGAAGCCGGTGCCGTTCCTGAGCTATACGCCCAATGCGTTCCTGGGCCGCATGGTGGACATGCTGCTGGCCGAATCCCCCGATACGCTCAAGCTCGACAAATGCTACGAGACCGATATGGCCGAGGCGCTCAAGGTCATGGCACTGGCGGGCCATGGCATGGCCTTCCTGCCTGAGAGTACCGTGCGCGAGGACGTGGCAGCCGGCCGCCTGGTGCGCGCCGAATCGGGGCGCAGCCTGCCGCAATCGATCGACATGGAGATCCGGCTTTACCGCGAGCGGCCGTCGGACAACGGCGCCGAACGCCGCGCCGTGCAGCAGCGCCGCAAGCGGCAGCTCGTCGACAAGGTCTGGGCCGCGGTCCAGGCGCCAGCGGCGCCGGGCTGATCCGGCAAGGCTGGTTGGCGAAGGTTATGCAAGACTTGCATAAGGGCTGTGGGCCGGATGAGCAAACGGCATTGGATTCGCAGTGGGGGGCGCCGATATGCTGCGTGTCACCTTCACTCGGAACTCAACGATGTCTTCCGTAGCACCGACGCAGAACGTCTCCAACGCTCACACCCTGCCCTCGTACCTGAATGCCGACGATCTCGGCCCCTGGGGCATCTACCTGAAGCAGGTCGATCGTGTCACGCCTTACCTGGGCTCGCTGGCGCGCTGGGTGGAAACGCTGAAGCGCCCGAAGCGGGCGCTGATCGTGGATGTACCGATCGAACTCGACAACGGCACCATCGCCCATTTCGAGGGCTATCGCGTGCAGCACAACCTGTCGCGCGGCCCGGGCAAGGGCGGCATCCGTTTTCACCAGGATGTCACGCTGTCCGAGGTCATGGCGCTGTCGGCCTGGATGTCGGTCAAGAATTCGGCCGTGAACGTGCCATACGGCGGTGCCAAGGGCGGTATCCGCGTGGATCCGCGCACGCTGTCGACTGGTGAGCTGGAACGCCTGACGCGTCGCTACACCAGCGAAATCAACCTGATCATCGGGCCGACCAAGGATATTCCCGCGCCGGACGTCAATACCAACGCCCAGGTCATGGCCTGGATGATGGATACATACTCGATGAACTCGGGCAGCACGGCCACCGGCGTGGTGACCGGCAAGCCGATTTCGCTGGGCGGTTCGCTGGGCCGTCACGAAGCCACGGGCCGCGGCGTGTTCGTGGTCGGTTCGGAAGCCGCCCGCAACCTGGGCATGGACATCAAGGGTGCGCGCGTGGCCGTGCAGGGCTTCGGCAATGTGGGCGCCGTGGCGGCCAAGCTGTTCCAGGAGGCGGGTGCCAAGGTGGTGGCCGTGCAGGATCACCGCACCACGCTGTACAACCCGGCCGGCCTCGATGTTCCGGCCATGATGGAATATTCGTCGCACAGCGGCACCATCGATGGCTTCCAGGCTGAAGTCCTGTCGACCGCGCAGTTCTGGGAAGTCGACTGCGACATCCTGATCCCGGCGGCGCTGGAAGGCCAGATCACGGCGCAGATCGCGCCGAAGATCACCGCCAAGCTGGTCATCGAGGGCGCTAACGGCCCGACCACGCCCGAGGCGGACGACATCCTGCGCGAGCGTAATGTACTGGTCTGCCCGGACGTGATCGCCAACGCCGGCGGCGTGACCGTGTCCTATTTCGAATGGGTGCAGGATTTCTCGAGCTTCTTCTGGACCGAGGAGGAGATCAACGACCGCCTGGTACGAATCATGCAAGAGGCCTTCCGGGCAATCTGGCAGGTTGCCCAGGACAACAAGGTCACGCTTCGTACGGCCGCGTTCATCGTGGCATGTACGCGAATCCTGCAGGCGCGCGAGATGCGCGGTCTGTATCCCTGATGCAAACGGGTAATGGAACGGGAAAACCGGGCTGCTGCAATGCAGCAGGTTTCCCGCCTTCCTGATGCATCGAGAAGCGGCGGCCGGTTTGTTCCGGTCGCCGTTTTTTTATTGAAGCGGCTTCGGAGGATGCAGGCCAGGCGTTCGCAGTTGTGTCTCATTTTGGCGCAACGCCGCGAAACCATGCCCGAACAGGCACCACTTAGGGGAAAAACCCGTTGTCTTGGGTGACGAGCTAAGCAATACTGTTTCGCCGGCAAGACTGCTGATACAGTCGCGCCTTTCTCTTCATGGTCAAGGAGATGTTATGAATGTTGCCAAGTTGGCAGGCCTGATGATCGCGGCAGGCATGCTGTGCGCAAGCGCACAGGCAGCCGAGCCGCTGACGGGTACGCTACAGAAAATCAAGGAAACGGGTGTCATCACGCTGGGTGTGCGGGATTCTTCGATTCCGTTCAACTACAACCTGGGCGGCGTGCGTCAGGTGGGCTATTCCTACGATATCAACATGAAGATCGTGGAAGCCATCAAGGACCAGTTGAAGCTGCCGAACCTGCAGGTCAAGGAAATCCCGATCACGTCGCAGAACCGCATCACGCTGCTGCAGAACGGCACGATCGATATCGAGTGCGGCTCGACCACGAACAACCTGGAACGCCAGAAGCAGGCATCGTTCACGACCAGCATCTTCATCATCGGCACGCGCATCATGGTGAAGAAGGACGGCGGCATCAAGGACTGGGCCGACCTGAAGGGCAAGAACGTGGTGACCACGGCCGGTACGACGTCCGAGCGCCTGCTGCGCAAGATGAACGACGACCAGAAGCTGGGCATGAACATCATCAGCACCAAGGACCATGGCCAGTCGTTCCTGACGCTGGAATCGGGCCGTGCCGTGGCGTTCATGATGGACGACGCGCTGCTCTACGGCGAACGCGCCAAGGCCAAGAACCCGAACGACTGGATCGTGGTGGGCAAGGCGCAATCGCGTGAATCGTATGGCTGCATGATCCGCAAGGACGATGCACCGTTCAAGAAGCTGTCGGACCACGTGATCACCGGCCTGATGAAGGACGGCTCGATCAACACGATGTACACGAAGTGGTTCCAGCAACCGGTACCGCCGAAGGGCCTGAACCTGGACTTCCCGCTGTCCGAAGACATGAAGGCGCTCTTCAAGACCCCGAACGACAAGGCACTCGACTGATCCCTGCGATTGGAGCAGTGCGAAACGGAAGGAGCAGTCCTTCCGTTTCTTTTTGAGGACGCATCATGGATTACGTTTTTCACTGGGGAGTCTTCCTCGAGCAGGCCGCCTCCAACGAGACGTACCTGGACTGGATGATCTCCGGTCTCAAGGTGACGATCGCGCTGGGCCTGTCGTCGTGGATCATTGCCCTTGCAATCGGCTCGGTACTGGGCGTGCTGCGCACCGTGCCGAACAAGTGGCTGTCGGGGTTCGCGGCCACCTATGTCGAGATCTTCCGGAACATTCCGCTGCTGGTGCAGCTGTTCATCTGGTACTTCGTCGGCCCCGAGCTGTTGCCCGGCGGCGAGGCGATCAAGCAGATGAACCCGTTCACCCAGCAGTTCCTGGCCGCCATGATCTGCCTGGGCACCTTCACGGCCGCCCGGGTTTGCGAACAGGTGCGCTCGGGTATCAACTCGCTGCCGCGCGGCCAGAAGAACGCCGGCCTGGCCATGGGCTTCACGCTGGCGCAGACCTATCGCCACGTGCTGCTGCCGATGGCGTTCCGCGTCATCGTGCCGCCGATCACGTCCGAATTCCTGAATATCTTCAAGAACTCGGCCGTGGCCTCGACGATCGGCCTGCTGGAACTGGCCGCACAGGGCCGCCAGCTGGTGGACTACACCGCGCGCCCGTATGAATCGTTCATCGCGGTCACGGTGCTGTATGCCCTCATCAATTTCACGGTGATGTTCCTGATGCGCTGGGTGGAACGCCGTACCCGTGTGCCCGGCTTCATCGGCGGCAAGTAAGGAGCTGGAACATGGCATACGAATTCGATTTCAGCTCGATCAACGCGTCGACGCTGCATGTGCTGGGCGAAGGCATGATGGTGTCGCTCAAGATCACCGTGACCGCGGTGATCGTCGGCATCGTCTGGGGCACCATCCTGGCGATGATGCGCCTGTCCTCGAGCAAGCCGCTGAACTGGTTCGCGCAGGGGTATGTGACGCTCTTCCGGTCCATTCCGCTGGTGATGGTGCTGTTGTGGTTCTTCCTGATCATTCCGCAGCTGCTGCAGAAGGTGTTCAACCTGAACGCGGCATCGGACCTGCGCATGACCTCCGCGCTGATCGCGTTCTCGCTGTTCGAGGCCGCGTACTACTCGGAAATCATCCGCGCCGGTATCCAGAGCGTGTCGCGCGGGCAGATGTTCGCCGCGCAGGCACTGGGCATGACCTATGGCCAGACCATGCGCCTCGTGGTGCTGCCGCAGGCGTTCCGCAACATGGTGCCGCTGCTGCTGACGCAGGGCATCATCCTGTTCCAGGATACGTCGCTGGTCTATGTGAGCGCGCTGGCGGACTTCTTCGGCCAGGCCTACGGCATTGGCGAACGTGATGGCCGCATCGTGGAGATGCTGCTGTTTGCCGGCCTGGTGTACTTCATCATTTGTTTCTCCGCTTCGCTGCTGGTCAAGCGTTATCAGAAAAAGGTGGCCGTATGATCGAGATTAATAACGTTTCCAAGTGGTACGGCGCCTTCCAGGTGCTGACGGACTGCACCACCAAGGTGGCCAAGGGTGAAGTGGTGGTGGTGTGCGGCCCGTCGGGCTCGGGCAAGTCCACGCTGATCAAGACGGTCAATGCGCTGGAGCCGTTCCAGAAGGGCGACATCCTCGTGGATGGCACGTCGGTGGGCAATCCGAAGACCAACCTCCCCAAGCTGCGCTCGCGCGTGGGCATGGTGTTCCAGAACTTCGAACTGTTCCCGCACCTGTCGATCACCGAGAACCTGACCATCGCGCAGATGAAGGTGCTGGGCCGCTCGAAGGAAGAGGCCATGGCCAAGGGCCTGAAGTACCTGGAGCGCGTGGGCCTGAAGAGCCAGGCGGACAAGTATCCGGGCCAGCTGTCGGGCGGTCAGCAGCAGCGCGTGGCAATTGCCCGTGCGCTGTCGATGGATCCGATCTGCATGCTGTTCGACGAACCGACTTCGGCGCTTGATCCGGAAATGGTCAACGAAGTGCTGGACGTGATGGTGCAGCTCGCCAACGAAGGCATGACCATGATGTGCGTGACCCACGAAATGGGCTTCGCACGCAAGGTGGCCAACCGCGTGATCTTCATGGACGCCGGCAAGATCGTGGAAGACTGCCCGAAGGAAGAGTTCTTCGGCAACATCGAGGCGCGCTCGGAACGCGCCCGCCAGTTCCTGTCAAAGATCCTGCATCACTGATGAGACCTTGGTCGAAGCCGTCGGTTGTTTGACGGCCGACGCCGCCAACGACGCCCAAGCGAAAGCAAGTGGCGAGGTCTCGGCACTCTCTCCCCTCATGGGGAGAGAGTGGGAGAGAGGGGTGGTACAGCTAGGTACCACATCGAGCAAAGCCGTCGGTTTGCTCCAGCGCGATAGCTTTTGACGCGCCTGCCCTCTCCCCCGGCCCCTCTCCCGCGCAGCGGGAGAGGGGAGCACCCCTCAAGTACACGCCGTATTGGCTGCATTCTTCGCCTGAACCTCGGGCGGAATTGGCACGGTCCACGTCATGCTGGGCTTGCCGTTTTCAAACATGATCAACTCACCCGGGGCAAACTGGGTCCACGTCTCGTTGTCGGTCAGCGGCGCGGTGGCGATCACGGCCACCCGGTCGTCGGGCGTGGTGACCTGCGCGAAATCGATCGACAGGTCGGCATCGATCAGGTGCGCCTTTGAAAACGGCCACTGCCGCACGATGTAATACAGCCGCGTGGAGCAGTGTGCAAATAGCGCCTGGCCATTGCACAGCAGGAAATTGAACACACCGTGCAACGTGATGTCGCGCGTGATGTCGGCCAGCGCGTGGCCCAGTTCATTGAGCGGCGGCTGCGAGCCCGGAAAGCGCTTGCGCAGGCCCTGCATCAGCGTGCAGAACGCCAGTTCGCTGTCGGTGTCGCCCACTGGCTGGTACACGCCCGACAGGAACGGCGCAAAGCCGTGCAGGTCGCCGTTATGGGCAAAGATCCAGTGCCGGCCCCAGAGTTCACGCATGAACGGATGGCAGTTTTCAAGCTGCACCGTGCCTTGCGTGGCCTTGCGGATATGGGAAATCACGTTCTTCGACTTGATCGGATAGCGCTTGATCAGGTCCGCCACCGGCGAGGTGCCGGCCGACTGGTTGTCGATAAACAGCCGGCAGGCCTTGTCCTCGAAGAACGCTACGCCAAATCCGTCGGCGTGATGGTCAGTCACGCCGCCGCGCGCGGCAAAGCCGGTAAAGGAAAACGTCACGTCGGTCGGCGTGGCGCAATTCATGCCTAGAAGCTGGCACATGGCAGGGCACCGTGCGGCAGGGGGCTGCCGCTTTGCAATAGAATGCGGTCATTATCCTGCGCGTGCCCGATGCTGCCAAGCAGGGTGGCTGCGCGCCCCTACCACTCGCCCTTCCCAGCCATGAGCCAATACAAGATCGCTGTGATTCCCGGAGACGGAATCGGAACGGAAGTGATGCCCGAGGGCATCCGTGTCATGGACGCCGCCGCCCGGCGCTTCGGCATCGACTTCCAGTGGGACCACTTTGACTTCTCGAGCTACGAATACTACGAGCGCCACGGCAAGATGCTGCCGGACGACTGGTTCGACACGCTCGTGAAGTACGACGCGATCTATTTTGGTGCGGTAGGCTGGCCGGCCAAGATTGCCGACCACGTGTCGCTGTGGGGCTCGCTGCTGCAGTTCCGCCGCTCTTTCGACCAGTACGTGAACCTGCGCCCGGTGCGGCTGATGCCGGGTATCAAGAGTCCGCTGGCCGACCGCAAGCCCGGCGACATCGATTTCTACGTGGTGCGCGAGAACACCGAAGGCGAGTATTCGAGCATCGGCGGACGCATGTATCCGAATACCGAGCGCGAGATCGTGGTCCAGGAAACCGTGATGAGCCGCCACGGGGTGGACCGGATCCTCAAATTTGCGTTCGAACTGGCACAAAAGCGCCCGAAAAAGCACCTGACGTCGGCTACCAAGTCCAACGGCATCTCGATCACGATGCCGTACTGGGACGAGCGCGTCGAAGCCATGGCGGCCAACTATCCGGGCCTGAAGGTCGACAAATACCATATCGACATCCTGACCGCGCACTTCGTGCAGCATCCGGACTGGTTCGACGTGGTCGTGGCCAGCAACCTGTTCGGCGACATCCTGTCCGACCTGGGGCCGGCCTGCACGGGCACCATCGGTGTGGCGCCATCGGGCAATATCAACCCGGAGAAGGTGTATCCGAGCCTGTTCGAGCCGGTGCACGGCTCGGCGCCCGATATCGCCGGCAAGGGCATTGCGAACCCGATCGGCCAGATCTGGTGCGGTGCCATGATGCTGGAACACCTGGGCCATCCGGAGGCGGGCGCCGCCGTGCTGCAGACCATCGAGAAGGTGCTGGCCGCGGGGCCGGGTCATGCACCGCTCACGCGCGATATTGGCGGCACAGCCTCCACGGCCGATCTGGGCCGGGCCATTGCGGAGGCCCTGTGAGATGAACACGAAATTCCAGGGATGCCCCCGTACCTTGTTGCTGGAGAGTTTCCGCGCCGCCGTGGCAGCTGCCGATCCGCTCGAAATCGTGGCCAGCCACCTGCCGCCGCCGCATGCGGGCGGCCGCACGCTGGTGGTGGGCGCTGGCAAGGCCGCGGCGTCGATGGCGCTGGCCGTCGAACGCGCCTACCAGGGCAAGGCCAAACTCGAGGGCCTGGTGGTCACGCGCTACGCGCATGGCCTGCCGACCGAACATATCCGCGTGATCGAGGCCGGCCACCCGGTACCGGACGAGGCCGGCGAACAGGCCGCCGCCGGGATCCTGGCGCAGGTGCAGTCGCTGGGACCCGATGACCGGCTGATCGTGCTGGTGTCGGGCGGCGGGTCGAGCCTGCTGTCGCTACCGGCCGAAGGCATTCCGATGGCCGATCTCAAGGCCACTACACGTGAACTGTTGCGCTGCGGCGCCCCGATCACGGACATGAACATCGTGCGCAAGCACATCTCGCGTATCCAGGGCGGCCGCCTGGCACAAGCCAGCCGCGCTCCGGTGACCACGCTGATCGTGTCCGACGTGGCCGGCGACGACCCCAGCGCGATTGCGTCGGGTCCCACCGTGCCCGATCCCAGTACCTATGCCGATGCGCTGGCGATCCTGAAACGCTTCGGTGCCACGGTGCCGGCCACCGTGCAGTCGCACCTCGAACGTGGTGCGCGCGGCGAGATCGGCGAAACGCCCAAGCCTGGCGACCCGCTGTTCGAACGCGTGGACAACCGCATGATTGCCACGGCCCACGGCAGCCTCGAAGCGGCGGCCTCGCTGTTCAGGCGCCAGGGGATCGAACCGGTGGTGCTTGGCGATACCGTCACCGGCGAGGCGCAGGAGGTGGCGCGCGTCTACGCGGCACTGGTGCGCGAGATTCGCAAGTACAATGCCCCGTTTTCCGCGCCCGTGGTGCTGATCTCGGGCGGTGAATGCACAGTCACTTTGCCGAGCGGCGGGGCGGCCCAGGCCCGCGGTGGGCGTTGTTCGGAATTCCTGCTCTCGCTGGCGATCGAACTTGACGGCGCGGCCGATATCCACGCGATTGCGGCCGATACCGACGGCATCGATGGTTCCGAGGACAACGCCGGCGCGCTGCTGGCGCCGGATTCGCTGGCGCGCGCGGAAGCTGCGGGCACGCCGGCGCGTCGACAGCTCGACGCGCACGATGCCTGGGGCTTTTTTGATGCCGTGGGCGACCTGGTGATGACCGGGCCCACCCGCACCAACGTCAACGATTACCGCGCCATCCTGATTCTCTAGTTTTTTGATTGTCCCCATGACCCAGAAGATCACCATCACCCGCCCCGACGACTGGCACCTGCACCTGCGCGACGGCGCGGCGCTGTCGGCGGTGTTGCCCGATACGGCGCGCCAGTTCGCCCGAGCGATCATCATGCCCAACCTGAAGCCGCCCGTGACCACGGTGGCCCAGGCCAGCGACTATCGCGACCGGATCCTGGCCGCACTGCCGGCCGGCATGACGTTCGAGCCGCTGATGACGCTGTACCTGACCGACAACCTGCCGCCCGAGGAAATCGTCGCGGCCAAGGCCAGCGGCTTCGTGCATGCGGTGAAGCTGTATCCGGCCGGTGCCACCACCAACAGCGATGCCGGCGTGACTGACATCCGCCGGTGCGCCCCCACGCTCGAGGCGATGCAGCGCGCGGGGCTGCCGCTGCTGGTGCACGGCGAAGTCACCGATGGCGATATCGACATCTTCGACCGTGAGGCTGTCTTTATCGAGCGTGTGATGAAGCCGCTGCGCCGCGACTTTCCCGAGCTCAAGGTGGTGTTCGAGCACATCACCACGCGCGATGCGGCCCAGTACGTGGCCGAGGCCGAGGGGCCGACCGCTGCCACGATTACCGCGCATCACCTGCTTTACAACCGCAATGCGATCTTCACCGGTGGCATTCGGCCGCACTACTACTGCCTGCCGGTCCTGAAGCGCGAGACCCACCGCGAGGCGCTGGTCAAGGCGGCAACCTCGGGCAGCGCGCGGTTCTTCCTGGGCACCGACAGTGCGCCGCATGCGCGCGGTCTCAAGGAGCATGCCTGTGGCTGCGCCGGTTGCTACACGGCCCTGCACGCGATGGAGCTCTATGCCGAAGCGTTCGATACGGCCGGGGCACTGGACAAGCTGGAAGGCTTCGCCAGCTTCCATGGCCCGGCGTTCTATGGCCTGCCGCGCAACACCAGCACGCTGACGCTGACGCGCGAAGACTGGCAACTGCCGGCCGAACTGCCGTACGGCGATACCACGCTGGTGCCGCTGCGCGCCGGCGAGACGCTGCGCTGGAAGGCGAGCTGAGCCGCTTGCTGTCGAATGTAGACTGGACGCGGCCGTGGTTCCGGCCATTCGCCGCGTCGGCCCCGATCTTCCGGGGCGACGATATGCGCGAGGCGCTCAATGCGCGCGCTGGCGCACTGCGCAATGCCCGGGACCTGCCGCTGCGCTTCGTGCCGCAAACGGCGCTGCCCCAGGGCGTTGCCTACGAATCCCATATCCATGCCACCGGCCAGGTGCCGACCCGCGACAACCATCACGACGCATTCAACGCGCTGATCTGGTTGCACTTCCCCGAAACCAAGCGTTTGTTGAACCGGCTGCAGGCCGAGGCAATCGTGCGCGATGGCATTCAACGCGTGCGCGGGGGCTTGCGCGACGCCGCGACACTGTTCGACGAGAACGCAGCAATCTTCGTCTCCGAAGACGTTGCACTTGCCGATGCCTTGCGCGGTTTCGGCTGGCGCGACCTTTTTGTGATGCAGCGGGAGGCCTGGGGGCCGACCTGTGCCGTGATGCCGTTTGGCCATGCGCTGCTTGAAAAGCTGGTGCAGCCATACCGCTCGATCACTGCGCACGCCTGGTGGATCCGCACCTCACCCGATACGCCGCTCGATCGGCTGGACGCGTTGCTGGCCGACTCGCTGGCCCGCGCGGCCGGTCAGGGCGGACTTAGCGGAGGACGCAGCTTTGCGCCGTTGCCGGTCATGGGCATCCCGGGCTGGTGCGCCGAAAATGAGTCGCCGGCCTTCTATGACGATACCAGCGTGTTCCGTTCCGGGCGCCGCATGCACACGGCAGGCTGACCGCCGGCGGCATCGGTGTTAGACTGCGGCCCGCAAAGCAGGCCAGACAATCGCTGCTTGTCTCGCAAGGGGCAAGGGGAGGAAAGTCCGGACTCCACAGGGCAGGGTGTTGGCTAACAGCCATCCACGGCAACGTGCGGAATAGGGCCACAGAGACGAGTCTTGCCGCTGGCTTCGGCTGGCGGGAAGGGTGAAACGCGGTAACCTCCACCTGGAGCAATCCCAAATAGGCAGACGATGAAGCGGCCCGCCGAGTCTGCGGGTAGGGAGCTTGAACCGTCCGGTAACGGCCGGTCTAGAGGAATGGTTGTCACGCACCGTGTGCCTGCAAGGGCATGCGGGGTGCACAGAATCCGGCTTATCGGCCTGCTTTGCTTCGATTATGAAAAACGCCCGGCGCAAGTCCGGGCGTTTTGCTTTGTACGGCTGCAGGCCGCACTCAGCCTTCGACGATTTCCGTGGTATGCGTGATCTCGGCCGTCTTGGCCAGCATGATCGACGCCGAGCAGTACTTCTCGTGCGACAGCTCGATGGCGCGCTCGACCTTGGCGGGGTCGAGGCCGCGGCCCGTCACGGTGAAGTGGAAGTTGATCTTCGTGAAGACCTTCGGATCGGTGTCGGCGCGCTCGGCTTCGAGCTTGACCGAGCAGCCGCGCACGTCCTGGCGGCCACGCTTGAGGATCAGCACCACGTCATAGGCCGTGCAGCCGCCCGTGCCCAGCAGCACCATCTCCATGGGCCGCGGCGCAAGGTTGTTGCCGCCGCCGTCCGGGGCGCCATCCATTGCCACCAGATGCCCGCTGCCGGTCTGGGCGATGAAGCTCATGCCTTCAGGCCCACCCCATGTCACTTTGCATTCCATTTTTTTCGTTCCTCGGTTCCAGATTGTGTTTTTCCGCTCACGTCCGCGCTTTTGACGCATCTTGCTTTCCGCGAGTATAGGGCAACTTCGGAAAGCCTCTCGCGTACGGGATTTCCCCTAAAAATCTGAGGGCTTCCTCTAATTTCCGGTTGATCGCGCAACCTGTTTTTTAGTTTAAGTATCTGATTTTAAATAAAAAACAAGACATCCAACTGGTCCGTTTTTCATTTCATATCGTGGTATTGCATTTCGTACTGCAAATTTTCTTGCATCCTGAGGGGCTGTATGTATAATTCATTCCATCGAACGACGGCGCATGAAGAGCGCGCCAGAGTGCGAAAGCGAAAGCCAGGAACGTACCGCATCGCTTGACCGCACCGCCTGCCATGACCGGCCCCGTCGATCGCCCGGTGTCTCCTCCACCCTCCTCCTTTGGTGGATTCAAACCCAAGTCCAAACCGACTTGGGTTTTTTTTCGTGGATTGCAAGGGGCAGCATTACTGCGCAAAGGGCCAGTCTCGCTGCGTTCGTGATGCCGGCGGCGCTTTTCCGATCGCCCCTGTGTCGACTTGACGAAAAGGCGCAACTTTGCTTGTGCCGCGGCGGCGTCTCCCCTTATAATCGTCGACTTTTCCGGCCATTGCCCCCGGAAAAAATCAGGGAGAGCCTGCAAATACAAGCAGGAAGGCCAGGTCCAAAGGGCCGGCCGCAGACAGGACGCTAAAACGGCGACCGTCATATCGGGCAGTTTTCATACTCAGGAAAAATCATGAAGACCTTTTCCGCCAAGCCTGCAGAGGTAAAGCGCGACTGGTACGTGATTGACGCGACGGACAAAGTCCTCGGCCGTGTTGCCAGCGAAGTGGCACGCCGACTGCGCGGCAAGCACAAGCCAGAATTTACTCCTCACGTCGACACTGGTGATTTCATCATCATCGTCAATGCAGCCAAGCTGCGCGTGACGGGTACCAAGGAACAGGACAAGAAGTACTACCGTCACTCGGGCTACCCGGGCGGTATCTACGAAACGACGTTCGGCAAGATGCAACAGCGTTTCCCGGGCCGTGCCCTGGAAAAGGCTGTCAAGGGCATGCTGCCGAAGGGTCCGCTGGGCTACGCGATGATCAAGAAGCTGAAGGTTTATGCCGAAGGCGAACATCCGCATAGCGCACAGCAGCCCAAGGTGCTGGATATCTAAGGGGGCCATCCATGATCGGTAATTGGAATTACGGTACTGGCCGCCGCAAGAGCGCCGTGGCACGTGTCTTCATCAAGTCTGGCAAGGGCGACATCATCGTCAATGGCAAGCCCATCAAAGAGTATTTCGCTCGCGAAACCTCGCTGATGATCGTGCGCCAGCCGCTGGAACTGACCGCTAACGCCGAAACGTTCGACATCAAGGTCAACGTGACCGGTGGTGGCGAAACCGGCCAGGCCGGTGCTGTCCGTCACGGCATCACCCGCGCCCTGATCGACTACGATGCAACGCTGAAGTCGGCCCTGTCGAAGGCTGGCTACGTTACGCGTGACGCTCGTGAAGTCGAACGTAAGAAGGTCGGTCTGCACAAGGCACGTCGCCGGAAGCAGTTCTCGAAGCGCTAAAGCGCATTTGCCCGGTCCTGGCTCGCCAGGCCTGGCAGATCCGAAAAAGCCGCACGATTCGTCGTGCGGTTTTTTTTTGCCCACGGCCCGGCGCGGCTATCCCCAACCCGGTGCAGCTTTACCAGTTTTTACACTTTTCATTCGCGTAATGATCACCCGGCGATACAATCACGGGCCTGCGGAATGGGGGAGTCAACGACATGGGGCAGGGCAATTCTGGGCGGAAGCCGCGATGGGGTTGAAGTACCGCCCGTTGCGACCGCGCCGCGGTTTGCGCTCGGCGCGAGCCGTGGTTCGCGTGCATCGGCCGTGGCGCCTCTGGCTGACGGCAGCGCTGGTGCCGACGTTGATGGCCGTCGCCGGTATCGCCTTGGCAATCTGGGCTTATGGCGCGGGTCGCCACGCCGCCGGGGCGCAGCCGGAAGACCTGCTTGCCGACAACGCGCAATTGCGCCGGCAACTCGCCGAGGTGTCGGTTGAACGCGACGGTCTGCGCATCAGTGCCAATACGGCCGAAGCGCAATTGCAGATGGCTCGCGCTGCGCAGGACGGGCTGGCGCAACAGCTGAAATCGGCTGAAACCGATGTGGCACAACTGAAAGAGGACCTGGGGTTCTTCGAATCGTTGCTCCCCGCCACGGGAGACACGTCGGGAATCCATGTGCGCAGCTTTCGGGTAGGAATGGACGAGGCGCAGCCGCACGCGGTGCACTATCGTTTGCTCGTGATGCAGGGCGGATCAAGGGCGTTTGTCGAGCAGCCGGAATTCAAGGGTGAATTGCAATTCACAATTTCGGCGATTCGCGGTGGCAAGCCGTTAACGTTGTCATTGCCACAGGCAAGTGATGCGCGCCTGCCAGCGGTGCGGCTTACGCACTATCAACGTATCGAAGGCGATCTGGCGATTCCTCAGGATGCCGAGGTGCGTGGTGTATCGGTGCGTATCGTCAGGGGTGGTCAGGTGCACGCGACACAGTCGGCAACGCCATAGAACGTGCGAAAAGGAGTGCAAATATGCTGTTTTCCAAGAAGAAAGGCTTGTCGATCGATACATTGATCGGTGCGGACGCTGTGATTGACGGCGACGTGACATTTGCCGGGGGCTTGCGTCTCGACGGCCGTGTACGCGGCAACATGGTTGCAGCCGAAGGCAAATCGAGCATGCTTGTGATCAGCGAGAAGGGCGTGGTCGAAGGCGAGGTGCGCGTGGAGCACCTGATCCTGAACGGGACGGTAACCGGTCCGGTTCACGCCGCCGAACTGCTCGAACTCCAGCCGCATGCGCGGGTCTATGGTGAAGTGCGCTACACCGCGCTGGAAATGCATCAGGGCGCGATCGTCGAGGGCCGCCTGGTGCCGTTGGTGCAGGCTGAAGTCCGGGCGTTGCCGAACCATGTCCAGCCCGCGGGCGAGCAGGGAGTGGAAGCGGTAGTCGACGCCAGCCAGGAAGCGGTTGAAACGGCTGAAACGGCTGAAACGGTTAACGTTGCTGCTGCCGATATCGTCGAGGTTGCTGCGGCTTCCGATGACAGCAAGGCTCCGCAAGGCGCGGCGGCCTGAAATGAAGTGATGCAAGCGCCCAGATCCCCTTGAAAACCAAGGGGTTCGGCACGATTTAAGCGTAGCGCTTAGAATACGGGCGTATCTAACCAGGAGAATCCCCATGAACGCAGTCGCAGAGGCACCCGTTACCGAGGACGTGCCGGCACCGTTCGTCTTTACCGACAGCGCGGCCGACAAGGTCAAGCAGTTGATCGAGGAAGAGGGCAATGCCGAACTGAAACTGCGCGTGTTTGTGCAGGGCGGCGGTTGCTCCGGCTTCCAGTATGGCTTCACGTTCGATGAAGACGTCAACGAAGACGACACCACGTTGGTCAAGAATGGTGTCACGCTGCTGATCGACTCGATGAGCTACCAGTATCTGGTGGGCGCCGAGATCGACTACAAGGAAGACATCAACGGCGCGCAGTTCGTGATCAAGAACCCGAATGCCTCGACCACTTGCGGTTGCGGCTCGTCGTTCTCGGTCTGAAGCGGGCACGTGCGGCGGTTTCCGTCGCAAAAAGAAAAAGCGCACCGGATGGTGCGCTTTTTTTTGGCCTTCGGTGATGCCACGCTCAGCGTGGGTAAATCGCCCCGAGCACACGCGGGCCTGCCGCGCCGGTAACCGTCGGCACGTTGCCCGGTGCACGCCGCACGCATTGCCGCGCAAGCCACGCAAATGCGATGGCTTCAACCTGTGAAACCGGCACGCCAAAATCCTCGGTTGTCTGCACCGTGATACCGGGCAGCAACTGCGCCAGCGTTGCCATCACGTAGTCATTGCGCGCACCCCCACCGCAGACGATCAGCCTGTGCGCACTGGGCGCGTGCGCCTGTACATCACGCGCAATCGCGGTAGCGGTCAGGGCGGCCAATGTGGCCTGGACATCGGCCGCCGCTGGTCGTTGCACAAAACTTTCCAGCACGCCCTGCAGCCAGCCCGGATGAAACAGGTCGCGACCCGTGCTCTTCGGAGGCGCCGCGCGAAAGTAGGGTTCAGCCAGCAGTTGCGCCAGCAGTACCGCGTCGACCTGGCCGCTGGCGCCCCATGCGCCACGGTCATCGAACGGCAGGCCGCGATGGCGCAGGATCCAGTCGTCAAGCAGCGCATTGCCGGGCCCGCAGTCGAAGCCGGTCACTGGCCGGCCCGTATGGGCAGCCGGCACGATGCTGATATTGGAGATGCCGCCGATATTGCAGATCACGCGGGTCTCGTCGCGTGCGCCGAACAGCGCGGCGTGTACCGCAGGCACCAGCGGCGCACCCTGGCCGCCGGCGGCAATATCGCGGCTGCGGAAATCCGCAATCACGTCGATATCGGTCAGCTCGGCCAGCAATGCGGGATGCTGGGTCTGGCGCGTATAGCCAATCCCGTCGTAAAGGCCGGGTCGATGGCGGATGGTCTGGCCATGCGCGCCAATTGCCGTGACGTGGGCCGGCTCGGTGCCGGCCAGGCGCAGCAGCTCGGCGACGCAATCGGCATAGACGCGCGCCAGGCCGTTGGCCGCCACGGCCTCGCGATGGATTTCATCGTCGCCGGGTTGCTGGAGCGCGCCAAACGCGTCACGCAGGGTATCGGGAAAAGGGGTGTGGGCCGCTGCGTGAACCACCGGCTGCGGCCCCGAGAAATCCACCAGCACGCCATCCGCACCATCCATGCTGGTGCCCGACATCAGGCCGATATAACAGTCGCTGGACATCGGGGGGATGGACATGGAATCAGTTGCTGGCGGTCAGTACGTTGTAGGTGCGGAGCATGTTGATGCGGCTCAGCATGGCGCTGGTGTAGGTCAGGAATTCCGTGCGCGACTTGCCAGTCAGCGTCGGCGCTTCCATCAGCGTCGTCGTGAGCGGATTCTGTGGCACGTCGTTGAGGCGGAACTCGTAGTGCAGGTGCGGCCCGGTGGCCCAGCCCGTGGACCCGACATAGCCAATGACCTGGCCCTGGTTCACGTGCTGCCCTTCACGGATGCCGGCAAAGCCGGACAGGTGGGCATAGTAGGTCGAATAGCCGCCCGCATGCTGCAGCACGATGATGTTGCCGTAACCGTTCTGCTGCCCGACGAAGTCGACCTTGGCATCTCCGGATGCGAATACCTTCGTGCCCTGTGGCGCGGCAAAGTCGACACCCTTGTGCTGCGCCCATTTGTGATGGAGCGGATGATCGCGGCCGCCAAAGCCTGACGACACGCGCGAGAACTCGATCGGCGAACGCAGGAACGGACGCTTCATGCTGCGTCCATCGAACGTGTAGTAGCCACCCGGCTCGCCGTCCTTCGGCGCGTACCAGAGTGCCTGGTACAGCGTGTTGCGGTTGATCAGCTCGATTGCCACCACGCGGCCATTGCGTACGAACGCACCATCGCGGAAGCCGGCTTCATAGACGATGCGGAAGCGGTCGCCCTTGGCAATGTCGTGGTGGAAATCGATCACGCCGGAGAAGATCGAGATCATCTGGCTGACCACTTCGTCCGGCACGTTGGCAGTGTCCATCGACTTGAAAAAGCCGACGCTGTCGATGGCACCCGAGGCCATCTCGTAGTGCAGGTCGTTGTCGACCGAGGCGATGCGCGCCTTGTACGTGTAGTCGCCGCCTTCCTTTGCCGGCTCCACGCGTTCGATCACGAGTTCGCGCGACGCCGAGGCATCGCCGCCCAGGTTGGCCTGCAGCGAGACCAGCAGGTTGCTCTCGTCGACTTCCGCCTGTACGGTCTGGCCCGGATTGAGGTTGAACAGGCCACGCGCGGTGGTGTTCTTGAGGATGAATGCCTGTGCATCGGGGTCCTCGACCCCTAGCCGGCGCAACAGCGTGGCGATGGTGTCGCCCCGCTGCATGCGTTCCTGACGCACGTACACACTGGCGTCGTCGGTTTCGGTCAGCTGTTCGAGCTGGGCCCGTACATCGGGCATGCGCAGCGACTGCTGCACGCGCGGGGCGAGCGGATCCTCATAGGCGTTGCGGGGGGCAACGCC